>DASSOB010000007.1:0-236955 GCA_035701045.1 Sphingomicrobium sp. | reverse complement strand
GGGCGGCGCGACGTACGTCGGAGGCGCGGGGCGGCTCCAGCCAAGCTTTCCGCGCAACGTCACTCCGAACGTCCGCGGCTCGCCCAGAAAGGCCCCGTACAGCTGCGTCGCGCGCGGGTAGAAGCCCGCTTCGACGCCGCGGGTCGTCCCGCTGCCCTGCACCGGCGCATCGAACCCGACCTGGATGTAGTGCTTGTTGAAGACGTTCTGCCCCCAGAACTCGATCGCCCACATGTCGTCGGGGCCGTGGATGCCGACGCGGGCATTCACGAGCGTGAACGCCTTCTGCGTCTTCTCGATGTCGAGGTCGGAACCGGTGTTGAAGCTGCTCATGTAGCGGGCATCGGCATAGACGAGACCGCGAAGCCCCGATCCGCCGATCGGCGGAGTCCAGGCCAGGCTGGTCGTCGCAGTCCACTTGGGCGAATTGGAAATCTGCCGCCCGGGCAGCTGGAACAAGGCGTTGGTCAGAGGAACGCCCTTCGCCCCGACGAGATTGTTGCGGTACTTGGTGTCGGCCATCACCAGGCCGGCGTTCCACTGAACGTTCGGAATCGGCCGGGTGAACGCCTCCAGCTCGAAGCCCTTGCTGACCACGCCGCCGCGAAGGTCGCCGGTGCACGCGCCGGTCGCCGGATTATTGTCCTTGTCCGCGCCGTTGAGACTGTTGCTGCAGCTGTTGATGTTCTCGACGACGAAATTGATGCCGTTGAACGTGTTCAGCTGGAAGTCGCGGAAGACCTCGTGGAAGATGGCGAGGTTCACATCGATCCCGCGGCCGTTGTACTTGGCGCCGATTTCGAACGCGTCGTTGATCTCGGGCCTGAAGCGGAGCTGGTTCAGGGCCGGCGCGGCGGCGTTGAGGCCGGCCCGGTCGAGGTTGAACCCGCCGCCCTTGTAGCCGCGCGAATAGCTCGCATAGGTGAGCAGGCGATCGGTCGGCTTGTAGCTGATGACCGCGGTGCCGGAGACCTTGTTCTCCTTGTTGCGGCCGCCGGTGAAATCGCCGTTGACCGAATTGAGAATGCATGGCGCGGCGCCGAGTGGCGTCAGCACCTGGCTCGCGAGGGCGCTGGAAAGAGCAGCGATCGCGGGGTTCAGCCCGCCGTTGCCGGTCGGGTCCGCCGCCGCTGCCGCCGCCAGCTGCTGGAGCCGGGCGATGTTGCCCGCATAAGCGGCGCACACGCTGGTGCTGTTGAGGTCGGCGCTGAGCTTCTTGCGATCGACCGTGTAGCGCGCGCCGAGAGTCAGCGAGAGCCGGTCCGTGATCTTGAAAATGTTGTGGGTGAAGATCGCGTAGTTCGTCCCCTTCTGTCGGAAGACGTCCTGAGTCGTCTGGTTCGACAGCGGCGTGTTCACCACCTGGCTGGCGATGGCGTTCACGACCAGCGGTTGCGCATCGACCGGAATCCCGGCGAAGGCGGGATTTGTCGCGAGCTGCGTGGCGACGAAACCCTGCGCGAACGGGTTGAGCAGATTGTAGCCGGGGAATGCCGCCAGCGCCGGATTGCTCGCCCGGACGAGAGTGCCGAAATAGCGGTCCGCATCGGCCCCGACCGACAGATCGTCCTTACGGGTCAGCCGCTCGTCGGCGAAATAGGCGCCGACCAGCCAGTCGAGCCGGTTGTTCCACGTATTGCCCTGGAGCCGCAGCTCCTGGCTGAACGTGCGGAACTTGTTCGCGAGACCCCCGCGGTCGTCGCGATAGAGGATATCGAGATTGTTGAAGTCGGCGTCCTGCCCGCCGATGTAATCGTTGAATCGGTAAGCGGTGAGCGACGTCAGCTCGGCGAATCCGAAGTCATAGACCAGCTCGCCCGAAATGCCGCCGTCCTTGACGTCGGAGCGATAGCTGCGGCCGGGAGTGATCGAGACCTTCCGCTGGAACGGCCGGTCGTTGATGATCGCGCCGAGCGAGCGTTCGAGCGCGGCGATGGACGAAGGCTGCTCTGTGACGCCGCCGCTGCCGTTCGACACCGTGTCGTGCGCGGGCAGGTACGGTGCCGCGCAGCATTCCTCGTTCTGCTTCGAATAGTCCGCGATCAGGCGGAACGAGAGATTGTCGCTCGGCTGGAACAGCAACTGGCCGCGCAGCAGCCAGCGGTCGCGGTCGTTGACGTCGCGGCCGGAGATCACGTCCTTCTCGAAGCCGTCGCGCTTGTCCCAGACTCCGTCGAGGCGGAGGGCGATGCTGTCGCTGACCGGCCCGGTCGCGCTCGCCTGGACTCGGCGGAAACTGTAATTGCCGACGTCGATCTGGCCGCCGATCTCGGGCGTGAAGCGCGGCTTCGCGGTAATGATGGAAATGAGGCCGGCCGAGGTGTTGCGGCCGAACAAGGTGCCTTGCGGTCCGCGCAGAACCTCGATTCGGTCGACCGGCCCGAGGTCGGTGAGGCCGACGCCGATTCGCGCGCGATAGACTCCGTCGATGAACAGGCCGACCGAGCTTTCCAGGCCCGGGTTGTCGCCGACCGTGCCGACGCCGCGGATGCGCGCGACCGCTGCGCCGGCTTCCGACGTCGTCGACGACACCAGCAGCGACGGAGCCACCTGGTTGAGCTGGCGAATGTCGGTCGCGCCGGTGTAGAGGAGCGACTGCGCCGTGACCGCGCTGACCGCCATCGGGACGTCCGACAGAGCCTCGTTGCGGCGAGTCGCGGTGATAACGATGTCACCGGTGTTGACGGGCTGCTGCTCGCGCGCCTTGTCCTTGGCCGCGGCGCCTTCGGTCGCTCCCGGCGTGGGTTGAGCGGTTTGCTTGTCGGTGTCGGTGTTCGATTGCGAGGTCGGCTGCGCGAGCGCTGGAGTCGCGACAGCGAACAGGCCTGCGGAAAGCAGCCACGCGGACTTGCTGATCATTGGTCTCTCCCCGTTCGGGCGCTGTGACGCCCGTCCACGGGAAGGCTAATCGCGATGCTGAGGCAAAGGAAGCGGTTGCATCAGCGGAACGATCACAATGCCGTCCCGCTGAAGCAATTTGGCAACACGCGTGTAAGTAAGGTCGGCTCGGCGACTATTTCGGCGCCAGCACCATCAGCATCTGGCGGCCTTCCATGCGCGGATGCGCTTCGACCTTGGCCATCTCCGCGGTCTGTTCCTGCACCCGGCGGAGCACCGCCATTCCGAGCTCGCCATGCGCCATCTCGCGGCCGCGGAAGCGCATCGTGACCTTCACCTTGTCCCCCTCCTCGAGGAACTCGAACACCTTCTTCATCTTGGTGTCGTAGTCGTGGTCGTCGATGTTCGGACGCATTTTGATCTCCTTGATCTCCTGCGTCTTCTGCTTCTTGCGCTGCTCGTTGGCCTTCTTCTGGGCCTCATATTTGTAGCGGCCGATGTCGAGGAACTTGGCGACCGGCGGGTCCGAGTTGGGAGAGATTTCGACAAGGTCGAGCCCGACTCCCTGCGCCTGCTCGAACGCTTCGCGCGTATACATCACGCCCAGATTCTCGCCGTTTTCGTCGATCACCCGCACCTTGGGCGACTGGATGAACTCATTGTAGCGAGGGCCGGTGAATTGCGGCGGCGCCTGCGGACGGCGCGGATAGGGCGGGGGTATATGCAATCTCCAATAAGGATTTCCGTTGGCACTGGAAGTTAAGCACTCGGGCGCGCGATGAAAAGTGCGCGTGAAAAAATGTGAGTCTTTTTTGCCGCGAGCTGTGGCGAAGCCGCGTCAGGCGTTTCGAAGATCGGGCGGGATCGCTTCATTCTCGATCATTGCGACCGCGTCGCCGAGGCCCATCTCCACCTGCCGCTCTTCCAAGCCGAGCCGGCGCAGCGCTACCGTGCCTTCGTCCGCCTCGCGCTTTCCGACGACGAGCAGCAGCGGGACCTTGGCGAGTGAGTGCTCGCGCACCTTGTAGTTAATCTTCTCGTTGCGCAGATCGGTCTCGACGCGGATTCCCGCGGCGGCGAGCTTCGCCGCGACTTCACCGGCATATTCGTCCGCATCGCTGACGATCGTCGCGACCACCGCCTGCACCGGCGCCAGCCACAGGGGGAACTTGCCCGCATAATGTTCGATCAGAATCCCGATGAACCGTTCGAACGTGCCGAGGATCGCCCGGTGCAGCATCAGCGGATTGTGCTTCTCGCCGTCGGCGCCGACGTAGGTCGCATCGAGCCGCTGCGGCATTTGCGGGTCGAGCTGGAGGGTGCCGCACTGCCAGGTGCGGCCGATCGCGTCCTGCAGATGGAATTCGAGCTTCGGCCCGTAGAAAGCGCCTTCGCCGGGCAGGACTTCGTACGACAATCCGGTTTGCTTCAGCGCGGTCTCTAGGTCGTTCTCCGCGCGGTCCCATTCCTCGTCCGTGCCGATGCGCTGGTCGGGCCGAGTCGCGAGCTTCACTTTGTAGTCGGCGAAGCCGAGGTCGCGGTAGATGGCGTCGAGTAATGCGCAGAAAGCCTTGGTCTCGTCGACCAGCTGCTCGTGCGCGCAGAAGATGTGCGCGTCGTCCTGCGTGAACTGGCGCACGCGCATGATCCCGTGCAGCGCGCCGTGCGGCTCGTTGCGGTGGCAGCAGCCGAATTCGGCAAGCCTCAGCGGCAGCTCCCTGTAGCTCGTGATTCCCTGCTTGAAGACCTGGAGATGCGCCGGGCAGTTCATGGGTTTCAGCGCCATCAGCTCGGCGTCGCCCGAAATGACCGGCCTGCCCTCCTCGGTCGAGGGTACTTCGTCGGGAACCACGAACATGTTCTCGCGGAACTTGCCCCAGTGGCCGGAGAGCACCCACAATTTCGAATCGATCAGCTGCGGAGTCTTGATCTCGTTGTACCCTGCGGCATCGAGCCGGCGGCGCATATAGGCCTCGAGCGCGCGCCAGATGACGTAGCCGTTGGGGTGCCAGAATACGCTTCCATGCGCCTCTGGCTGGAGGTGGAACAGGTCCATCTCCAGCCCGATCTTGCGGTGGTCGCGCTTGCCGGCTTCCTCGAGCCGGACGAGGTAGGCGTCGAGCTGCTTCCTGTTTAGCCACGCAGTCCCGTAGATCCGCGACAGCATCGGGTTCTTCGGGTCGCCGCGCCAGTAAGCGCCCGACACGCGGGTCAGCTTGAACGCTTGCGAATCGAGCTTGCCCGTCGACGCGAGGTGCGGGCCGCGGCAGAGGTCGATCCACGCATCCTCGGCGTCGCCGGTGCGGTACATGGTGATGGTCTCGCCCTCGGGCAGTTCCATCACCCATTCGGCCTTGAACGCTTCGCCGCTCTTCTCGAAGAAGTCGCGGACCTGCTCGCGTGTCCAGACTTCACGGATCAGCGCCTTGTCGGCGGCGACGATCCGCCGCATCTCTTCCTCGATCGCCGGCAGATCTTCCTCGGTGAACGGGCCGTGCTCGGGCGTCGGCGCGAAATCGTAATAGAAACCATCCTCGGTAGCCGGACCGAAGGTGATCTGCGTTCCGGGAAAGAGGTTCTGCACCGCCTCCGCGAGAATGTGCGCATAATCGTGCCTCACCAGCTCGAGCGCCTCTGCCTCGTCCCGCGAAGTGATGAGCGCGAGGCTCGAATCGCCCTCGAACGGGCGCATGATGTCGCGAACCTCGCCGTCGATCTTCGCCGCGAGCGCTGCCTTCGCCAGCCCCGGCCCGATTGCCGCCGCGACGTCCGCCGGAGTCGAGCCTTGCGGCATTTCCTTCACCGAACCGTCGGGAAGTGAGATTTTGAACATCTTCGTCATTGCCGAGGCATGTAGCGAGACGGCAACAGCCGCTCAACCACTCGCCGACCGCCCTTGCCAAGCGACTGACCGCGTTGCACCTTCCGCTCCGCTCGGGGGAGTTGGGAGGTATAATGGATGCACTTGCGTCGCCATCGGCGGGCGATGACGCCCGCGCGATCCGCTTCACCGGCAATTGGCGCGAATATCTGCCGATCGCGATCACCAACGCCCTGCTGATCCTTTGCACGCTCGGCATCTACCGTTTCTGGGCTGCCGCGCGGCAGCGCCGCTATCTCTGGTCGCGCACGCTCATCATCGACGACACGCTCGAATGGACCGGCACGGGCAAGGAGATGTTCATCGGCTTCCTGATTGTCATCATGATTCTTGCGCCCTTCTTCCTGTTCTTCCAGTTCCTGTTCCCGGCGCTTATGGCGCGGGGGAAAACCGACGCCGCGATCGGCGTCCTCATGCTCTTCTACATCGGGTTCATTTATCTCGGCGGCTTCGCCCGCTTCCGCGCGCTTCGATATCGCCTGTCGCGCAGCTGGTGGCACGGCATCCGCGGCGGTAGCGACGATCCGGGCTGGAATTACGGCGGCGAATATCTCGGGCGGTTCTTCCTCTCCGCCATGACGATGTTCATTATCTATCCGTGGGTCGCGACCGGCCTGTGGAATTCGCGCTGGAACGCGATGAGCTTTGGCGAGCTGCCGTTCCGCGCGAACCTCGACACCGAAGGGCTCAAATGGCGTTGGGCGCTCGTCTATCTCGTACCGATCGCCGTGCTGTTCGTCGCCATGTTCGGCGCAATCCTCATCGGCGCCTCCCTCTTCACTCCGGGTGATGGCGGGGCGATGCCGCCCTCTCTCGGCATCTTGCTCATCGGGATCATCGTCCTCTTCTACATCGCGGTCCCGCTGATGACCCTGAACTGGTACGCGAAATTTTATCGGAAGGCGGCCGACGCGACGACGCTTGGCGAGCTTTCGTTCGGTTTCGAGGCGAGCACGCTTCAATGGCTCGGCCTCTTCCTCGGCAATCTTGCGCTCGCCGTCGTCACGCTCGGGTTCGGTCTGACCTATTGGGGCTACCGCAACTGGAGCTTCATGGTCCGCCATGCCCGCATCTACGGCAGCATCGACGTCTCGCATCTGACGCAATCGACGACCCACGCGCCCGGCGAGGCCGAAGGGTTCGCCGACGCCTTCGACATCGGGGCGATCGGCGCTTGATCGAAGGGCGTCTTTACGACGGGCTCACCGCGCATCCGCACGACGTGCGGGTCGCGGTCGCCGATGGCAGGCTTGAGCTCAGCCAGGACTCGGGCTGGAGCGACAGCGTCGATGGAGCCGCCCTGAAGCGACTCGATGCGGACCCGTCCGCCTTACGGCTCGGACGCAGGGACCAGCCGGGCTGGAGACTTATCCTTCCTCCCGATGCCGAAGACGAACTGACGCCGCTGCTTGGGAAGCAAGAGCGGTACGGCCGGTGGATCGACCGTGTCGGCCTCGTCCCGGCGCTCATCACCGGCGGAGCAATCACCGCCGCTGTCCTCGCCGTCGGCTATATCGCCCCCCACTGGATCGCGCCACACGTGCCGATGAGCTGGGAGCGGAATGTCGGCGCCGCGCTGGTCGGCGATTTCGGCACCAACCGCTGCCGCAATGCGAAGGGCCAGCGCGCGCTCGAAACCCTGGTCGAGCGGGTCGCGCCCGGTTCGACCAAGGGCCCGAACGGTATCAAGGTCGCGGCGCTCAACATTCCCATCTTCAACGCCGCCGCGCTGCCTGGCGGCTACATCGTCGTGTTCAAGCCCGCGATCACCGAGACCGACCCCGACGCGCTAGCCGGCGTGCTGGCGCACGAGGTTGCACACGTCCGGCGCCGCCATGTGGCCGAAGCGCTGATCCGCGAGCTCGGGATCGGCGCGCTCATCCGCATGTTCGCCGGCAATGTAGGCGCCAACGCCGAGCAGATCGTCTCGCTGAGCTACACGCGGAGCAACGAGGCGCAGGCGGATTCCGACGCGATCCGGATGCTGAAACGCGCGAACATCTCGCCCAAGCCGACAGCCGAGCTGTTCCAGACCCTGTCGAAAGCGAGTCCGGGATTCAGCGCCGCGTTCCTCAGGAGCCATCCGCTCAGCAGCAAACGCGCGGAGCAATTCGAGCAAAGCTTCGATTCCAAGGCACATTACCAGCGCGCGCTAAGCCAGGATCAGACGGATGCGCTCTACGATATCTGCTGGAAGCGGCCGGCAGAAGTAAAGGATAGTTGACATCTCTGCATCCAGCGCGTAAAGCTCCATTTACGTACTGGAAAGGAACGTTGTCATGAATTCAGCCGCTCGCCGCCGATACAATCGGTCGTCATTGGGTCTCCTCTCCGTCTATTTCGTCACCCTGATCGGCGTATCGATTTTCTTCAACACGGGTACGCGAACCGGCGTCATTGCCTACGCGGCAGCCACCCTGCCGGCCCTTCCGGTCGTCGGGATATTCTATGCGCTTGGCCGCTACCTGGTCGAAGAGCGGGACGAATATCTCCGCATGCTGCTGATCCGCAGGATGTTGTGGGCGACTGGCTTCGCGCTCAGTGTCGCCACCGTCTGGGGCTTCCTCGAGAGGTTCGGGCTTGCGCCCCACTTCGACGCTTACGCCGTGATGATCCTGTGGTTCTTCGGCCTTGGACTCGGTGCCTGCATCGATTGGCTCATCCTCGGTTCGTCAGGAGCGTCTCGATGATCAACCGCCTTCGAGTGCTGCGCGCCGAGCGGAGTTGGAGCCAGCAGGATTTGGCCGAGCGGCTCGAAGTCTCGCGGCAGAGCGTCAACGCGATCGAGACCGGCAAGTACGATCCCTCACTCCCTCTGGCGTTCCGGATTGCCGAGCTTTTCGAGCGCCCGATCGAGGAGATCTTCGAATCGCCCTCGCGGCGCAGTTCCAAGGCCATCTGAGCTAGGCAGGCGCGGCCGCCCCAATCCGGACTGTCAGATTCATCTCCGCGTTCAGGGCCTTCGAAATCGGGCAGTTCTTCTTCGCGTCTTCGGCGAGCGCGCGAAGCCTGGCTTCGTCGAGGCCCGGCACGTCGGCGGTGAGATCGAGGTCGGAGCGGCTGATCTTGAATCCGTCGCCTTCGGGCTCGAGCGTCACGCGCGCCTTGGTCTCCAGCCGCGCATCCGACACGCCTTCCTTCGCCAGCGCGAAGGACAAGGCCATGGTGAAGCAGCCGGCATGGGCGGCGGCGATCAGCTCTTCGGGATTGGTTCCGGGCCCGTCCTCGAACCGGCTGTGAAAACCGTAGCGCTGGTCCTGCAGCACGCCCGACTGTGTGGTGAGCTGGCCTTTCCCTTCCTTGCCGGCGCCGTCGTAGCGGGCCGTTGCCCACCTGGTGATTGCCATATCTTCTCTCCTTTCAATCAAGCTTCGACGCGGCCGAGCGCCTCGTCGACGATCTGTTCGGCGCGCAGGAAAAGCTGTGTATCGACGACAACGCCGGACGCCGCTGCATTCTCCCGCACCTGGCTTGGCCGAGATGCTCCGATGATCGCCGAGGCCACGTTGGGCTCGCGCAGCACCCAGGCGAGTGCAAACTGGGGCAGCGTCAGCCCCGCTTCTTCGGCGATCGGCCGCAGCCGCTGCACGGCATGGAGCACCTCCGGCTGCATCAGCCGGTCCATCCACCCGCCCATCGACTCGCTCGCCGCGCGCGAATCCTTCGGCGGCGTGCGATGCGGGTCGTATTTGCCGCTGAGCACGCCCTGGCCGAGCGGCGACCAGACGATCTGCGAGATGCCGTTGGCGGCGCACAGCGGAATGACTTCGTCCTCCGGATCACGCCACAGCAAGGAATATTGCGGCTGACTGGAAACGAATCGCGCCACGCCGGGCATCTCGATCGCGGCGCGGATGCGTTCCGCCGGCCATTCGGAAAAGCCGATCGCTCGCGCCTTGCCGCTCTCGACCGCGCGAGTCAGGGCCTCCATCGTCTCCTCGAGCGGCGTCTCCGAATCGTAGCGATGGCATTGGTAGAGATCGACGTAATCGGTCTTGAGCCGTTTCAGCGAGGCATCGAGCTGCTTTTCGATCTGCGCGCACGAAAGCCCGCGGTCGGTCTCGGTCATTGGGAAATAGAGCTTGGTCGCGAGGATGTAGCTGTCGCGCGCTCGCCCGTGCAGCGCTTCCCCGAGAAAGCTCTCCGCCGCGCCCCGGCCGTAGATGTTGGCCGTGTCGATGAAACTGATTCCTTGCGCGAACGCTTCGTCGAGGCACGCCCGCGCCTTCTCCGCCTCGACTCCAACGCCGTAGGTCAACCACGAACCGAGCGAGATTTCCGACACTTCGAGGTCGCTCTGGCCGAGCTTGCGGTATTTCATCTCGCGATTTTCTCCTTCCGCCACAGACGCAGCACCACGGCAACGATTGCCGCGGGCAGCCAGATCCAAAGCACTTCGGTCCGCAGCAGGGCCGTGGCGCGACTCGTGAACCGGCCGATGAACTCCGGGCCCACAATCGGCGCAACCTGGATCGGACGCCAGTTGTAGAAATACCTATCGGCCGTCACCGGCCAGAAAATCGCGACTCCGTGGCCGCCGCTGGTCAGCATGTCGAGCAAGCCATGCGAGGCGATCGAGACGAAGATGAAGGTCGCGCTCACGAATGACGGCGCTGCCTTTCGCAACAAATGTGCCGCGGCGAGCGCAACCATCAGCGCGAAGCCGAGCGAATGGGCGAAGCCGCGGTGACTCCAGACGTCGTCGTAGGTCGCGCCGAAGCGGAACAGGATCACGTCGGCGTCCGGGAGCATCGACGCGGCGATTCCGGCGATCAGGAGGGCGCGCGGAATCCGCTTCTCGCCCAGGCCGATACCGAGCGCGAGCGGTACGGCGGCGTGCGAGATGATTGTCGGCATCGGCGTCCGTCTACCGCTCGCGCCCTGCCCATGTATAGCGAAGCCATGAGTACTCCCGACCTATCGTTCCTGGACGTCGGCGGACGCCGCATCGCTTGCCGCTCGCGTGCCGGCGATTCACCGACGCTGGTCTTTCTGCCCGGCTACGCCTCGGACATGGAGGGCACGAAAGCGCTCGCGCTCGACTCGTTCGCCGGGGAGCGCGGGCTCGGGATGCTGCGCTTCGATTATTCCGGAACGGGCTCCAGCGGCGGCTCATTCGAGGAGGGAACACTCGCGCTGTGGCTGGAGGAGGCGCTCGCCGCCGTCGACCGGCTCACTCACGGACCATTGATTCTCGCAGGCTCATCGATGGGCGGCTGGATCGCGCTGCATCTGGCACTGCTCCGGCCCGAGCGCGTCCGCGCATTGGTCGGCATCGCCGCCGCGCCGGACTTCACCGACTGGGGCTTCACCCCGGAGCAGAAAGCCGTGCTCCAGGCCGAAGGCCGGCTGGAAGAACCCAATCCCTACGGGCCTGAGCCGCAGGTCGTCACGCAGGCGTTCTGGCACTCCGGGCAGGGGCGGCTTCTGCTTGGCGGCGAGATGGCCATCGACTGCCCGGTGCGGCTGATCCACGGCGAGCGCGACGAGGAGGTTCCGCTGGAGGTCGCGCTGACGACCATGCGCCGCCTCCGTTCAGCCGATGTCCAGCTGCAAATCATCAAGGGCGGCGGACACCGATTGTCCGAGCCGCACGAGATCGAGGCGATCCTGCGCGCCGTTGCCGGACTGATGGAGACCCCGCTTTGACCTTTCTCCTCGCTCTCGCCCTCGCCACTGCGGCGCCCACGGCCCCCGCTGCGACCGCCTGCCCCGAAGTGGTCACGCCGGAAGCACTCGTCTGCCGCGCACTCGACGAGCAGAAAGGCGGGGATTTCGTCGCTGCCGCCCAGGCGTTCGAGGAAGCCGCGAAAGCCTCGCCCGACAAGGACCCGAGGGCGGCGCGCATGTATGCCGCCGCGGGCAACATGTGGCTGGCGGCGAAGCAACCCGGCAAGGCCGCGCTCGATCTCGACAAGGCGCTGGCTATGCCGGGTCTCGAAGCCGAGCAGCACGGCGAGGCGCTGCTCGACCGAGCCCGCGCCGCCGAAGCGCAGAACGATCTGAAGACCGCCCGCGCCAAGCTCAGCGAAGCGGCCGCGACCATCTCGGACGATCCCTTCTACTGGTATTTCTCGGCTTCGCTCGCGCTGCGCGAAAACGATCCCACGGCCGCCCAGGCGGCGATCGCGAAGGCGCTTACTCTTGCGCCCAGCGATCCGACCGTGCTGTTCGAAGCCGGCCATGTCGCTCATTTCACCGGCGACGACGACAAAGCGCGAAGCTACTGGAAGCGCGCGGCGGACGGCGATCCCAATGGCGAAATCGGCAAGGCGGCGGCCAAGGCGATCGAGATGCTGGGAGTCACTCCGACCGTGAAATTGGAACCGACCTCCGCTAAATAGCGCGGATGCGCTTCCTCCACGCGATGCTTCGGGTCAGCGATCCCGAAGCGACGATCCGCTTCTTCAATCTCCTCGGCCTCGAAGAGCGTCGGCGGATGGACAATGAAGCAGGCCGCTACACGCTCATCTTCCTCGGCGTTCCGGGCGACGAGGGCGGCGAGGTCGAGCTGACCTTCAATTGGGATGAGAGCGGCTATTCCGGTGGACGCAATTTCGGCCACCTCGCCTATCAGGTGGACGACATTTACGAGATCTGCCGCCAGCTCATGGACGCCGGCGTCACGATCAACCGCCCGCCCCGCGACGGCCGAATGGCCTTCGCCCGCACGCCGGACAACATCTCGATCGAGCTTCTCCAGAAAGGCCAGGCGCTGGCACCGGCCGAACCGTGGAGTTCAATGCCGAACACGGGCGAGTGGTGATGCTGGAAATCGTCCCTGTTCCTGCTTTCACGGACAATTACATCTGGCTCGTTCACGACGCGCCAAGCGGGGAAACCGCGGTCGTAGATCCCGGTGACGCGACGCCGGTGCTCGCAGAGTCGAAGCGGCGCGGCTGGACGGTCACGCAAATCTGGAACACGCATTGGCATCCCGATCACACTGGCGGGAATCTCGCGCTGAAGGAAGCGACGGGCGCGACGATTTCCGGGCCTGCCTCGGGACGAATTCCCGGCCGCGACGTGCGGCTTTCGGAAGGCGGCGAGGTCCGCATCGGCGAGCATGTGGGCCGGGTAATCGACGTGCCGGGCCACACGCTCGATCATATCGCGATCGTCTTCGACGAGAAGCGCGTCGCGTTCGTCGGCGACACTTTGTTCGCCATGGGGTGCGGCAGGCTGTTCGAGGGTACGCCGGCGCAGATGTTCGCGTCGCTCGGACGGCTCGCAGGGTTGCCGCGAGACACCCGCCTCTATTGCGCGCACGAATATACGCTCTCCAACGCGCGGTTCGCTGCTCATGCGGAGCCGGAGAACCCTGCGATCTCGGTGCGGCTCGCCGAAGTGCAGGCGCTGCGGGACAGAGACGAGATCACACTTCCGACCACGGTCGCCAAAGAATTGGGAACAAATCCGTTCGTTCGTGCATCGAACGTTGAGGAGTTCGCGCGGCTCAGGAGCAAGAAAGACAGCTTCCGTTCATGAAGGAAGGTGGCTCATAGAAACTGATCGCGCAGCAATTTCCGAAGGAGGTCAAGATGCGTGGCATTTCACTCCTGTTGATCGGGGTCGTGGCCGCCTCGTGCGCCGCATCGGCGAAGCAACCCGCCCGGACCGCAAAGGCCGAGGCCACCTACCAGAAGCTTCTGGCCGGGAAGGTCGCCCAGGCGCCGATCAGCTGTCTTCCGACGCGCAAGGCCAACGACATGGTGGTGATCGACGAGAACACCATCGCGTTCAAGGACGGCAACAGCCGAGTCTACATCAACCATCCCCAGGGCGCCTGCAATCAGCTCGGCCAGGGACACACGGCGCTGGTCAGCGAGCAGTTTGCCCAGAAGGGGCCATGCCGCGGCGACGTCGCGCAGGTCGTGGACACGCTCAGTCACATGACTCTCGGAAGCTGCGCGCTCGGCGATTTCACGCCTTATGTGAAACAGGGGGCCTAACCGCAGCCGTCAATCATCATTGCGAGGAGCTAATCGATGCGCGCTTTCTTTTTCCTCCTCATTGGCGGGCTCGTAACATCATGCGCGGCCGGGCCGCCACAGCCGGTGGCCAGCCCAAAACAGCAATTGGCCGCGCAGCGCATTCTGCAAGGCAAGGTGGCGGGCCGGCCACAGGACTGCATTTCGACCTTTACCGCCAATGACATGACCTGGCTCGACCGGAGCACGGTCGCGTTCAAGCGTGGGTCGAAGCTGGTCTACGTCAATCACTTCAACGGCGGCTGCGACAATTACGGGGGCCGCTACGCGATGGTAACGAGGCAGGTCACTAGCCAGATGTGTCGGGGCGACATCGTCCAGCTGATCGATCCTGTCGCGCATTATCCGGCGGGAAGCTGCGTCTTCGGCGACTTCATCCCTTACCGCGCGCCGGGGAAGTAGCCGTCTCCTATTTTCGATAAAGCGCGTCGAGGCGGTCGGCATATGCCTTCGAGATCACGTGCCGCCGGATTTTCAGCGATGGCGTAAGCTGTTCGTTTGCGATTCCGAACGGTTCGTCGGCGAGGATGAAACGTCGAGGCCGCTCGATAACCGAAAGGTCCGCGTTGACCCGGTCGAGCGCGGCCTGGACGCGCTGCTGAACGTCGGGCGCCGACGCAATTTCGGGATCGGGCACCAGCAACGCGACGAGGTGCGGTCGGCGGTCGCCATAGACCATCGCCTGCGCGATTTCCGGCTGGAGGGTCAGCATGCCCTCGATCCGCTGGGGCGAGACATTGTCGCCCTTGTCGTTGACGAGAATGTCCTTCTTGCGGTCGGTGATGACGATCCGGCCCTTGTCGTCGAAATGACCGACGTCGCCGGTCGCGAGCCAGCCGTCCCGAAGCACCCGCGCCGTCTCCTCCTCGTTCCGCCAATAGCCGTGCATCACGTTCTCGCCGCGGACCATGATCTCGCCGTCGTCGGCGATCTTCACCTCGCAGCCGGCGGGCGGGCCCACAGTCTCGAGCCGGATCCCCACGCTCGGCCGGTTGCAGCTGATGAGCGGCCCCGCCTCGGTCTGCCCGTATCCCTGGAGGAAAGTGATCCCGAGCGCCTGGAAGAAAATCCCGACTTCGGGGTTCAGCGGCGCGCCGCCCGACACCCACGCCTTCACCCGGCCGCCGACCTTGTCGCGAATTTTCCGCCTTAGTGTCAGCGCCAACAGACCGTCCATCGGCAGGTCCCACGGCTTCCGCCGGCCGTGATATTTGTCGCCGCCGATCTTGAGTGCGCGGTGGAACAGATAATTGGCGAACCCGCCGCCGCTTTCGATCGACTTGATGATCCGCGCCCGAAGCATCTCGAACAGCCGGGGGACGACGATCATGATCGTCGGATGGACTTCCTCAATGTTGGCGGCGAGCTTTTCGAGGCTCTCGGCGTAGTAGATCTCCGCGCCGAGCGCGATCGGGAACATCTGTCCGCCGGTATGTTCGTAGGCGTGACTGGCGGGGAGGAAGGACAAAAACACTTCGTCGCCCCAGCCGAAGTCGCCAGAAATGATGTCCGTGCACGCTTCGAGATTGCACAGGATCGCGCCGTGGTGCTGCCTGACCCCGCGCGGGGCGCCGCCGGTTCCGCTTGTGTAGATGATGCAGGCGAGATCGTCGCGCGGGACAGCCGCCATCTGCTCCGCGAGCACGTCAACGTCGGCGTCGCCGCCGGTCAAATCCGCCCAGTCGTGGACGCTGACCCAGTCGGGTGTCTGGCCGGCCCTGATGTCCTCCATGCCGATGATGTGATGACATTCGGCCGAGGTGAGCACCGCCGGCACGAGGTTCTTCGCCAGCCGCTGATTAGAAACGATGACCGCGCGGGCACCGGAATTGCCGAGAATGTGCGCGTGATCGCGTTCGGTGTTGGTCGTGTAGGTCGGGACGGTGACGCAACCGGCAGCCATGATCGCGAGGTCGGCGATCAGCCATTCTGGCCGGTTCTCGCTGACCAGCGCGACTCGGTCGCCGCGCTGCAGCCCGATCCGCCTTAAAGAGGCCGCGAGCGCGGCCACCTGCCGCGCCGCTTCGGCCCAACTGGTCGAGCGCCATTCGCCCTCGCGCTTGGCCCACAGGAACGGCTTGTCGCCTTTCTCAGCCGCGCGAGTCAGGAAAAGCGAGACGAGATTTTCAAATCGTTCGAGCTGCCGAGCCAAGCGTGCCTCTTCTGCTATTCCGAAACCGCGACGCCTTCGCTGCGCGGATCTGCCCCGCCCCCCCAGCGGCCGTTCGACCATTCGATCGCATTGGCCTTGAAGGTGCCCGGCGGAACCAGTGCGACCTGGTGACCGAGCGTACGCAATTGCGGCGCCATGGTCTCGAGGAAGGTGCCGCTCTCGACCCGGACGGTGTCGCTCGGAGCATAGATCATCGGCAAAGCGATCGCCTGCTGCGCCGTCAGGTGGAAGTCGAGCACACCAATGATCACCTTCGCGACCTGTGCCGGAATCGTCGATCCGCCGGCCGCGCCGACCGCGAGCCGTACGTGACCGTCAGGACCGTAGACGATTGTCGGGCTCATCGAGCTGCGCGGCCGCTTGCCGCCTTCGACCCGGTTGGCGATCGGGCAGCCGTCCTTCTCGGGCAGGAAGCTGAAATCCGTCAGCTCGTTGTTGAGATAAAAACCGTTGACCATCAGCCCCGAGCCGAAGCTGCTCTCAATGGTCGAAGTCTCCGACGCAACATCGCCCCAGCGATCGACCGCGACGAAGTGCGAGGTGCCGCGCTCTGGCTGAGGCGCGGGCGAGCAGGTCACCTCGGCCCCGGCAGGCGCACCCGCCCGAACGCTCGCCATCGTTGCCGTCGGCGAGATCAGCGCCGACCGGCTCGCCAGATAGGCCGGGTCCGTAAGCCCGGCGAGCGGGACGCGCACGAAATCCTCGTCGGCGAGATATTTGTCGCGATCGGCATAAGCGAGTCGCTCGGATTCAGCGATGAGATGCCAGGCCGTGGGCGAATGCGGCCCCAACGCCGCCATGTCGAACCGCTCGAGCTGCTTCAGGATCGCGAACACGGTGAATCCGCCCGACGACGACGGGCCCATGCCGCAGATACGATAGACGCGGTACGTGCCGCACACGGGCGGCCGCTCCTTCGCCTCGTAAGACGCGATGTCGCCGGTCGTCATCGGCGCGGGGTTGTGCGGCGCCCCGCTGACGGCGGCGGCGATCGCCTGGGCGTTCGGACCGACGTAGAAGCTGTCCGGCCCGCGCTTGGCAAGCTGCTCGAGGAAGGTCGCGAAGTCGGGATTCCTGACCAGCGTGCCGACCGGCTTCGGTTGCCCGTCCGCCTGGTAGAAAATCGCCCGGGCCTCGGCAGATAGCGCGCCCGTAGCCGGATATTTCAGCAGCGAATTGTACAGCCGAGGCGTAATCTTGAACCCGTCGCGCGCGAGCTTGATTGCCGGCTGGAACAGCGCCGCCCAGGGCAGCTTCCCATGTTCGCGATGCGCCAGCGCCATCATCCGCAAATTGCCGGGGACGCCGACGCTCTTTCCGCCCGGCTGGGCGTCGCGGAAGGCCATTGGCTGCCCATCCTTGAAGAACCATGTGCCGGTCGCCGCATGCGGCGCGATCTCGCGCCCGTCATAGCTGACGGGCGGGCCGCCCTTGTCCGAGTAAACCAGATAGCCGCCGCCGCCGATGCCCGAGCTCTGGGGTTCGACGACATTGAGCGCGAGCAGGGTCGCGAACGCCGCATCGGCGGCGGTCCCGCCCTGGCGCAACATCTCGACGCCCGCGTCGGCCGCGCGCCGGTCCGCGGCGCTAACCATGCCGGGGACGCTCGCCGGTGCCGAAATCGAGGGAGCCGCGCCGCTGCCAATTGCAAGAGCCGCGGCGATGAGGAACGTATGACGCAGACGCATTGCCGCGCGCTACCCGCTCCCGACCGCCTCGGCAATGTTGGCGAACCCTTCGCGCTTCAGGCGCTCATTGAGCCCGCGCGCGATCCGCCGCGCGATTCCCGGCCCCTCGTACACCATTGCACTGTAGAGCTGGACGACGCTCGCCCCAGCGCGAATGCGCTCCCAGGCATCGTCGGCATTGCTTATGCCGCCCACGCCGATCAGCGGCATCTGGCCGCCCGACGCGGATCGGAAATCGCGCAGCGCCTTTAGCGCCAAGGTTTTCAGCGGCTCGCCTGACAGCCCGCCGGTTTCTCCCGCGCGGCGGGACCGGAGTTGCGGACGCGAAACCGTGGTGTTGGCGACGATCAGCGCATCGATCTTATGCTGCACCGCGATCCTGACGATCTGGTCCGGCTCGCCCTCGCCCAAGTCCGGCGCAACCTTCAAAAAGATGGGAGGCCCCTTGGGATCGCGAGCCTCCCGGATCGCCGACAGCAGCGCCCGCAACGCCCCCTCATCCTGCAGCTGCCTGAGGCCCGGCGTGTTCGGAGAGCTGATGTTGATCGTTAAATAACGCGCCGCGGGGCTCATCGCTTTGACACCCGCCACATAGTCCGCGATGCGATCCGCACTGTCCTTGTTGGCGCCGATATTGACGCCGATTATTCCGTGAGCATGCATGCAGCGCCGAAGCCTGTCGACCGCAGCCGCCTGGCCTTGATTGTTGAACCCCATGCGGTTGATCACCGCCCGGTCTTCCGCGAGCCGGAACAGGCGCGGCTTGGCGTTTCCTGACTGCGGCCGCGGCGTCACCGTACCAACTTCGACGAAGCCGAAACCAAGCGCCAGCATTTGCTCCGGCACCTCGGCATCCTTGTCGAACCCCGCCGCAAGGCCGACGGGCGACGGAAATTCGAGGCCCGCGACGGTCGTGCTCAGCGATTCGGGGAAGTGCGGCAGCCGCCCACGCGGCATCGCCTTCAACCCAGCAATCGCCGCCCGATGCGCCCGCTCCGCATCCAATGCAAAGGCCAGCGGCCGGAAGAGCGGGTACAGCGACACGGCTCTCGTGTGTCATTGCGAGCGCAGCGGCGCAATCCAACGTCCGATTGTTTCACGCGAAGGCGCGAAGGAAAAACAAGACGCGAAGAACCCGCGATTGCCCTTCGCGGCTTCCTTTCTTCTTCGCGCCTTCGCGTGAGCAATCCTGGATTGCCGCGTTGCTGCGCTCTTCGCAATAACGAGAGCGCTGGCCACGCCATCGACCGGAGTTGAGTTTCGGCGTGCTACGCACTAAATCGGACTGGAAAGCTCCGAATTCACATGCGCCTGAGCCATCTCGCCGATTATGCGGTCGTGCTGATGACCGCCGCCGCCCGCTTCCCCGCGGGCGAGCGCCTTAGTGCGACCGAGCTGTCCGTCGATACCGGAGTCCCGCTTCCGACGACGCAGAAATTGATGGGCCAGCTCGCCGCCGCGGGTCTCCTGTCCAGCGTGCGCGGCGCGGGCGGCGGCTTTTCGCTCGCTCGCCCAGCGGCCCGGATCACGCTGGCAGACGTGATCGAAGCGGTGGAGGGCCCCATCGCCATGACCGTCTGCACGGAAGGCCGCACCGACTGCGCGCTCGACGCCCACTGCCGGGTCAAGCCGCACATGGGCGTGGTGGGTGACGCCGTGAGGGGCGCTTTGGGAGCCGTGAGTTTGGAGGTTCTTTGTTCCCCTGCGAAGGCAGGGGTCCAGCCCCAACAAAAGAACGCCTGGGCTCCTGCCTTCGCAGGAGCACAGTCAAAATGAACGAAGCGCTCAAGAACCGCGAGCTCAAGGAGACGATCGCCAAGGATTACGAATGGGGCTTCGTCTCCGACGTCGAGCAGGAGTTCGCGCCCAAGGGTCTCGGCGAAGACACGATCCGCTTCATCTCGGCGAAGAAGAACGAGCCGGAGTGGATGCTCGACTGGCGGTTGAAGGCGTACCGCGCCTGGCTCGACATGGAGGACGTGACCTGGGCGAAGCTCGACATCCCCGAGATCGATTATCAGGACGCTTATTATTACGCCGCGCCCAAGGCGAAGCCGAAACTTCAGAGCCTCGACGATCTCGACCCCGAAATCCGCCGCACCTACGAGAAGCTCGGAATCCCCATCGAGGAGCAAAAGGTCCTCGCCGGCGTCGAAGGTGCGGCCAAGGTCGCGGTCGACGCGGTGTTCGACAGCGTTTCGGTCGCCACCACCTTCCGCAAGGAGCTGGCCGCCGCGGGGGTCATCTTCCTCTCCATCTCTGAGGCGATCCGCGAGCATCCGGAGCTGGTGAAAAAATATCTCGGCTCGGTGGTCCCGCAACGCGACAATTATTTCGCCTGCCTCAACAGCGCGGTCTTTAGCGACGGCACCTTCGTCTATGTGCCCGAGGGCGTCCGCTGCCCGATGGAGCTGTCGACCTATTTCCGGATCAATGCCGAGAACACGGGCCAGTTCGAGCGCACTTTGATCGTCGCCGACAAGGGCAGCTATGTCTCCTACCTCGAAGGCTGCACGGCGCCCACGCGCGACGAGAACCAGCTGCACGCCGCCGTGGTCGAAATCTTCGCCCACGAGGACGCGGAGGTGAAATACTCCACGGTGCAGAATTGGTATCCGGGCGACAAGGAAGGCCGCGGCGGGATCTTCAATTTCGTCACCAAGCGTGCGCTCTGCTCAGGCGACCGCTCGAAGGTCAGCTGGACGCAGGTCGAGACCGGCAGCGCGATCACCTGGAAATATCCGAGTTGCATCCTCAAAGGCGATGGCAGTGTCGGCGAATTCTATTCGGTCGCGCTGACCAACAACCGCCAGCAAGCCGACACCGGCACCAAGATGATTCACATCGGCGCCAACACGCGCTCGACCATCGTGTCGAAGGGCATCAGCGCGGGCCGCTCGAACAACACCTATCGCGGGCTGGTCCGCGTGCTTCCGCGCGCCGAGAACGTGCGCAACTTCACCCAGTGCGATTCACTGCTTCTGGGCAGCGACTGCGGCGCGCACACCGTGCCCTATATCGAGGTCAAGAACCCGACCGCGACGATCGAGCATGAAGCGACGACGTCGAAGATCAGCGAGGACCAATTGTTCTACGCGATGAGCCGCGGACTGGATCAAGAGGCGGCGGTCGCGTTGATCGTCAACGGCTTCGCGCGCGAAGTGCTGAAGCAGCTCCCGATGGAGTTCGCGGTCGAGGCGCAGAAGCTGCTGGGGATTTCGCTTGAGGGGAGCGTGGGATGAAGCAGATCCCGAAGCAGCAAGCCGTGGCCGATGCGCTGCGTCACAGCAGGGGCAATCGCAAGGAAATCGAAGCGAGCACGCTCGCCGAGTGCTTTTCCTGCTGCACGAAATTCGCCGCAAAGGAAGTCTCTGACTGGAAGGATGAGTGGACATCTCCTGAGCGCCAGAATCGTGTTCCACGATGGTCTGCCAAATGCCCCAAGTGCAGCAAGACTACGGTAGTAGGCGACGCATCCGGCCTGCTTGGATCCCAATACTACGCCGTCACCATCAATCACTTCATACAAGAGCGACATGCTTGAGATCACCAACCTCCACGCGACGGTCGCCGACAAGCCGATCCTGAACGGCGTCTCGCTGCACGTCCCGGCGGGCGAAGTGCACGCGATCATGGGCCCGAACGGGTCGGGCAAGTCGACGCTCGCGTACGTGCTCGCCGGGCGGCCGGGGTATGAGGTGACGGCCGGATCGGTCACGTTCGCTCCAACCCGTCACCCCGGCCCTGAGCCGGGGCCTGCCTTTTCTTCGGGCGAGGCAGAAGGCAGGCGGTTCCCGGGTCAAGCCCGGGATGACGAGGGTGGCTTGGACCTGCTCGCGCTCGAACCTTTCGAGCGTGCGGCGGCTGGCCTGTTCCTCGGCTTCCAATATCCGGTCGAGATTCCCGGAATCTCCTACCTCCAGTTCCTGCGCGAGAGCCTCAATTCACAGCGCCGTTCGCGTGGGCAATCCGAGCTGTCCGCCGGCGATTTCATCAAGCTCGCGCGCGAGCAGGCGAAGCTGCTCGGCATGGACGCGGAGATGCTGAAGCGCCCGGTCAACGTCGGCTTCTCCGGCGGCGAGAAGAAGCGCGCCGAGATGGTCCAGATGGGCATCCTCGCGCCCCGCTTCGCCGTGCTCGACGAGACCGACAGCGGGCTCGACATCGACGCGCTCAGGATCGTCGGCGAAGGCATCAACCGGATCATGCGCGCACCCGGCAAGGGCGTGCTGCTGATCACCCATTACGAGCGGCTGCTGGAATATGTCCGTCCCGACCGCGTGCACGTGCTTCAGGCCGGCCGGATTACCCGCTCCGGCGATATCGAGCTCGCGCGCGACCTAGAGCGCGAGGGCTACGCGGAGGCGGTGGGGTGAGGATGGCGCGCATCCGCAGCCCCTCTCCCCTCCGCGGGAGAGGGCGACTCGCGCGCAGCGCGAGCGGGGTGAGGGGGCGTGGTCAAATGCTCCTCGCCCCCTCACCCTCCCACGGCTTCGCCGCGGGTCCCTTCCTCTCCCGCAAGGGGAGAGGGGCATGACCGCGCCATTTCCCACGCATCGCCACGAGGACTGGCGCTACGCCGACCTCGACGCGCTGAAGCCCGTGTGGGAACAGTTTGCCGAGCCGGTGACGCTCACCGTCGGCGCCGGCGAGAGTTTGGAAGAAGTCTGGCTTCCGGTACCCGATGACGTGCAGCTGCGCCGCGTCCGGCTCGCGCTCGGCGAAGGCGCGAAGGCGTGCATCTTCGCGCTCAACACCGCGCCGGTTTACGGCCGAATCGAGCTGGACGTCAGCCTCGAGCAGGGGGCGGAGTTCGAGCTCTATGCCGCGAACATCGGGAGCGGCGTTTCGACCAATGAGATAGTCACCAATGTCCAGCACGTCGGCGAAAGTGGCCGATCGCGTCAGACGGTCCGCTCGGTGCTGAACGGCAAGGCGGTCGGCTCCTACCTCGGCAAGGTTGAGGTCGCGCGCGGCGCGCAGAAGACCGACGCCGAGCAATCGGTCAAAGCCATACTGATCGACCGCGGCGCCACCGCCAATGCCAAGCCCGAGCTCGAAATCTACGCCGACGACGTGAAATGCGCGCACGGCGCGACCGTCGGCGAACTCGATCCGATGCAGATGTTCTACGCCGAAAGCCGCGGCATGGACCCGGCGAGCGCCCGCGCGCTGCTGCTCGAAGGCTTCGTCATGGGCCTGTGGGAAAGCGCGAAGGATGCCGGTGCGATCCGCGACGCCGCGCGCGAGGCGCTGAGGAGGGTCGTGTGAACGCGCCAACCCGCATCAACTCGGCGCTCAACGTCCGCGACCAGTTCCCGGCACTCGGCAATTGGCATTATCTCGACAGCGCCGCCACGGCGCAAAAGCCGCAGGCGGTGATCGACGCGATCACGACAGCCTATGCGCGCGACTATGCCACCGTGCATCGCGGCGTTTACGAACGCTCCGCCACAATGACCGACGCCTATGAGCGCTCGCGCGCCGCCGCATCGAATCTGATCGGCGGGACGCCGGGCGAGCTGATATTCACCCGCGGCGCGACCGAGGCGATCAACCTCGTAGCGCGCACGCTTCCCAGGAACGGCCGCGACCGCGTCCTGCTGTCGCAGCTGGAGCATCACAGCAACATCGTGCCGTGGCAGCTCGCCGGGTACGAAATCGACGCGGTTCCACTGACGCCCGACGGCCAGATCGACCTCGACGCCGCCGAAGCAATACTGACCGAAGAGCATCGTGTCGTCGCCTTCGCGCATGTGTCGAACGTGCTCGGGAGCATTCTCGACGCGAAGCACGCCGCCGACATCGCCCACAGCAAGGGAGCGCTTCTGCTGCTCGACGGGTGCCAAGCCGTGCCGCGGCTCGCGGTCGACGTCGCTTCAATCGGCGCGGACTTCTATGCCTATTCCGCGCACAAGCTTTACGGCCCGACCGGCATTGGCTGCCTCTGGGGACGTGCCGAGCTGCTCGAATCCATGCCTCCGTGGCAGGGCGGCGGCGCGATGATCGACACGGTCACGTTCGAGGCAACCACCTACCTCGATCCACCTGCGCGGTTCGAAGCCGGCACGCCGCACATCGTCGGCGCGGTCGGGCTGCACGCGGCAGTGAACTGGGTGGAGCAGCTATCGCTCGACGCGATCCACGCCCACGAATGCGCGCTCGTCGCCGAGGCTCGTCAGACGCTGCGAGGCATCCCCGGCGTCTCGCTCTACGGCCCCGAAGACTCCGCTGGGATCGTCAGCTTCAACGTCGACGGGGTGCATCCGCACGACACCGCCACCATATTGGACGATGCGGGCGTGGCGGTTCGCGCCGGCCATCATTGCGCCCAGCCGCTGATGCGCTGGCTCGGAGTCGAGGCGACCGCCCGCGCAAGCTTCGCCGTGCACAGCGACAGCGCCGACATCGCCGCGCTTGCCGGGGGCATCGAACAGGTCAAACGGATTTTCGCGAAGTGAGCTTTTGGGAATGAACGAGGAGCGCAGGATCGAGACTGAAGAGGTGGACGCGGTGCCTCCACCGCCGCGTGCGCGCGTGCCCGAAAGCGTCGCCCGCAAACGCGACTATCTGACCGGTTTCCTGTCGGGCGAGAAAGAGGAGGAGGAGCCCAACGGCGGCCATGGAAGCGACCTGCAGGCCGCGGTCGTCGAGGTGCTGAAATCCATCTACGATCCCGAAATCCCGGTCGATATCTATGAGCTCGGCCTGATCTACAACATCGAGGCCACCGAGGACGGCGATGTGACCGTCACCATGACGCTGACGACTCCGCATTGCCCCGTCGCCGAGTCAATGCCCGGCGAGGTGGAGCTTCGCGTCCTGTCCGTGCCGGGCGTGCGCGATGCGATCGTCAACCTTGTCTGGGACCCGCCCTGGGATCCGTCGAAGATGAGCGATGAAGCCCGACTCGAATTGGGGATGCTGTGAACAAGATGCCGCTCATCCTGAGTAGCGCCGCGGGCGCGTATCGAAGGACCCGCGCTTCGATACGCCGCTTCGCGGCTACTCAGCTTGAGCGGTGGAGTGAATTGGCGTGAACAAGGAAACAAAACTCCGCGGCCGCCCGGCGGCGATCAGCCTGAAGCCGGCTGCTGAGGCGCGCATTACCGAGCTAATGAGCCGCGCCCCCGAAGGCGCGATCGGGGTCAAGCTGTCGACGCCCCGCCGCGGCTGTTCCGGGCTTGCCTACTCGGTCGATTACGTCACCGCAGAGCAGCCGTTCGACGAAAAAATCGAGACTCCCGGCGGCACCTTCTATGTCGACGGCGCGTCGGTGCTTTACCTTGTCGGCTCGATCATGGATTGGCGCGAGGACGATTTCGCCGCCGGATTCGTGTTCGAAAACCCCAACGCCAAGGGCGCGTGCGGCTGCGGCGAAAGCTTCACCGTCTGATCAAACCGGAGGAATGAATGGAAGATGTGACCGGCCGCACATTCGGCCAGGAATTGGTCGAGACCGACGGAAGGAGCTTCACCGACTGTACGTTCAACTCCTCCGGCCTGATCTATCGCGGAAGCGAACATCCCGCTTTCGATCGCTGCACGTTCGACGGCGAGGTCACCTGGCAGTTCCTCGGCCCGGCGCTCAAGACCATTCAGCTCCTGCAGCGGATCAGCAACGACCAGGGAGGCGAAAATTTCATCGCGAACCTGTTCGAAAAGGGCAAATATTTCGCCGACGAAGGCGCGCCGGTGGCCTGACTTCACTCTCGTCAATCCTGGCGAGAACACCGGCAACAGCTTCACCGCCAGACGTCAAAGTGCTAAAAGCTGTGTGAAAGGGGACTGCCCATGCTCCTCCTTCTCGGCGCGGCGATCGTTGCCGTGGCGGCCATGCCCGGCGCGGTGATGACCCGCATTCCCCCGCCAACGGCCGGCGCCACGCCCGGGATAATCATCGTCCCGAACATCGGACCGCACGACCGGATGTCGATTCTCGATCCAAATTCGGCCGCGCCAGCGTCCTGCCCGGCAACGAGCCGGTACGAAGCGGCGCGGCGCGGGGGCAAGCTCAAAAGCCGCAATCTCAACGAGCTTCCAGCGGCCAATGCCTACAAGGCAGTCTTTCGCCACGTCGACAAATGTCTCGCGCCGATCATCGTCAGATACGGAGTCGGCGAACGCTAGAGTCCTGACCAACGGCGACAAAGGGGAATCGCCATGACACGCACGCTCAACCTGCTTTTCGCGATCGTCTGCTACGCAATCTTCTTCGCGACCTTCCTCTATCTTATCGGCTTTGTCGGCGACTTGTCATTCTTCCCCAAGACCGTGAACGCGCCACCCTCATCGATGGTGCCCGTTGCGGCGGCAGCCGTGGACATAGCGCTGATCGCGATCTTCGGACTCCAGCACAGCATCATGGCGCGCCCCGGATTCAAGCGCGCATGGACGCGCATCGTCCCGACCGCGATCGAGCGCAGCGTCTACGTCCTCTTCGCGAGCATCGCACTGCTGATCCTCTTCTGGTTCTGGCAGCCGATCGGCGGCACGGTCTGGTCGGTCGGGCCGGACATGCGCTGGCTCAGCGGGTTCCTGTGGCTGTTGTTCTGGGGCGGCTTCGGAATCGTCCTCGTCAGCACCTTCCTGATCAACCATTTCGAATTGTTCGGGCTCGAACAGGCGTGGCTGAACCTGAGCGGCAGGCAGGTCGCCGTACCCGAGCTTCGCCAGCCACTATTCTATCGCTGGGTCGCTCACCCGCTTTATGCCGGATTTTTCCTCGCATTCTGGGCAACGCCGCACATGACCGCCGGCCACCTGCTGCTCGCCCTTGGCGTGTCCGTCTACATGCTGATTGCGATCCAATATGAAGAGCGCGACCTCGCTGGTCTCTTCGGCGAGGACTATCGCCGCTATCGCTCGGGCGTCGGAATGCTGTTCCCCCGCTTCAGGCGCCGGAGCGCCTCCGTGCCCCCTAAAGCCCGAGCGTGAAGCGGATCGCGGCGCCAGCGTCGTCTGGCAGGCTGGCGATATGGCCGGGGTCGCGGCGATAGAAGAGATTCGCGCCCAGCCACGCTCTGCCGTCGAGCAGAGTTGATCCGTAGCTGAGCTCGCCGTCGATCTCACGCCCGCTAGGGGTCAGCGACATGCGCGTGAGTGAGTCGGTGGCCGTGCCGGTTGTGTAATCGTACGATGTCGGAAGCATCAGCGCGAACCCACCGCGCTCGACCCTAAGCGGCTGCGCGAGCCGGAAGCCGAGCGTGTCTCCACTTCCGAAAAACCCGGATTTGGTGACGTCGACGGAATAGGCGTCAGTCTGGAACTTGCCACCGGCGAAGCTGGTCCAGCCGCGCCGCGCGGTTACGCTTGCGGCCCAGCCTTCGCCGAACTCGCGCCGCGCTTCTGTATCGAGGAACAATGTCGTCGAGCCGCCGCCGCCAAGCACGTCGGTCATCCGGCCGCCGAGCACCGACTGCTTCTCCTCGAGCCTGCTGATGCCGACAGAAAGCTTATTGGGTCCGAAGCTTCGATCGACCGCGACGCTAGTCAGCCTGTAAGGCGAGCCGGTCGCGCTCGTCTTCACTTCCTGCCACACATTGCCGGTCTCGCCCGATATCGTCACGCCGATCCGACCGAACTGATGCCGCGCGGCCATGCTTCCGTCGCGCGCCGCCGAAAAACCGGGATTGCCCGTAACGTCCGTCGCAACGAGGAAGGCGCCCGGCCGTACGCCGGAAAGCCGCCGTTCCATTTCCTTGGCGCCGCTGGCGAAGCCGAACGCCACCGCCGTCTTGTCGTCGAGCCGCGCGACGGCCGATCCGGCGATCAGCCGGGACTTGCGCAGATCGTCCGGCCCAATGCCTACCTGGTCGATCGAATAGCCGGCGACGAGATCGTGCCGTTCGTTGACCGTCATGGCGATGCTGATCGGTCCGGCGGACGCGCCCGCGAGCTTCACGTCGTTCTGAAGCGCGCGCGCCAGCGGATGTTCAATTTCGGCCCGCCGCAAAGTCGACGCGAGATTGAGCGCATAGGCGCGGTCGAACCCGTCGAGGATAATCGCACCGAGCGCTCGCTTGCCCGCCCCTGCATCGCCGGCGGGGCCCGGCAAGTCGCCGTTGAAGCCGGTCACCGGGATCTTCGAATCGGCGAGGCTGGTGGTACCCATCGGCTGGAAGGCGCGCGCGATGTCGAGCTTGCCGTGGCCGTAGATCGAGTCGATGCCGGCCGCGCCGAGGTCAGTCGCGCTGTCGAACAGAATCTGCACGATCTGCTTGCCGGTGAGATTGGGAAAGGCCTGCGCAAGCAGGGCGACCGCACCGCTGATCGTGGGCGCCGAGAAGCTCGTTCCCGACCACAGGAATTGCGCGCCGGTATTGTCCGGTGCTCGGTCCTCAAATCCGACGGCCATCAAGGTGAAGTCGGCGCCGCTTCCGGCCCGGTCGGAGAAATCGGAAATGACGTTGGTGCCCCCGGCTCCGCCGACTGAGCCAGCGATAATTACACTCCCGGGAAATTGCTGTGCCGGATCGAGCGCGAACGGATCGGGGTCGGCCGTGCTGTCGTTCCCCGATGCAATGACGAGCACGATCCCGGCATTCACCGCACGCTGCATCGCCGCAAGGAGCGTGGGGCCCGGCGCCGATCCCCCGAGCGACAGATTGATGACCTTCGCACCGGCAACGCGCGCCTTGTCGATGCCGTTGGCGATCGGACCGTCCAGGAAAGTGCAGCCATCGTCCGTGGCACAACTGCCCGGCGTGTCCGCGCGCTCGCTGACGATAGTCGCATCGAACGCGACTCCCAGCGTGTCCCGGTTGTTCCGGGCGGCCGCGGCGACTGCGCTCACCGCCGTACCGTGCCCGTCCTCGTCGCCAATACCGCGAGCACCGGCGACGTCGCTGCTGGCGGGATCGATTCGTCCGGTGAATTCGGCGAGATTCGGATTGATGCCGCTGTCGACGATTCCGATCTTGATGCCCTTGCCCGTGGCTCCAGCCTGATAGGCGGCGATCGCATTGGCATCGACGGCATAGTTGGATGCCCGATATTCGGCCGTGTCGAAATCCGGAGTCGGCGTCGGGGTCGGAGTAGGTGTGGGGGTAGGAGTGGGCGTCGGCGTCGGAGTAGGCGTAGGAGTAGGAGTGGGCGTCGGAATGGGGCGAACGCCACCGCCTCCTCCTCCGCAAGCTGATAGACTGAACGCCAGCACCACCGCGCAGGCAGCCGAACCCAGGAACCGGTTCCCCATTGACGATCTCCGCTCAAGCCGTTGAAAACGCACGGCTTCCCTCGTCCGATCTATGGTTACGAAATCCTTTCAATTTGCTTAAGCCACAGAACAGGTTAGGGCCTTGCCGCATTCATGGACCCACACTTTTCCCATGTCCACGAGTGGATTTTCGATCTCGACAACTGTCTCTATCCTGCAACGTCAGGACTGTTCGAGCTGATCGACGAGCGGATGGCGGCGTACATCCAGCGCCTGCTCGGCTGCGATCCGGTGGAAGCCAGGCGGGTCCAGAAAGCGCACTTCCACGAGCATGGGACCACCCTGGCCGGGCTGATGAAGGAACATGCGATCGACCCGACCGACTTCCTCGAGAACGTCCACGATATCGCACTCGACCGGGTGCAGTGCGACGAGCGGCTGATGCGGCTTCTTCCGCGGCTTCCCGGCCGGCGGTTCATCTTCACCAATGGCGATGCGCCTTATGCGCGTCGAGTGCTGGAGAAGATTGGCGTGGCCGGTCATTTCGAGGAGCTTCACGACATTCATGCCAACAGCTACCGGCCCAAGCCCGACCCGCATGGCTACGCCCTGCTGTGCGAGCGCTTTTCAATTCGGCCCGAGCGGGCGCTTCTCGTCGACGACATGGTCCAGAACCTCGCTCCGGCGAAAGAGCTCGGGATGACGACCGTCTGGGTGGACAATGGTTCGGAACGGGGAGCTCATGGACATGACGAGCGCTTCGTCGACCATCGCATCGGCAGCGTCGGCGAATGGCTCGAATCGATCTTGGAGGGGGAGGAATGTCCAAGGAGCTAATCGAGCGGGCGTGGCGGGAACGCGAGCGTATCGGCCCGGAGACGAAGGGAGAGGTTCGCTCCGCGATCGACGGTGCAATCGCCGCACTCGACTGCGGCGAGCTGCGCATCGCGGAATACGAGAACGGCATTTGGACCGTCCATCAGTGGCTCAAGATGGCCGTCCTCCTGTCGTTCCGGCTCAACCCGATGGAGGCCATCTCCGGAGCGCCGGGCGGCGCTCACTGGTGGGACAAGGTGCCGTCGAAATTCGCCGGCTGGGGTAAGAAGGAGTTCACTGCGGCGGCATTCCGCGCAGTCCCCGGAGCGATCGTTCGCCGCGGCGCGTTCATCGCGCCGGGCGCCGTTCTGATGCCGAGCTTCGTCAACATCGGCGCCTATGTCGGCGAGGGAACGATGGTCGACACCTGGGCGACCGTCGGCAGCTGCGCGCAGATCGGCCGCAATGTCCATATCTCGGGCGGAGCGGGGATCGGCGGCGTGCTCGAGCCGCTTCAGGCCGGTCCTGTCATTATCGAGGACGATTGCTTCATCGGCGCGCGTTCCGAAGTCGCCGAAGGGGTGTTCGTCGAGCGAGGGTCGGTGCTCTCGATGGGCGTTTTCCTCGGCGCCTCGACCAAGATTGTCGATCGCTCGACCGGAGAGGTCCATTACGGGCGGGTGCCTCCGTATTCGGTGGTCGTACCCGGTGCGCTCCCCGGCAAGGACGGCGGCCCGTCGCTCGCCTGCGCGGTGATCGTCAAGCGGGTGGACGAGCGGACTCGCGCCAAGACGAGCATCAACGACCTGCTCCGCGATTAAGCCTCCACCCTTGTGGAGGGGTCCCCGCCGGCGTCTGCCGGCCGAAGAGAGTCTTTCGTGGCGTCACCTGCTCACGCAGCTGACGCGCCCCCTCCCAACCCTCCCCACAAGGGGGAGGGCTTTCCGGCGGTGTATTCGCCGACCGCCCGAATCACATAAGCTGCCCTTATAATCTCCGGCTTCGCATTTGTTGGCTCTCGCCGGTTCACGGCCCCATTTCTGCGCGATGAAAGCGGTCGATCCGAAATTCTTTGAGCGCAACCCAGCGGAAGCGGTGCGGGACGCCGCGCCCTACCCCCTGCCGATGATCCGCGCCCAGATGAACCGCAGCGACTGGCTGATCCTCCTGGTGCTCGCCGCCATCTGGGGCGGCGCCTTCTTCTTTATCGGAGTCGCAGTGCGGCACGTGCCGCCGCTCACCTATGTCTGGCTTCGGCTGACCATGGCCGCGGCGGGCATGTGGCTGTACCTGAAGTTCAGGGGCGAACCGCTCGGTCTGCCGCGGGAGGTCTGGGGATCGATCTTCCTCCTCGCGCTGCTCAACAACGCCCTGCCGTTCACCTTGTTCGGTTGGGGCCAGACTCACATCGCCAGCGGTCTCGCCTCCATCCTCAACGCGACCACCCCGATCTGGGGAGTCGTCGTCGCCCATTTCCTGACGCACGACGAGCGGATGACACCCCGCAAGGTCGCCGGCGTGCTGCTCGGCTTCGGCGGAGTCGCGCTGATGATTGGACCGACACTTCTGTCGAGTCTCGGCACCAGCGGCCTCGCCCAGCTCGCCTGCGTAGCCGCTTCACTGAGCTACGCCCTGGCAGCGGTCTGGGCGCGCCGCTTCAGACGCATGGGCGTGACGCCGTTGAGCGTCACCACGGGCCAGTTGACCGCCGGCGCGTTCATGATGCTGCCGATGTCGATGGTCATCGACCGGCCATGGACTCACGCGCTCCCGCCCGTCAGCGCCTGGGCGGCAATTGGTGCGCTGGCGATCCTCTGCACTGCTTTCGGCTACGTGCTCTATTTCCGGCTGATCGACAGGGCCGGCGCGACGAACGCGTTGCTCGTCACCTTGCTCGTGCCGCCGGTCGCCATCTTGCTCGGCGGGCTGTTCCTCTCGGAGCAGCTGGCGCCGCAGGATTTCGTGGGGCTGGGCCTGATCGCTGTCGGTCTCGCCGCGATTGACGGGCGGCTGCTCAACGCGGTGGCGAGACGCCGCCTTCGGCCAGCAGCTTAGCCGCTTCGGCGCTCGTCCAGTCGAGGTCGCCGACGTAGCGCCACACCTCCTTGCCGTTCGCGTCGAACAGCACCGACGTCGGCAGGACGGGGGCGCCGAGCGCCGTGGACAGGGCCATCTTTGGATCCTGGTACGGATCGAGGTTCACGATCTTGTTCGACTGCAGAAAAGCGACGACCGAGGCGCGCGGACCGAAGTCCTGGCTGACGGCGACGACGTTCAGGTTGCCGCTGTCGGCTTTCGAGAGCCGGTCGAGCGTCGGCAACTCCTTGACGCACGGCGCACACCATGTCGCCCATAGATTCACCAGCGTCGGCTTGCCCGCGAACGCGGCAAGGCTGGTCGTCTTGCCGTCAGGGTCGTTGAACTCGACGGCCGGAGCGGTCTTCCCCTTGTTGTCGCGGTGCACGCCCTTGATCTCGCCGGCGTCCGCGGAAGCGGCCGTTTCATTGGCTTGAGGAGCTGGTTCGGATTTCTGACAACCGGCGAGCGCGAGCAGCACGCAGACGATGGAGAGAATGCGCATGCGCGCGGGCATAGGGTCGCCGACCCGGCGCGGCAAGCACGGGCGCTGGCGCAAGCCCGGCCGAGCGGCTAATCCCGGCGCGATGAAGCCGACGCGCCTCCTTCTCGTCAGCGCAATTCTCGTTCTCGCCGGTTGCGGGAGCGCGGCGGACCTCAAGCCGGCACCCGGGCAGCCGCTGCCGGTCAAGCCGCTGATGGCGCGGACGACTCCAACCGCAAACGACCTCCTCGAACTTCCGCCCTACGCTAAGCCCGACCGGGTCGATGAGCTGGTGAAGCGCTCCCAGCCGCGCAAGGACGATCCCTTCGAGCTTCCGCCCCCGACCGGCGGCTCGGCGCCAACGATGCCCGCCGGAAGCAACCCGCAGCCCGCCACGAACGAGACCGGCCCCGCCGGTCCGGGGAACTGAATGCCCGCGCGGGTCCGCAAGGCGGTGTTCCCGGTCGCAGGTCTCGGCACCCGCCTGCTCCCGGCCACCAAGAGCATCCCCAAGGAGATGATCACGATCGTCGACCGGCCACTCATCCAGTACGCGGTTGACGAGGCGCGCGAGGCGGGAATCGAGCAGCTGATATTCGTCACCGGCCGCGGCAAGGCGGCGCTCGACGATTATTTCGACATCGGCTTCGAGCTCGAAACGACGATGCGCGAGCGCGGCAAGAGCCTCGATGCGCTCGAGCCGTCGCGATCCGGTTTCGGCGAAGTCGTCAGTGTGCGCCAGCAGCAGCCGCTCGGCCTCGGCCACGCGGTTTGGTGCGCGCGCCACATCGTCGGTGACGAGCCGTTCGCGGTGCTACTTCCCGACGAGCTGATGGTCGGCAAGCCCAATTGCCTCGCGCAAATGGTCGAAGCCTATGAGCGCGTCGGCGGCAATATCGTCGCCGCGCTCGAAGTTCCCGAGAGCGAAACGCACAAATATGGCGTGATCGACCCGGGCGCGACCGACGACCGGCTGACCGAAATCCGTGGGCTGATCGAAAAGCCCGCGCCGGGCACCGCCCCGTCGAACCTGATGCTCCCCGGCCGCTACATCCTCCAGCCGGAGGTGATGCGCGCACTCAACGCGCAGGAGGCAGGCGCCGGCGGCGAAATCCAGCTCACCGACGCGATCGCCAAGCTGGTCGGGATGCAGTCGCTCAACGCCTACCGCTTCAACGGCGAGCGCTACGACTGCGGCAGCGCGGCGGGGTTCGTCATCGCGAATCTGGCGATGGCGCTGCGGCGCGAGGATGTTGGACCGGCCGTTCGCGATTTCTTGTCGCGCGACTAGTCAGGGTCCGCCAAGCGCCCGCCCCAGAAAAACCACCGTGGTTGTGACGCCTGTGTAAATGAAGGCCGCTCTGCGCAGCGAGGGCGAATGCCCCGCTCTCAGGAAGAGCCAAACGAAGACCACGGGTACGACCAACATCCCAATCAATAGAGGTCCGCTGAGATGACGGTCCAATGTCGGCGCACCGGCCATTAAGGCTCCAGCTCGACGTCCCAGTAGAGATAATCCCGCCAACTGGCGTGGAGGTAGTTGGGCGGGAACGCGCGTCCGTGCTCCTGAAGCTGCCAGGTCGTCGGCCGGATCGGCTCGCGGTGGAAATGCATGTGCGCCTCGCTCGGCCGCCGCCCGCCCTTGCGCAAATTGCACGGCGCGCAGGCGGTCGCGACATTCTCCCAGGTCGTCCGGCCGCCCTGGGCGCGCGGGATCACATGGTCGAACGTCAGCTCCCGCGCCGATCCGCAATAGACGCAGCGGAATTTATCGCGGAGGAACAGGTTGAACCGGGTGAAGGCCGGATATTCGTTGGGCCGGACATATTCGCGAAGCGCGATGACCGACGGCAGTTTCAAGGCGGTGCTCGGCGAATGAACCTCGCGCTCATAATGGGCGACCACGTCGACCCGCTCGAGGAACATCGCCTTGACCGCCGTCTGCCACGGCCACAGCGACAGCGGGTAATAAGACAGCGGCGTATAATCGGCGTTGAGCACCAGCGCCGGGCAGCTTTCCGGATGGCGGATCAATTCGGGATGATACATGCGACAGCCACACAAAGCCTTTCGTTCGGTGGGTCCGAACTTCAGCTCCCCGGCCTCGTCGCACTCAAGGAGGAGAGGCGCGCGGCCCGTCTTCCCTTGTGCCGCACCGGGTGCCAGACCGGTGTGACGGCGCAATGAATCGAAGATTGAAGAGTCTGCGTCAAGGGGCGAACCGTTGATCGCCACCCGCTTCGCGCCATCTCCGACCGGACGGTTGCACCTGGGACACGCTTTCAGCGCGGTGCTCGGCCATTCTTCGGGGCGGGAGCAGGGCTGCAGGTTCCTCCTTAGGATCGACGACCTCGACCAGACCCGCAGCAGGCCCGATTTCGTCGATGCGATCATCGAGGATTTGCATTGGCTCGGTCTCGAATGGGACGAGCCGCCGCTCATTCAATCCCGGCGCGGTGCCGCTTATGCCGAGGCGCTCGAACGGCTGCGCGCCCAGGGCTTCGTCTATCCCTGCTTCTGCACCCGCGCGGATATCGCCGCCGCGTTGGAGGCGCCTCACGAGCCTTCCGCCGTCTATCCCGGCACCTGCCGGAATCTTCCCGATGACCCGGAGCGCCGCGCATCGGCGTCGCACAGCTGGCGGCTTGATTCCGCCAAAGCGCTCGCGGCGGCCGGCCTCCTCACGTGGACGGAGGTGAGCGGCCGCGATTTCCACTCGACGCGCGACGACTTCGACGACGTCATCCTGGCCCGGAAGGACGCGCCTGCCGCTTATCACCTCGCTTGCGTCGTCGATGATGCGGCAAGCGGCGTGACGCTCGTCACCCGCGCCGTGGACCTAAGGCCCTCCGCGCCCGTCCAGCGGCTGCTGCAAGTGCTCCTCGGCATCCCCGAGCCCACTTATTTTCACCATCCGCTCGTCGCTCACGCCGACGGCCGCCGCCTCGCCAAGCGCGATCTCGCCCCGACCCTCGCCGCCATGCGCGAGGAGGGCGTGGATGGACGCGCGCTCGCCGCCGACCTCTTGCGCCGGAAGCTGCCCCTTGGTTTCGCTTTCTTGGACGCCTAAGTCCCCGCCATGCGCATCGTCCTGCTTATCCTCCTCCTGCTGGCGATGGCCGGCGTCGTCTACGTTCTCGCGCGCGGCGTGATCGCCATGGCTTCGGGCAAGGACGTGACCGGCGAGCAGTCGCAGAAATGGATGCAGCGGCGTGTGCTGTTCCAAGGCGTCGCGATCGTCATCATCATCCTGATCCTCGCCGTCGCCGGCGCCTCCAGCCAGTAGCGTTTCCCGATTGGTCAAGCTCAACAAGATCTACACGCGTACGGGCGACGGCGGCGAAATGGGCCTCGCCGACGGCTCGCGAATCCCCAAGGAGCATCCGCTGGCGAAAGCCATCGGCGATGTCGACGAAGCCAATAGCGCAATCGGCGTGGCGCTTCTCGCGATCGACGACGAATCGGCGCGACGGATGCTGACCGCCATCCAGAACGAGCTGTTCGACCTCGGCGCCGACGTCGCCACCCCCGCGGACGATTTCAGCCCGACCGAAATGGCACTCCGCATCATCCAGCCGCAGATCGAGCGCATCGAGCATGAGATCGACCGGATGAACGAGCGTCTCGACCCGCTCCGGAGCTTCATCCTGCCGGGTGGCAGCAGCGGCTCCGCCCAGCTCCACCTCGCCCGCGCCGTCGTCCGCCGCGCCGAGCGAAGCACCGTCGAAGCCTCTCGCCATGTTCCACTGAACCCGCTCGCCCGCGCCTATCTCAACCGCCTTTCCGATCATTTGTTCGTCCTGGCGAGGTCGCTTGCGGCAAGGGGCGAAGGCGATGTGCTGTGGCGGCCCGGCGGTACACGGACCTAGAGCCGGGGGACATCATGGCCGTTTTCGTCTAAAGGGCGGCGGATGGCGACCAAAGCTCACCCTTTGCCGGCCGCCCATCTCGCCTCTCGCCTGTCCGCGACGCGCAAGTTGACTCTCGACCTGGCGCAACCGCTTTCCGACGCCGACGCGACGATCCAGCCGTTCCCGGATGCCTCTCCGGCCAAGTGGCATCTGGCGCACACCAGCTGGTTCTTCGAAACTTTCGTCCTGCGCGATCACTTCGCACACTACGAGCCCTTCGAAGAGCGTTGGGCCTATCTGTTCAACAGTTATTATGAGGCGGAAGGGCCACGCCATGCGCGGCCCCGGCGCGGGATGCTCAGCCGCCCGTCGCTCGACGAAGTTCGCGCCTATCGCGCGCATGTCGACGAGGCGCTCGAACGCGCGCTGCCGTCGCTTCCGCCCGCGGCGCTCGACCTCATAGAGTTGGGCATCAATCATGAGCAGCAGCACCAGGAGCTGTTCCTCACCGACATCCTCGCGACCTTCGCCGAGAATCCTTTGGAGCCGCCCTACGGTGAGCTTCCGCCGCCTGCCTGCTTCGCCACCGAGCGGCTGGCGTGGCACCGAGGCCGCGAAGGCATCGTCCAAATCGGCGCGCCAACCAAGGGATTCGCCTTCGACTCCGAACGCCCGCGGCATCGCATCTTCCTGGCCGGCCACGAGTTCGCCGGGCGGCGGGTCACCAACGGCGAATGGCGCGCGTTCATGCGCGACGGCGGCTATCGGAAACCGACCCTGTGGCTCTCCGAGGGCTGGGACTGGGTTCAACGCGAAGGCATCGACTCACCGCATTACTGGCGTGACGATGAAAGCGAGTTCACACTGGCAGGACGGCGCGAGATCGACAGGACCGCGCCCGTCGCGCACGTCAGTTACTATGAGGCAGACGCATTCGCCCGCTGGGCCGGAGCGCGCTTGCCAACCGAGGCCGAGTGGGAGGATTTCGCCGCCTCAGCCGACCCGGCGAGCGGGAACCAGCTCGACGAAGCGGGCGCGGTCGTGCCCGGTCCGGGTGGCGGCATGTTCGGCGACGTGTGGGAATGGACCCAGAGCGCCTTCGCTGCGTATCCGGGCTTCGCGCCCGCGAAGGGGGCCGTCGGTGAATATAACGGCAAGTTCATGAGTGGACAGTTCGTGCTCAAGGGAGCGAGCTGCGCAACGCCGCGCGGGCACAGCCGGGCATCGTACCGCAATTTCTTTCCGCCGGCGGCGCGCTGGCAATTTACGGGAGTTCGCCTTGCTCGGGACGCTTGATCGCCAGACCGAGGCGTTCCGCGCCGATGTGCTTGCCGGCCTTTCGGCGCCGATCCCGGCGATCCCGGCGCGCTGGCTCTACGACCGGCGCGGGTCCGAACTGTTCGACGACATCACGCGACTGCCCTCTTATTATCCGACGCGCACCGAGACGGCGCTGCTCCAGGACATCATGCCGGACGTGGCCGGGCATGTGCCCAAGGGCTCCGCCGTCGTCGAGTTCGGCGCGGGCTCGGCGACCAAGACTCCGATTCTGATCGAGGCAATACAGCCGGCGGTCTACATTCCCGTCGACATTTCGGGAGACTATCTGAACGCGAGCGCGGCCGGGCTGCGCGAGCGCTTTCCAAAGCTCGAAATTCTGCCCGTCGTCGCCGATTTCGCGCGGCCCTTCACCCTTCCGGACGGCATCGAGGACGTTCCCAGGCTCGGCTTCTTTCCCGGCTCGACCATCGGCAATTTCGTGCCAAGGACCGCGATCGATCTGCTTCGCCAGTTCCGTACCCTGCTCGAGCCCGGAGCGCAGCTCCTCATCGGCATGGACCGGGTGAAGCCAGTCGAGCGGCTCCTTGCCGCTTATGACGAGCCGGAGGGCATCACCGCCGACTTCAACCTCAACCTGCTGAAGCGCATCAATCGCGAGATCGACGGAGACGTCCCCGTCGATGCATTCAGGCACGAAGCGCGGTGGAACGACATCCTCTCGCGCGTCGAGATGCACCTGGTGGCCACGCGCGACGTGGACTTCGCCATTTCCGGTAAGCCTTTCCGCTTCGCCAAAGGCGAGTCCATCCATACCGAGAACAGCCACAAATACGGGCCGCGCGGCGGCCGCGTGCTGCTGCTCGCGGGCGGCTGGACTCCGGTTGCGGAATGGAGCGATCCGGCCGGCGACTTCGCCGAGATTCTCGCCGTAGCGTCTCCCCAGCGTTTCGCCCCATGAGCGGCACGCGGGACTGTCCAGCGGACAGTCCCCATCCGCTCATTGCGGCAGCACGGCGGCGAGGCTAAGCCACGCGCATGCTCCACGCTCTTTTCAACATCGCGCACTATCTGCTGTGGATCGCCCAGATCATCATCATCGTGCAGGTGATCCTCAGCTGGCTGTTCGCCTTCAACGTGCTCAACACCAGCTCGCACGGCGTTCGCACTTTCGCTGTCGCGCTCGACCGGATCACCGCGCCGGTCTATCGGCCCATCCGCGCGCTTCTGCCCGATTTTGGCGGCATCGATTTTTCGCCGCTCGTCGCCTGGATCCTGATCGAGGTGCTGCAGATGCTGCTTTCGGGCGCTGAAACGAGCCTGACTTATTCGGGCGCATGACGGCGAAAAGGATCGACGGAAAGGCGGCTGCGCTCGCGCTTCGGGAGCGGATCGCGGTTGAAGTCTCGCGCTTCCGCGAGGCGACCGGCCGCGCGCCGGGCCTGGCCGTCGTTCTCGTCGGCGACGATCCGGCATCGTCGATCTATGTGCGATCCAAGGGCAAGGCGACGGTTGAAGCGGGGATGGAGAGCTTCGAGCATCGGCTTCCGGACAACACGAGCCAGGAAGCGCTCGTCGCGCTCGTCGACCGGCTGAATGCCGATCCCGCAGTCGACGGAATCCTCGTCCAACTTCCACTTCCGCCGCAGATCGACGAACGGGTCATCATCACGCGGATTTCGCCGGACAAGGACGTCGACGGCTTTCATCCGGTCAACGCCGGACGCCTCGCCATCGGTCTCCACGGCTTCGTTCCGTGCACGCCGCTCGGCTGCGTCAAGCTTATCAAGGATGAATTGGGCGAGCTTTCGGGCAAGGAAGCGGTGGTGATTGGCCGTTCGAACATCGTCGGCAAGCCGGTGGCCCAGCTTCTGCTGCGCGAAAATTGCACCGTCACGATCGCGCATAGTCGCACACGCGACCTTCCTGATGTGGTCCGGCGCGGCGACATCGTCGTCGCCGCGGTCGGGCGGCCCGAGATGGTGCGCGGCGACTGGATCAAGCCCGGCGCGACGGTGATCGACGTCGGAATCAACCGCATCCCCGCCGAGGACGGCAAAAGCCGGTTGGTAGGCGATGTCGCCTTCGACGAGGTTTCGGAGGTCGCCGCGGCGATCACGCCTGTCCCCGGCGGAGTCGGCCCGATGACGATCGCCTGCCTCATTCGCAACACCTTCGTCTCCGCCGCGAGGCGCGAGCGGTTCGAATACGACAAGGATCTATGATCGCCGCGCTGCTCCTCGCCGCGGCGGCGCCGACCGCCATCGACGCCGAGCTGGCATTCGCAGCCGATGCGACACGGCTCGGCCAATGGTCTGCATTCCGGAAATGGGCCGATCGCGACGCCGTCATGTTCACGCCGCAGGCGGTGTGGGCTCGCGACTTTCTGAAGGGCCGGAAGGACCCGGCGCAAGCCATCCGCTGGAGTCCCGCGCACAGCTTTATCTCCTGCGACGGCCGGACAGCGGTCAACACCGGCCCGTGGTGGCGAGCGGACGGCAAGCCGGGCGGCTATTTCACGACCGTTTGGCAGCGCACAAAGAGCGGCTGGCGCTGGGCCTATGACGGCGGCGGCCCGCTTGGCGGCTCCACTCCGCGGCCTGCAGCGCTGCAGGTGCACCGCGCAACCTGCACGGGACGCCCCCCGGGACCGCCGGTCATCCCGCCACCGCCGCTGACTCCGAAGCAGGCGCGCACCACGCCCGATGACAACGGCCGCGGCCAGTCCGCCGACCGCACGCTCGGCTGGGACTGGAAGGTGAAAGAGAACGGTGCGCGCCATTTCCGCGTCTATCAGTGGAACGGCGTCCGCTACGCGCAAGTACTCTACAACGACGTGCCCCCGTCATGATGGAGCTGTTCGGGTCGGTGCTGGTCACCTTCCTGGTGATCATCGATCCACCGGGCTGCGCGCCCATTTTCGCCAGCCTCACGCGCGGCACCTCACCGGCGCACCGTCGCAGCATGGCGACCCGCTCGATCGTGATTGCCTGGGCGATCCTGATGTTCTTCGCGCTGCTCGGGCGGCCGCTGCTCGGATGGCTGGGAATCAGCCTGGCGAGCTTCCGGATCGCCGGCGGCATCATGCTCTTCTTCATCGCGCTCGACATGGTGTTCGAGCGCCGGACCGAGCGGCGCGAGAAGCGCGCGGAGTCGATCGAGGGCACGCCCGAGGCCGAAGACATCAGCGTCTTCCCGATGGCTATCCCGATGATCACCGGACCGGGTTCGATAGCCAGCGCGATGCTCTGGGTGTCGCGCGCCGAAAGCCTGCTTCACATCGCAGTCGTGCTGGTGGCGATCACGGCCGTCCTGCTGATTACGCTCGTTACTCTGCTCGCTTCAGGCCCGCTGATGCGCCTCATCGGCGAAAAGGTCGAAGCCATGATCACGCGGATCCTCGGCGTCATCCTTGCGGCACTCGCGGCCCAATTCGTGGTCGACGGGCTGAAGCAAAGCTTCCCGGGCGTGCTCGCCTAGCCGACGACTCTCCACATCTTGAACGGCGAGTTTCTGGGCAGCGTCACCGGCTGAAGCCATTTCGGCACCTGCCCATTCTCCAGCTGCGCGTAAAAGCCCTTGGGCGTCTCCGACATGAAGATCGTCGTGGTCGAGCTCTTAGGGCAGGTCAGCAAATAATCGGAATGATATTTGCCGATCAGCCGGTGCGCCTGTTCCGCGCTCCCTCTGAACGCATTCATCACGTCCGCGATCTGCTGGCCGTTGCGGTGATAGGGACCGCCGACGGCGTCATGATGCGTCACCGCAATCAGCCGCGGGCCAAGGTCGATGAAAGTGAAGACCATGCCCTTTGGCTCGAGCGCGATCGGCCTCAGGCCCCACAGCGAGCCGCACCGGTTATTGGCGACTCCAATTGCCTTCTCATAAGCCGTCGGCGGCTTTTCGGGGATGAAGTCGACGACCAGCGGCACGATGGCGCCCGCGCCCATGACGATGGCGAAGGTCACGCCGAATACGCGAACGAGTGCATTCTTCGAGCGCCAGAAAATTGGCGCCAAGAGCCAGACCAGCGCCCCGGCGCCGACCGTCGCCATCATCTGCGCGGCAGGCCCGGTCCGGGTCTGCCACAGGAGGAGCAGGGAGGCGGCGATGCCCGGCGCGGCGGCGCCGATGACCCGCCGAAGCAATTCGCGATCGGCGCGCTTCAGCCAACCGAGAAGGATCCAGCCGATCGCTCCCGTGACCGGCAGCGCGGTGATCAGCGTCGCAATTCGCCAGCCGTGGCGATAGACGGGCCGCGCTTCCTTCACGTGACTGAGCCACAGGCGGTCGACTTCGGGCGATACGCCTTCGAGGCGGTGCAGGCATTGCGGCCAGGTGAGCGCGTGGAAGCCGGCAATCGCCGCCCCGGCGACGAGCGCAAGCGCGAGCCGCCGCTTCCAGTCCGTCGGAGAGAGCCACGACAGCCCGTACATGAGCGCACCGCCGAGCAGCGCGTCCGACAGCCATACCGGAGAGAGCGCGTCGCAAACGGGATTTCGATTGTCGTAGGAAGCAAAGGCAAGGAAGCCGATCGCCACTCCCGCGCTCAGCGCAAGCGCGTAGGCGCGCAGCCGCGCCTTCTCCTCGGCATCGTTCACCCAGAACAGCACCATCGCCACGCCGGCGAGCGCCAGATAGATGATCATCTCCAAACCGATCGCCAGCGACAGCGCTGACGAGATTCCGAGCGTCAGCCCGCCTCGGACTCGCTTGGGATCGGCGATCGAGGCAATGCTGAGCGCCAGCAGAGCGAGCTGCCAGCCGTGGTGGTCGATCCGCTCCGGCATGAACATGCCATTGGTCGATTCCGCGAAGAACAAGGCGAGAATCGCCAGCGGCCAGGCGCGCGGATCGACCAGCCGCCGCGTCGTCAGCGCGAGCGAAAAGATCAGCAGGAGGTACGGAAGCATCGGCGCGATCGCCACTGCCCAGCGCTCCGCCGCCGGCCCGCCGAGGAATGGCCTCAGGCCCAGGATCAGCCCGGCGATCGGCAAGTCGACCAGCCGCGACCAGTGGATGTTCGCCCCGTAAGGCGGGTTCATTCGATATTGCCGAAGGTCGAACCAGCCCTGCCCGTGGAGCAGTCCGCGGACCTGCATGATCCGCATGTTGTCGTCGGTGTCGCCGAGGCCGAAAAAGCGGATCGCGCTCCACTTTTCGAAAATGAACCAGGCACAGAGGCCAAGCCAGACAGCGACGACGATCCATTTCCAGTGGCGGTCGACGAAATCGAGCACGCGCTCCTCGAAATCCTGCGTCTTCAGCGGGCGCTTTTCGTCTGCAGGCACATGCTCTTCGAGTGCGTCGTCCTTGCCTTGCGCCATTTTTCGCGCTGTAGCCGCTGGACTTGAAACGGCAAACAGCCGGGAATGGCAACGATATTAAACCTTCGTAACGAGACCTTCGGCCAGCTGACGAGGTTCGCCCTCGTGGGCTTCTTCCTCGCGGCCATCTATTCGGCGGTCTACTGGTACCTCGCGACTTATGTCATGCCACCCGTCGCGGCGGTCGTGATCGCATTCCTCGTGTCGGTCACGATCGGATTCGTCCTGCACAGCCGCTGGAGCTTCCGCGGCCACGGCATGCGCGAGGACCGGCGCATGAAGATCAAGTTCCTTCTGGTCCAGGGCTCGGGATTCCTGCTCAACGAAGCGTTCACCTGGGTATTGACGGGACCGATGCACGGGCCGGTCTGGTGGCCGCTCATTCCGGCAATTTTCGTCACCCCGTTCGCGACATTCCTGCTTAACCGGCAATGGGTCTTCAGCTGATGGAACGCGTCGCCTACCGCCAGATGGCGGAACTGGATCAGCGCCACTGGTGGTACCGCGCCCGCCGCGAGATTCTTGCCGAGCTGATCCGCCGCGAGGTCGGCCCGCCGAAAGCCGCCGAAATTCTCGAAATCGGATGCGGCACCGGGCACAATTTCGCGATGCTCACGCCGTTCGGGCACGTCGACGCAATCGAGCTCGACGAGGATTCGCGGACGCTCGCCGAACAGAGGCTCGGTCGAGCGATCATGACCTCGCCACTGCCGGAGCTCGCCGGGATCGCGGACCGCCACTACGATCTCATTGCCGCGCTCGACGTGATCGAACATATTGCGGAGGACGCCGCCGCCATCGCGGCCATCGCGGCCAAGCTGAAGTCCGGCGGCAAGTTCCTGATGACCGTCCCCGCGCATCAATGGATGTGGTCGGCCCACGACACGGTCAATCACCACAAGCGCCGCTATTCGAAAGCATCGCTGCGCAGGCTCATCCACGGCTCACCGCTCAGGATCGACAAGCTCGGCTATTTCAACAGCCTGCTCTTCCCGGCGGCCATTGCGGAGCGGTTGGCGTCAAAGCTGCGAGGCAAGGACTCCGGTGATCTTGCCCTGCCGCCAAAGCTGCTCAACAGCGCGCTCGAGCACGTGTTCGCCGCCGAACGTCACCTGGTGGGCCGCTTGCCTTTGCCTCCCGGCTTGTCGCTCTTCGCGGTCGCGTCCGCGATATAGCCAAGGCGGGCGTCGCGCCGGTCGCCACCCGCGACCTCTTGCACGATGTACAGCGGCCGACGCTTCGATTCATTGTAGAGGCGGCCGATATATTCGCCCATGAGGCCGAGCACGAACATCTGCACCGCGCCGATGACCACGACGATCAGCATCAATGACGTCCAGCCCTGGATGCTCATTCCGGTCAGCCAGGCATAGGCGATGTAAAGGATCAGCACGACCGAACCGATCGACAGCCAAATGCCGAACTGGCTCGCAAGCTTCAGCGGCGCGGACGAAAATCCGGTCAGGGCGTCGAGCGCGAACCGGATCATCTTGCTCAGCGGATATTTGGTGACGCCGGCGAAGCGCTGTTGCCGGTCGTAGGGAAAGGGCACCTGCCGGAAGCCGATCCAGGCGACCATTCCCCGGATGAACCGTGCCTGCTCCGGCATCGCGAGCAGCGCGTCGAGAGCGCGACGGCTCATCAGCCGAAAATCGCCTGCGTCGAGGGGGATGTCGACATCGGTCGCGCGCGACAGCAGTCGATAAAAGCCGTGCGCGGTCGCGCGTTTGAACGCAGTCTCGCCCGAGCGGCTCTTGCGCACGCCGTAAACGACGTCGGCACCTTCCTCGCGCATCACCCGCATCATCTCGGGCAAGAGTTCGGGCGGGTCCTGGAGGTCAGCGTCGACGATCAGGATCGCCTCGCCCCGGCAAAGATCGAGCCCGGCGGTGAGCGCCAGCTGGTGACCGTGATTGCGCGACAGGTTGACGGCCATGAGGTGCGGATCGGCCGCGGCCATCCGCCGCATGATGCTCCAGCTCGAATCGCGCGAGCCATCATTGACCAGCACGATCTCATAATCCTCGCCGGCACTCGCTTGCGCCGCCGCGGTGAGGCGCTGGTGGAGCTCACCGAGACAGGCTTCTTCATTGAAGCACGGAACGACGATCGACAGCGCTGGCATCAGTGCAGACGATATAGGATGCTGCCCGGTCCCCGCCAGACGACCTTCGTTCCGGCAAGCAGGGTCGCATCATATGGCGGCACGTCGACGAGCCAAAGGAAATCGAAGTCGCTCCGAGGTAGCACCGCGAGCGATTCGTCGATCGTTCTGTGCAGCGGATCGCGGCAATCATTGGGACGGACCAGCTGCGACGGATCCGCCGCGAAATAGCCCGCAGCGCGATATTTGAGATCGAGCAGGTTCACACCCTCGAGCAGCCACTGATCGTTCGAAAAGCCATCACGCCGAACGATCACCATCGCTCCCAAATGGGCGTTGCGGAGAAGCGGCCAGTAATCGACGCAGGTCATTCCGGTGAGCGTCACTACGCGCGCACCTTCCGGCACATAGTTCAGGGCCTTCAGCTTCGCTTCCTGATCGACCGCAGCGATTCTCAAGCTGACCGTGTTTCCAACAATCCGCATTCCAAAAAAAGCCAGACCGACGACGGCGAGGATGCTCGCGACACGGCTCGTCGGCATCACTCGAAACCGGAGCGCGAGCAGGGCAACTGCCATGAGGTACGGGACCAGACGCATGTCGGCATAAGCGGAGCCGAAAACGATGCGCGGAATGATGGCGTAGGCGATCGCAAGAACGAGCGCCGAGAATGCGAGATTGCGAGATAGCGTCAATCGCCGGCTGACGAGAGCGCCCACAAAGATGGCCACGACCAGGGCGAGCGACCCCATGTCGAAGTAGGACCAGCGATCGCGCAGCGCGCCATAGACCCAACGCCATTTGATCTTCCATTCGAACCAACCGGTCGTGAGTCCGCCATGCGTTTCGCTGCGCCACCCAATCATGATGAGCAGCGGGAGCGCCATCACCGATGTGTACAGGGCTGACTCCAGTCCAGCCCTGAACCAGGAGCGGCCTTGGTCGTGCAGCCGCACGGCTTCGGCGGAAAAGCACAGCAAGCCGAGAAGACCCCAGCCGTAAGTATGGGCAAAGAAAACGATCAGCGAGATCGGCACGAAAAGCCACGCGCGAAGCCTGGTCTGGCCGAGGCGACCGAGCCGGAGCCACAAGCCGAAAGCGAGGAACGCAAGCGCCACGGACAAGGAAAAGTTCACGAATCCGAACATGAACGGATAGCCGTAGATGAAGGGTAGTGCCAGGAACGCCGTCGGCGGTATCCGCCCATGCACCTCTCTCGCCACCCACAAGAAGCCGATCGCGGTGAGTGGCGGGATCGCCAGCACGATCAGCTTCACCGCGGGCTCGAGTCCGAACAGCTTGCCAAGCGGGATGACGAGCAGGTCCACCCCGAGATTGCCGATCGCGGCCCAATGGTAGTCGAAATATTGCTGGAGCCAGGGCGAATGCTGGAGATCGAGCTCGACTCGGTAACGCCCCATGTGGCCGAGCAAATCGACGAGCGGCGGGATTGGGGGATAGAGCAAAGGCACCATGGTCACGAACACGGCCAACGCGATGCAAAGCCGTGATTCCCACCACCGCTGTCCGCCCTGCGTCACATCTGTCGCCAAAGCGGTCTCAGCCCCCCATCTCCGGACGCACCTCCAGCCATCCCCGGGCGCGTCCTAGCGGCCCAATGTCAATTGTCCATGCGAAGGATGATGGATTACAAGCTATTAACCATGACTGCGCTAATCCACGGGGGAGATGGATAGCGCGTCAGCCTTGCCCGTGCAGCGGAGTATTGCCGGCCTTCGCTTGCGCCTCACACCGGTCACGCTGGCGCTCGCGCTCATGTTGCTTGCGCTCGGAGTTCGCCTCGTCGGTCTTTCGATGCGCCCGCTGTGGCTGGACGAGGCTTATAGCGCCTGGTTTTCGTCACGGAGCTGGCACGAGTTGTGGACGGTAGTCTCGACCTACGAAACGCATCCGCCGTTCTATTACTCGATTCTGACGCTGTGGCGCTACACTTTCGGAGGTAGCGCGGCTTCCCTCCGATCCCTTTCCGTGCTGTTCGCGGTCCTGACCATTCCCGTCGTCATTGCCGCGGCTTTCGAGCTTGAGCGGCAAGCACCGAGCGGCAGAGCGATGCTGCGGGCAGGCGTCACCGCTTTCCTCGCAGCCTGCTCACCGATGCTGTTGGTGCTCGGGCAGGAAGCTCGGCCTTACCCACTTCTGATCTTTGCGTATGCCCTCGCCAGTCTCGGACTGCTTCGGCTGTTCCGCGAATTCCAGACCGGTCCGGGCCGGTGGCCCTCGTGGCTGCTGCTGGCCGTGGGCACGGAACTGTCGCTATGGGCGCACGCACTGGGAGTCTTGTACGCGGCTTGCCTCGCGCTGGCGCTGGTGCCCGCCTTGCTCGCAAGACCGCTCTCGCCTCCCCGCATCGCTCGCGCGATGGCGACTGGCGCGTGCGTCGCGATCCTTTACCTGCCGTGCATGCTGATGATCCTGGGCCGCACCGGCGACTGGGGCCACGGCTGGCTGAGCTGGCACTGGACCATGCTTCTCCAGCTAATCGCCCTTTATTCGATTCCGATCGAAGCGCTGACGATCGGCTCGGCGCTCGCGGCGCTGGTGATGCTGTTGCTGATAAAGCGCTCCCTGCAATCAGGCTTCGCGGCGGCCGGATGGGACGCGGATCGCGCCCTGCTCTTGTTATGGTGGGGGCCGGCACTTTTCGCCGTCGGCATTTCCGCTTTGTTTATGCCGATCTTTCTGCCGCGCACGCTCGCGGCAACACTGGTCCCCGCGTATCTCGCACTCGCCGGCGCTGTCGCCCGCGTCGAGTCTGACCGAGAGCGTTTCCTGCTTTCCGCCATCCTCGTCATCATGCTCCTTCCGACTGCGGCGCAAGTAGCGCTCCGCCCGGCCACCGAACCGTGGGGCCAGGTCCGCGCCTATCTCGAGCGCAACGTCAAACCGGGCGACCAGATCTGGTTCTATCCGAACGACAGCGCGCTGCCGATGCGTGAGGCCGGACTCCCAATGCTCGATACACGGGGCATTCCCGGCAACTATCCGGCAACTGGGTTCAAAGGGCCGATCCGGGCCGGCTCACCCGCCGTTGTATCGCTGACTCGAAAACAGGCGGAGCAATTCGTTCATTCACCCGATGCTCGTCACCGCCGGACAATCTGGCTGGTCACTCGTCAAAGCGACGTATTCGATCCGGCCGGCGATTTACCGCGCGCATTGGCGAGCGTTCGTCTTCCCGGCAAAGCGCGGGAATGGGGTTACATTGCCGTTCGCCCCTATTACGCAGCGCCTTCGCGCTGACACGGCAGACGAAGCGCGCTAACACAAGGACTGTAACGAACCTCCCGGGAGCGTTCCCGGCGGCATCGCCTTATTTCGCGAATTCCGGCTGTTCCGCGCGGCGGCGCTTCGCCGGCTGCTTCTTCTCCGCCACGGGCTGCTCATTACCGATCTTGCGGTAGCGCGCCTCGGCCTCCGCCATATAGTCGCGCGTGATCGGCAGCGCGGTCCGCTCGCGGATGTACTGGACCTGGTAATTGCAGGCCGCGCCGTTCTCGAACATCACGATCCCGCCGCAGAGATAGAATTGCCACATGCGGAAGAACCGCGCGTCGTACATCGCTTCGATCTGCTTGCGCGCCTTCTCAGTCCGCTCGAGCCAGTGACGCAGCGTGTAAGCGTAATGCAGGCGCAGATTCTCGATGTCGCTGGCGATCAGCCGAACCTTCTGGCTCGCCGTCGTCATCTGGCTCAACGACGGCAGATGATAACCTGGAAAAATCCATTTGTCGGTGAACGGATCGGGTGCCGCATAGGCGTCGCCGAGCTTGCCGATCGTGTGGAGCAGCATCACGCCGTCCGGCTTCAGGAGCTCGCGGCATTTGGCGAAGAACTCGTCGTAATTATGCGCGCCGACATGCTCGAACATGCCGACCGAAACGATCCGGTCGAATTGCTCGTCGAGCAGGCGATAATCCCTCAGCTCGAACTTCACATGGTCCGAGACGTCCGCGGCCTCGGCCCGCTCGCGCGCGATCTTCAGCTGGTGCTCGGATAACGTGACGCCCAGCACGTCGACGCCGGCGACCTTGTGCAGATAGAGCGCCATGCCGCCCCAGCCGCAGCCGATGTCGAGCACCCGCTGCCCCGGTTCGAGCGCGAGCTTCGCGGCGATATGTGCCTTCTTGTCGAGCTGCGCCTGCTCGAGCGTCTCATGCTCCGGATCGGTCCAGTAAGCGCAGCTATATTGCTTGTCGGTATCGAGGAAGAGCTCGTACAGATCGTCCTTGAGGTCGTAATGGTGTGCGACATTCTTCCGCGCGCGCCGCAGATTGTTCGGCATCAGCAGCCGCTTGATCGTCCGGCCGGGCTTCCCTTTGCGAAGCGCCTTTCGTCCTTCGCCCATGTCCTCCCACCGGTTGGAGGAGACGACCATGCGCAACAGGTCAAGGATGGTGCCGTCCTCAATGATCACCCGGCCATCCATATAGGCCTCGCCGAGGCCCAGCCGCGGGCTCTTGAGGATGTCGAATGCGACCTTCCGGTCCGTGAAGCGGACAGTCAGATGCTTGCCGCCGCCCGGCCCACAGGTCTGAGGCGCCTTGCCGGGCGTGATCAGCGTGATTCTGCCCCTGGTGAGCAGCTTGTCGATGAGCCGACCGATCAGCGACATGGGTAAGCCTCCATCATTTCGGTACCGGACTTAACGCGTGAGCGCCGATTTCGTCCACCTTCATGCCAATGGGCTAGGTGGATTGACCAGCGTTAAGGCGCTGCGCTCTCCAGGAGTATGTTTAATAATAAGCGCGGACGAAGAAGACGATCGTGGTCGCCGCGGTGACCAGCAACGTCCACGTCCGCACAAGCCCGTGCGGCAGGCGCTTGCCGAGCTTTGCCCCGAGCCATCCCCCAAGCACTGCACCGGCGAGCATCGGCAGACAGGCGAGCCATTGAACGAGTCCCATCGCGACGAAGATGATCGCGGCGGCGAAGTTGGCGATCGCGAGCATCGCCGTGCGTAGCGCGAAGAGCGAGCGCGGGTGCGTACCCGCGAGCAGGCCGTAGGTCGCCGTCATCATCAGGCCGACCCCGCCGCCGAAATAGCCGCCGTAGACCGCGAGCAGCGACTGGGCGGCCACCAGTGTGCGCCTGCCTATCGTGACACGCTCGTGGAGCCAGTCCGACGCGCCTCTGCCGAAGATCATCACGATCAGGCCGAGCAGCAGCAGCCAGGGAATGATGAAATCGAAATCGCGGCTGGGGGTCAGCACGAGCAGCAGGCTGCCGACGATCCCTCCGGCAAAGGTGATCGCCGCGAGCAGCCGGACGGACAATCCGCCGACCGGGCCCAGCTCTTGACGATATTCTGCCGCGCTCGCCGCCGCGCCGGGCAGCAAGGCCACATTCGAGGTTGCGTTGGCGACATTGGCGGGGAGGCCGAGGGCGATGAGGGACGGCAGGGTTGCGAAGGTACCGCCGCCGGCGAGGGCATTCATCGCCCCGCCGACGCAGCCTGCCCCGGCGGCAAGCGCTATCGCCGCGAGATCAGGCGGCGCGATCAGCTTGCGACCGCCGCTTGCGCTGCGCCGCGGTCTTCAGCTGGCCGCAGGCGGCGTCGATGTCGCGGCCGCGCGGGGTGCGCACCGGCGCCGAAATCCCCGCCTCGAAAATGATGTTCGAAAAGGCGCGGATGCGCTCGGGCTCGGAGCATTCGTAAGGCGCGCCCGGCCAGGGGTTGAACGGAATCAAATTCACCTTGGCCGGCAGCTTGTACTTGCGGATCAACCGGACGAGCCCGCGCGCATCCTCGTCGCTATCGTTCTTTCCCTTGAGCATGACATATTCGAACGTGATTCGCCGGGCGTTGTTGGCGCCCGGATAAGCGGCGCACGCTTCGAGCAGCTGGTCGATCCCATATTTGCGGTTCAACGGCACGATTTCGTCGCGGATCTCCTTCGTCACCGCGTGAAGGCTGACGGCGAGATTGACCCCCACCTCCTTGCCAGCCCGGGCCATCATCGGCACCACGCCGCTGGTCGAGAGCGTGATCCGCCGCCGCGACAGACCAAGCCCGTCGCCGTCCATCACAATCTTCAGCGAGTCGCGCACATTGTCGAAATTGTAGAGTGGTTCGCCCATGCCCATCATCACGATGTTGGTGAGCATCCGTCCTTCCGGCTGATAGTTGATGTCCGGCTGTTCGCCGGCTTTGGGCCATTCGCCGAGCGCGTCGCGGGCGAGCATCACCTGGCCGACGATCTCCGCCGGCTCGAGGTTCCTCACGAGCGCCATCGTCCCCGTGTGGCAGAAGCGACAGTTCAGCGTGCAGCCGACCTGGCTCGACACGCACAAGGTCCCGCGGTCGGCGTCCGGGATGAAGACCATCTCGAAATCGTGACCGTCATGCGTTCGAAGCAGCCACTTGCGCGCGCCGTCGGACGAGACCTGCGCCTCGACCACTTCCGGTCGCGAGATGACGAACCGCTCGGCGAACCAGCCGCGTTGCGGCTTGGCGATGTCGCTCATCGCCGCGAAGTCGCCGACCCCACGATTGTAGATCCAGTGCCAGACCTGCTTGGCCCGAAGTTTCGCCTGCTTCGGCTCCAGGCCTGCCGCCGCGAACGCCTCGCGAATCTGGTCCTTCGATAACCCGACGAGTTCGACGCGCGAATCTGCGCGCGCGCCGGACGTGCGCGGAACGGGCACAGGATCGATCGGGCCCGGAATGGGCATGATTGCGGTGTCGGCACTCATGGCGAGCGGCCTATTTAATTAGCGAGGCTGGCTTTTGCCAGCGCAGCGAGCCGCCGCCGCATCGATCGCGGTCGCGGCGCCGTCGAGCGCATAATAATCGATGAACCGCCGCCCCGCCGTATCGCGCGCCTCGATGCTCATCCAGCCGCCGCCGCGAATAGCGGCCATGATCGCCTGCTCCTGTAAGGGCCCGCTGCTCCATGCCCAATCCCCGCGCACGACAAGCAAAAAGGGTTGGTCGCCGGCCTTCAGCATCACGCTGGTATTTGGTCGCGGTACGCGCCGCAGCCGCGCATGGAATTCGCCCCAGCGGCGGCGGTCGGCGGAAAAGGTGAAGCCGGAGCGGGCCTGCACCTTCCCTTTGGCCGCGATTCGGCTGGAGCGCGCGAGCGCTTCGCACGTCGCGCCGCGGTCGATCGCGGCCCAGGCGCCGCCGGCGTAGATGATTCCTCCGCGCGATGAGACGGGCACGGCCGCGCAAAGGAGCACTAGCGGGAGCCATCGACGCATGGCGTGACGCTAGCCCGCGAGCGGCCGTCATGTCACGAGCGCATCATTCCTCTTCGACGCGCAAGAGACGCTCGCCTGTCCTGGCGATCTGAAACGTCTTCCGGTCGACCTTGCGAACGGCCTCCCCCGTGTCGAGCATGTAGCGACGGGTCGGGAGCAGCACGTGCCGTCGCCCCCGATATTCATGCACAAAAAAACGCGAACCCTCGTCGTCCTCGACCGGGATTCGCCCTGAATAACGCTCCACAGGCCCGCTCCTTTTTGCGGACGATTCGGCTCAGACGAATCTAACGCAACAGCCGTTTCAGTCCATATCGGAAAATGACGATTAGCGACGATCCTGCCGCTAAGTTGCTCAAAATACACTCAACCCCGCATCAACCGTACCATTCTTGCTGTTTAACTTTCCATATGCCATGTCGTCGTTGCTCGGTTCTGAATGATTCGCCCCGGGGGAGGCAAGCCATGATCCGACCGAGTTCCATCGAAATCGCCAGAAACGCGTAGCCGCTCCAGCGGCCGCTTCATGGCAATTGCGGAGATCCTCAGCCGCATTGCGGCCGAACTGGCGCTGTTCGCCGGCGCAGGCTTTCTGCTGTTCGCGCTCAGCGATCTGATGGTCGATCTCATTTATTTCGTGCGGGCGATCTGGCGCGCGCTGACAGTCTACACCCGCTACCCGCGCGCCTTTGCGAGCGACCTTCCACAGGCGGGTGGCAGGGGCTTCATCGCCCTGTTCGTACCCGCCTGGGACGAAGCCACGGTCATCGCCCCGATGCTCAGGGCTGCGCTGCGGCGGATCGAACATCCCGACTACCGAATTTTCGTTGGTGTCTATCGCAACGACCCAGCGACAGCCGCAGCCGTGGCGAGCGTAAGGGACGAGCGGATCGAGACCGTCGAAGTCGAGCGCGAAGGGCCAACCACCAAGGCCGACTGCCTGAATTCCCTTTACGACGCGCTGGTCGCCTACGAAGTGCACGCCCGAAAGGCGGCCAGGGCGGTGGTGCTCCACGACGCCGAGGATGTCGTCCATCCGCTCGAGCTTCGGATCTTCGATTCACTGATCGAACGCTGCGCCGTCATTCAGCTGCCGGTCCTGCCGCTGCCCGACCCCCATTCGCGCTGGATCGCCGGCCATTATTGTGACGAGTTCGCCGAAGCACATATGAAGGAGTTGGTGGTGCGCGAAGCGGTCGGCGCGGCCGTGCCGTTGGCCGGCGTCGGCTGCGCTATCGCCCGGCGGCCCCTCGCGCGCCTCGCGGCCATGCAGGAGGGCAAGCCCTTCGCCGACGGCAGCATGACCGAGGATTACGAGGTTGGTCTCAGGATCGGCGCGCTCGGTCTCAAGACCATGTTCGTCCGGGTCCCCGCCCGCGCCGGCGAGCGCTCACTGGTGGCCAGCCGCGGCCATTTCCCGGCGACTCTCGGCGCGGCGGTGCGGCAGAAAGCGCGCTGGCTCGGCGGTATCGCGCTCGACGGCTGGGACCGGCTCGGCTGGAGCGGCGGCATGGGAGAGCGCTGGATGCGCATGCGCGACCGCCGCGGCCCACTCGCGGCGCTGCTCCTTCTCGCCGCCTATGGCGCCGCTTTGCTCTGGTCGCAGCTCTGGCTCGCCGAACAACTCGGCGCGCCGATTCACGCACGCGTCGATCCGACCCTCACCGCGTTGCTGGCGATCAACGGAGTCCTGCTTGGCTGGCGGATCCTGATGCGTGCCGCCTTCACAACCGCGGCCTACGGACCGGTCGAGGGGCTGATGTCGATCCCACGCCTGATCGTCGGCAACCTCATCGCGATGCTCGCCGCCGCGCGGGCCGTATCGCTGCACCTCGGCGGCGGCGCGAAGCGCTGGGACAAGACGCGTCATATCTTCCCGTCCGAGCTGCCGCGGTGAGGCCCTCACTCCGGTTCCTGTCGCTAATCCTGATCGCCTGGACCGGCGCGCGGGCCGCTACTGCAGGCATTATCCCGGGAGCAGAACTTTTCCGGATTGAGCCGAGCGAAGCGAAGCCGCCGCCGATCGTGCCGACTCAATTTCCGGCAATCGCGCCGGTGGAACCCGCGCTGTCTTTCGCGGAAGACGCGATGATGCAGCCGGCCGGTATAGCTGGCGTGCGCTACGTCCGGGCAGTCATAGGCGAGCCAATCACCATGCGCCCGGGCACAGTCACGGTTTACCAACTACCGCCGGCGGCGCCCTCCATCGCGCCCGATCCTCCGGACATCGCCGGCAGCCTCCCGGCCTATCGGCTTGCCGGCTATTCCCTGCTTCCCCCAATCGACGAGGCGCCGCTAGCGCGGATCGCCGCGCTGGACGGACCGTTCAGCCACCCCTCGGCCGAGAGCATCCCAGCCGCGCTCAAGCGCAACAGCCTCGATCGCCTACAGCTGACCGCCTGGGCGCTTCTGCGCCCGCAGCAGAGCGGGATTGCTGGCGGGAGATCGCTTGCCGCCGGCGGCTCGCTTGGAGGCAGCCAGGCTGGCGCGCGCTTGACCTACAATGTCACGCGCCAGATCGCCGCCACGTTCCGCAGCAGTTCCGACGTTGGCCGGCGCGGCGGCGAGGTCGCCGCGGGCGTCCGGGTCCAGCCGGTGCGCGGCATTCCCGTCTGGCTCACAGCCGAACGGCGCCAGCGCATCGGCCGCTTCGGCGGCGGACGGAACGCGTTCGCGATCTTCCTCGAAGGCGGTATTTACGACCAGTCGATGCCGTGGCGGTTCACGCTCGACGGCTATCTTCAGGGCGGGATCGTCGGTATCCACAGCCGCAACCGCTTCATCGACGGCGGGCTGGCGCTCACCCGACCCGTCTACAAAAGATTCTCCGCCGGATTCGGTGTCTGGGGCGGCGCTCAGCCCGGCCTTTATCGAGTCGATGCCGGCCCACGCATCAGCATGCGCGTCCGAAAGAACATTCGGGTCGATTTCGACTGGCGACAGCGGCTCGCCGGTAACGCCGCGCCGGGTTCCGGACCGGCAATCACGCTCGCCGCGGATTTTTAGCCGCACCGCTTGGCCCCGCCCGCAGTTTGCGGCTACTCCTCGCCGGGGATGCACATCTATCTGCCGATCGCCGGAGAGGCCGTGAACGCCGTCTTCATCGTCGTTCTTGGCTTCGTCGTCGGTCTGCTCTCGGGCATGTTCGGCGTCGGCGGCGGCTTCCTGACCACCCCGCTGCTGATTTTCTACGGCATTCCACCAACCGTCGCGGTCGCCTCCGCGACGACGCAGATTACCGGCGCGAGCGTGTCCGGCGCCATGGCTCACATGCGCCGCGGCGGAGCGGACCTGAAGATGGCCTCCGTCATGATCGTCGGCGGCCTGTTCGGCTCGCTGTTCGGGGTCGGCATTTTCCGAATGCTCCAGGCGAGCGGCCAGATCGATATCGTGATCGACGGCCTCTACGTTCTGATCCTCGGGTGGATCGGCTTCGTCATGCTGAAAGAGTCGCTGGTCGCGCTCGGCTATGTCCGCACGAGCGGCGAGGCCAAACCGGCGCCCCGTCACAACCGCTGGGTCGCCTCCTTGCCGCTGAGGTGGCGATTCTACCGTTCGGGCCTGTACATCTCGCCCCTGGCGCCGCTCACGCTCGGCCTCGGGGCGGGCATGCTGACGGTCCTGCTCGGCATCGGCGGCGGCTTCATCCTCGTGCCCGCCATGATCTACCTGCTTGGAATGCCGGCCCGCGTCGTGATCGGCACCAGCCTCATCATGGTCCTGACGGTCAGCGCCTCGACGACCATGATCCATGCGCTGACGACGCGCGCCGTGGACATCGTTCTTGCCGGCCTATTGCTCGTCGGCGGTGTGATCGGCGCCCAGTACGGCGCCGTGCTGACCACCCGGCTCAAGCCCGACTATCTCCGGCTCGCCCTCGGCATCATCATCATGCTTGTCGCGCTGAGAATGGTTCTCGGCCTCTTCTGGCGTCCCGACGAAATCTTCTCGATCGAGTATTTGTGACCGGCCGCTTCGCCTCGCTGCTGCTCGCTCTTTTGGCACCGCTCCTCATCGGCGCGACGAAGCCCGAACTCGTGCCCGACGTCTCCTCGCGGCAGGTCCAGATCCGTTACAGCTTCTCGGGCGCGCAGCTGCTGCTGTTCGGTGCCGTCGTCTATCCCGGTGGTCGAACGCCCGACCGGCCCGTGGACATCGCCGTCGTCCTTCGCGGACCCGTCCAGCCCATTCTATTGCGCGAGAAGCAAAAAATTGCAGGCATCTGGATGAATGCGGATTCGAGCCGGTTCCGCTCGGCGCCGAGCTTCTATGCGGTCGCATCGTCTCGCCCCATTAACGATCTGATCGATGAGCGCACCGCGTCGATCTACGAGCTAGGCCTCCATAATCTCCAGCTTTCCCCCGGCGGCGGCGCGCTTCCCGAGAGGGAGCGCCATTTCGAGGCCGGTCTTCTCGACCTGCGCTCCCGCTCCGGCCTCTACGCCGAGAACCCGCGCGGCGTGGAGATCACCGACGGTGTGCTCTACCGCGCCGTCATTACGATCCCCAGCCAGGTGCCGGTCGGCACCTACACCGCCGAGACCTTCCTCATCGAACATGGGCGGGTGCTCGCCGCTGCGACCCGCGACATTCAGATCGACAAGTCCGGCTTCGAACGGTTCGTGGCCATTGCCGCGCGCAGGCATCAGCTCGTTTACGGGCTCTGCTGCGTCGCGCTCTCGCTCGGCCTTGGCTGGGCCGCTGCCGCGGCCTTCCGGCGACGAATTTAGATTTCCGCCTAAGTTAATTTTAACCGCGGACGCGTATGCCGCCCCAAAGCGAGTTGCTTTGGGAGTGGTGAAAGATATGACCGACCAGCCGAATCTGCACGAATTCCTCAACGAAGTCAGCAGCTTCAGCGAGGAAACAACGGCCGCTCCGGCAAAACCCACTAATGCGGCTCTCTCGTCGATCGGCGAAGTCGTCGAAATCGCGGGCTCCGGCTCTCAGATCCGATTGGACGCGGCCGCCTTGATCGCGCTCGAGAGCCATGCCGATCCATCGGTTGCCATGTCCGGCCAAGTCGGCAGCCAGGTAAAAATGTCGGTCGGCAGCAGCTGGCTGATCGCCAACGTCCGGACCTTGCGCGCCGATGATGGCCGAACACTTGTCGCCCATGTCGACTTCCTCGGCGAGGGTAACAGGGGTTCGACCGGCGGCATGAGCAGCTTCCGCCGCGGCGTGACGCGCTATCCGATTCCGGGCTGCGAGGTGCTCCCGGTGAGCACGGACGACCTTCGCGCCGTCTTCGCGGCAAGCGACGAAGCGCATATCGAAATCGGCACCGTCTATCCGACGGAAGATATTCGCGGCGCGCTATACGTCGATCCGATGCTGTCGAAGCATTTCGCGATCCTGGGATCGACCGGTACCGGCAAATCGACGTCGGTCGCGCTGATCCTGCACCGTATTTCGCAGCTTTCGCCCGAGGGCCACATCGTGATGATCGACCCGCACGGCGAATATTCCGCCGCCTTCAAAGGCTGCGGCGAGCTGTTCAACGTCGACAATCTCCAGCTGCCCTATTGGCTGATGAATTTCGAAGAGCATTGCGAAGTGCTCCTCACCACGCAGGGCGCCGAGCGCGAGCGCGATTCCGACATCCTCGCCAAGTGCCTGCTGGGCGCGCGCACCAAGGGCAAGGATATGAGCCAGTACGGCAAGGTGACGGTCGACAGCCCGATCCCGTACCTGCTGACCGACCTCAACGCGATCATCGTCAACGAAATGGGCAAGCTCGAACGCGCCGGCGACACGATTCCCTATCAGCGACTCAAGACCAAGCTGGACGAGCTCCGCGTCGACCCACGTTATACCTTCATGTTTTCGGGCATGCTGGTATCGGATTCGATGCCGGGGCTGCTCGCCAAGCTGTTCCGCCTGCCGAGCCAGGGCCGCCCGATCTCGATCGTCGACGTCTCTGGCGTCCCTTCGGAGATTACCTCGGTCGTGGTGTCGGTGCTCGCCCGCATGGTGTTCGATTACGCGATCTGGTCGCGCACCGAAGCGCAACGCCCACTGCTCCTCGTCTGCGAGGAAGCGCACCGTTACGTGCCCAAGGACGAGCATCAGGACGGACAGGCCGTCCGCAAGATTCTCGAGCGGATCGCCAAGGAAGGTCGTAAGTACGGCGTGTCGCTCGGCCTCATCACGCAGCGTCCGTCGGACCTTGCCGAGGGCGTGCTGTCGCAGTGCGGCACGATTCTCTCGATGCGTCTCAACAACGACCGCGACCAGGCGTGCGTCCGGGCCGCGATGCCCGAAGGCGCGCGCGGCTTTCTCGACGCAATCCCCGCGCTCCGCAACCGCGAATGCATTGTCTGCGGCGAAGGCGTCGCCATTCCGCTCCGCGTGCGGTTCGACGACCTGGAGCCCGAGAAGCGCCCGGCCTCGTCCGACCCTAGCTTCGCCCGCTTGTGGCGCGAGACCGGCGACGAAGCCGGCATTATTAGCCGCACGATCAAGCGCTGGCGCGGCCACGGCAGATAAACGCCAAATAATGCGCAATGGACTCGTGATTTTCTTGGTGCTTGCTTGCGGCGCATGCGAAAAAGCAGACTGGCATCAGATTGCGATCACGGATGCAGAGCGAGCTGTCCGCACCGAAGCGGGAGACTCGGAGGCACAGTTCTCTTCTGTTCAGATTACTGGCGATCAATCGACTGGACAGGTCTGCGGCATGGTCACCGCGCGAAACAATTCATTTCTCTCAGGAGTGCCGGCCAGATTCATCTTCTATATTGATGGTGGAGGCGGCAACAACCCGTGGATCGAAGGCAACCCAGGCACACACACGGCTCCGGATTTCGAATTCAACTGGAATGCTGATTGTGTCCGAGAGGGGTACGCGCAGTAAGCTCGGTGACGAGAGAAATACTGTCGGGGGTGCCTGGCCTCTAAACTCCGGCCCTCAGCAGTTGCTTCATCCTCGCCTTCACCGCGCTCGCTAGGCGCGCATCGATAATCGGCGCATTGACGAGCCGGACGCCGAGTGGGTTCACCGCCGTTCCGTTCTGTTTCACCTCGAAATGGACGTGCGGGCCGGTCGATAGCCCGCTCGAGCCGACATAGCCGATGACCTGCCCCTGGAGGACATAGCTGCCCGGCTCCGCGGCGATCTGGCTCATGTGGCCGTAGAGGCTGACGAGCCCGCCGCCATGCGCGATCTGGACTTCGCGGCCGTAGCCGCCGGCCCATCCGGCCCTGATCACCCGGCCGTCCGCCGCGGCAACGATCGGGCTGCCCCAGCTCGCGCCAATGTCGATCCCGGCGTGGAATCGCGTGAAGTGCAGGATCGGGTGATAGCGATTGCCGAAATAAGAGGTGATGTGTCCGTCGACCGGCATCATCATCCCGCTTTCGACCGGCTCGGGCCGCTCGGCACTGGCGGCGTCGATCCATTCGCTCCGTCCATTGGCGGTCCAGCGCACCAGCTCCAGTGCCGGCTCTCCGACGCGCTTCAGGCCGGCGTAGAGCAACGTGCGGTGCGGACCGAGCACCAGATCGAAGCTATCCGCGGGGCCGATCTCGCCGACGTCGATCTTGGTCGCCAATGCGGTGAGATATTCGGCCGCGACCGGCGGGGAGATTCCCGCCGAACGCAGCGACCAATAGAGTCCGTCCTCGCCGGTCACGCCGCGCACGCGACGCGGGCCGCCGGCCTGTGGAGGAGGTGACTGCGGAACTTCGCCAACCGGAATAGGTGCGACGCGCTCCGGCGCGAAAGCGATCGGCTCCGCGGCCGGAGTCGGCGCCATTTCCATCCCGCTCCCGGCACCGTTCGACAGCGGCGCGACTCCGAGCGCCCGCCATTGCCGCTCCTGGTCGCTCGACAGCCCGGGCGCGGGGGGCAGCGACGCCCAGGCGACAGTGCTGCACAGCAAGGCGAAGGCGCCGGCGCCTTTCCACCCCGGCCGCCAGCCGAGTGAAAGCGACCGCCGCAGCGGGTGCGCGTGGATGCGTGACGTCAACACGAAGGCCGTGATGGCGAATCAAGGTTAAGACGGGCCTAAAATGCCGAGCTGGACGCTTGCTTTCCCTCCGTACGCTGCCACATTCGCAAATGATGGCGCCGCGTTCAGACGCTTCGGTCCGGGCGATCCTCGGGCCGACCAACACCGGCAAGACCCACCTCGCGATCGAGCGGATGTGTGGCCACAGCTCGGGCGTCATCGGCTTCCCGCTCCGCCTTCTCGCGCGAGAGGTCTACGACCGCGTCTGCACGACGAAGGGCGAGAGCCAGGTCGCGTTGCTAACCGGCGAGGAACGCATCGTCCCGCCCCAGGCGCGCTATTTCCTCTGCACTGCCGAAAGCATGCCGGTCGGACAAGAAGGCGAGGACAAGCGTGATTTCGCCTTCGCGGCGATCGACGAGGCGCAGCTCGCCATCGATCCGGAGCGTGGCCACGTCTTCACCGACCGGATGCTCCGCGTCCGCGGCCGCGAGGAGACGTTGATCCTCGGCTCCGACACGCTGAAGCCGATCGTCCGCGAGCTGCTGCCCGAGGCCGAGATCGTCCGCCGCCCGCGTTTTTCGACCCTCCGCTATGCCGGGAACGTCAAGCTGTCCCGCCTTCCGCCGCGCTCCGCCGTCGTCGCTTTCTCCGCAGAGCAGGTCTACGCGCTCGCCGAGATGCTGCGCCGGTTCAAGGGCGGCGCGGCGGTGGTGATGGGCGCACTCTCACCCACAACGCGCAATGCCCAAGTCGCGATGTTTCAGCGGGGCGAGGTCGATTATCTCGTCGCCACTGACGCCATCGGCATGGGACTCAACATGGATGTCGCCCATGTCGCCTTCGCCGCGCTCGAAAAGTTCGACGGACGCCGCGACCGCCGCCTGACCTTCGCCGAAATGGCGCAGATCGCGGGCCGCGCGGGTCGCCACCAGAAAGACGGCAGCTTCGGCACGCTCGGCCTCGGCACCGGCGAATCGGTCAGCTTCAGCGATGCCGAGATCGCGGCCATTGAGGAGCACCGCTTCCGCCCGCTCGACTTCGTCTATTGGCGAAACCCCGAACTCGACTTCACCGACGTGAAGGCGCTGATCGCCAGCCTCGAGGTCAGGAGCGACGATCCGATCCTTCGATCGGCGCCGGAAGCGATCGACCTCGCCGTGCTGAAACTCATCGCCGAGGACCCGGCGATCGCTGTCCGGCGCGGCGAGCAGGCTCGGCGACTCTGGGCCGTCTGTGGTCTGCCGGACTTCCGCAAGGTCGGACCGATGCACCATGCGCGGATGGTCCGCCGCCTCTACAGCTACATCGCCGAAGGCGAGCACGTCCCGCACGAATGGTTTGCGGCCGAGGTCGCGCGGCTCGACAATGTCACCGGCGACATCGAAGCGCTCGCCGATCGCCTCGCCGGAATTCGCAGCTGGGCTTATATCGCGCACCGTGCCGACTGGCTGAAGGAGCCGGCAAAATGGGCCCAGCGCACGCGCGAGGTCGAGGCGCGATTGTCCGATGCCCTCCACGAAAGGCTGACGCAGCGTTTCGTCGATCGGCGTACCGCGGTCCTCGTCCGCGACATTGGCGCGCGCGGCGCGGACGCGCTCCCGGTTACCGTCGCCGCCGACGGCGAGGTCAGCGTCGGCCCCGAGCCGATCGGCCATTTGACCGGCTTCGAATTCCGCGTCGATCCGTCCGCGCGGCTCGCCGACAAGCGCCTCCTGCTCGCGGCGGCAGAGCGCAGGCTCGGCGACGAGCTGGACCGGCGTGCGGGTGAGCTGGTCGTCGCGCCCGATGATGCGTTCGCGCTCAGTGCCGAGGAGAGAGGCGCCCTTGCCGTCACTTGGCAAGGCCATGCGCTGGCCAAACTCGCGCCCGGCAGGTCGCTGCTCGAACCCGCCATCCACACCGCCCGCGGCCTCGACCGATTGTCGGCGGCGGCGCGGGCGGCGCTGCGGGCGCGGCTGGAATGCTGGCTGGAGGCGCAGGTCGACAAGAACCTGCGCCCGCTCACGCACCTTGCTGAAGCCGCTTCAAACCGTTCCAGCACGCCCGGAGTCCGCGCGCTCGCCGCCATGCTCGCCGATGCTGGCGGCGTGCTTCCGCGCAAGGCCATGCTGAGCCCCATCGCCCATCTCGAACAGCCCGACCGGCAGGCCCTGCACAGGCTTCGCGTGCGCCTCGGTCCGCTCGACGTCTTCCTGCCGTCGCTGCTGAAGCCTGCCGCCCAATTCTGGCGCGCGGCCTTGCTGTCGGTGCGCCAGGATCAGCCCATGCCGCAGCTGCCGGCGGCTGGCGCTGCAACCCTCACGGCAGAGGCAGACTCGCGCGGCGCATCGCTCGCCTATCGGCGGCTCGGCCTGACCTGGCTCCGGATCGACCTCGCCGACCGGCTGGCGAGCCATGCGCGCAAGGTTCGCTCGGCCGGCGGCATCGACCCGGTCGACTCCGCGCTCGTAAATTCGCTCGGCCTCGACGAGGAAGCGGTCGCAAAGCTAATGACGGAGGTCGGTTTCACCTGGGCCGGCGATGCCTGGCGCTGGCGCGGTCGTCGTGGTCACCAGCCCGGGCGCCGCAAGACATCTTCCCACGCCTTTGCCGACCTCGCCAGGCTGAAGAAGAAGTGAGGATCGATCGCTATCTGCACTGCATTCGGCTGGTGAAGAGCCGGACACTTGCGCAGTCGGCGATCGAGACGGGCTATGTCCGGATCGATGGAAAGCGAGTCGAACGGCCGAGCGACGAGGTGCGGGTCGGAAGCACCGTCGTGCTCCCGCTGCGCGGGCGTATTCGCGTGCTGAAAGTGCTTTTTCTTCCGGAGCGGCGCGGACCCGCTAGCGAAGCGCGCGCCTGCTATGAGGAAATCGAATGATCAGCCCTGCCCCAGCCCCCGAATGGCGAGTCTCGGAGTGGCTCAACAGCGATATGCCGCTCTCGCTTGCCGGCTGGCGCGGCAGAACCGTCGTCGCACTCGCCTTCCAGATGCTCTGCCCCGGCTGCGTGTCGCACGCCCTTCCGCAGCTGCAGCGGGTCCGCGAAACTTTTCCTGACGACCAGACCAGATCGCGGTCGCCGCGATCCACACCGTCTTCGAACACCACGAGGCGCAGGGCCGGACGGAGGTGCTCCGCGCCTTCGTTCACGAGAACCGGATCCGCTACCCCGTAGCCATCGACGAGCCGGGCGAGAGCGGTGTCCCCCTCACGTTCAGCGCCTATCACATGCAGGGTACGCCGACCCTGCTCGTGATCGATTCCGCTGGAAGGCTGAGGCTGCAGAAATTCGGGCATCTCGATGATATGTGGCTCGGCGCGATCGTCGCGGAGGTCATCGCCGAGAGCCGCCTGATTGACGCCGCCGACGCTGCGTCATAGCGAAGCGCCAGAGGAGCCGAATTGAAATGACCTACGTCGTGACCGACGCCTGCATCAAGTGCAAATACATGGATTGCGTCGAGGTTTGCCCCGTCGATTGTTTCTACGAGGGCGAGGTCATGCTGGTCATCAACCCCAACGAATGCATCGATTGCGGCGTGTGCGAGCCCGAATGTCCCGCCGAGGCGATCCTTCCCGATACGGAGAGCGGCCTTGAGCAATGGCTCGAGCTCAATGCGAATTTCTCGACTGACTGGCCGAACATCACCCGGAAGAAGGAAACGCCGGCCGACGCCGACGAGCACAAGGGCGAAGAAGGCAAGTACGAGAAATTCTTCACGCCCGAGCCGGGCACAGGCGACTGACGCGCCGGAACATCCTGACGACTCCAGCTTTTCGTCTACTTCCGGCTCTGTCATAATATTTGAAAAGCGGGGGAAGCTGATGCGTCGACTTGCTTGCTTAGTGCTCGCTTCTTGCTGCGTCGCTTCGGCGTCTTCCGCTCAGGATTCGGGCGCGCTCCCCAGTCCCGAAGAGGTCGCCAACAAGGACATGGTGACCGTCGCTGTCGGCGGCGCCTGGCTGCCTGATTATGTCGGGTCGGACGATTACAGAATAATCCCGGCGGTCGCGATCCGCGGGAAGGTGAACGGCTTCTCCTTCACCACGCGCGGCGCCTATTTGTATTTCGACGCCGTGCCGCATCGCGGCGCCTCGGCGATCGAGCTAAACGTCGGGCCCATGGCCGGCGTCCGGCTGAACCGCACGGGGCATGTCGACGACGATATCGTCAATCTGCTGCCCGACCGGAATACGGCGGTCGAGCTCGGCGGGTTCGCCGGCGTCAGCTTCCACCGCCTCACCAATCCCTACGACACGCTCGCGCTTCGGCTCGATGTGCTCCACGACGTTGCAAACGCGCATGAATCGACGACCTTCAGCCCGAACCTCGACTTCTCGACGCCTTTGTCCCGAACCACCTACGTCAGCGCGAACCTTGGCGCCGAGTTCGTCAGCAACCGCTTCGCCGATTATTATTACAGCATCAGCCCTGCGGATTCATTGGCGAGCGGACTACCCGTGTTCAACGCGGGCGGCGGCATGAAGGACTGGAAGTTCAGCCTCCTGCTGAATCAGTCGATCACCGGCGATTTGCTGCACGGCTTTTCCGTTTTTGGAACCGGCCAATATTCGCGGCTCGTCGGCGACTTCAAACGCTCGCCAACCGTGTCGCAGCGCGGCAGTCCCAACCAATGGCTAGCTGCCGCTGGGGTCGCGTACACCTGGTAATCACCGCCGCTTCAGCAGCTCCTCGACGATCAGCTCCGCCGCCTGCTCGGCATTGAGTTCGGTCGTATCGATCCGGATTTCCGGCGTCTCCGGCGCCTCGTACGGGCTGTCGATGCCGGTGAAATTCTTGAGCTCGCCCGCGCGCGCTTTCGCATAGAGGCCCTTCGCGTCGCGCTTCTCCGCCTCGGCCAGCGGCGTATCAATGAAGATCTCAAAGAACTCGCCTTCGGTGATCATGCGCCGCACCATATGCCGCTCGGCGCGGAACGGCGAGATGAAGGCGGTGAGCACGATGAGGCCCGCGTCGGCCATCAGCCGGGCGACCTCGCCCACGCGCCGGATATTCTCGATCCGGTCGGCTTCCGTGAACCCGAGGTCGCGATTGAGCCCGTGCCGCACATTGTCGCCGTCGAGCAGGAAGGTGTGTCGCCCGCGCGCCGCCAGCTTCTTCTCAACCAAATTGGCGATGGTCGATTTGCCCGCGCCCGACAGGCCGGTGAACCACAGCACCGCGGGCTTCTGCCCCTTCAGCGCCGAGTGAGTCTCGCGGCTGACATCGAGGTGCTGGCGATGGATGTTGAGCGAACGCCGAAGCGCGAAATGCAGCATTCCGCAGGCGACCGTCGCATTGGTCAGCTTGTCGATCAGGATGAACCCGCCGAGCATTTTGTTGGGGCTCGATCCCTCGACCGCATAAGGCTCGAACACCACCTCCCGGTCGGTTGCGATCTCCACGACGCCGATCCCGTTCAGCCCCAGCGTCTTGGCGGCGAGATGCTCCAGCGTGTTGACGTTGACCTCGTACTTGGGCTCCTGGATCGTGGCGGTAACGGTCTGCGTCCCGATCTTCAGCCAATAGCCGCGGCCGGGCAAAAGCTCCTCGTCCGCCATCCACACGATCGTCGCCTCGAACTGGTCGGCCGCTTCGGGCGGATCGCTCGCCGCCGCGATCACGTCACCGCGCGAGCAGTCGATTTCGTCGGCGAGAGTCACCGTCACCGATTGGCCCGCGGCCGCCGCCTCAAGGTCGCCGCTCATCGTCACGATCCGGCCGATCTTCGTGATCCGGCCCGAGGGCAGGACCCGCACCTCGTCACCGGGCCGAACCTGGCCCGAAGCAATCTCCCCCGAAAATCCGCGGAAATTCTGGTTGGGCCGATTGACCCATTGCACCGGCATCCTCAGCGGCTTCCCCGCATCCGCCGCCGCGTCGAGCGGCACCGAATCGAGATGCTCGAGCAGGGTCGGTCCCTTGTACCAGGCCGTCGCCTCGCTCCGCTGCATGACGTTGTCGCCGTTGAGCCCGGACAAGGGAATCGCCACCCAGTCGGCAATTCCGATCTGCTCCGCGAACGCTCGATAATCGGCCGAGACCGCGTCGAACACGCTCTGGTCGTAGTCGACCAGATCCATCTTCGTAACAGCGAGCACGAACCGGCGGATGCCGACGAGCTTGCCGAGATAGGAATGCCGGCGGGTCTGCGTCAGTATGCCCTTGCGGGCATCGACTAGCAGCACGGCGAGGTCCGCCGTCGACGCGCCCGTCACCATGTTGCGCGTATATTGCTCGTGCCCCGGCGTATCGGCGACGATGAACTTGCGCTTCTCGCTGGTGAAGAAGCGGTAGGCGACGTCGATCGTGATCCCCTGCTCGCGCTCGGCCGACAGGCCGTCGACCAGCAAAGCGAAATCGATCTTCTTCCCCTGCGTCCCGTGCCGCTTGCTGTCGCTTTCGAGCGCGTCGAGTTGGTCGTCGAAAATCTGCTTCGATTCGTAGAGCAGCCGCCCGATCAGCGTAGATTTGCCATCGTCCACGCTTCCGCAGGTGATGAAACGCAGCAACTCCTTGTGCTCCTGCCGGTCGAGCCAGGCGGTGACGTCGCTGCGGATCAGCTCCTCGTCGGATTGAAGCGGGCGGCTCATCAGAAATAGCCCTCCTGCTTCTTCTTCTCCATCGATCCGCTTCCGGCATCGCGGTCGATCGCCCGGCCCTGCCGCTCGCTGGTCTTGGTCAGCAGCATCTCGGTGACGATCGCCTCGACCGTGTCGGCCTCGCTCTCGACCGCGCCGGAGAGCGGATAGCAGCCGAGCGTCCGGAACCGCACCTTGCGCATCACCGGCGTGTCGCCGTTCAGGGGAAAGCGGTCGTCGTCGACCATTATGATCAGCCCGTCGCGCTCGACCGTCGGCCGCTCTGCCGCGAAATAGAGCGGGACGATCTCGATCTTCTCCTTGAGGATATATTGCCAGACGTCGAGCTCGGTCCAGTTGGACAAGGGGAAGATGCGCATGCTCTCGCCCTTGTTCTTCTTCACGTTGTAGAGCGACCACAGCTCCGGCCGCTGCCGCTTCGGATCCCAGCGGTGGTTGCGGTCGCGGAAGCTGAACACCCGTTCCTTGGCGCGGCTTTTCTCCTCGTCGCGCCGGGCGCCGCCGAAGGCCGCGTCGAAGCCGAACTTGTCGAGCGCCTGCTTCAGCCCTTGTGTCTTCCACATGTCGGTGTGGAGGGGGCCGTGGTCGAACGGGTTGATGCCCTGGCTCATCGCCTCGGGGTTCTTGTACACGAGGAGATCGATTCCCGGCTCGGCCGCGACCTTGTCGCGAAGCGCGTACATTGCCTTGAATTTCCAGGTCGTGTCGACGTGGAGCAAGGGAAAGGGCAGCGGGCTTGGGAAGAAGGCCTTCTTCGCAAGGTGCAGCATCACTGCCGAATCCTTGCCGATCGAATAGAGCATCACCGGCTTGTCGGCCTCGGCGACCGTTTCGCGCAGGATATGGATGCCTTCGGCCTCAAGCCGGTCGAGATGCGTCATTGAATGCACGTGCGGTCCGGAATCCTTGATAGTCGGCAAATTCGCTGCGAGCCGTAGCGGCAGACGCGGCTGATGCTCAAGCCGGTCTCTCGGCTTGTCCCATAAAACGCACGGAACTCCCTTGGTTCAGTCGCGAGCAAGGTCGACCGTCCGAGATTCGCCCGTCGACGGCGCCCGGTCGAAAGACTAGGGAGCGCTCGCAGATTCAACGGCTTCGCCGCATTTTCACTGGAGAATAACCCCGTGCCCAATCACCGCCTCATGCTCGCTGCGGCACTGATCGTTTCACCCACAATCGCCGCTGCCGCGCCGCCGGCCGCCTCGAACGCGAAGGCCGCGCCGCAAGCCCTCACCCGCGCATCCCTGACCAGCAATCTCGATGCCATGTTCAAGGAAGTCGATTCCAACCACGACGGAACGGTGAGCCAGTCGGAAATCGCCGCCGCCGAGGCCAAGGAAATCCAGCAGCACGTCGCCGCGCTCCGCGCCCGCGTGGATTCGGAATTCACCAAGCTCGACACCAACAGGGACGGGCAATTGAGCAAGGCCGAGTTCGTCGCCATGACGCCACCGGCGCCGGAGACTCCCAACGGCGCCGAGGCGCTGGCCAAGCTGGACAAGAACAAGGACGGCAAGCTCTCGCCCGACGAGTTCAAGTCGCCGCACCTCACCGCCTTCGACAAGCTCGACACCAACCACGACGGAACCATCAGCGAGAGCGAGCGCCAGGCCGCCGAAGCCGCCGCGCGGAAGCGCTGACTTTGCGTTGAGGCGCGCGCGGGCCTAGGAACGATTCTTCCCCGGGGAGCTCAAGCGAGCTGAGAGTCGGCATCCGCCGAGACCCGCTGAACCTGATGCCGCTGATCCGGCCGGAGGAAGAGGAGAGTCCAAATGGGCGACGCGCCTGCACGCACCGAACTGAAAGTCACGACGGGGCCGATCCGCGGCTCGCGCAAAATTTACGTCGGAGACCGCAAGGTCGCGATGCGCGCGGTCGATCTGGAGCCATCGAGCGGCGAGCCGCCCGTGATCCTCTATGACACCAGTGGCCCCTACACCGACCCGGCGAACCGCATCGACATCATGGCGGGCCTGCCCGAGCTCCGGCGAGACTGGATCCGCGCGCGCGGCGATGTCGAGCAAGTCTCCGCGAGAGACGTTCGTCCCGAAGACAACGGCCAGCTCGGCCCCGACCGCAGCGGCGGAGTCCAGGCGTTCCCCAACGTCCGCAAGCGCGTCCTCCGCGCGAAAGGCGGCGCCAACGTCACGCAGATGCACTACGCCCGGCGCGGGATCGTCACGCCGGAAATGGAATATGTCGCGGTTCGTGAGAATCTCGGCAGGGAGGTCCTAAAGGGACAATCCCTCGAAGGAGGGACAGTCCCTCCGCGCGACGGCGAGTTCTTCGGCGCTTCCATCCCCGGCCACGTCACCCCCGAGTTCGTCCGCGACGAGGTCGCGCGCGGCCGCGCCATCATCCCCAACAACATCAACCACCCGGAATCCGAGCCGATGGCGATCGGCCGCAACTTCCTGGTCAAGATCAACGCCAATATCGGCAACAGCGCCGTCGCCTCCGACGTCGCGGCCGAGGTCGACAAGATGGTCTGGGCGATCCGCTGGGGCGCCGACACGGTCATGGACCTCTCGACCGGCCGCAACATCCACGACACGCGCGAGTGGATCGTCCGCAACTCCCCCGTGCCGATCGGCACCGTCCCCATTTACCAGGCGCTCGAAAAGGTCGGCGGCGTGGCCGAGGACCTCAATTGGGAAATCTACCGCGACACGTTGATCGAGCAGGCCGAGCAGGGCGTCGATTATTTCACCATCCACGCCGGCGTCCGCCTGCCCTACGTCCCGCTGACCGCCAGGCGAGTCACCGGAATCGTCAGCCGCGGCGGCTCGATCATGGCCAAATGGTGCCTCAGCCACCACCGCGAGAGCTTCCTCTACGAGCGCTTCGACGAGATCTGCGAGATCATGAAGGCCTATGACATCGCCTTCAGCCTCGGCGACGGCCTGCGCCCCGGAAGCACCGCCGACGCCAATGACGAAGCGCAGTTCGCGGAGCTCTACACTTTGGGCGAACTGACGAAGAAGGCCTGGGCGCAGGACGTCCAGGTCATGATCGAGGGGCCCGGCCACGTGCCGATGCACAAGATCAAGGAGAATATGGACAAGCAGCTGGAAAGCTGCGGCGAGGCGCCCTTCTACACTTTGGGGCCGCTCGTGACCGACATCGCCCCCGGCTACGACCATATCACCAGCGGCATCGGCGCGGCGATGATCGGCTGGTTCGGCACGGCGATGCTCTGCTACGTCACCCCCAAGGAGCACCTCGGCCTGCCGGATCGCGACGACGTGAAGGTCGGGGTGGTGACCTACAAGCTGGCCGCCCACGCGGCGGATTTGGCGAAGGGCCACCCGGCGGCGAGGTTGCACGATGATGCACTATCCCGCGCGCGGTTCGAGTTCCGCTGGCGAGACCAGTTCAACCTCTCGCTCGATCCGGAAACGGCCGAGCAGTACCACGACCAGACCCTCCCCGCCGAAGGCGCCAAGACCGCCCACTTCTGCTCGATGTGCGGCCCCAAGTTCTGCTCGATGAAGATCACGCAGGAGGTGCGGGAGTTCGCGCGGCTGCAGGAGGAGAAAGCGGCGTCAGCCGATGCGGAAGAAGGTATGGCCGAGATGAGCAAGCGCTTCCACGACGAGGGCGGTGAGCTTTACGTGCCTGCGGCGGAGTAGCTACGGAGAACTGCGCAACGAGCCTTGAAGATGGGTAGCAATACGGCCAAGGCTCGGCCGAGGGGATCGTAATGACTTTAGACCAACAAGGTATGGAGCGGCTCAAAGAAGCTGTTCCACGAATTGTAACGGAGCTTTTTGAAAAGGATCGGCGCGTTGTTCTGCTTTCCTCCGTCGGGCAACGGCTTCGGCGTGAAGGGATAGATTTTAAGGGAATACTGGGCGACGTCGGTCTCGCCACGTTCATTCGGCAGAATCTTTCCGGGGAAGTCGAGCTCAAGAGCGCGCCTGAAAATCCAAAGATCGTGGCAGCTTATCCGAGTTCCGTCGATCTCACTCAGGAGTTGGACCCGGCTCCAGCAATTAGTCGCCGCACCGCCCCGGGGTCTGATCACCCGCCCTCTTCGAATCGCCTTTTTGTACGCGACGTTTGGTACGCATTTTCCCATACGCTAGAAGAGGGCAAGGCTCGCTACTTGGGCCTCTCACCTGCCCCAAATTACCATGATATTCCCGAGGGCGAGCCGTCCGAGGGCGGGCTTGAAGTGCCGCGCGACAGCATCGTTCCGGTGGGAACCGCCGCCGCCTATGAACGGAACAGGAAAATCATCGCGAACATCGAAGTGTGGGCGGAAAAAAACGGGATCCCGCTGGATGAAATCAGCGAGCGAGCGAAGGCAAGGACTGGCCGAAGTGCCTTGGATGTTCTTTTGCATTCACTCTCGCAAGCGGAGCTGAACCGTATTTCGCTTCCCTTGGACATCATACGGACGCTGCGGACCAAAAGAGTCGATTAATGCGGTTTGAGATTGGCTTCGCCGGCATCCCTCGCGATTTCATCGATTTCGTATACAGGAATCGAGAAAGTTTCTGCGGGCATGGCGTCACTTACGTTGCGGAAACTTTGAAGCCTACTGCAGGATATTACCGGAACACCCACGCGAGCTACTTTATAAAGCATTTCGAACGAAGGCTTGCGGAAGATCATGAGAATGCGCTTGCGGACACGGCGTTCGCGATCGTTTACGTGTCGACACACGCCGAAGCGCACGAGTTCGCTGAGGCACTATTTCCTGCGCTAATGACTATTCCCGTCGAGTGGAATCCTTCGGGGCACAATTTGACTACGAGAGGCCGCTCTGCGCGTGAGCTCACGGGACTGCTTCGGGTCGCCGTCGATAAGATTCGAAAGTCTATCCCCGTCTTAAAGAAAGAGCTCACCGAGCAAGACAACCGCACGCCGTGGCTTCTCCCAAAGCGCAATTTCAAATCCGAAGCGCTAGTTCCCAAGCTCATTGAGATACAGCGAAGGATTGGGTCTGGAGAAGCTGCTCCAGATGTTCTCAGTCAGCTCAAGAGAGACTTCGTATCAGAACACCCTTTCCAGCGGGTGGACGGTAATCGACGCGCGTGCTTCGTGGATAGAAAAGGTGTTGAGTTTCACGCCCCAGGAAAGGACCGACATGGGTTCGCTCGTCCGGGGCCCGAAAGGCATCCGCCGATGTGTCTAGTCGCCGGGCGACGGAGACTGGGCGCTCCTTATGACCGGGCTTTCCATTACGATTGCGCAAGAGGCGGGGGAAAGTTGATCGGACAATTTGCCAGCTGTCACGCGGAACCCACCAGGATTGAGGGGGACCCCCATTTGAACATCGCTCCGAACGACTTCGTCAGGCGCTAAAAAGGCAACGGCCGGATATACCGGCCGTTGCACCAACATATCTTGGAAAAAACGCTAGTTGCCCGTCTCAGAGAGAATTATCCTTTTCTCCCTTACATGCCCTTCGCGATGATCGGCCACCGGAGGGGGGTCTCATGAAACCAGCCCTCTCGATCTAGACAATCATCCGAGATGACCTACTTCCGCAACTCCTCTTTCGGTCAACATTCGGCTCAGCGCAGTCCCTTACTTCCATCCTTGGAATCCGGTAAGCGCACATGGGACGCTGCAGTTTCTTAGAACTGCTTCGTTCACATATGGTTGCGAAATCCTCCTTTGCAAGCGTTTTTTGAATAGCAGCGCCTGTCGCTCGCGTCTGCCAAGACCCTGATCCGACAGCATCAATGAAAGAAATCAAAGGCATCGCCCGCGTCAAATTCCTCCCCGGCAAGCTGGAGGAATGGAAGCGCCTGACGGCGGAGGCCAGACACATCGTCCGGACCAAGGACAAAGGCACGCTCCAGTACGAAATCTTCTTCAACGCGGATGAGAGCGAGGCGATTGTCTTCGAGCGCTACCGCGACTCCGACGCCGCGCTCGAGCATTTCGCCAACATCGGCCACCTGATGGGCCCGCTGATGGAAACCGCCACCATCAACGGCGAGCTGCTCGGCGACCCCAGCGATCAAATCCGCAAGAACCTGACCGGCGACCAGCCGAAGCTTTATGAGCCGTGGCTGACGATCAACGACGCGGTGGACGGATAATCGAAATCGGGGGGTGGACCGAAGCCCACCCCGCGCGAATCAGTCGCCCTGCTGTTCCATACCCTCGACGGCCTTGCTGACCAGGATATTCACCGCGACGCGGCGGTTCTGCGCCTTGCCTTCGGCGGTTGTGTTGTCCGCGGCCGGATCCGCCTCGGCCATCCCGGTGGGGGTCAGCATGCGATAGGGCGCCCAGCCGCATTTCTGCTGCAGATAGTTGACGACCTTGCCGGCGCGCCGTTCGCTCAAGACCTGGTTATAGTCCTCGCTTCCGACCGCATCGGTATAGCCGACCACGAGCAGCAGCGCGTTGTCCATCGCCTTGGCCTGGTCCGCGGCCGCGCAAAGCTGGGCTTCCTCCTCACGCGACAGCGCCCACTTGCCAGTGTCGAAGTAGATGTTGGTCGTGCCCTTGACATTATACTTGTCAATATCGCCCACGCGCCCGCGCAGCGCCTCGGTCGCCGCCGCATTATGGGCAATGGCCACATCGTGCTCCCCGAAGCGCTGCGCGGTGCCGTTACGGATCATCGAAGCGGTCGCGAGATTCTTGGCCTTGAGCCTCACCTGGGTCGCCACCAGGCCGCCGCTCCATTGCACCGTCTGGACGGTGAGCGGCAGTCCGTTGAGCAGCGAGTCCGCACCGAGCTTGTCCTTGTCGAGGCCGAGAAAGCCCCCGCTGGACTTGATGTCCGTGGCCTGGGAGACGAGGATCGCTGTGCTGTTGCCATCGGCGGTGGTGACCTGAATCTGCCCGCCCCTGCGCGCGGAAATGATGCCCTGGATTTCAGGTCCCTTGGGCAACCCGGTCAGATCGGTTGGCATCTGGCCGGTTACGGTAATCGCATTCGGGTCCCCGACCTGTCCCTGCACCTGTGCAGAGACGCCGCTCCAGGCTGGCACCGCGGCCGCGGCCAACAGCAAGGGAAGCGTCGATCGTCCGAGAATATTCACTACTTTTGCTCCTTCAGATTGACCGGCTCGACGCGTTCGCGCCTATTCGTCCGGCCGCCTTGGTCATGGGTGTCGGGCGGTTAGAAATTCATCCAACTCTCTGGAAAGATTGCGTCATGCAGCCCGCTCGAACGCCTCGGGCTGCCGACTGGTCAGGCCAACCTTGCTGGCAGATGAACGATTCCAGGCACTGTTTAGGCGCCGTTAACTTTAAGGCTGACCCGGGCGCATCGAGCGGCGGGCCGTTGCAGGCGCTACCGTGACCGATCAGGCGCAGTTCGCACAAATCTGTGGATTCGTTGCACTTTCAACCTTTGGAACCTGCGCGAATCTCGACGATTCTTGGCGTATGACCCTGATCGCTTTCCGCCACCTCCGCGCCGTCGCCGCGCTTGAGGAGCAGCTTCGCCTGCAATCGCTCCGCCTGCTGTCAGACGAAGAGGCGGGGGAGCTTCCGTACCTGATCGACGACGCGTCGCGCGAGCTGTTCGGCATCACCGCGAATGACACGGTCTATGCGGCGCTGCCAGAAGCGGTCCGCGCCAGATATGGCCGGGCCGAGTGGGAGGCGAACTTCGATATCCTTGGCCACTGGACCCGCGACCCCAACGCGCGCTGGCGCGCCTTCGGGCTCGACCTTTGCTGCGAGGAGGGGCGAAGCCTGCATTGCCTGGAAGTCTTCGGGCGGCAACTCGTCTGCGCACTGAACGGCCTCCACCCACGAGCGGTGCTCGCCTTCCGCGAGCGCGAAACCAGCCGCGCAGCTTAAGTCCGGCGGAGTCCGATCGGGATCGCGGCTACCGCCCGAACCTCTTCTTCAAATCCGCCTTGATCGTTGGGCCGCCGAGGTGGGCGTCGACGTTGGAATAGCCTTCCCGCCGGAGGGCTTTGCGGACCTCGTCGATGCTGGAGGAGGCGCGGGCCAGCTCGAAGGCACGTTCGATGATGTTCTGGGTTTGCATGGCGCTCCCGGGGCGGTCGTGGATGTTGCGTTCCCGTCATGAACGGTCCGGGGCGGGCATGCGTTCCCTCACGGCTCGATTCCCCGGCCGCACCAACGCCCGCGGGAATCGCGCCGTCAACCGTTCTTCAGATTCTCCAGGCCGCGCTGGCCGCCCTTCTGCGATGGCTGCGACGCGTTGGTCTTCACCTTCGCCTTCTTCGGCTTGCGCGCTTCCTTGTTCGATCGTTGCTGACCCTTGGCCATGACAATTCTCCTTACGGGCGCGTCGATGCGCCGCGTGGCGGCCGTCATAGCCGCTCGGACGCGCCGTTCCTACACCGCGCCCGCTCCCCGTCGAACAGGCTGGCCGTGCGTCTATAATAGGTTCAGCCGCGGTGGCGCATAAGGCAGAGGATGTCCGCTCGAAAAGGACAATCGATTGCCTAAGCCTCGCTCCGCGCTGATCCTTGCTTTGGGGCTGCTGTTCTCGGCCGCCGCGCCGAGCCTTGGAGCGACCGCAGCCGACCCGCCGAAGATCGGGAAGCCAAGGCCCGCGCCGGCGACATCCTCGACCGTTCCGCCGCTGCCGCCGGCCTATTTCGATCCGACGCTCGATGTCGGCGGAGAGAAAGTGAAGGCGCGGAAGGTCGACACGCGCCTCACCGTCGACGTCCAGATCAATGGCCAAGGGCCCTATCATTTCGTCGTCGACAGCGGCGCCGACACCTCGGCGGTCGGTCTTCGAATCGCGCGCAACCTTCAGCTTCCGCTCGCGACCCCGGTCATTCTCAACGGCATGACCGCGCGCAACATCGTCGATCGGGTGAAGGTCGATTCGCTGACGCTCGGGCCGACCACGGTCACCGATCTGAAACTTCCGGCGCTTCGCGAAGTGGACCTCGGCGGAGACGGGCTGATCGGGATCGACGCGCTTCACCGGCAGCGGCTGATGATGGATTTCGACAAGCATCTGATCACGGTCGAGGACGCCAGCGTTCCCGTGAAGTCTCACCCCGGCGACATCGTCATCATCGCCAAGCGCAAGCACGGCCAGCTGATCCTGACCCACGTCAAGGCCGCCGGCCTGGATCTCGATGCGGTCATCGATACGGGCTCGGAAATCACGATCGGCAACCTCGCGCTGCGCAACAAGCTGCTGCGCCACAACCGCGACAAGTTCGTCACCGTCACCGCGATCGGCGTCACCGGCGAGGAAGCCAAGCTGAATTTGGCGAAGATCGGCGAGCTCGAGCTTGGCCCGATCACGCTGCGCGACGTGCCCATCGCCTTCGCCGACGTGCCGCCGTTCAAGATGTTCGGCCTGTCCGACCAGCCAGCCTTGCTGCTCGGAACGGACATATTGGAGAATTTCCGCCGGGTGTCGCTCGACTTTCGCGCGCGCAAGGTCCGGTTTCAGCTGAAGCGCTGCGAAGACGCGATCATTATCAGCACCTCGCCGAACGCGTCGTTCACGCGGATGACATCATTGGCGGGCGCGGCGGTGTGTGGAAGCTACTAGATTTTTAGCGGGGCCGCGCCTCTAGCGGAGACGCGGCCCTCGCCAGTTAGCAATTGCAGTTCTTGCAGGTGCAGGGATTGCAGTGACAGCCGCCCTTGGTGCAGCTGCAGGTGCAGGCCGGCGCATTCTTCTCTTTGGTCTTTTCCATCCCGATTCTCCTTCTGTCCAACAGCGGACGAATCGCATATAACCTCCGTACCATGGTACGGAATCAAACGAAAAATTCGGACACGATCGGCGGCCTCGCGAAAGCGGCCGGAGTCGGCGTCGAGACGGTCCGCTATTATCAGCGCCGGGGACTGCTGCCGGAGCCGCCGCGGCCTCCCGGCGAGGTGCGCCGCTATGGCAACGAGGACGTCCGCCGCCTCCGATTCATCCGCTCCGCCCAGGCCGCCGGATTCACGCTCAACGAGATCAGGGAATTGCTCGATCTCGATGCCTCCGACGACCGCGCCCAGGCCCGCGAGCTTGCCCAGGCCCGGGTTGCAGCCCTCGACGAGAAAATCGCCGAACTTCGGGAAGCGCGCGACGCGCTCACCGAGCTCGCCACCGCTTGCGCCAGAAAGCGTGCCGGCACCTGTCCGATCCTTTCGGCCTTCGAGCCGAAGTGACGCTGCCTGGCTCTGGCGCCTAGAAGAGCGAGACGATGAACGCACCGATCAGCAGCGCCGCGGCGCCGCCGACCAGCACAATGTCGCGGACCCCACTTTCCACATATTCCTGGTGATCACCCTCGCCGAAGTCGGTCCGGGGACGATAGTGAAAGATGTTGCCGACCCGTTGCATGGCCAATCTCCCTTGCAAACGGAAACAGCATCATACCCCTCGTCGGCGAGTCGCTCCAAACAACCGTCCTGCCGCCGGTCGAATTTTCGATGCATTTCATGGCTTTCGATGGCCAATCCGCCGGTCGCACGCTACATCGGCGTCGTGCCGTAGAAAGCGAGACCGTGTGATTCTCATTGCTGCACTGTCGGTCGCGGCCGCCGCCGTCCAGGCGGCGCCTGCGCCCGCGACCCCTCAATCGAGCAATGAACCGATCGTCGTCACCGGCGAGCGCAATCAGGAGAAAGCGGTCAAGGACTTCGTCCAGGCGCTGACTCCGACCCTTTGGAATGGCCAGATCAGCCGCTTCGAACATTCGGTCTGTCCTGCCGTGGTCGGCCTCGCGCCGCACCAGCGCGATGTGGTCGAGCAGCGCATGCGGGTGATCGCCAAGGCGGCAGGCATCGTCGTCGACGGGCCGAACTGCGGTCCCAACGTCGTCCTCATCGTGACCGCCAATAAAAAGACCTTCCTGGAACAGCTACAGAAGCACCATGGCGAATATTTCGGCGACATGCCGACCCGGAAGATTCACGCGATGGAGCGCGATCCCTCGCCTGCGGCTGCCTGGCAGCTACGCGGCCCGCCGATCAGCGGCGACGGCCGGGACCTCAATTACGACGCGCAAACGGGCGCTTATGTGAACAACACGATCGAGAGCCCATCCCGGCTCACGGAGTCCGCTCGCCCGCAGTTCGATGCGGCGGTGGTCGTCGTCGAAACCAGGGCCCTGGCCGGGCTGACGACCACGCAGCTCGCCGATTACGCCGCGATTCGCGCGCTGACCGGCGCCGACCCAGCCAAGCTCGCCAATTCGGGCGCACCGACGATCCTCCACGTCCTAGAAGTTCCGATGGGCGGCGAAACGCCGATTACCATGACCAAATGGGATCTCGCTTTCCTCAAGGGCTTTTACGACGTCCAGCGCACGATGCACGCGAACGCCCAGCGTTCGGCGATCAGCGACAGCGTGACCGAATCGATCCAGAAGCCGCCACCCAAGTAACGGGTCGTTCGACGAGTTCCTCTACGATCCGGAAGGCGACAGCCGGCTCAGCGAATTCGTCGCGAAAGAGCCGGCCGTCGGCTCTACGCCTCAGCGCCCCTTCAGCGCCTTCACGGCGGCGAGGGTCCGCTGGACATGCTCGGCCGGGTTCATGTTGGTATATTCCATCACGATCTTGCCGTTGCGGTCGATGACGTACGAAGTCCGATTGGCATATTCCGGCTTCTGCTTCAGGACCACGTCATAGGCCTTGCGCACGTCGGCATTCGCGGTCGCGACCGGAAAGGCGTTGCGACATTCCTTCACCGAAAATTGCTCGAGCGTCGGCAGATCGTCGGCCGACATGCCGACCAGACGCGCACCCATTTTCTTGAAATCGGCCGCGGCTTCGCTGAACGCATGCGCCTCGGCCGTGCAGCCGCTGGTGAATGCCTTGGGGAAGAAATAGAGCACGAGCGGACCGTGCTTCAGCTGATCGGCCAGGTTGAGCTTGAACGGCTTGCCAGCGAGCGCGCCGGTGGTGGTGAAATCGGGCGCCTTGGCCCCGACAGGCAATGCGGCGGTTGCCGGAGTGGCGGCGAGAACGGCGGCGGCGACGCAGAACAAAAGCTTGCGCATGTTGGTCTCCCTGGATCGACGAGTCCCTGTATGCGGCCCGCTTACTGCGGCGCGTTCAATAGTGCGAGCGTGCGTGTGTCTCGCTTGCCACAAAAGAGCGAATCTAGACCCTCGCCGAAGCAACCGCCCGGCGCGGCCTGGTCGAACAGTGTGAGGCTCGATCCAAGCTTCAGTGCATCCACGGGCCCGAAAATCTGCACTGGATCGCGCCTCCCGGCCCAGGGCGAGAGCCCGGCCACGCATTCCCTCAGCCGCGCGCCGAGCAGCGGGTGCGCGAGATAGGCGCGTGCCTCGTCGAGAGAAGCGATGCCAAAGAATTGAGCCGTGGGACTATGACCCAGACCGCGAAGCTGTGGAAAGATGAACCACATCCAGTGGCTCCGCTTGGCGCCCGCACGGATTTCGGCGAGCGCAACTTCGAAGGTATCGCGCTGGGCGTCGACGAATCGCTGAAGGTCGTGGGGATCTGTCATGCGGGCACGATGGACCTCGGCCGCCCGCGGAGAAAGGGCGCTGGCGCTCTATTGATGCGGCACCAGCAGCCCGGCGAGGACGTAGAAGAGGATCATGATCGGGCCGGTGAGCAGGGTCGCCGCGATGAAGCCGAGGCGAATGAGGGTCGGATCGATCCCGGTGTAATCGGAGAGACCGGCGGCGACGCCCATCACTTTGGCATCGCCGCGGTTGATCAGGAAACGTCCATTCATGTCGAGTTTCCTTCTGACTGGAGCGGCTTCAGGCGATCGGCAGCGAAGTGGCGGCCGAAACCATCAGAAGCGCGGAGATGAAAGCGGCTGCGAACATCGTGGCGGTTTCGCGGGCGGCGGAGAAATTGGCGAACATCGGTAAAACCCCTTGCATTGTTTCCGTCGAACCCGACCATCGGGCCGACGCCAACATCAATGCAGGGGGCGTGCCAATTGGAAAATATCATTATGTTTCAGTGGCGGAGCGAAGCATTGCCCAATGCTATGCGGTGTCGTTTCCCTTCAATTAGGAAATTTCACCGCGCAGCCCAACGTGGATTCTCCCCTGTGACGTGGCGTCCGACCCTTCTATTTCCATGACGTCGGATTGGCGCTGCATCACGACTCACTCCTTCGGGGCGACTCCCATCTGCTCTTCCTCAAAATAGTCGGCGGTCGCCTGGTTGAGCCTCTCGCCGGCCGGCTTCTTCTCGCGGCGGCCGCGCGGAATCTTCGGTTTGGTGGAGGATTTGGGTTTCGCCATGGCCGTTGAACCGCAGCCCTACCCGCAGGTTCCGCGACTCGGCGCCCGTTTGCGGCGGGTGACGCGCGCTCCTACCTAGGCGCGATGGCGAGCGAGGCTGTGCAGCAACAGGTGAGACCGAGCGCCGGCTTCCGCGCGCTGTGGCGCTTCCTGCCGATGCTCTGGCCGAAAGGGGAAGCCGAACTGAAGGCGCGGGTGATCGCCGCCGTGCTGCTCGTGCTCGCGGGCAAGGCGGTCGTCCTGCTCGGCCCCTATGCCCTGAAGCTGGCCGTCGACCGCATGAGTGAACATGCGGCGTTCGCCGTGGTCGCCGGCCTGGTGCTGGCCTATGCCGCCGCGCGCTTCGGCGGCGTGCTGTTCGACAATTTGCGCAATGCGGTCTTCGAAAAGGTCGGGCAGGACGCGGCGCGGCGGCTGGCCGGACAGGTCTTTCGGCACATCCACGATCTGTCGCTCCGCTTCCACCTCGACCGGCGAACCGGCTCGCTGACCAAGATCGTCGAGCGCGGGACGAAGAGCATCGACATGATGCTCTATTTCCTGCTGTTCAACATCGCCCCGACGGTCATCGAGCTCGCCGCGATCTGCGTCATCTTCTTCGTGAAATTCGGCGGCGGACTCGTGGTCGCGACGCTCGTCATCGTCGCCATCTACATCGCCTTCACCCGCTGGGTCACTGACTGGCGCTCGCACATCCAGCGGCACATGAACGATGTCGACAACAAGGCGATCGGCCGCGCGGTCGATTCGCTGCTCAACTACGAAACGGTCAAATATTTCGGCGCGGAGGATCGCGAGTCCCGCCGCTACGAGGAAGCGGTCGGCGCCTTCGCCCGCGCTTCTGTCCGCAACGAGGTCTCGCTCGCCTGGCTCAATATCGGTCAGTCATTGATCACCAATCTGATGATGGCCGGCGCGATGATCTTCACCGTCTGGGGCTGGAGCCGCGGCCGCTTCACGCCGGGCGATGTCGTGTGGATCAACGGCCTCCTCATGCAGCTCTTCCGCCCGCTCGACATGCTCGGCTGGGTCTATCGGACGATCCGGCAGGGCCTGATCGACATGGAGGCGATGTGGGGCCTGCTCGACACGCCCGCAGAGGTGAACGACAAGGCGGATGCGCGGCCGCTCGAGGTCACGAAGGGGAACGTCCGGTTCGAGCACGTCCGCTTCGGCTACGAGCCCGGGCGCGACATTCTAAGCGACCTCGACCTCGACATCCCGGCGGGCACGAGCTGCGCGATCGTCGGCCCTTCCGGCGCGGGCAAGTCGACCATCGCCCGGTTGCTCTACCGCTTCTACGACCCGGCGGACGGGCGAATCCTGATCGACGGCCAGGACATCGCGAACGTAACCCAGCGCAGCCTGCGGGCGGCAATCGGAATCGTCCCGCAGGATACGGTGCTGTTCAACGACACGATCGGCTACAACATCGCCTACGGACGCAACGGGGCGAGCGAGGCGGAGATCGAGTCTGCCGCTAAGGGCGCGGCGATCGACCGCTTCATCGAAGCGCTCCCGGAGCGCTACGAATCGATGGTTGGCGAGCGCGGCCTGAAGCTATCTGGCGGCGAGAAGCAGCGCGTGGCCATCGCGCGAACCCTGCTCAAGAACCCGCCGATCCTCGTGCTCGACGAAGCGACCAGCGCGCTCGACAGCCGGACCGAACAGGCCATCCAGGAAACGCTCGAGCGAGTCGCCCAGAGCCGCACGACAATCATGATCGCTCACCGGCTTTCGACCATCGTCAATGCCGATCAGATCGTCGTGTTCGACGGCGGCACAATCGCCGAGCGCGGCACGCATGAGGAGCTGCTCGACAACGGCGGCCTCTACGCAGACCTGTGGTATCGCCAGGCAGCCGAGCGGCTGGCGGAAGAAACGGCCCAGGCGGCGGAATAATCGCCCGCCATTGCGAGCGCAGCGAAGCAATCCAGCCCTCAATGGATTGCTTCGTCGCTTCGCTCCTCGCAATGACGATGGTGTGACAGCGCATTCTATCCTCAAACAGACCTTCGGCTTCGACCGCTTTCGTGGCGTTCAGGAAAAGGTGATCGGCCGCGTGCTCGCCGGGCTGCACACGCTCGGCGTCATGCCGACGGGCGCGGGCAAGTCGCTGTGCTACCAATTGCCAGCGCTGGCGCGCGAGGGGACCGCGTTGGTCGTCTCGCCATTGATCGCGCTGATGCACGACCAGATCCGAAGCGCCAGCGCGATCGGGCTTCGCGCCGCGTCGCTGACCTCGGCCGACAGCGACCGCGAGCAGACGATCGAGCGGTTTCGCAACGGCGAGCTGGACCTCCTCTATGTCGCGCCGGAACGCGCGACGCTCGACGGCTTCCGGCGCCTGGCGGATCGTGTGCCGCTCGCCCTCATCGCCATCGACGAAGCGCATTGCGTCAGCGAGTGGGGCCATGATTTCCGGCCCGACTACCGCAAACTCAGGGCATTGCTGGACGATCATCCGAAAGTTCCGAGGCTGGCGCTGACCGCCACCGCCGACGCACGCACGCGCGCCGACATCCTGACTCAGCTCGGGATCCCGGAGGACGGGCTGATCGTCGCCGGCTTCGACCGTCCCAACATCCGCTACCACGTCAGGCATCGCGAGCAGACCGGCAAGCAGCTTCGCGAGCTGCTGGCGACTCGGCCGGGCTCGGCGATCGTCTATGCGCCGAGCCGCGACAAGGCGGAGAAGATCGCGGAACAGATTTCGCGCGATGGCCGTCCGGCGCTGCCCTATCATGCCGGGCTCGATGCCTCGATCCGCAAGCGCAACCAGGCCGCCTTCGTGAATTCGGAGGAAATGGTGATCGCCGCGACTGTGGCTTTCGGCATGGGGATCGACAAGCCCGACGTGCGGCTCGTCGCCCACGCCGCCATCCCAAAGAGCATCGAGGCTTATTATCAGGAGACGGGCCGCGCCGGGCGTGACGGAGAGCCCGCCGAAGCCTGGCTGTTCTGGGCGGCGCAGGATTTCGCGCGTGCCCGCCAGCGAATCGAGCAGGAGGTGGAACCGGACCGCAGGCCCGCCGAGCGCGAGCGGCTCAATGCGCTTGCGGCGCTGGTCGAGACCCCCGGCTGCCGCCGCGCCGTGCTGCTGCGCCATTTCGGCGAGGATCCGCCCGCGCGCTGCGGCAATTGCGACAATTGCCTGAATCCGCCGGCGACCATCGATGCGACCGAGGTCGCGCGCAAATTGCTGTCCGCCGCTTTCCGCACTGAAATGCGCTTCGGCGTGGGCCATCTCGCCGACGTGCTGGCCGGCAACGAAACGGAAAAAGTGCTGTGCTTCGGCCACCACCGCCTGTCGGTGTTCGGGATCGCGTCGGCGGAGGAGATCGCGCTCGTCCGTCCAGCTTCGCGCGCGCTGATCGCGCGCGATGCGCTCCGTACCGATGCCTATGGCGGATTGTCATTCGGACCCAGCGCGCGGCCCATCCTCAAGGGCGAGGAGGGACTGGTCATTGCTGTGCCGCCCAAGCCCAAGCGGGAGCGCCGACGTGAAGCCGCGCGCGACGATCCGCTGTTCGAAGCGTTGCGCGAAACCCGCCGCTCGCTCGCCGCCGAGGCCGGAGTCCCGGCCTATGTCGTTTTCCACGACTCGACCTTGCGCGAGATCGCCGACGCCCGGCCGGCCACCCTGGCCGAGCTCGCGGAGGTCAACGGCGTTGGCCGAACGAAGCTTGAACGCTATGGGGAAGCCATGCTCGCCGCCGTCGCTTCCGCCAGCTAATCAGGGCACGGCACGACCGAGTGACCGAAAATCTGGGGAGAGACATGATCCGTACCGCTCTGCTTGCGACCGCCGCGCTGGCCCTTGCCGCGCCCGCTTATCCCGCCCTCGCCGCACCCGCGAAGCCCGCGGCCGCCGCGTCGGCGACTTTGCCGGCCTCCAACCCGTTCGCCAAACCGAGCACGCTGCCACTCCAGGCGCCGGATTTCTCGAAGATCAAGGACAGCGATTATCTGCCCGCGATTCTCGCCGGCATGGCGCAGCAGAAGCGCGAAGTGGCGGCGATCGCCAACAGCCCCGCCCCGCCGACATTCGGCAACACGGTCGTCGCGATGGAGCGCACCGGGGTGTTGCTCGAGCGCGCTTATCTCGCGTTCAATGCGGTGAACGGCGCCGATACGAATGACACGCTTCAGGCGACCGACACGAAGACTTCACCGCTGCTCGCTCAGCACAACGACTTCATCTATTTGAACGCGAAGCTGTTCCAGCGATTCAAGACGCTCCACGACCGCCAGGCAGAGCTCAATCTGACACCCGAGCAGGCGAAACTTCTCGACGTTTATTACAAGCAGTTCGTCCACGCGGGCGCCGAGCTGTCGCCGGAGAAACAGGCGGAGCTCAAGACGATGAACACGCGCCTCAGCACGCTTCAGACGGACTTTTCGCAAAAGCTACTGGCCGCGGCCAAGGCGGGCGCGCTGCACGTCACCGATCCAGCGGCGCTCGCGGGCCTGTCGCCGGAGGAACTCGCCGCCGCGCAACAGGATGCCGGCAACCGAAAGCTCACTGGCTATGTGCTTCCGTTGCAGAACACGACGCAGCAGCCGGCACTCTCGTCGCTGACCAGTCACGACACGCGCCAGCAACTGATGGACGCGAGCCTCAACCGCGCCGAGCATGGCGATGCGAACGATACGCGGAACATCATCAGCGAAATCGCGCAGCTACGCGCCCAGAAAGCGGCGCTGCTCGGCTATCCGACCTGGGCCGATTACACGCTCTACGACCAGATGGCGAAGAACCGCGAGACGGCGCTGGGCTTCCTCAATCGCCTGGCGCCCGCGACCGCGGCGAAAGAGCGGAAGGAATGGTCGGACATCGTCGCCCTCGCCAAGGCCCAGGGTGCGAATTACCAACCGACCGCGGCCGACTGGAACTATTATGCCGAGCAGATCCGCAAGCAGCGCTACGATCTCAACCAGGACGAGCTGAAGCCTTATTTCGAAATTCACAAGGTGCTGACCGACGGCGTCTTCTATGCCGCGAACCAGCTCTATGGCGTGACATTCAAGGAGCGGCACGACCTGCCGACCTGGAACCCGGACATGATGACGTTCGACGTCATCGATTCCGACGGCAAGCAGCTGGGCCTCATGTATTTTGACTATTGGAAGCGCGACAACAAGTCGGGCGGCGCGTGGATGAGCAACCTCGTCAACCAGTCCTACCTGCGCGGCACGAAGCCGGTCATCTACAATGTTGCAAACTTCACCAAGCCCGCGCCGGGCCAGCCCGCGCTGATCAGCTGGGACGACGTGACGACGATGTTCCACGAGTTTGGCCACGCACTTCACGGCCTGTTCGCCGCGCAGACCTATCCGACCCTGTCGGGCACGAACGTAGCGCGCGACTTCGTCGAGTTCCCATCGCAGTTCAATGAGAATTGGGCGCTCGATCCGAAGATCCTCCCGCACTATGCGGTCAACTACCAGACGGGCGAACCGATCCCGCAGGCACTGGTCGACAAGATCAAGAGTTCGCGCACCTTCAACCAGGGCTACGAGAATGGCGAGGTGCTGGAGGCCGCGAGGCTCGACATGGACTGGCATTCGCTGTCCGCCGACGCGCCGCGCCAGAATGTCGACCAGTTCGAGGCACAGGCCCTGGCCAACAGCGGCTACGACACGAAGGACGTGCCGCCACGCTATCGCTCCAGCTACTTCCTCCACATCTGGAGCAACGGCTATTCGGCCGGCTATTACGCCTATCCCTGGACCCGGATGCTCGCCCAGGACGCGTTCAACTGGTTCGAGACTCACGGCGGGCTGACTCGCGAGAACGGGCAGCGCTTCCGCGACATGATCCTCTCGCGTGGAAACACGGAGGATTATGCCGAGATGTACCGCGGCTTCACCGGCCACGATCCGGATATTCAGCCTTATCTCGAATATTATGGGCTGACCGCGCCCGGTGCTGCTCCGGCGACGCCGCCGGCCGCATCACCGGCGCCGCAGCCGGCGACACCGCCGACCGAGCGCGGCAAGTAAGGCCATGATCCGCAAGCTCGACGACCGGACGTGGGTGAGCGGACAGATCGCTCCCCACGAGGTCGCCGGGCTGGCGGGCGAGGGCGTGACCATGCTGGTCAACAATCGCCCCGACGGGGAAGATGCCGACCAGCCGCCGGCCGCCGACATCGAGGAAGCCGCCGCCCAAGCGGGGATCGCCTACCGTTTCGTCCCGATTGTCCGCGGCATCGGGCCATCGGACATTGAAGCGATGCAGGAGTCGCTGCGCGAAGCCGGCAACGGCAAGTTGCTGGCTTTCTGCCGGACAGGGAATCGGTCTGCGCTCGCCGTTGCCGTCGCCAAGCGTCACCAGGGCGCGCCCGCGGAGCACGTTAGCCGGCTCCTGATCGACGCAGGCTTCGACCCGAGCCCGATCGCGCATCTGCTTTAGGGCTGATTCGCGAGGAGCCACCTGGCGCGCGCCACCTCCTCGTCGAGCACCATCAACCGCACCGGCATGAAGAGCCCACCGTAGGAAGAATTGATTCCAGTATCGAACAGCACGGCCTCGATGCCTTCGCTTTCGAGGTAGAGGCGCGCCAGGTCCGCTTCGATGAAATTTTGGTAGGACGCCGCTTCGACGAGGTCTGTCACCAGGGCACCACGTCGCCCGCCGCAATCTCGTCCGGACGCGGCGATCGGCCGAGGATCGCGTTGCGGTGCGGAAAGCGCCCAAACCGCTCGATGACGTCATGGTGCAGCTTCGCGAAGCGCAGGAATTTCTCGTCGCCGAGCGCGGTGAACAGCAGCATGGACCGGTTCTGGTCGTCGATTTTCTCGCTGTGCTCGAACGGCATATAGAGGAAAGCGCGCTCGCGCGGCGGAAGCTGTTCGTCGAGCTTCCTGTCGACCGTCCCTTTTGCGATCGCCAGCGCAAGCTCGTCCGTCGCGAATTGCTCGACATTCCCCCGGAACATGTTGCGCGGGAATTGATCGAACAGGATCACGCCGGCGAGTGCCGTCAGCGGATCGGTGAGGAAGGATTCGGCGGGCAATTCCCGCTTCCGGGCCCACAGGTTCACGAACGATCGCTTGATCCGCCGGTCGAGCGCTTCGCCGCTGCGCCACCATTGCTCGTCGTCGAGCCCGAACCAGAATTTGAGGACATCGGCGCGCCAGTCGTCCGGTCCTGAGCCCTGTCGAAGGGTCAAGCCGAAGTGCCTCCGACGGTGAGGCCTTCGATGAGGAGCGTCGGCTGCCCGACCCCGGCGGGCACCGACTGGCCGCCTTTGCCGCAAACGCCGATTCCCTCGTCCAGAGCGAAGTCGTTGCCGATTCCCTTGACCCTGGTCAGTACGGTCGGCCCGTCGCCGATCAGGGTCGCGCCCTTGACCGGCTCGGCGATCTTCCCGCCGCGGATTCGATAGGCCTCGGTGCAGTTGAAGACGAACTTGCCGTTGGTGATGTCGACCTGTCCGCCGCCGAAATTCTTCGCGTAAATGCCGTCGGGAACGCGCGCGATCAGCTCGGCGGGATCGTCCTTGCCGGCGAGCATGAAGGTGTTGGTCATGCGCGGCATCGGCGCGTGCGCGAAGCTCTCTCGACGGCCGTTGCCGGTCGCTTCCATGCCCATCAGCCGGGCATTCAGCCGGTCCTGCATGTAGCCTTTGAGAATGCCATCCTCGATCAGCACCGTGCGCCCCGTCGGCGTTCCTTCGTCGTCGATCGTCAGCGATCCGCGGCGCTGCTCGATCGCGCCGTCGTCGACGATGGTCACGCCCGGCGTCGCGACCCGCTCGCCGATGCGGTCCGAGAAAGCCGACGTCTTCTTGCGGTTGAAGTCGCCTTCGAGGCCGTGGCCGATCGCTTCGTGGAGGAGCACACCGGCCCAGCCCGAGCCCATCACCACCGGCATCTCGCCGGCAGGCGCGGCGACCGATTCGAGATTGACCAGTGCCTGCCTCAGTGCCTCGTCGATCGAGCGATTCCAGGTCTCTTCCTCGAACAGCCGGTCGTAGAGATAGCGACCGCCGAGCCCGTGATAGCCCGTTTCGCGCCGGCCGTTCTGCTCGACGACGATCTGGACGCCGAGCCGGACGAGTGGGCGGACGTCCGAGGCGGTGAAGCCCTCGGCGCGGATGATATCGATGACGCTCCAGCTCGCCGCGAGGCTGACGCTGACCTGGATGATGCGTGGATCGCAGGCGCGCGCCGCCGCGTCGATCCGCTCGCAGAGCGCGACCTTGTCGGCGAACGGGATGAGGCCGAGCGGATCGTAGGCCCCGTACATCGAGCGGTTGGTGCGCGGCGGCGCGGCCGCAGGATCGCCCTTTGCCGGATCGAGCAGCTTAAGGGTCGAGGCCGCGCGCTCGATCGCCGCCTCGCTGATTTCATTGGCGTGGGCAAAAGCGGTGGTCTCGCCCGAGACTCCGCGCAGGCCGAAGCCGGACGAGCTGTGATAATCGGCGGTCTTCAGCCGTCCGTCATCGAACCCGAACGCCTCGCTGGCCGCATATTGAAGAAAGAGTTCGCCATCGTCATGCCGCGACAAATGCCGGCTGGCGAGGCGCCGAGCGGCGTCGGGATCGAGATTCCGGTACAGGAACCGGCGCGGATCGGGCGCGGTCATGCCGCCTTCGTGTCCGCCGGTCCCCCCTCGAGCACGAATCGGCGGTCGCAATAGCCGCATTCGACGAATCCGGTGTCCGGCTCGATCCGCAGGAACACGCGCGGATGGCCGAGCGCGGGCGACACTTCGCCGGAACCGTCGCAGGCGACCTGCACCGTTTTCACTCTGATCACTTCGGGAGGCGGAATCTGCGAAGCCATGTCCGGCAAGTAGGGCCGAGGGCGCTCGCTCACAAGATCATTGGTAGTTGGCGGTCACCTGGAAGGTCGCCGAATAGTCGCCATCCGGCTGGTTGGCGTTGATGAGGAGGATACCGCCAACCCCGACGAAGAAGGCCCGGGTGATCGGATCGATGGTGCGGATTGGGTTGCCGCCGTTATCGAGAGTCAGCGCGAGCACATCGATCGTATCGCCGCCACCGCTGGTTAGCTGCACAGGCGGGATGATCGTCACGATGACCTGCTGACCGCCCGTTCCGGCGCCGGCGAACACCGCACGGTGCCCCGCCGCGCTCGGCACGCCGATCACACCGCCGGCGAAGGTCCGGGCGCCGGTCGCGGCGTTCAGCGCAACCGTGCCCGAGATGTTCGATGCGATCATCGTTCCGAAGTCGAGATCGTCGACCTTGGTGAGCTTCAGCGGAACGAGGATGAGCGCCTTCCCCGACGAATCGGTCGTCGCCGCGACAGGCGCAGCGACCGCCGGAGCGGGCAAGGTCGCGGCCACCAGGGCGGCCGCCATAAGGAACTTGGAACGGACCACTCGCGATCTCCGGCCACAATCGTGGGAAAGCGGAGGTAAGATGCCGGCTCGGTCTCACTATCCGTTCAAGATATTTGGTTGGCAGCGTGTTTACCTTGATCGGCAAATGGTCCGATCTCTCTTCGGGCGGCGCTTCGCATTACTGGGTTAGTGGCCGCGTAACGATCCGGCTTTAACGCCCCGGCTTGTCCGCGATTGGCCTCACCCTTATGCCCCGCCGCATCATGGACGAGCCGGCCATCCGCATCGAATCGCTGTCGAAAACCTATGCGGGCGGCAAGAAGGCGCTCAACGAGGTCAGCTTCGATGTCCCTCGCGGACAGATTTTCGGCCTGCTCGGGCCGAACGGCGCGGGCAAGTCGACGCTCATCAACATCCTTGCCGGCCTCGTCGTGAAGAGCAGCGGCACGGTATCGGTCTGGGGCTTCGACATCGACCATCATCCGCGCAACTCGAAGCGGTCGATCGGCGTCGTCCCCCAGGAGATCATCTTCGATCCCTTCTTCACGCCGCGTGAGACGCTGGAGATTCAGGCGGGCCTCTATGGAATCGCGCGGAGCGACCGGAAATCCGACGAACTGCTCGCCGCCATGCACCTCACCGACAAGGCGAACGCTTATTCGCGAACGCTGTCCGGGGGGATGAAGCGTCGGCTGCTGGTCGCCAAGGCGATGGTCCATTCGCCGCCGATCCTCGTGCTCGACGAGCCGACCGCCGGTGTCGACGTCGAGCTTCGCCGGCAACTATGGGATTATGTGCGCAAGCTCCACGCGCAGGGCGTCACCATCGTGCTCACCACCCACTATCTCGAAGAGGCCGAGGAGCTGTGCGACCGGATCGCGATAATCCATCATGGGCAGGTAATCGCCAATGAGCCGACGCGGGAGCTCGTCTCGAAAGCCCAGGAGAAAGCGGTGGTCGTCACCTTCGACCGCGACATCGCCGCGGTCCCGACCGACAGCTGCTTCGAGAATATCGCCCTCGTCGACGAGCGTACGCTCGAGATCACCTACCGCAAGGACAAGGTGAACGCGGGACAGGTGCTGACCGCGCTCACGGCCGGCGGGCTTGCGATCGTCGACGTCTCCACGCGCGATCCAGACCTCGAGGACGTATTCCTGAGCCTGGTTTCGGACGAGCAGGAAGCAGCGTGAAGACGACTGCCGACGTCCTCGTCGTCGGCAGCGGCGCGGCCGGGCTCACCGCCGCGCTCAACCTTGCCGAAACGCACAAGGTCGCGGTGATCGCCAAGGGCGCGCTCGGCGACAGCGCCAGCGCCCGCGCGCAGGGCGGAATCGCGGCAGTGCTGGAAGAAGGCGACAGCTTCGAGGCTCACGTCAACGACACGATGATCGCCGGCGCCGGGCTCAACAATCTCGAGGTCGTCGAGCATGTCGTCGAACATGCGCCCGCGGCGATCGCGAGGCTGATCGACCTCGGCGTTCCATTCGCGAGCGAGAACGGAGCGCTTCATCTCACCCGCGAGGGCGGACACAGCCACCGGCGGATCGTGCATGTCGCCGACGCGACCGGCTGGGCTATCAGCCAGGCGCTCGAAGCCGCGGCGGCAAAGCACCCGAACATCAGCCTGATCCCCGACATGGTCGCGATCGATCTCGTCACCGGGCACCACGCGACTCATTTCTCGACCAGCGGCGCGGTCCACGGGCTCTACGCCTACAGCCGCAAGAAGAAGCGGGTCGAAACGCTGACGGCGCGGGCAACCGTGCTCGCGACGGGCGGGGCGGGCCGCGCCTATCTCTATTCGACGGCGCCACGCGGCGCGACCGGCGACGGGATCGCGATGGCCTGGAGGGCAGGATGCCGCGTTTCCAACATGGAGTTCATGCAGTTCCACCCGACGTGCCTCTATAATCTCGAGGTCAAGAATTTCCTGATCACCGAGGCGGTGCGGGGCGAAGGCGGGATCCTGAAGAACCCGCAGACGGGCCACCGCTTCATGCCGGAATACGACTCGCGCGGAGAGCTTGCGCCGCGCGACATCGTCGCGCGGGCGATCGATCATGAGATCAAGCGCGACGGACTGGACTATGTCTTCCTCGACATCTCGCACCGCGAGCCGGATTTCGTGAAGGCGCACTTTCCGACCATTTACGAAAAGCTGCTCGGGCTCGGCATCGACATCACGACGGAGCCGATTCCTGTCGTTCCGGCGCAGCATTACACTTGCGGGGGGGTCGTGGTGGACCTCGACGGGCGGACCGACGCGCCGGGGCTGTATGCCGCGGGGGAGGTCACGCAGTCGGGGCTTCACGGAGCGAACCGGCTAGCGTCCAACAGCCTGCTCGAATGCCTCGTCTTCGGCGAGGCCGCAGCAAAGCACATCGTGGCGAACTGGGAGTCCCTTCCCGACGCGCCGGCGATCCGCGCCTGGGATGAAAGCCGCGTCACCGACAGCGACGAAGAAGTGGTGATCGCTCAGACCTGGGGCGAAATCCGGCGATTTATGTGGAACTATGTCGGGATCGTCCGGACGACCAAGCGGCTGGAGCGGGCCAAGCACCGGATCGACCTTCTGCGCAGGGAAGTGAACGATTATTACAAGAATTTCCGGGTGACGCCCGACCTCATCGAATTGCGCAACCTGGTCGAGGTCGCCGACCTTATCGTCCGCTCCGCCCTCAATCGTCATGAGAGCCGCGGATTGCACTACACGCTCGATTATCCCGACATGCTGCCCGAGGCGAAGGACACGGTTCTGGTCCCCTGACGCATTTTATCGACAATGACGCTTTCACATCGGTCGCGGCGTCCATATGTCGCAGTCATGCGTACTTCATTGGATTCGAGCGGCTTGCCCGGCGACGGCGCGGCCGTGTCGACGAAATCCGCGGCCGACGCGCCGCCCGCGGGATTTTACGTCAACCCCGTGCTCGACGAAGATTTCCCCGATCCGGCGGTGATCGAAGCGCCTGACGGTTTTTATTACGCCTACGCCACCCAGACGCTGCGCGACGGTCATTGGATCAACATCCAGGTTGCCCGATCGAGGAACCTCGTCGACTGGGAACAGCTCGGCGACGCGCTTCCGGAGAAACCCGATTGGGCGCGCACGACGCAGGATTTCTGGGCGCCGAGCGTGATCTTCGATGGCTCGACCTACTTCATGTATTATTCGGCGACGCCCGACGCCTACCACCATCATGAACGAGGACATGCTCTGTCAGTCGCCACGTCCGACTCCCCCGCGGGCCCGTTCCTCGACATGGGAATGCCGCTGCTGCTCGGCGCGGGCTTCGAATATATCGACCCCATGGCCTATGACGATCCGGCCTCGGGGAAGCGCCTGCTTTATTGGGGATCCGGGTTCCAGCCGATCAAGGTCCAGGAGCTTGCGCCCGATCGTGTGTCATTCGTACCTGACAGCTCGCCGGTCGACCTCGTCTGGCCGAACGGCAGGGACGGCAGCTTTCCCCGCCTCGTCGAAGCGTCCTGGGTCATCCTCCACGAGGATTTCTATTATCTCTTCTACTCGGGCGACAATTGCTGCGGACCGGACGCACATTACGGCGTCATGGTCGCGCGATCGAAGAGCGCGATGGGGCCGTTCGAGACGCTCGAGCAGGCGAAGGGCGTGCCGCACAGCCTGATGCTGTTCAAAAGCGAGCACTGGCTCGCCCCAGGGCACAATTGCATCGCGACCGACACGGCCGGGCAAACCTGGATCATCTATCATGCGATCGACGTGAATCGCCCGCGCCAACGCCAAGAGGACGAGATCAACAGCCGGCGGATACTTCTCATCGACCAAATCCGCTGGAAGGACGGCTGGCCGTACGTCGGCACCCCGTCCGACGAGCCGCGGAAGGCGCCGGTCGCCTAGGCTACGGCGCGGCCGGACCTTTCGCGCTCAGCAAGCTCCTCCTGCTCCGCCTCGAAATCGGCGAACTCGCCGCGCTGCCGCTCGAATTCGGCGAGCAGCCGCTTGTCGACGTGGCGCGTACCTTCGGACGTGATCGTGGAGAGCAGCCCGGTTTCGGCGTGCCGCGAATTGTCCCAGCCCGGGTAGGCCGTGATCGGATACCAGCAAATGCCGCGCACGTCGGCGTCGCGTCGCATCGCATCGCGCACTTCGTTGCAGACATAGTGCAGCCAGGAGGGCTTTCCCGTTCCTTCCGCGCCGGTTTCGGAGAGAAACATCGGCCTCCCGTAGCGCTCGCCCATTTCGACCAGCATGTCCGAGAGCGGACGGTATTCGTGGTGCCCCATGGGGACGGTCGGCCCTTTGAAATACCATTGATTGTGCGGGTAGAAATTCCAGCCGACGAGATCGACCAGCGACGGATCGCCGCCGAGCTCGGGCTCCTCCATTCCCATGATCCAGTCATAGGCCTGATACATTCCCTGGAGGTTCCGGCCGGCGTCGCGGAGAGTCGCGCGGCGGCGATCGTGGGGGGCGATGTGGATCAAGGGTTCGGCCCAGACGATCGTCGAATCCGGCCATTGCCGTTTGATCGCCTTCGCCGCCATGATCGCGGTCCCGACGAGCTGGCGCTTGAACCAGCCGCGCTGTTTGGGACCGACCTGCGGAAAATAGCCATCGTCCACGGCCCAGGTCAGGAAATTGATTTCGTTGAGCGGGCAGACGAGCGGCGGCCGGCCGCTAACCGACTGCTGGAGGTCGAGCGCAGCAAGGGCGAAGTCGGTGAAGCGCTCGGCGAAGTCGGGCGCCGCCTGGTCGATACAATCGGGCGAGCCGTAGTGGAACAGGTCCCAGATGACCTGCATGCCCAGTTCCCCCGCCGCTTCGAGCGCCGGCATCCAGCTCGACCAGTCGTATGTGCCCGGCGACTTCTCAATGAGGTGCCAGCGAAGGCCATCGCGCAAAGTCCGGAAGCCGAACTCCCGGCACTGGCGATAATCCGAAAGGACGTGGAGATCGTGCGCGGTGGCCCGAATGAGGTCGAGTCGAACCCCGTCGCGGCGCCGATGCGACGAACATTCGAACCCGGCCTGAAAGAAACTGTCGAACGGATCGCGACTCATATTGTCCATGTCCGCCAAAATGCATCAATCGCCAATTTGAGCCAAAAACCGGCAAACCAGAGACGCGGCTTCACCCCCTATCCTGAGTTGAACTCGGCCGACAGCCGCTCGAAAGCAGCCGTCGCAGTCACCATATTCCATTCAGCTTCCTTCCCGCTGCCACCCTGCTAAATCCTCATCCTTCATGCCCGACGCTTCCACGCCTTCCGCCAGTCCGCATCTCTACCTCGTCGACGGGTCGAGCTACATTTTTCGCGCCTATCATCGGCTTCCGCCGCTGACGAACCGGCACGGCCAGCCAGCGGGCGCCGTCTATGGCTATACGACCATGCTCTGGAAGCTCGCGGACGGGCTCAGCAAGGCCGACGGCCCGACGCACATGGCGGTGATCCTCGATGCGTCCGAGCACACGCACCGCAACGAGATGTACGACCAGTATAAGGCGAACCGGCCGCCGCCGCCCGAGGATTTGGTCCCGCAATTTCCGCTGATCCGCGTGGCGACGCGCGCTTTCTCCATCCCTTGCATCGAGGAAGCGGGGCTGGAGGCCGATGATATCATCGCCTGCTATGTGATGGCGGCCAAGGCGGCCGGCTGGAAGGTGACGATCGTCAGCTCCGACAAGGATCTGATGCAGCTGATCGACGAGGGTGCCGGGATCGACATGCTCGACACGATGAACGACCGGCGGATCGGGCGCGAGCAGGTGATGGAGAAATTCGGAGTCCCGCCGGAGAAGGTCGGCGACGTGCTCGCGCTGATGGGCGACAGCGTCGACAATGTGCCGGGCGTGCCGGGAATCGGGCCCAAGACAGCAAGCCAGCTGATCCAGACCTATGGCGATCTGGAAACGGTGCTCGCGTCGACCGGCGAAATCACCAAGCCGAAGCTCAAGCAGTCGCTGATCGACCATGCCGACGCGGCGCGCCTGTCGCGCGAGCTGGTCCGGCTGGTGTGCGATTCGGCGCTGCCGGAGCCGCTGGAAGCGCTCGAGCTCAAGAACATCCCGGCCGAGCCGCTGAAGGAATTTCTGGAAGAACAGGGCTTCAAGTCGCTGCTCAACCGGCTGACCGGCGGAACCGGAGGCGCGACGCAGACCGGCGCGACGGTCCGGAACGACGTCATGGCGGCGCTCGATACCAAGGGACAGTCACCGTCGGGGACTGTCCTTCCGGAAGAGATCGAGGTCGATCGCACGAAATACGAAACCGTGACGGACGAAGTGGCGCTCGACCGCTGGATCGCCGAAGCGACGGCCCAAGGTTACGTCGCCGTCGATACCGAGACCGACTGTATCGACTGCATCGTCGCCCAGCTCGTCGGAGTCAGCCTCGCAACCGCACCCAACCGCGCCTGCTACATTCCGGTGGGCCACAGTGGCGCGGACCTTTATTCCGACGCGCCGAACCAGCTTCCGATGGGATTGGTGCTCGAAAAGCTGAAGCCGATGCTGGGAGACCCTGCGGTCCTGAAGATCGGGCACAATTTCAAATATGACTGGGTGATGTTCGACAAGGCCGGAATCACCGTCGCGCCGGTTGATGACACGATGGTGATGAGCTTCGATCTCGATGCGGGTAAGAGCTTCGGCCACAGCCTCAACGACCTCGCCAAGGCGCACTTCGATCATGAGTGCATCAGCTACAAGTCGTTGTGCGGGACGGGCGCGAAGCAGATCACGTTCGACAAGGTGCCGCTGACACCGGCGACCGAATATGCAGGCGAGGACGCGGACATCACGCTGCGGCTGTGGCTGCGGCTTCAGCCGCGGCTCGCGCAGGAAAATGTCGCGCGCGTCTATGAGCGCGTCGACAAGCCGCTGGTGCCGGTAATCAGCCGCATGGAGCGGCGTGGGATCAAGGTCGACCGTGATTATCTGGCGCGGCTTTCGGCCGAGTTCGGGCGTGACATCCAGGCACTCGAAGAGAAAATCTACGAGGCTGCGTGCGGCCCGTTCACAATCGGCTCTCCGCAACAATTGGGCGACGTGCTCTACGGCAGGCTGGGGCTGAAGGGCGGACGCAAGGGCAAGAGCGGGCATTATTCGACCGACGTGAATGAGCTGGAGCGGCTCGCGGCGGAGGGTGTCGATTGCGCCCGGCTGGTGCTCGACTGGCGCCAGCTCAGCAAGCTCAAGAGCACCTACACCGACGCGCTGCAGGCGGTGATCAATGCCGAGACGGGGCGGGTCCACACCAGTTTTTCACTGACCGGCGCGCAGACCGGGCGCCTGTCGTCCAACGACCCGAACCTGCAAAACATCCCGATCCGGACCGAGGTCGGGCGCAAGATTCGCGATGCCTTCGTTGCCAATCCGGGCCACGTCCTGCTGTCGGCCGACTACAGCCAGATTGAGCTGAGGCTCGCCGCGCACATGGCCGACGTGCCGCAGTTGAAAGAGGCGTTCCGCGCGGGCGAGGACATACATAGTCTCACCGCCGAGGAATTGTTCGGAAAGGTCGACCGCGACACGCGCAACCAGGCGAAGACGATCAACTTCGCCATCCTCTACGGGAGCTCGGCGTGGGGCATCGCCGGTCGGCTCGGCGTGCAGAAGGAAGAAGGCAAGGCGATCATCGATCGCTACTTCGAGCGTTTCCCCGGCATTCGTGCCTACATCCATTCGACGCTCGCCTTCGCGCGCGAGCACGGCTTCACACGCACGCTGTTCGGCCGCAAAACGCACTTCGTACCAAACATCCGCTCGCCCAATCCGTCGATCCGTGGCGGCGCCGAACGGGCGGCAATCAACGCACCACTTCAGGGCACTAGCGCCGACCTCATCAAACGCGCGATGGCGCGGATGGACGGCGCGCTCGCGGATGCCGGCCTCGATGACGTGAAGATGCTCCTCCAGGTCCATGACGAACTGGTGTTCGAGGTGCCGGAGGGGCTCGAGGAAGCAGCCTCGGCGGTGATCCGGAAAATCATGGCCGAAGCGGCGGAGCCGGCGCTGAAGCTCGAGGTCCCGCTCGATGTCGAGATCGGCTGGGGCTCAAATTGGGGCGAGGCGCATTGACCGACTCCGGGCGAATCGGCGCCGAGGGTGCGCCGTCGCCGGACGCGGAAATGGCGACTCTGGCGCGCGGCGGACGGCTCAACGTCTTCGGGTTCGTGCTCCGGCTCGCGGGGATGGTGCCCTTCCTCTTCATCGGCGGCAGAATCTACGGGCCTGAAGCGCTCGGACGCTTCGCTTATGCGGTGCTGGCCGTCGAGTTCGCGGCGCAGGTCGCGGCGCTGGGGCTTCGTCGCGGCCTTGCCCAACTGCTCGCCAATGCAAAGAAGCCGCAATCGTGCATTGTCGCTGATGCCATGCTGGTGGCCGCGATTGCGTCGGCGGTCGGCATGGCGATCCTGATCTTCTTCCCGAAGGCCATGTATCCGACCACTCAGGTGCATGGCATGGACCGGCTGCTCGCCATCACCGTGCTGGCGATCAGCTGGACCGACATCGCGCTCGCCGCCCTGGCCTATCGCGACGATGTCGCCTCGACGGTCCGCGCCCGGTCGATCGTCCAGCCGTGGACAATTACCATTGTTGCGTTCGGCTGGTCCTTCATCTCTCTGGATGACGGGCTGATCATTTCGTACGTCTTCTCGATGGTCGCGGCGCTGATCGCCGCATTGATACCGCTGCTTCGGTCCTACGGGCTTCCGCACGAGTGGAAGCCGGATCTCGGTACCTCGTGGACGACAGCATGGCGCAACGTGCCCGTCGCGGCGGCCGACGCGGTCGAATGGGCTTCGCGCAGAATCGATCTCGCCGTGCTCGGCGCGTTCATGCCCGCGCTCTACGTCGGCGTCTATTATGCCGCCCAGCAGGTCGCGACGCTGCCCGCCAAATTGAAGACCAGCTTCGAGCCGGTGCTCGGGCCGGCAATCGCCCGGCGCATCGCGGCCGGCGACAGAGCCGCGGTCGCGCGACAGGTCCGGCAGGTCACATATTGGATCATCGCGGCGCAGCTCGGCATCGCCCTCGCGCTCGGTATCCCCGGACGCGCCGTGATGGGGCTCATCGGATCGGAATTCACCGGCGGCACGGCGATGCTCGGCTTCCTTCTCGCCGCCGAGGTTATCGCCGCCGCGGCCGTCGTCAGCGAGGCGGCACTGATCTATGTCGCGCGCACCCGTAACATGATCATCAGCCTGATCATGCTGGCGCTCGAGGCGGGGCTCGCCGCCGCGCTGATCCTGATTATGCGCGACGAAGGCATGCCGGAGGCGTTCCAGGCAACTGGGCCGGCAATCGCGCTATGCATCGCGCTGGCATTTGCGTCGATCGTCAAGTCGCGCTTGCTCTCCCGGCAGATGAATGCGCCGGTGTCCGGCTGGCGCTGGGACCTTGCCTGGGCCACGGCCGCAGGCGTGGTCGTCGGGGCAATGGCGCGGATGCTGCTGCCTCAAACCTGGCAGCTCATCGTCGGTGTTCCAGCGATCCTGATCGCCTTCGGTGCGGTGTTGTGGACGAAGGGATTCGGACCCGAGGACCGAGAGCTGTTCCGGCTGAAAAGGGCCGACGTTCGCGAACTTCGGGAAGCGGAGCACGCTTCCCTCGCCCGCGATCGGATCCAGGATGATATAGTTTAACGTGCTCTGACGTCCTGCCGTGCCGGGGGTCAGTGCCGGAAGTGCCGCATCCCGGTGAAGAGCATGGCGAGGCCCGCCTCGTCCGCGGCAGCGATGACTTCCTCGTCGCGAATTGAGCCGCCTGGCTGAATGACGGCCGTCGCGCCGGCTTCGGCCGCGGCGAGCAGCCCGTCTGCGAAGGGGAAGAAGGCATCCGACGCGACCGCCGAGCCGACGGTGCGCGGCCCGGGCCAGCCGTTCGCTTCCGCTGCTTCCTTGGCTCGAAGAGCCGCGATTCGCGCGCTGTCGCGGCGGTTCATCTGGCCCGCGCCGACGCCCGCGGTGGCGCCGTCCTTCGCATAGACGATCGCGTTCGACTTGACATGCTTGGCCACGGTCCAGGCGAAGAGGCAGTCGTTGAGCTCCTGCTCGGTCGGCTGGCGCTTCGTCACGCATTTCAGCTGATCGGGCGTGACCATTCCGTTATCGCGTGATTGCACGAGTAGCCCGCCTGCGATGGACTTGAGCACGAACCCTTCCCGCGTGGGGTCCGGCAATTCACTCGTCAGGAGCAGGCGAAGGTTCTTCTTCTTTGCGAAGACTGCGCGAGCATCGGAGTCGGCGTCGGGAGCGCATACCACTTCGGTGAAGATGCCGCTGATCGCCTCGGCAGTGGGGCCATCGAGGGGACGATTGGCCGCTACGATGCCGCCGAACGCCGAGACGCTGTCACAGGCGAGAGCCGCTCGATACGCTTCGATTAGCGTATCGGCGGTCGCCACCCCGCAGGGATTCGCGTGCTTTACGATGACGACGGTAGGCGGTCCGTCACGAAACTCGGCAAGGAGCTCGAGCGCGGCGTCGGCGTCGTTGTAGTTGTTGTAGCTGAGCGCTTTGCCTTGCACCTGCTCCGCCTGAGCGACGCCGCTGCTGCCCATCATCGCACCTTGGTAGAGTGCCGCAATCTGGTGCGGATTCTCGCCGTAGCGCAAGGTCTCGCTGAGAGAGAAGGCAAGCGGCATCGTCTCTGCGAACGGCGTCGCTCCCAAGGCCTCCGCGCCAACAGGATTTGTGAAGGCGTCGGTGTAAGCGAACCAGTTTGCGATCGCGGCATCGTAAGCGGCGGTCTTCGCAAAAGCCTTGGCTGCGAGACGAATCCGCAGCGCAGCCCGGGTGCAGCCGCCGTTCGCATCCATTTCCGCGAGAAGTGCCGCATAGTCCGCCGGATCGGTGACGATGGTCACATGAGCGTGGTTCTTCGCCGCCGAGCGCACCATCGACGGCCCGCCGATGTCGATATTCTCGATGACCGTGTCGCGGTCGGCACCGCTCATGACCGTGTTGAGGAACGGATAGAGATTGACCACGACGAGATCGATCGGCGCGATCTCGTGCTCCTTCATCGCCGCGGCATGTTCGGGGTTGTCGCGCACACCAAGAAGGCCGCCGTGGACCTTTGGGTGAAGCGTCTTCACTCGGCCATCCATCATCTCGGGGAAGCCGGTCAGATCCGAGATGTCGCGCACGGCGGCGCCGGTTTCGCGCAGCTTCGCGGCGGTCCCGCCGGTCGAAACAATCTCGACGCCGTGCCTCGCGAGGCCTGCGGCGAGCTCGCCGAGACCGCTCTTGTCGGAAAGGGAAAGCAACGCCCGTTTGACCGGGACAAGGTCAGTCATCGGAATCCTCTGAATGGAGATTGGCACCATCCCCTGACGCCTGACGCCAGGCGAGGCAAGTTTTGGTCGAAAATTAACTCGTCCGGCGGAATTGCCAGCCGATTTCGCCGCCGAGCGCGGAGATCTCGCCGACGATGACGAGCTGACTCGTGGGATTGATCCGGCCTCGTCCATCGATCCACAAGCTCTCCTCGAGCGCGAGATTGCCGCCGCGGCAGCGGAAGTTCCACGCGGGCGCTCCCTTCGAACGAAGGATAGCGCCCATGCCGTCGGCGGTGATCGTCGCCTCGAGTCCGGGCGCGAGGTGGAACCGCACCGCATAGGCGACCGACTCGCGAATTTTCTTGCGGCCCCTGGCGATGAGCTGGTCGGCGCCGCGAAGCTCCTTCCCGTCATTGCCGAGCATCAGGCTGCGCTTGTGCACCATGCCGAAGCTGCGGACATAGCCGTCGTGACTTGCCTCGAGCCGGCTGGCATCATTGTCTTCGGTGCGGTCGATGGTCACATCCTCGACGCCGTTGCCGAGCGAGCCGTCGGCAAGGATGTTCGTCGAATTGGTGTCGGCGAGAACCAGCGTGCTGTGCGCCGCCGTCGTGCGCAGCCCGTTGACGAGCCCATCCGACAGATCTGTGGGGAGCGGCCCGGGCCCACCGCAATTGACCACCAGCCGCTGTCCGCCGTCGGACAGCTCGAACGCGAGGGTGGAGGCGGAGCCTCGGTCCGCCATCTTCTGGGAAGGCGGCGGAGCGGCGTCGGTGATGACGATTGTGCCGAGCGCCGACATGCGCTGATAACCCCAGCCACGAGCCTGGCGAAGCGGTCGCGCACGCAGCCCCGAACCCTCGATCAACGCGGTTAGCTGGGCCGAATCACCAGGATTGCATCCCTGCCAGCTGGACAGCGCCCCGTCGCCCATGGTGACGCCATGAAGCGCCGCGAGCGAGGCCTGTGCCGCAGCTTCTATACCTTCGGGAATCATTTGTTTGGCGGCGAGATAGCAAGCACGCAGCAGGCCCATCCGATCGACCAGCAGCGCCTGCTCGAACGGCGACCGGCTGATCAGTCCGCCATCATCGAACTGTGCCGCCGACAGGGCGCGACCGAGCCCCGCTTCGCCGCGAGCGAGCCGCGGAACGCCACCCTGCACCAGCAATCCGGCCGCCACGACACCGCTCCAGGCGGTAATTCGGTCGAGGCCGGCAGCGGCCTTGTCGGCATTGGCATCGAGATGGCGAGCCCCGCGCGCCAGCGTGTTCAGAAGCGCCGAGCGGTAACCGCTGTCGGCGCTGGATAGAATGTACGGAGCGTAAGCGTTCCAGAAGAGGATGCGCTCTCCCCACAGATGCGGCGCCCAGGCGGCGTCAGCCTTTGCCCCATGCGCAAGAAGCCAGCGGCCGGTAAGAGCTTCAGCGAGCCGCGCTCCTTTCTCGCGCGAAGCAGCCGTTGCAAGGTCGCGAAGCCAGGAAAAGCCTTGCAGCTGTTCGGCAAGCGGTCCGGCGGCGCCAACTTTGGAGAAATCGAGCTCCTTCAGCGAAAGCGTCTCGCTGCCGAAGACGAAACGGCCCGTTAGCAGCGCATCGCCGCGCTTTCGGTCGCCCTGAACATGATCGCGCGGGACTGCGACCAGCTTCAGCGGCTGCTTCGAATGTTTGAGCCGGGAGAGGAGCGAGCCGCGCGCGAGCCGCGCGACCATATCGCGCTCCGCGGCCCTGCCGTCTGCACTCATTCGCCGCCCCTGAGCGCCCTGATGTTGGCGGCATAAGCCTGCGCACCGCCGCGAAATACCGCCGTTCCGGCAACCAGCGCCGTCGCGCCAGCGCTGACTGCCTGGCGTGCCGTCTCGGGATCGATCCCGCCGTCGACTTCGAGATCCGTGCTCAGCCCCCGTTTCGCGATGAGTTCGGCAATCGCCTCGATCTTTCTCAGCTGACTCGCGATGAACTTCTGACCTCCGAAGCCCGGATTGACGCTCATCACTAGCACTAGGTCGATATCATCGAGGATATAATCCAGCGCGTCGACCGGAGTCGCCGGGTTGAGCGACACGCCCGCCCTCTTTCCAAGGCCCTTGATGTGCTGGACGGTCCGGTGAAGGTGCGGACCGGCTTCCGGATGCACGGTGATCGTGTCGGCACCGGCCTCGGCGAAGGCGTCGAGAAAGAAATCAACCGGCGAAATCATCAAATGCACGTCGAACGGCTTCTCCGTATACGGCCGAAGCGCCTTCACGACGCCCGGACCGATCGTCAGGTTCGGCACGAAATGGCCATCCATCACATCGATATGGATCCAGTCGGCGGCGGCCGAATCGATTGCACGCACTTCCTCGCCGAGCCTGGCAAAATCGGCGGAGAGGATCGACGGAGCGATGATGGGAGCGGCCATGGAGCCGATTAGACGGGATTAACCACGCCGGACAAGCCGCGCCATGAAGAAGCCGTCGAGCCCGCCCTGGTCTTCGAGGAGACCGGGGAGGATGCGGATGAAGCCTCGCCCAGATACGGCGACAAAATCCGGAATGGCCGCATCGCCAACCTCCCCCCTTGTGGGGGAGGTTGGAGGTGGGCCTGCCGCATCTGCGGCCGAACAGAATCTTTTGTCGGCGTCATCGGCTGTCGCCGATGCCGCGCCCCCTCCCAACCCTCCCCACAAGGGGGAGGGCTCGAGAAGAACGTCGTCATGGCTCGCAACGACGCGCTCGATCACATTTTCGCCCTCCTGCGGCTCCAGCGAGCAGACGGAATAAACGAGCGCGCCGCCGGACTTCAGCCATTTCGCGGCGCGAGCGAGAAGTCGCGACTGTAGAGCGGCATTGTCGGCGACGATGTCCGGGCGCGCCCGGTGGAGCACCTCGGGATGACGGCGGAACGTGCCTGTTGCCGAGCAGGGCGCGTCGAGCAGGATCGCGTCGAACTGGCCAAATGGCTTCCACTCCAGCGCGTCGGCCCGCACGAGCCTGGCTTCGAGACGGGTCCGATCGAGGTTCTCGCGCAGTCGTCTCAGGCGACTTTCCGATGAATCGACGGCGGTGACGCGGTGGCCCGCGGCGGCGAGTTGCATCGTCTTGCCGCCAGGAGCCGCACAGAGATCGAGCACGTCTAGCGCATCCGCCGGAATCAGACGAGCGGGCAGCGAGGCGGCGAGATCCTGGACCCACCACCGGCCGCTTTCGAACCCAGGCAGATCGCCGACCGACGAACTCTTTAACCGCACATGCCTCGGCGCGAGAGACGTGCCGTCATGTTCCCTCGCATAGGCCTGCGCCTCAGCGTCGTCGGCGAAGCTGAGGTCGAGCGCCGGCCGCTTCGCGATCTGCCGGCGGGCAGCCTGCACGACTTCACCGCCCCAAGCCTCGCGCCAGCGTTCCTCGACGTCGGGGGGCAGGTGCGGCGCCTCGCTGACGGACACGCCGCGTCTCAGCAATGTTCCAAGAACACCGTGAACGAGGCGGCGCGGTCCGCCGTCGACCAGCGGCAGCGCAGTCGCGACCAGCGCGTGATCGGGCGTGCCGAGGCCGATCTTCTGCGCGAGCGCGAGGCGCAGCACCATCCGCGCCTTGCTGTCGTCCGGAAGGTGCTGCCGCGTCGCGCTGTCGATCAGCCCGTCGAGATCGGGCAGCCGCCGCAGGGCTTCTCCGGCGATCGCGACGGCAAGCCCGTGATCGGCGACCGACAAGCCACGCTCCCGCGTTGCCGCCGCCTCGAGAGTCTGCCCGCGGCGAAGGACAGCGTCGAGAATCCGGAGCGCAGCACGGCGCGCGCCAAGGCCCTCAACGCTTGGCATGGGAGACTGCGCCCGCCATCTTGGCGGGATGAAGCGTCCGAAGCACCTCGACCCGCCAGCCTATCTCAGTCCTTCGCCGCCGCTGCCCAAACCGGAGAAGATCAATCCGCCGGTCTCGCCCTCGGGCGAGGAAGAGCGTCTCGATCCGACCCGCTACGGCGACTGGGAGAAGAAGGGAATCGCGGTCGATTTCTAGACGCCTTCCGCCCGAGGCGGGCGCGACAAGAGGGCATCGAGCACCTGGTCGACATTCGCGTGGCCGGCGATCAGCGCGTCCACGGCCCCGACGATCGGCATGTCGACGCCCTTCTCCCGGGCGAGGCGCGTCAGCACGGGTGCCGTGAACGCGCCTTCCGCGACCGTTTTTCGATTCGACAACAACTCGGCCACGCTCTTCCCCTGCCCGATTCCGAGTCCGAGCGAATAATTGCGTGAACTTGTCGATGAGCAGGTGAGGACCAGATCGCCGAGGCCCGACAGTCCGGATAGCGTTTCCCGCCTCGCACCAAGAGCGAGGCCAAAGCGACGCATCTCCGCGAACCCGCGCGCGATCAGCGCCGCCCGTGCATTCTGGCCAAGGCCCTTCCCCTCGACCACGCCGCAGGCGATCGCGAGCACGTTCTTGACCGCCCCGCCGATTTCCGCCCCGGCAACATCGTCGGAGACGTAAATTCGAAACGCCGGCTGCGCGATCCGGTCACGCAAGCGCTCGGCCAGCGCGAAATCTTCGGCGGCGAGTGTCAGGGCCGTCGGCAATCCCGCCGCGACTTCGTGCGCGAAGCTCGGACCGGACAGCACAGCAATCGGCGATGTCGGGCAAATTCCCCGTGCCACCTGATGGAGCAGCGCCCCCGAGCTCTCCTCGATACCTTTCGAACAAAGCACGAGCGTCATGTCAGGACATGGCATTCGTCCGAGGACCGCACGCATGTGCTGCGCCGGCGTGACCACCAGCCACGCATCGCAGCCGGCGAGCTCCGAGAAATTGCCGGTCGCCCTGATTGCGTGGTCGAGTTTCAGTCCGGGCAGAAAGATCGGGTTTTCGTGGATCCGGTTGACCGCCGCGACGACGTCTTCCTCCAACGCCCACAACAAGGTCTCGCGGCCGCCGGTCGCCGCGACCTGCGCAAGCGCGGTCCCCCAGGCACCGCCGCCGATGACTCCGAGTTTCACGCCTTCACCCCCGCGCCGCGCACTTTCTCGGCACCTTCGTCGAGTGGCCAGCGCGCCCGGGCGGGAACATCGAGCGAATCGCAAAGGCCGATCCGAAACCGCTCGACGCCCGCCCAGGCGATCATCGCGGCGTTGTCTGTGCAGAGCCAGGCGGGCGGCACGCTGAACCCGCGACCTTCGCGGACGGCCAAGTCGGCGAGCGCCCCCCGGATCGCCTGATTCGCGGCTACGCCGCCGGCAACCACGAGGCCGGGTGAGGCGGTCTTGCCGAGGGCCAGCGCGGTACGGTCGACAAGGCAATCCACCACTGCCTGCTGGAAGCTCGCGGCAATGTCTTCGCGCCGATGCTCGCCCGAAGCGACAGCCCGTTGCACGGCGCTCTTGAGCCCGGCGAAGGAGAAATGCGGTTCGCCCGAGCCGACCAGCGGGCGCGGGAGTGGAATGGCAGCGGGATCGCCGCTCTTCGCCAGCTCCTCGATCGCCGGTCCGCCGGGATAGCCGAGGCCGAGTAGCTTGGCCGCCTTGTCGAACGCCTCGCCCGCGGCATCGTCGATCGTCGTGGCGAGACGGCGATAGTCGCCCACTCCCCGCACCTCGAGCAACTGGCAATGGCCGCCCGAGGCGAGCAGCAGCAGATAGGGGAAGCTGAGGTCCGGATCGACCAGCCGGGGACTGAGCGCATGTCCTTCCAGGTGATTGACGGCGATCAGCGGCTTGCCGGCGGCAAGCGCAAGGCCCTTGCCGGCGAGCAAGGCGACCATCACGCCGCCGATCAGACCCGGCCCTGCGGTCGCGGCGACCGCATCGACATCCGCGATCGACATCTGCGCCTCACCCAGCACCCGCTCGATGAGGGCGGGGAGGATTTCGACATGAGCCCTCGCGGCGATTTCCGGGACGACACCGCCGTAGGGCTGATGTGCCTGGGTCTGGCCCACCACCGCCTGCGCGAGGATGCGCCGGTCGCTCGTCACCAGCGCCGCCGCACTGTCGTCGCAGGAGGATTCGAGGCCGAGGATCACACTCATTTCGCGTCAGGCCCTTTGCCTGATCATCCACCTTTGCACTAGGGGTGAGCCATGCAGGGACTTCGCCTCGGGACTCGCGGATCGGCACTGGCGCTGGCGCAGGCCCGCAAGGTCGCCGCGGCAATCGAGACGTCGCAGCGCTGGCCCGAGGGCTGGGTCCAGATCGTCGAGATGAAGACCACCGGCGACAAGGCGAAGGACCGCCCGCTCGCCGAGCTGGGCGGAAAGGCAGTCTGGACGAAGGAACTCGACCGCGCCCTGCTCGAAGGCGAAGTCGATTTCTGCGTCCATTCGATGAAGGATGTCGAAAGCGTTCGGCCGAGTGATATCCATATCGCAGCCGTGCGCCCAAGAGGCGACGTTCGTGATCGTATCGTCGGCGCGGAATCGATCGGCGAGCTGAAGACGGGGGCGGTGGTCGGAACCTCGTCGCCGCGAAGGGCGGCCCAGCTCTTGCGGCTTCGCCCCGATCTCAAAATCGTGCTCTTGCGCGGCAACGTCGAAACGCGCCTGAAGAAGGTCGAATCGGGCGAGGTGGACGCGACACTGCTTTCGGCGGCGGGGCTCAAGCGGCTAGGAATCGAAGCGGGAACTGCGATCCCGACCGAGATTATCCTTCCTGCACCAGGACAAGCCGTCATCGGCGTGGAATGCCGGACGAACGACACGCGCACGCAGAGCGCGCTCAGCACCATCAACAACCAGATCACTTACTGGTGCGTCATGGCCGAGCGCGAATTCACGCGGGCGCTCGGCGCGACTTGCGCCTCGCCGGTCGCGGCTTTTTGCGTGCTCGAGGACGGTGACTTGCGGATGCGGGCGCAGCTGTTCAGCAGCGATGGCAAGGACATGGTCGAGCAGCGCGCGGTGTTCGACTGCGGCGACAACAAGGCTCCGGCCCGCCTCGCGCGCGATATGCTGGCCGCCGCGCCGGATTCGATCCGGAGCTTGTTCGAAAGCGGATGAGGCACCTGCTTGTCCTGCGCCCGGAGCCGGGCGCGAGCGCGACGGTCGAGTGTGCGCGCCATTTGGGCCTCGATACTTCCGCCATACCGCTTTTCAACGTTGAGCCGGTCGCTTGGAAAGCGCCCGATCCGTGTCGCTTCGACGCGCTGCTGCTGACCAGCGCCAACGCCGTGCGGCACGGCGGCGGGCAACTGCTCGGTCTTCACGGATTGCCGGCCTACGCAGTGGGTCCGGCAACCGCCGAAGCCGCGGCCAGCGCGGGGTTCGAGATTGCGGCCGTCGGCTATGGCGGACTCGACGAATTGCTCAACTCGATAGCACCGGAGCTGAAACTGCTCCATCTTTGCGGACAGAATCGGCGGTCATCCGTCAACGCCTCACAAGAGATCGTCCCTGTAGTCGTGTATCGCTCGACGCCAATCGATCTGCCGGACCTGAGCGCCGCGGCCGGCTCGGTCGCAATGATCCACTCGCCGCGCGCCGGTCGCCGCTTCGCCGAGCTGGTTCACGATCGCGGATCGATCGCGATTGCCGCCATCAGTCCAGCGGCCGCCGAGACTGTTGGCACGGGCTGGGGAGCAGTCGAATTCGCGCCGCTGCCCAATGACGAAGCCCTGCTGGCCCTCGCGGCCAGCCTGTGCGACAAACCGTCCGCGAAATGAATGCGACGGGGACCCGCAGGCCAATGAGCTGGAGCGCGCGGCTGATGATCGCGGTCGTGCTGGTGATCGCCGGCGCGGCGGCCGCGACCTGGGCGCTCGCGCGCTACCAGCCAGCGGCCCGGCTCCTGGGGGTCGTTCCGGCGACCCCGCCCCCGGCTCGCATCGTCCTCAAAGACCAGCCGGTGGTCCGGCCCAGGGCGCAGGCGCCCGCCGAGATCGACGATCGGCGCATTTCCGAGTTGAACAATCGCGTTGAACGGGTCGAGAGCGCCACGGCGCGGGCCGAAGGCTCTGCCGGCCGGGCCGATGCGCTCGTGGTGGCTTTCGCCGCTCGCCGGGCGATCGATCGCGGAGTCGCACTCGGCTATCTCGAAAACCTGCTGGTCTCGCGGTTCGGAGCGCGGCACCGGGCCGCGATCGCGACGATCATCAGCGGATCGCGTCAGCCGGTCCGGCTCGACGATCTCATTGCAGAATATGACGACCTCGGACCGGACCTCCGCCGCGGGGGGCCGGAGGAGAGCTGGTGGACGAACCTCAAGCGCGAGCTCGGATCGCTGGTCGAAATCCACTCGGCGGAGCGGCCCGCGACGAACCCCGACGCTCGCTACATGCGTGCGCAACAGAGGCTCGCCAACGGCAACGTCGATCAGGCGCTGGCGGAGACGATGCGCCTGCCCGGCGCCGCGCGCGCCGGTGACTGGATCGGCAGGGCGAGACGCTACATCGCGGTCCACCGCGCGCTGGATGAAATTGAATCCGCCGCGCTTCTGCCTGGGCCGAACGGCCAGGCTTGACCTCAAACGGGGTTGGCAAGCGACTCGCACAATGCGAATCTCGGGACCGCTCGCACAGCGGCCGTTCAGCCAGCTGCGGTAAATAACTGCAATAAGGGAGCAATTGAGGGGGAGAAGTGCAGTCATGACGTCGCTTGGGAAATTAGCCGGTATCGGACTGGTCCTGATTGCCACGACGCAGGTCGGCGCATCAGCAACGAGCCGGCCAAAGCCCGCGTCGCCGGCGGCGCACCACAAGCCCGTTAGTCACCATGCGGCGGCCGCGCGTGCGGTAGCTCCAACGCCTAAATATATTCGCGACCGGATCGACGATCTCGGCCGTGCATTCGACGGCCGCGTCGGCATCGCCGTTCGCTCGGTCGACGGGGACTGGTCCACCGGCTGGCGGGACGACGAACTCTTTCCGCAGCAAAGCGTCAGCAAATTATGGGTCTCGATTACCGCGCTGGACGCGGCTGACCGGGGCCGCCTGGATCTCGACAGCAAAGTCACGCTTACTCGCGCGGATCTGACGCTTTTCCATCAGCCGATCCGCGCCCTCATCCTGGACGGTGGATACACGACGACCTTCGATGATCTGATGTTCAAGGCGATCACGACCAGTGACAATACCGCCAATGACCGGCTGATGCGCGCGGCCGGTGGCCCCGCGGCGGTGCGAGCCATGATCGCGCGAAAGCACCTCGGCGCGATTCGCTTCGCCAACGGCGAACGCACGATGCAGAGCAAAATCGCCGGACTGAGTTGGAAATCGAGCTATTCGATCGGCAGCGCTTTCTTCACTGCGCGAGACAAGCTGCCGATGTCGGTCAGGCGCAAGGCGTTCAACCGCTACATCGCCAGTCCCTATGACGGCGCGGCGCCGAGCGCGATCGTCGCCGCGCTGGCGCGGCTGAAGCGCGGCGAGCTGCTGTCCCCGGCATCCACGAACCGCCTGCTCGACATCATGGCCCATACGCACACCGGCCCGAACCGCCTGAAGGGTGGACTGGAGCCGGGCTGGACGCTGAGCCACAAGACCGGCACCGGGCAGGAGCTCGGCGGAATCCAGGCCGGCTACAATGACATCGGCATCCTCACCGCGCCGGATGGCAAGAGCTACACGGTCGCGGTGATGATCAAGAAGACCTCGACTCCGCTCTCGGTTCGAATGAAGCTGATGCACAATGTCGTCAAAGCGGTCATCACCCAGCACGATATGTCCAGCGGCGACGGAAACGACCGCGTCGCCCGGCGCTGAACATCCGGCGCAGCGGCTGAAGGCTATCGCGGGTGTGCAGCGCGTCCCAACGCGCGCGCTGGAGCTGTTCGTCATTCGCGGCTTCCTCGATTCGGCTATTTGTGTAGCGTTGATCGAGCGGATCGACTGGCGGCGCCGGCCATCCGAGATTGCCGACGATGTCGGAATCGCGAACTTCCGCACTAGCGAAACCTGCGACCTAGACTGGCGCGATCCCGTCGTCGGCGAAGTCGACCGAAAAATCACCGGCCTGCTCGGGCTGCCGCTCGCCGCGAGTGAACCGATCCAGGGTCAGCGCTACGCGCCGGGACAGGAATTCAAGCCACACACCGACACGTTCGAGCCGAGCGGCTACGACTATTACGTCCACACTGCCGCGGCCGGCCAGCGCACCTGGACCGCGATGATTTATCTGAATGAGCCCGAGGACGGCGGGGCAACGCGATTCAAGAAAATCGGCAAGACGATCCTGCCCGAAACCGGCAAGCTGGTGGCGTGGAACAACCTGCTGCCGGACGGGCGACCGAATCCGATGACTCTGCATCAAGGCATGAAGGTCCGGCGAGGGACCAAGTACATCGTGACCAAGTGGTTCAGGGAACGCGCGGTCTGAACTTCTACGTGGCGGCCGCGGCCTCGCCGCCGAGAGGCTTCACGTGCACCGTCTTGATGTTGACGAATTCCTTGATCCCGTAGGCCGAGCATTCGCGCCCGTAGCCGGAATGCTTGACCCCGCCGAATGGTGCGCGCGGGTCGGAGCGAACATTCTCGTTGACGAAGCTCAGGCCCGCTTCGAGTTCTTCCGCCGCGATCCGGCGGCCGCGGTCGAGGTCCGAGGTGAGCACCCCCGAGCCGAGGCCGAACTCGCTGGCGTTGGCGATCCGGATCGCGTCCGCCTCGTCTTCCGCCGGAATGATCGCCGCGACTGGCCCGAATACCTCGTCGTCGTGCGCGGGCTGGCCGGGACCGACGTTCGTCAGCACGGTCGCGGGATACCATGCGCCGGGCCGGTCCGGCACCTTCCCGCCGAGCAGCAGCCGCGCGCCCTTGCGGACGCTTTCCGTGACCTGGGCATGAATATCGTCGCGCGCCTTCACGCTGACCATCGGCCCGAGCTTCGTTCCTTCGCGCGCCGGATCGCCCATCTCATATCCGCTCATAGTCTCGACGAGCGCCTTCTGGAACGGTTCGAGAATGGAACGGGTGACGATGAAGCGCTTGCCGGCGATGCAGCTCTGCCCGCCATTCACCATCCGCGCGGTTGCCGCGATTTTCGCAGCCGACACGATGTCGGCATCTTCGAGGACGACATAGGCGTCCGATCCGCCGAGCTCGAGCACGCATTTCTTGAGCGCAGATCCGGCCGCCGTCGCCACGCTTCGCCCCGCCGCGACGCTGCCGGTCAGCGTGACCGCCGCGATATTGTCGTCGCCGATCAGCGCCTCGACCTCGCGGCTCGGCAGAAGCAGTGCACGGAACAGATCCTTCGGAACGCCCGCCTGGTGCAGCACCTCCTCGATCGCCAGCGCACAGCCCGGGACATTGCTCGCGTGTTTCAGCAGCGCGCCGTTGCCGGCCAGCAGCGCCGGAGCAGCGAAACGAAAGACCTGCCAGAACGGAAAATTCCACGGCATGACCGCGAGCACGACGCCGAGCGGATTGAACGTAACGAACGCCTCGCCGCCGCCGATGTCGACCGGCTCGTCGGTGAGATAGGCGCGCGCGTGGTCCGCGAACCAATCGCAATGGAAGGCGCACTTTTCGACTTCGGCTCGGCCGTCGTCGAGAGTCTTGCCCATCTCCTCCGTCATCAGCCGGGCGAGCTCGTCCTTGCGGGCTCGGAGAATGCCGGCCGCGCGACGGACGATCCGCGACCGCTCGTCGAAGGATGTGCGCCGCCAGTCGAGGAACGCCCGATGTGCCGCGGCAGCAGCGGCCCGCGCATCGTCGATGCTGTGCTCGTCGTAAGAGCGGCCCGGCGCTCCGGTCGCCGGGTTGACGGTCTGCAACCGGCCTTTCGTTTGCGGCCGGGTCAGCTCAGCCTGTTCCGTCATGACGCTACTCCTTTGCGAGCGACAGCGCGCGGGCGCACGATCAGGCCGGTCTGCCCGACCGGCTCGCCTCGAACAGGAACCAGGTCCGCCGCTCGGCCTGATCGATCCATTCCTCGATGAGGCTCACCGTGGCGACGTCCTTGAGCTCGTCGCACAGCGCATGGGTGCGCCGCAATTCGTTCGCCAGCTGCTTGTTGTCATCGCGAAGCTCGGCGAGCATGTCGAGCGGAGTCACATAATCGGCGTCATTGTCGCCGAGGCGTTGCAGCTTGGCGATTTGACCGATCGACCGGATCGTTCTTCCACCGATCTTGCGCACCCGCTCGGCGATCGGATCGGTCGTCGCGTAAATCTCCGCGGCCTGCTCGTCCAGAAGCAGATGATAGTCGCGGAAGTGCGGGCCGGAGACATGCCAGTGGAAGTTCTTGGTCTTCATATAGAGCGTGAACATGTCGGCGAGCAGCGCATTCAGCGCCGCGGAAATGTCCCGCACGGCGTCCATCGAAATATCGCTTGGCGTGGCGAGCGCGGCAGTCCGCGCGATCAGCGCTTCCTCGGTGTTCATCGATCAGCTCTCCTCAAGTGCAATGGAGGCGCTACGCAACAGGCCCTTCACGCGAGCCTTTAGGACGCGCCGGATGCAAAGTGAAATGGGATGAATCGCTTGCTGTCATCGCCTGAAGCGATGGAACAGTCGCAAGGATCAGGAAACTTGGAGCGGGCGAAGGGATTCGAACCCTCGACCCCAACCTTGGCAAGGTTGTGCTCTACCCCTGAGCTACGCCCGCTCTTGGTGGCGCCGGGGCGAGTGCTTGCCGGCGGAGGTGAGGCGGGCGCCTAGCATGGCCCGCGCCGCTCCCGCAAGGCTTTGCTCGATGCGGCTTGTGGCGCTCGCGCGAGCCGCCCATATGGGCGGCAGAGGGCAATATCGAAGGGTTTGAAGGCGACGTGGCGACGCTGGGGCTCACCGAAGCCGAACGCGAATCGATCGAGCGGTTCGAGCGGGACGTCATCCAGCCGTCGATGGCCTCGCTCGTTATCCTCGACTTCTGGGCGGAGTGGTGCGGGCCGTGCAAGCAGCTCTCGCCTATCCTTGACAAGATCGCCGCGGATTATGCCGACAAAGGCGTGAAGCTCGCCAAGATCGACGTCGACCAGGAGAAACTGCTCGCCGCGCAATTTCGCATCCAGTCGATCCCAACGGTTTACGCGATTTATCGCGGCCAGCCGGTCGCCGACCTCACCAACCATCGTACCGAGGGTCAGCTCAAGAAGGCGCTCGACCAGCTGCTCGCGAAGCTCAAGATCGAGCCGGAGGGCGCGACTCCGCAGGCCGAAATCGAACCGCTCGTCGCGATGGGCGAGCAGGTGCTTGCCGAGGGCGATGCCGCGCGCGCGGTCAACATCTTCGGCCAGGTCCGCGAGATGGCGCCGGACGATCCCGCGGTGATCGGCGGTCTCGCCCGGGCTCTCCTTGCTGCCGGAGACGCGGCCGAAGCGCGCACAATGCTCGACGCGCTCCCGGAAGATCTGGACAAAAAGCCCGAGATCGTCAGGGCGAAAGCGGCGCTCGAAGTCGCGTCGGCCGCTCCCGCAGCGGATACCGGTGCGATCGAGCAGCGGCTCGCCGCCAATCCCGACGACCATGAAGCGCGATTCGAGCTCGCCTCGGCGAAGATGGCGGCGGGCGATCGCGACGGCGCGGCCGATGCGCTGCTCGATATCGTCGCGCGCGATCGCGAATGGAACGAAGGCGCGGCGCGTCAGCGGTTCCTTCAGCTCCTCGAAGCGCAGGGGCTGGAAGACCCCTGGTCGCGAAACCAGCGGCGGCGCCTGTCGGCGCTGCTCTTCACATGAGCCGGACGGTTCGCGTTCCGCTCTTCCCTCTGCCAGGCGCGATCCTCTTTCCGCGCTCGCAGCTGCCGCTCCACATTTTCGAGCCGCGCTATGTCGACATGGTCCGCGATGCCGTCGACGGCCCCGGACGAATCGCGATGATTCAGCCGCACCGGCTCGACGACGACAACCGCGCGCCGCTCTATCCCGTCGGATGCGTGGGCGAGATCGTCGGGCTCGAGGAACTCGACGACGGGCGCTTCAACATCGTCCTCCTCGGGTCGAATCGATTCCGGCTGGCGAACGAAGCGCCGCTGGAGGCGTCCTATCGCTGCGCCGATGTCGACATTGCCGCCTTCGACGACGGCGAGCCGGCGCCGCTCTCGCTCGCCGAGCGCGCCGAAGTGGAACGCGAAGCGCGGCGGCTCGGCAATGCCATGGGCCTCGCGGTCGACTGGGACGCGGTTAGCCGACTCGACGACGAAATGCTGGTCAACGCGATCGCGCAAGTCGCGCCGTTCGACGTCGGCGCCAAACAGGCCCTGCTCGAACAGGCGGACCTCAAGGAGCGCGCCGACCTGCTCGTGCAGCTGATGCAATTCCACCGCGCCGCAGTAACCGGCGGGCTGGAGGTCGAACCGACGATTCAATGATCACGCGCAGCCTGTCGGGGGGACAGGCGAGCATGATCATCTAAATCGGCAAACCCTGAAGCAGCAGCGGAAGGTCGCCGCTGGTGCCGCGGGCTTCGTTCATCAGGCGGTTGCGTAAAGGGGAAACGCGCCCGACCAGGCCCATGCCGAGGCGGCGGATCGCCGACGCGGTCTTGCCTGGCACGCCGTAAACCCGAGTCAGGGTGTCGGTCGCGAACGCAACCGACAGGGAATCGAGCGAACGCCAGCGCTGGTACCGGTCGAGCAATTGCCGGTCGCCGAGGTCGAGGCCGAGCCTTGCCCCTTCGACCAGCACTTGCGTCAATGCGGCGACATCGCGAAAGCCGAGGTTCAAGCCCTGCCCCGCGATCGGATGGATGGCATGCGCTGAATCGCCGATGAGCGCGAGGCGCTCGGCAGTCATCTGCGCCGCATGATGGAAGCCGAGCGGAAAGGACGATCGCGGCGCCAGCATTTCGATCTTGCCGAGGAATCCACCCATCGCCGCCTCGGCTTCCGCCGCGAACTCGGCATCGTCGAGCGAGAGCCACCCCGCGGCATCTTCGTTCGGCACCGACCAGACGAGCGCCGAGCGATGGCCCCTCGAATCGTCGTTCATCGGCAGAAGCGCGAACGGGCCGCCGGAATAAAAAATCTCGTACGCGACATGATCGTGCGGCCGTTCGTGACGCAGGACCGAAACGATCGCCTGGTGATCGTATTTCCATCGCGCGACGCGGATTCCGGCGGCCTCGCGGGTTCGGGAGTTCCGCCCGTCGGCGGCGACCAGCAGCGGCGCCTGAAGCTTTCGCCCGTCCTCAAGGGCGACGACGACCGCATGGTCGTCGCGATTGACCTGGGACACGCGCAATTTCCACAGAAGCCAGCTGTTTCTGCCCGCCGCCGCTGACGCGTGAAGCGCCGCGCGCAAATGCCGGTTTTCGTGCATCCAGCCGAGCGGCTCCTCGTCATCGGACTCGAAATGGAGCCCGCCCGGCTTGAGGCCGTCGGCTACCGCGATCCGCCGTATGGGACAACCCGGCTCAGCAAGATGCGCAGCGATGCCAATCGTCTCGAGCATGCGCATCGAGCTCGAAGAGACAGCGCTGGTGCGGCCGTCGAACGACGCGTCCGCGCGCGGCGTCGGATCGGCGGGGTCGAGGACAATGGAGGAAAGCCCGCTCGAATCGAGCGCCGCAGCGAGCGCCAGGCCGACGAGGCCGCCGCCGAAAATGATCACGTCCGCGCGATCCATGAGGAGCCCCTAGTGAAACTGAGCCGTCATTGCGACCCCGGCGGACGCCGGGGGGAAGCAATCCGGAGGCGCTCGCTGTGGCTGGATTGCTTCGCAGCGGGCGCTCCTCGCAATGACGGCTATTGGTGTCGCTTGACCCCGGACTCGTCGTGGGGGATTCTAGGCGCCGGCCGATTGGGGGTGGGAAGATGGCGAGTGTGGCGACGCGAGTACCCAAGCGCGAGCTGGCGCCCGACTGGCGCGATGCGCTTTCGAATGCGGTGCGGCGTTTCGCGGTGCGGACCTGGGGCGCGCTGCTGATTGCGCTCAGCCTCGCCGCGGCGCTCGCACTCGCGACACATAATCCGACCGACCCGTCGCTGAGCACTGCTGCGGGCGGGCCGCCGTCCAACTGGCTGTCGAGCCCCGGTGCCTATTTCAGCGACGCGCTGCTGCTGCTGTTCGGAATCGGCTCCATTTTGTTCATGCCGGTCGTCGCGCTCGCGGGAGTGAGGATGCTTCGTCTCGATCCCGCGGGCCGGACCGGGCGCGGCCTGCTCCTCGCGGGCATTGGCGCGATCATTCTCGGGACAGCGCTCAGCCTTACGAGCGGATCGGCCGTCTCCGGCCTTCCGGGCGGGTGGGGCGGAGCCTTCGGCCTGGCCGCCGCGCACGGCGTGGATTCGGCGGTCGGACTGATCCACAATCCCCAAATCGCCGGCCCGACTCGGCTTGCGATGCTCATGTTGCTCGCGATGGCCGGACTGGTTCTGGGCTATTTCGCGCTCGACCTAGCTGCTGAGGAGCGCGCGTGGGTTGGCGGCCTGTTGCGAAGGCAGAAGCGCCAGCGCCGTGCCGCGCCGCGGACGACCGAGCGGCGAGATGAGCGCGTCATCCCTGTCGCGCCGCCGAAGTCGCGGCCGGCTGTCGCCGTGGCCGAGCCGGGCAGAGCCTCGGCCCCGGGAGGCAGAGCGAAGGATCGCAAATTCGCATCCTCGCAGCCCAGCCTGGCACTTGGCGACAATTATCAGCTACCGACGCTGAACCTGCTTTCCGCGCCGCCGCGCGAGGGCAGACAGCAGGTCGATCGCGCGGGTCTCGAGCGCAATGCGCGGCTGCTCGAATCGGTGCTCGAGGATTTCAAGGTCCGCGGCGACATCGTGGAAGTCCGTCCCGGGCCCGTCGTTACAATGTACGAGCTGGAGCCGGCGACGGGCATCAAGGCGAGCCGCGTGATCCAGCTCGCCGATGATGTTGCGCGCAACATGTCGGCCTTATCGGCGCGGGTCGCGACGATCCCGGGCCGAAGCGTCATTGGAATCGAGCTTCCGAACTCCAAGCGGGAGCCGGTGTCGTTGAGCGAGCTGATCGGAAGCCAGGCGTTCGAGGATCAGAACATGTCGCTGCCGTTGATTCTCGGCAAGAATATCGCCGGCGATCCGGTCATCGCCGATCTCGCCCCCATGCCCCATTTGCTCGTCGCCGGCACCACCGGATCGGGCAAGTCGGTCGGCCTCAACTGCATGATCCTGTCGCTGCTGTATCGATACGGCCCGGATCAGGTGAAGTTGATCATGATCGACCCGAAGATGCTCGAATTGAGCATGTACGACGACATCCCGCACCTGTTGGCACCGGTCGTCACCGAGCCCGGGAAAGCGATCCGCGCGCTCAAGTGGACGGTCGAGCAAATGGAGGAGCGCTATCGAATGATGGCCAATCTCGGTGTCCGCGCATTGCCGAGCTTCAATGCCAAGGTCCGCGAGGCGAAGGCCAAGGGCGCCAGGCTCGGCCGGCGGGTCCAGACGGGCTACGATGCCGAAACGGGGCAGCCGCTCTACGAGACGGAGCAGCTCGACTATGACGTGCTGCCGCAGATCGTGGTCGTGGTCGACGAGCTTGCCGACCTCATGATGACCGCGGGCAAGGAAGTGGAGTTCCTGATACAGCGGCTGGCGCAAAAGGCGCGCGCCGCGGGGATCCATCTCATCATGGCGACCCAGCGGCCGTCGGTCGATGTCATCACCGGTGTCATCAAGGCCAATCTGCCGACTCGAATCAGCTTCCAGGTGACGAGCAAGATCGACAGCCGCACGATCCTTGGAGAGCAAGGAGCCGAGCAGCTGCTGGGCAAGGGCGACATGCTCTACATGCCGGGCGGCAAGCAAATCATCCGTGTCCATGGGCCGTTCGTTTCCGACGAGGAAGTGCGCTCGGTCGCGGAGCACTGGCGCAAGCAAGGCGCGCCCGATTACGTCCAGGCGGTCACCGAAGAGCCGGAGGATGGGGGCTATCTGTTCGACGGGCAGCCGACAGGCGAAGACGATGCCGAGACCCAGCTCTATCGCAAGGCGGTGCAGATCGTCGCCGAGAGCCAGAAGGCGTCGACCTCCTACCTGCAGCGCCAACTTCGAGTCGGCTACAACAGCGCAGCGCGCCTGATCGAGCGGATGGAGAAGGACGGCCTCGTCGGCCAGCCCGACCACGTCGGCCGCCGCGAGGTGCTGATCGACACGGACGGCCACCCGATCTGAGGCGGAACCCCCAGGTTCAGTACGCATTCAAGGCCTGAACGCCAGTTTCCGGCGCAAAATTCCAGGAGCTTTGACATGACCTTCCCGACGAAATTCGCGCGCGCTCTGGTGTCGATTGCGATCGTCGCCGCGGTTCCGGCGAGCGCCGCAACCTCGCCGGACCTTGCTAAACTGAAGGACTATCTCACCTCGGTCCGCTCGATGACGGCCAATTTCACCCAGACCGACGACAAGGGGCGGGTCGAGACCGGTACAGTGAGGATGAAGCGTCCCGGCCGAATCCGCTTCGAATATAGCGGCGGCGACGTGCTTCTGGTCGCCGATGGAAAACGGCTGACCTTCCTCGACTATTCGGTCGGGCAGAAGTCGAGCTGGCCGCTCGGCCGAACGCCGCTCGGCGCACTTCTGTCAAACTCGCCGGACTTCAACGGAAAGGCCGAGATCCTGCCGAGCAAGAACAGCCGCGTGGTCGTCGCCCGCGCGCGCAACTCCGGACAATATGGTCAGATCACGCTCGCCTTCCTGCGCGATTCCTCGGCTCCCGGCGGTCTCGATCTTTATGGTTGGACAGCGATCGACCCGCAGAAGCATGTGACGACGGTCAAGCTGTCCAACGTCCGCTACAATGTCCCCGTCCCGGAAAGCGCGTTCACCTACGCCGACCCGAAGAAAAAATAGGGTGATAAAAGTTTCATTTTAGGACTTGTTCATCCCTGCGTCAGGCGCATGGGATTAGATGAATGGTCGATTCTGCAAGGACCTGGGGTTTCCCCCTGTTACCTGGGTCGGCGGAATCCCTTGCGTGACGAACGCTTGGCGGCCCTCGCTCCATGCCCCCGGAGCGAGGGCCTTTTTCTTGTGCGGGTGAACGGGCTAAGCGCTTCGAGTGACCCAAAAGCTGAAAATCGCATCGTGGAACATCAATTCGGTGCGCGCACGCATCGCGCTCGTCGAGCGGCTCATCGTCGAACAGCAGCCGGACATCCTCTGCCTCCAGGAAACCAAGGTCGTCGATGACATCTTTCCCGGAGAGCTGTTCACCCGCCACGGCTATGTCCACCACGAGCTCAACGGGCAGCGGATGCACCATGGCGTCGCGATCCTGAGCCGCGTCCCGCTTCGCGATCCAGGCAAGCACGACTGGCAGGACAATGGCGAGGCGCGGCACATCGGCGTTCGGCTCGAATGCGGAATCCGGCTCGAGAATGTCTACGTCCCCGCCGGCGGTGACGTGCCCGATCGGACGGTCAATCCCAAGTTCGGCCAGAAGCTCGATTTCATCGAGCGGATGACCCGCTGGTCGGAGAGCTTGCGGGAACCGACGATCATTGTCGGCGATTTCAACGTCGCCCCGCTGGAATGCGATGTCTGGAATCACAAGGCGCTGCTGACTGTCGTTAGCCACACGCCGGTGGAGGTCGCCGCGCTCACCCGCCTGCAGCAGGCGCATCAGTGGATCGACATCGGCCGCCGCTTCGTCCCGGTGCCCGAGCGCTGCTTCACCTGGTGGAGCTATCGCTCGCCCGACTGGACGAGGAACGATCGCGGACGGCGGCTCGATCACATGTGGGCGTCGCCCGAGCTATCCGGTCATCTCGCCGCTCACCATGTCCTGGAGCCGTGCCGCAACTGGGAGCGGCCGTCAGATCACGTACCGCTAATCTGCGAGATCGCCGTTTGAGCGCTCCATCGCCCGTCCGCACAGCGATTGCGGCGCTGCGCGCGGGGCGTGCGGTTCGGATCGACGCGGACGCGCCGATCACCGTCGTGGCCGTTGAGACTGCGACTCCGGAGCTGATCGATATTCTTGATCCGCACGGCCAAGCGCGCCTGTTGATCAGCGGTCAGCGCGCTACGGCGCTGTCGCTGGCGAACCTGCGCGACGCAGCCGATCCCGGCGCACCGGCACTGATCGAACGCGCATCGTGGCTCGATGTCAGCATGGCGCTCGCGCTGGCGGATCCGGGCCGCGACCTCGAACGGGGGCCGGTCGGACCGCTGCACCCGGTTCGCTGCGAATCGCGGGAGGCAGCCGAAGCCGCGCTGGTCCTGGCCCGCTCTGCGGGTCTGCTGCCTGCGCTTTGGCTGGTAGGCGGCGAAGCGGCAATCGAGCTATCCGCAACGGACGTTTTGCGCGCGACCCAAATGCCTGATGTAGAAATCGTCGCGCGCGCGAAGCTTCCGCTCGAGGACATGCCGGAAACCCAGATCGTCGCTTTCCGCGCGTCCGACGACGGTCAGGAACATGTAGCGCTGGTCGTCGGCGCATTCGGCGGAGAGCCGCCGCTCGTCAGGCTCCACAGCGAATGTCTGACCGGCGATGTATTCGGATCGTTGAAGTGCGATTGCGGGCCGCAGCTACGCGAAGCGCTGAAGATCATCGCCAAGAAGGGCGGCGGAGTCCTGCTCTACCTTCGCCAGGAAGGGCGCGGGATCGGGCTTGGCAATAAGCTCCGTGCCTATGCGCTTCAGGATCGCGGGCTCGACACCGTCGACGCCAATACCCGCCTCGGCTTTGCCGACGATGAGCGCGACTATGGGCACGCGGCGGCGATGCTTCGCGCGCTGGGCATCGATCAAGTTCGACTGCTGACCAACAATCCGAAGAAGGTCGCGGGCCTCGAGACCGCGGGAATCAAGGTTTCCGAGCGCGTGCCGCATCACATGCCGGCCAATCCCCACAACGCCGATTATCTCGCGACGAAACGCAGCAAGAGCGGACACCTGGCCTAGGCAAGGAATGCGCGGAGGTCGTCGAAGCTGAATGCGATCTCGTCGACGCCGAGACTCCTCAGCATAGCGTCGTGGCCAGAAAGGCAATGCGATCCGGCCGCAAGCCCGATCACCCGGGCGCCGGATGCGAGCGCTCCCGTCGCGCCGACGCGCGAATCCTCGACGATGACGCAGCCGCCGATCGGAACGCCCAGTTGATCGGCGGCATGGAGATAGAGATCGGGCTCGGGCTTGCCCCGCTCCACATGCTCCTTTCCGCTATAGACGTGAGTACCGAACGCGCCCGCGAGACCGATGTGCTCGAGATGGCCGAGAACCCAGCGCGTCGAGCTCGACGAAGCGACGGCTTTCGGCATCCCTGGCGGAAGGGAACGGACGAACTCCACAGCGCCAGCGACCGCAACGATGCCGTCGCGAAGCGCGCGAACGCTCATCTCTCTCAATCGTTCGTGGAACTCCGCAGGCAGTTCGCGGCCGATGCGCGACTCGACCGCAGCGATGAAGTCCTTGCCGCTGAAGCCAGTGTAATGTTCGAGCGCATCTTCGAGACTGTGCGGGTGGCCGAGCTCGGTCAGCAGCCGCGCGAGCTCGCGATTTCCCTCATGTTCGCTTTCGAGGAGAACGCCGTCGAAGTCGAAGATGATTGCTTTGGGCCGGGCCATCAGTCTTCGAACAATGCCGTGCCGATGCGAACTGCGGTTGCGCCAAGCATCACCGCCGCCTGATAATCGCCCGACATCCCCATGCTGAGCCCATCGACGCCATGACGCCGCGCGAGTTTCGCGAGAAGCGCGAAATAAGCCGCGGGCTCGAGGCCGAGCGGCGGAATGGCCATGAGTCCGGCAAGCGGGAGCGACGATTCGCGAACGGAGTCGACCAGCTCACCAAGCTCGGCGATAGGGCACCCGCCTTTCTGCGCCTCATCGCCGATATTGACCTGGACGTAGATGCCGGGCGAGCGACCGGCCTTGGCTGACTCGCGAACCAAAGCGTCCAGAAGCGATGCTCGATCGAGCGAGTGAATCGTATCGAACAGCTTCAGCGCGTCCCCGACCTTGTTCGACTGAAGCCGGCCGATCGCGTGAAGGCGGACATGCGGATAGCGCGCGATCAGCGGCGGCCATTTTGCGAGCGCCTCCTGAACGCGGTTCTCACCGAAATCCTCCTGTCCGGCGTCAATCAGCGGCTCGATGTCCTCGACCGCCCTGCCTTTGCTGACCGCAATCAGCCGGACTTCGCAGGGGTCGCGCCTGGCAAGCGATGCAGCCCGCTCGATTCCCCTGAGGATGTGTTGGCGTCTCTCTGCGGCGCTGCTCATCGCGGCTCGCTATAGGAAGGGCCATGAAGAGCCGCCAGAGGATGCCGCGTCAGTGGCTGATCGTGGATGGCAGCCTCGGCGACGAATTGTTGAGCGTCGTTCGACGGCTGCCGGCCGAGAGCGGCATCCTGGTCCTTGAGCAAGCCGGAGTGACGGGTGGTACGAGATTCGCCGCACGCCTCAGAGCGCTGGCGAAGTCGCGTCGCCTCCTTCTGCTCGCAGAAGGGCCGCGCACCGCCGCCCGCGTCCATGACATGCGAGAATTGCGGAAAGCACTATCCCGCGACGCCGGGCTTATCCTTCTTTCGCCGCTCTACGCAACGCGAAGCCATCCTGACTGGAAGCCGTTGCCTCGCATGCGCGCCGCGGCGCTTGCCCGTCTCGCCGGGCGAAAGCTTGTCGCGCTCGGCGGCATGGACGAACGCTGTTTCAGGCGCGTTGAGCGCCTGGGATTCATCGGCTGGGCGGGAATTTCAGCCTTCAGAACTTGAACGCGGTGCCGACGTAAACCGCCTGGCTGTCGCGGCGATCGTCCTGGAGAGCTGACGTGCGATTGCGCTCGACATTGTAGCGGACGCCACCAGTGAGGGCGATGCGTTTCGAGAGCGAATAAGAGCCGCCGACATCAAGCGAATAATTGTCACCTTGACGGAGCGCCGGAAGCGGCTGGCCGGAGGAACGATCCGCACCGACCGCAACGCGTCCGGTAAAGCGCTTGAGCGAATAGCTAACGCCAACGACCGCCGTCTCGCGGCCGCCCAGCGCCGGATTTGCGTCCGTGACCTTGGACACGTCGCCCGCAATCGCGAAGCGCTTCCAGCCGACCGCAACGCCGAGGTTATAGCTGGTCGGCGCAAGCGCCGTGACGGTCGAGGACGGAGCGCTTGCCTGCGCAAGCGCGCTCTCGGACGGCGTGCTGGCCCGCGCTCGGATCGCCACCCGCACCTGCGAAGGCCGACCCTTCGCCGGTGCCGGCGTGAACTTGAAGTCGGTCAGCGACAGGCCCTTGCCCGCGAGCGCGGCGGCGAGCTTCGGGTCGGCATTGGCCGGCGTGAAGGACGAAATCGGGTCGAAGCTGACGGAAACCGCAGGGGGCCGCTTCTTGCTGTGGGGCGCCGCGAATGCCGGAGACAGCACAATGCCCGCCGCGGCGATCGCCGCAAGCAGCTTGGCTTCCCTGGCTCTGGCGAGTCTCAGCAAGACCGCAAACTCCCTGTTTCCGGAGTCGATATAGTCTTCGAAAGCTGAAGGTTCCATGAGCGAAATTGATTCATTCTTAACCTGTTGCCGACTCACCACATGACAACGACGCGAGACACGCTTGCGGGACCATTGCGACTATCTATAACGCAGGCAAACCAGAGGTCCCCCTGCCCAAGGATTGTCGATGAACCGCCTGCAAACGACCGCCGCCGCAGCCTTTGTGCTCGCTCTCGCCGGCTCGGGCTGCGCCCGCAACCGGAACCTGCCGACTCAGCTCGCGCCGGCCAATGTGACGACTCTCGCGGTCAACAGCTATTTGTGGCGCGCGGCGGTCGACACCGTTTCCTTCGCGCCCTTGCTTCAGGCCAATGCGGACAGCGGGGTGATCATCACCGACTGGTACAGCAATCCCAAGGCCCCGGGAGAACGGGTGAAGATCACCGTCGCCGTGCTCGATCCCGATCTCCGGGCGGACGCGCTTCGAGTCTCGGCCGCACGTCAGGTGAGCCAGAACGGGACCTGGGTCGACGCGCCGGTTTCCGCGGCAACGGTTCAGAAGCTCGAGGACATCATCCTGACCCGGGCGCGCGATCTCCGCCGCGCTACCGTTCCGGGCTGATCCCGATCGCATCATGACCGGGCGATTCGACCCGAACGCGGCCGACCGGCGCTGGCAAGCGCGGTGGGATGTAGAGCAATGCTTTCGCGCCGACAGCGGTAGCGCGAAGCCCAAGAGCTACGTGCTGGAGATGTTCCCCTATCCGTCGGGGCGCATTCACATGGGGCATGTGCGCAATTACACGATGGGCGACGTGATAGCCCGCTACCGGCGCATGCAGGGCCATGAAGTGCTTCATCCGATGGGCTGGGACGCCTTCGGAATGCCGGCTGAAAATGCCGCGATGGAGCGCAAGGTCCATCCCGGCGAATGGACCCGGGCGAACATCGGGGCAATGCGCGAGCAGCTGAAGCAGCTCGGCTTCGCCCTCGACTGGTCGCGCGAGTTCGCGACCTGCGATTCCGCTTATTACGGGCATGAGCAGGCGCTGTTCCTCGACCTGTTCGAGGCGGGGCTGGTCTATCGCAAGGAAAGCGAGGTCAATTGGGACCCGGCCGACATGACCGTTCTCGCTAACGAGCAGGTGATCGACGGCAAGGGCTGGCGCTCCGGAGCGCCGGTCGAGCGGCGCAAGCTATCCCAATGGTTCGTCAGGATTACCGATTTCGCCGACGAGCTGCTGAACGGGCTGAAGTCGCTCGATGATTGGCCTGACAAGGTCCGCCTGATGCAGGAGAATTGGATCGGCAAGAGTCGCGGGATGCAGTTCCGCTTCTCGCTCGCCGAACCGATGGCCGGAATCGACGGCATCGAAGTGTTCACGACTCGCCCGGATACGATCTTCGGCGCGAGCTTCGTCGCCATCGCCGCCGACCACCCTTTGGCCCAGGTCATTGCGGCCGAAGATGTGGAGGCGGCGCGATTCGCCGCCGAATGCAAGGCCGGCGGGACCAGCGCGGCCGAGATCGAGACGGCCGAGAAGAAGGGTTATCGGACCAAGGTCGAGGCCGTTCATCCGCTCGATCCGGAATGGCGGCTTCCCGTCTACATCGCGAACTTCGTGCTGATGGATTACGGTACGGGCGCCCTGTTCGGCGTTCCCGGTCACGATCAGCGCGACTTCGAATTTGCGAAGCAATATCATCTGCCGATCCGCCGGGTCGTTGCGGCGAGCGGTGATCTCGCGTCCGAGCCGATCGGCGACGAGGCCGAAAGCGCGCCCGGGATCGCGGTAAACTCACATTTTCTCGACGGACTGGCGACCGGGCAGGCGATCATCGAGGTCATCCGTCGCGCCGAGGAAGCCGGCTGGGGCAAGGGCACCGTTCAATATCGCCTCCGCGACTGGGGAGTGTCGCGCCAGCGCTATTGGGGGACGCCGATCCCGATCATTCACTGTTCCAAATGCGGGGCGGTTCCGGTGCCGAAAAGCGAGCTGCCTGTCATCCTCCCGGAAGACGTCGATTTTCAGACGCCCGGCAACCCGCTCGACCGGCATCCGGGCTGGAAGCAGGTCGAATGCCCGAGTTGCGGCGGGCCGGCGAGCCGCGAAACCGACACGCTCGACACCTTCGTCGATTCGAGCTGGTATTTCATTCGCTTCGCCAGCCAGCCGCCGGACAAGCCGTTCGACCGGGCGGAAGCCGCGAAATGGCTGCCAGTCGGCCAATATATCGGCGGAGTCGAGCATGCGATCCTTCACTTGCTCTACGCGCGATTCTGGACGCGGGCGCTTCAGCGCCTCGGCGAAATCGACGTTTCCGAGCCATTTACCGGCTTGTTCACGCAAGGCATGGTCACGCACCAGACCTATCGCGCCGGAGATGGAAGCTGGCTGAGCCCGGACGAGGTCAGGCACAACGGCGACGACTGGGTGCGGATCGAGGACGGCGCGCCGGTCGTGACTGGCCGGGTCGAAAAGATGTCCAAGTCGCGGCGCAACACAGTTGATCCTGCGCCCATCCTCGCGAAGTACGGCGCGGACGCGGTGCGCTGGTTCATGCTTTCCGACAGCCCGCCGGACCGCGACCTCGAATGGTCGGAGGCGGGGATCGAAGGCGCCTCGCGATTCGTGCAGCGGGTCTGGCGACTCGTCAGCGGCACTTCAGCGACGGACGCAAAGGACGAGGCGCTCAGGCGGAAGCTTCATCGCACGGTCGCCGCGGTCGGCGAGGCGATCGACGGGCTGCAGTTCAACAAGGCCGTGGCGCAAGTCTACGAACTGACCAGCGCAATCGAGAAGGCGCCGGCGTCCGCCGACCGGCACGAGGCGATTCGGACGCTCGTGCTGCTCATTGCGCCCATGGCCCCGCATTTGGCGGAAGAATGTTGGTCGCTACTCGTGCAACCTGGAATGGTCGCAGGCGCTGAATGGCCGTCCTTCGATCCGGCGCTGCTCGTCGAGGAACAGGTGACGATCGCGGTCCAGATCAACGGGAAGCTGCGTGATACGCTCAGCGCACCGCGCGGGCTCGACCGGGCGGCGGCCGAGGCGCTCGCGCTCGGCTCGGACAAGATCCAGCGCCAACTCGACGGTGCATCGCCCCGCAAGGTCATTGTGGTTCCCGACCGGCTGGTGAATATCGTCGCCTGATGCGCCGGGCGCCCTTCATTCTCCTCGCTTTACTGCTGCCAGGCTGCGGACTTCACCCGCTCTATGGTGGTGCGAGCGGGAGCGCGGTGGTCGCCACGCTCGACTCGGTCCAAGTCGCTCCGATCGCCGGCCAATCGGGATGGCTCGTGCGCAACAAGCTGGTCGACCGGCTCGGCGGAGGTGCAGGAAACGCGGCGCGCTATCGGCTCGAAGTCACGCTTGATGACGACATTACCGCCTTCGGCCTCCGCGCGGATCGAGCGGCGACCCAGGAAAGGCGCACGTTGCGCGCGCGATATCAGTTGGTCGATGCATCCACCGGAATGGTGCTGCTGGACGCCACCGCGGGCTCCGACGCCGGAATCGACATCGTCAGCAGCGAATATGCGACCGTCGCGGCCGAGCAGACGGCGCTCGAAAATCTCGCCGACACCGTTGCCGACCAGATCGTCGCCCGGCTCGCCGTCTATGCGGCGCGCACTACGCATACGAAGTGAAAGCCAGTAAAACCTCGATCGGCCGCTCGGTGGACCGCCCCGACGCGAAGATCCGCTTCTATCTCTTCCATGGTCCCGATGTAGGCCAGTCGCGCGCGCTCGGCGCTCGGCTGCTCGAGGCACTGGGCGCCGCCAAGACCCAGCTTACTTCCGCCATGCTGAAGGCGGACCCGGCACTGCTCGCGGCCGAAGCCGGAACGATGAGCCTCTTCGGCGAAGTGCGCGCCGTCTGGATCGAGTCCGCGGGAGATGAGATAGCCGCCGCGGCCGATGCCCTGCTCGAAGCTCCGGCGGTCGAGGCGCTAACGATCGCGATCGGGGGTTCGCTGAGGAAAAGCTCGGTGCTGCTGAAAACGGCAGAGGCGTCGCCGCTCGCGCTCGCCTTCGCGTCCTACGCGCCGGAAGGGCAGGAAGCCGAGCGAATGGTGATCGATCTCGGCCGCCGCTACGGGCTCAAGATCAACTCGCCGCTCGCCGCGCGCATCGCCGGTCAATGTGCGGGCGACCAGGCAATTGCCGCGCAGGAATTGCAGAAGCTCGCGCTATACCTCGACGCCTCACCTCACGTACCCAAGGACCTCGACGTTGAAGCGCTCGATGCCGTGGGCGCGGCGAACAATGACGGAAACTTCCTGCGCCTTGCCGACTTCGCCTTGCACGGCGACATTGCGACACTCGCGGATGAACTCGCACGGCTCCCCTCAGCGGGCTCGGAAGCGATCCCGATCATCCGGTCGCTGCAGCGGCGGCTGCTGATGCTGGCACCCGCCCGCGCGCGGATCGAACGTGGATCGAGCGTGGAAGACGCCATGGCGTCATTCGGCAAAACCCTGTTCTGGAAGGAAAAACCGCTCGTCGAGCGGATGCTCGCGAATTGGACCGCCGAGGATCTCGCCAAGGCCGCGGAGCGCGCTGGAACGCTGGAGCGCGAACTGATGTTTACGGCTGCACCGGAGCGCGAAGCCGTGGGCGAAGAGCTGCTCGCAATCGCGCGCAAGGCGCGGCGTCACTAGAGGCTCAGATCGGTTCCCCGCTGAGCCGCTGACAGAGCATGTCGAGCTGGTCGAGGCTCGTGTAGTGGAGCGTCACCGCCCCCCCCTGGCCCCTGTGCGTGACCTGGACCTTGAGACCGAGAATGTCGCCCAGCTGCCGCTCGAGCGCGATCCGATCGGCGTCCAGCGCTTTGGTGGCATTGCCGGCGCCCACACGAGGAATCGAGTCCGAACCTCCGCCCGTGCGCCGCTTTCCCAAAGCTTCGGCCTGTCGAACCGACAGTCCTTCGGCGACGATTTGCCTCGTCAGAGCCTCAGGATCGGGCGCGGTGGCGATCGCCCGTGCATGACCCATGCTGATATCGCCTTGCACTAGCGATTGACGGACGAATTCTGGAAGATCGAGTAATCTCAACAGGTTAGCGACGTGGCTACGCGATTTATGAACGATTTGACCGACGTCGTCCTGGGTGTGGCCGTGGCGATTGATGAGCTGCCGGTATCCTTCGGCTTCCTCGAGCGGATTCAAATCCTGACGCTGGATATTCTCGATGAGCGCGATCTCGGCCGTCGTCGATTCGTCGATCTCGCGCACGATTGCCGGAATCGCATGGAGCCGCGCACGTTGAGCTGCGCGCCAGCGCCGTTCTCCGGCAACGATCTGAAAATTCTCGCCGTCCGGACGCAGCAGGATTGGCTGGAGGATCCCGCGTTCTCGAATAGACTCGGCGAGCTCGTTCAGGGCCGTCTCGTCGAACTGGACGCGCGGCTGGCCCGGGTTGGGCTTGATGCGCGCAATCTCGATTTCACGAACCCCACCACGAGATTCGGACGGCGCGCTTGTCGAAGAAGCATTTGCGGCTTCGCCGAGAAGCGCCTGGAGGCCCATGCCGAGACCCTTTGCCGGCCGGTCGCCGGTCATGCCGCCTCCGCCAGCTGGGGAAGGCGCCCGATCAACTCGCGCGCAAGGCGGACATAGGCCTCGGAACCCGGACAGCGCAGGTCGTATATCAGCGCGGGTAACCCGTGGCTTGGCGCTTCCGACAGCCGGACGTTGCGCGGCACGATCGTCTCGAACACCACGGAGCCAAGGCATGCGCGTACGTCGTCCGCGACTGCCTGCGAAAGATTGTTGCGACGGTCGAACATGGTCAGCGCGACGCCGAGGATGGAGAGTTCAGGGTTGAACGCGCTCCGAATACGTTCGACCGTTTGCAGCAATTGGCTGAGCCCTTCGAGTGCAAAGAACTCGCTTTGAAGTGGAACCAACAAATAGCGCGCCGCGACGAGCGCATTGACGGTGAGGAGTCCAAGCGACGGTGGACAATCGATCAGGCAAATGTCCCAAGACCGCGAGGCGGATGAGAGCGCCTTGCTGAGCCGGTGGGCGCGGTCCTCCAGACCGACCATCTCGACCTCGGCGCCCGAGAGATCGACGGTGGCAGGGAGCAGGTCGAGCCGCGGCACCCGGGTCGCGATGGCCGCATCGGCAACCGATGCGTTTCCAATCAATACATCGTAGCTGGAGCGCTGACGCTGCGCCCGGCTAACCCCAAGGCCCGTCGAGGCATTGCCTTGCGGATCGAGATCGACCAGCAGCACGCGCCAACCAATGGCCGCCAGCGCCGTAGCGAGATTGATCGCTGTCGTTGTCTTGCCGACTCCGCCCTTTTGATTGGCCACCGCGATTCGGATCATCCCTGCTTCGCCCTCACCCCTGTCGCGACGACAATATAGGAATTGTCATCGGTGACACTCCGTTCCACGTGAAACACACCTTGCCACGTGCGTCGAGCCTCGGCCAGTTCGCTTTGGGCGCTCCGCCCCTTCGGAAGCGCCCAAACGGTTTTTCCTGTGGACAAATGCAGGGATATCTTGAGCAGCTGAGGTAATGACGCAACCGCGCGCGCGGTGATTACGTCGAAGCTCGCCTCGACCCGCTCGGCCTTCGCGGTCGCGACGGACGCATTCAGGCCAAGCGCGTCCACGACCTTGTGGAGAAATTCGGCGCGAAGCTTTCGCGGCTCAATCAGTGTGACCGGCCCTTCGACGAGACAAGCGACGACGATCCCGGGTAGGCCGGCGCCTGCACCGATATCCGCCCAGGAAGCGCCCGGCCCTGGCGCAAACCTCACGAGCTGCGCTGAATCCAGGATGTGCCGCTCCCACGCGCTGTCCAGACTCGAGGCAGAGATCAGATTTTGCCGGCGGCTCTCTTCGCGGAGGAGCGTGACATAGGTTTCGAGCTTTTCGAATGTTTCACGTGAAACAGGCCGGGCGGCGACCTGCCCCAGCCGATCGATCATGCGGCCGAAGCCCGGCGCGAAGCGGCAACATAGAGAGCCGTCAATGCCGCCGGTGTGACGCCGGACACGCGCGATGCCTGGTCGAGCGATTCGGGGCGCACGCCTTCAAGGCGTTCGACCATCTCGGTCGAAAGCCCGGGAATTCCTCGATAGTCGAGGTCGACCGGGATCCAGGTGCGAGAGTCGCGCTGCACGACTTCCCATTCGCGCTGCTGACGTGCAACATAAGGAGCATAGAGCGCGTCGGCCTTCCCTTCTTCCGTATCCCCCCATCCGGCCTTCGACCGATATGCGAAATGCTCCTCAATCTGCCGCCGCCTTCGGACCGACACGCAGCCCGCGCTGAGTGCCGTTTCGCCCAGTCGCGTCGTCGCATTGTCCGCGCGAAGCGAGAGACGGTGCTCGGCTCGTGCGGTCATCATTCGGTAGGGCTCGCTGACGCCCTGGAGCGTTAGATCGTCGATCATCACGCCGATATAGGAGGTACGGCGATCGAACCGCACCTCGCCGCCATCGAGCGTGCAAGCCGCGGCGTTGAGTCCCGCCACGAGCCCTTGCGCGGCCGCCTCCTCATAACCGGTCGTTCCGTTGATTTGCCCCGCGAGAAACAGTCCCGGCAAGTCACGAACCTCAAGCGTCTGATTCAGGCGCCGGGGGTCGACGAATTCATATTCGACCGCATAGCCGGGCCGTACGATCTCGGCGCGCTCCAGTCCGGCAATCGTCCGGACGAAATCGTGCTGAACTTCCGCCGGAAGCGACGTCGAAATACCGTTCGGATAGACCAACGAATCGCTTAGCCCCTCGGGCTCCAGGAAAATCTGGTGCGCATCGCGATCTGCGAATCGCTTCACTTTGTCCTCGATCGAAGGGCAATAGCGCGGGCCCCTGCCCTCGATCGCGCCCGCGAATAGCGGCGAACGATCGAAGTTCGCGCGGATGATCTCATGCGTCCGCTGACTCGTTCGGGTAATCGCGCAGCGCAGCTGCGGCGGGTGGCGATCCTCATCCAACGCGGACATCGTCCACGACTCGGGATCGCCCGGCTGCTCTTCGAGCCGTGACCAGTCGACCGTCCGCCCGTCCAGCCGCGGTGGAGTCCCGGTCTTGAGCCTGCCCTGGCCCAGACCGATGTCCCGAATCTGACCTGCCAGCGCGATCGAAGCGCGTTCGCCTCGACGTCCGCCATTCACCACTTCGTCGCCAATGAACATCCGGCCATCCAGGAAGGTGCCGGTGGCAATCACGACCGAATTGCAGATCAAGGGGCCAGCGCCGGTGTCCAACCCAGCGACACGGCCGCCGCGAAGGATCAACCCGATCGCCTCGGTCACGATGAGCTCGACGCTGCTTTCGCCGAGCAACTTACCGATCGCCGCGCGGTAAAGCTTGCGGTCCGCCTGGATGCGCGGTCCCCACACTGCCGGCCCCTTGCTCCGATTGAGCATACGACGATGGATTGCCGAGCGGTCCGCGGAGCGCGCCATCAAGCCATCGAACACGTCCAGCTCGCGCACGAGATGACCCTTACCGACGCCGCCGATCGACGGATTGCACGACATTTGACCGGCATCTTCGGCCCGAAAGGTCAGGAGACCGACGCGCGCGCCACGCCGCGCCGCCGCGGCCGCGGCTTCGCATCCGGCATGGCCCGCGCCGATCACGAGAACGTCGTACATGCTGCGCGCCTTACAAGATCAGCGTTTCACGTGAAACATCCACGCGCAGCTTGTCCGGGGGACACGCGAGATGGGTGTCACTTGCCGAGGCAGAACCGGCCGAACAGTGCGTCGAGCACGTCTTCGAGACCCGCTCTCCCGGTTAACCGATCGAAAGCGGAGCGCGCCTGCCGCAGCGCCTCGGCCGCGATGAGCAAATCGTTTGCCTCCGCCGCCGTGTTCAGCGCCAGGGACGCTTCTTCAAGATGCTGCGCCTGCCGTCGATTGAGCGCGATCGCGTCCTCGCCCGGCAACAGCGATCGCGCGGCTTCGACTATCCGCTCGAGGAGCATGGGCAATCCCTGGCCGGTCACTGCCGATACAGCAGTCGCTCCGTCCGGTGCATCCCGCCGGTCCGGCAGGTCGACCTTCGAATGAACGACAATCAGCCGATCATGAGGCGGCGCATCGTCCGGTTCGCCGAGCCAGGCCAGCACATCGGCAGCTCCGACAAGCGCCTCGGCTCGGGCGACGCCTATCGCTTCAACTCGATCGCCTGTTTCGCGGAGACCCGCGGTGTCCGTCAGCAAAATTGGAACACCGGCGAGCGCCACCGGCACATCGATGTGATCGCGCGTCGTCCCCGCCACCTCGGTGACAATCGCGCGCTCCTCACCCACTACAGCATTGATTAGGCTCGATTTCCCAGAGTTAGGCGGACCGGCGACGACCACCCGGACACCATCCTTCAGCCGTTCAAGACGGGGGCACGACAGCCATTCTTCGAGTTCGACGGCCAGCGCCGAGCATTCGCGACCAAGTGCCGCGTCAACTCCCGCGTCATCCTCATCGTAATCGATTGCGCGCTCGGCCTCCGCCGACAGGCCGAGCAGTCGTCCCTGCCATTGGTCTATTTGCTTCCTCAGTCCGCCCTCAGCCAGCGCAAGCGCCGCTTTGCGCTGCGATTCGGTCTCGGCTTCTAGCAGATCCGCGAGGCCCTCGGCTTCGGTCAGGTCGATTCGGCCATTCTCGAATGCCCGGCGGGTAAATTCTCCCGGCACCGCTTCGCGCAAGCCGTCGATTCCCGACAACGTGCCGAGCACCGCGTCAACCACCGCTCGGCCACCATGGCATTGAAATTCAACTATATTTTCGCCTGTTGCACTAGCTGGACCGTCGAACCGGACCACCAGCGCCTGGTCCAGCAACTCTCGAGTCGAGGGATTGCGCAGTTCGCGAACCGCGGCGGTCCTGTTCTCCGGCAATGAGCCTGCAAGCAGCACTCCGGCGTCATGTGCCTCCGGTCCGCTGACCCGAATAACCGAAATCGCCGCGGGCGGGCGGCCGCTCGCCAGCGCGAAGATCGTGCTCATGAATCAGCCGAGCAGCGGCGCGACATAGGGAACGACGTGCCCAATCCCTTCGTAGATCATCTTGAGCGCGACCCACAGGATAACGAGCAACCCTATCCAGGCGATCCAGCGATAACGTTCGATGTAGCGCGCGATGAAGTTTGCGGCGACGCCCATTAGGATGACCGACAGAATCAACCCGAAAACGAGAACCCATGGATGGTCGCGCGCCGCGCCCGCGACGGCGAGGACGTTGTCGAGACTCATGCTGACGTCGGCGAGCGCGACCCCCCACGCCGCCGAAGCGAAGCTCTTGGCGGGTCTCAGGCCCGAATGCTCATCCCCCAAAATTTCAACGGAACCCCCGCTCTCGTCCTTGTGCCGAAGCTCACGGTACATTTTCCACGCCACCCACAGCAGCAGGATCCCGCCCGCGAGAACGAGGCCGACGATCTGGAGAAGCTGCGAGACGATCAGCGCGAAGGCGATTCGAAGCACGAGCGCGGCGAGAACGCCGATCATGATGACCTTGCGCCGCTGCTCGGCTGGGAGGCCCGCGGCCAGCGCGCCGACCACGATCGCATTGTCGCCAGCGAGAACGATGTCGATGAACAGAATCTGCAGGAAGGCGCTAATCGCCTGTGGGGTGATCACGCCGAAATCCATCGCGGTCGCCTAGCCGAGGCCCAGTACTTTCCTCAAGCCCAGAACGCCCTCGCCGCCAAGCCATCCTTCGTAGATCATCCCGACCGCGACCCACAGTATTACGACAAGGCCGATATAGTTGAGCCACGGATATCGCTCGATCAGCCGCGCCACGTAATTGGCCGCGAAACCCATGAAGAGCACCGAGAAGGTGAGGCCGACGAACAGCAAGGCCGGATTGTCGCGGGCGATCGACGCGACGAGGAGCACGTTGTCGAGGCTCATGCTGAGGTCGGCGACCGCGATTGCGATCGCCGCCTGGACGATGCTCTTGCTCTGCGGCGGTCCTTCGATCGCCGGCGTCTCGGGATCGTCCGCGATTACCGACGGGCGCGGATGCAGCTCGCGCCACATGTTGTAGGCCACCCACAAGAGCAGCAGCCCGCCGGCGAACACCAGGCCCGTCACCTTCAGCAACTGAGTTGCGAGGACGGCGAAGAAAATTAGGCAGACCAGCGCCATGGCGACGCCGAACATCAGTACCTTGCGCCGGTCGCGCGCCGGAAGTCCCGACGCGAGAGCGCCCATGATGACGACATTGTCGCCGGCCATGGTGAGGTCGCCGACGACGATCTGCCCGAGCTTGGCCAGCCCAGCCGCGGTGAAAATCGCGCCGAAGTCGAAGCCGTGAATCATACCCGGTCGTTACCCGCCATCGCGATTCTCGCCAACGACCGGGGATGCTCCTGCTATTGGTTCATACTCGCGAAGAAATCCTCGTTCGACTTGGCGTCCTTCATCTTATCGAGGAGGAACTGCATCGCGTCGACGGTGCCCATCTGCATCAGGATCCGGCGCAGCACCCACATCTTTGTGAGCGTCGCCTGCTCGACCAGCAGCTCTTCCTTGCGGGTGCCGGACTTCCCGACATCCAGGGCCGGGAAGATGCGCTTGTCCGCGACCTTGCGGTCGAGAACGATTTCGGAATTGCCGGTCCCCTTGAACTCTTCGAAGATGACCTCGTCCATCTTTGATCCGGTGTCGATCAGCGCAGTGGCGATAATCGACAGCGAGCCGCCTTCCTCGATGTTGCGCGCGGCGCCGAAGAAGCGCTTCGGCCGCTGCAGGGCATTGGCGTCGACACCGCCGGTCAACACCTTCCCCGAGCTCGGCACCACCGTGTTGTAGGCACGGCCGAGGCGCGTGATTGAATCGAGCAGGATGACGACGTCCTTCTTGTGCTCGACCAGGCGCTTGGCTTTTTCGATCACCATTTCAGCGACCTGCACGTGCCGGCTCGCCGGCTCGTCGAAGGTCGACGAAATGACCTCGCCGTTGACCGACCGCTCCATGTCCGTGACTTCTTCCGGGCGCTCGTCGATCAGCAAAACGATCAGGATCACTTCCGGATTGTTGTCGGTGATGGCTCGAGCGATGTTCTGCATCAGCACGGTCTTGCCGGTGCGCGGCGGCGAGACGATCAGGGCGCGCTGGCCTTTGCCGAGCGGCGAGACAATGTCGATCACCCGCGCGGATTTGTCCTTGATGGTCGGATCGAGCGTGTCGAGCTTCAGCTTTTCGTCTGGATAGAGCGGCGTCAAATTGTCAAAATTGACACGGTGGCGGACTGTCTCCGGGTCATCGAAGTTGATCGTGGTAACTCGCGTCAGGGCAAAATAACGCTCCCCTTCCTTCGGCCCGCGAATCTCGCCTTCGACCGTGTCGCCGGTGCGCAGCCCGAAACGCCGGACAATGGACGGCGCGACATAAATGTCGTCGGGACCCGCAAGATAATTCGCTTCGGGCGATCTTAAAAATCCGAAGCCGTCGTTCAGCACCTCGATGGTGCCCGACCCCATGATCTCGACACCGTTTTCGGCCTGGACCTTGAGGATCGAGAACATCAGATCCTGTTTGCGCATCGTCGATGCGCCTTCGACGCCCATCTCCTCGGCCATCGCGACCAATTCGGCGGGAGTCTTCTTTTTCAATTCTTTCAAATGCATAGATAATTCTTTTCTTGGGGAGATGGTGGCTTCACGAACATGAAAGCGCCGGGCGGCAGGACGCCGCCTTTTAAGGAAGGGGTTACCGGCAGAATGGAATGAATCGGCCGGAAAGCCGTCTGAGCGGAAGTATGTCTCGCCGCCTCCGCTGTCAATTGGCGCCGCACCCCACGCGCGGCGAAGCGACTAGAACGGTCGGACGATTACCAGGATGACGATCAACACCGTCGCGATCCCGGGAATTTCGTTAATTATCCGCACCATCTTGCCCGACAGCGGCCGCTCCCCCTTCGCAAGCTTTCGGCCGTAGGCTCCGAGCCAGCCCTGGTAGGCGCTCAACCCGACGACCAGCGCGAGCTTGGCGTGGAACCAATGCTGCGTCCACGCGCCGACATTGAAGGCGAGCATCAACCCCAAAACCCAGACCAAGATGATCATTGGTGTGAGGATGATCGAACGCACGCGATTCTCGCGCTCGATCCACGCCCTATCCTCGGCGGAGCCGACAGAAGTTTCCTGATGATAGACGTAAAAGCGTGGGAGAAGGAAAAGTCCGGCCAACCAGAAAATCACGAACGTCACATGCGCCGCCTTCACCCACAAATAGGCGGGGCCGAGAAATCCAACGTAATCGCTCACCTGTCCCCCTTCACCAGAGCCATCAGCTCCTCGACGTGAGCGATCGGCGTCTCCTGCAAGATGCCGTGCCCGAGATTGAAGATGTGCGGACGGCCGGCGAATGCGTCAAGGATTCGGCTGACTCCATCTCGCAAGGCCTCGCCTCCGGCGAGCAGGGCTAGGGGATCGAGATTGCCCTGAAGCGGCATCGTGGGCGGAAGCTCCTTCGCCGCCCAGAACGGGTCAACCGTTTCGTCCAGACCGATCGCGGTGACGCCGGTTTCGCGAGCGTAAGCTCCGAGCTTGCCGCCGGCTCCTTTCGGAAATCCGATCAGGGGCACATCCGGGTGGCGTTCCTTGAGCGCCGTCGCCAATCTCGCGGTCGGCGCAATCACCCACTGTTCGAACTGCGCCGGCGAGAGACTGCCGGCCCAGCTGTCGAACAGCTGCAGTGCCTCCGCCCCAGCCTCGATCTGGCGTGAAAGATAATCGAGCGTGACTTCCTCGATCCGCGCGACGAGCTCGCCGAATCGCATCGGATCGGCGTAAGCGAGTTGGCGCGCCTCTGACTGGTCACGGCTGCCCTGACCCGCGACCATGTAGGTCGCCACCGTCCAGGGACTTCCGGCAAAGCCGATCAACGTCTTGTCCGGATCGAGCGCTACTCGAACTTTCGCCACCGTATCGTAGATAGGTTCGAGCCTCGCCCGAACCGGCATCAAATCGTTCAGCGCATTGGCGACAAGGGGAGGAGTGAGTCGCGGCCCTTCCCCGGCGACGAACGACAGATTCTGTCCGATCGCGAACGGGACAATCAGGATGTCGGAAAAAAGAATGGCGGCGTCGAGCCCAGAAAAGCGGCGAAGCGGCTGGAGCGTGATCTCAGCCGCAGCGTCGCTGTCGTAAACCAAATCCAGAAAGCTGCCCTTCTCTTGGCGAAGCTGACGATATTCCGGAAGGTAGCGGCCGGCCTGGCGCATCATCCAGAGAGGCGGAGGCTCGCATGCATCACCCCTCAGCACGCTGAGCAGCGGTTTTGAGCGGCGCGTGTCCGAAGGTTCGCGACCCGTCGAGGCCACCCTCTATTCTCCCTTATTACTTATTTAGAAGAAGATTGATGATGTTGTTGGGCGCGGGAGTGCGGGGTTTAGGCGCGCCTTCCTAAATTGCCAACAAACTCGTCGCGGCCGTGCTGTCGGCGGGAGCGCGAGTCGCGCGAAGATTCTCCCATGATTCACAATGTGGGGACTGAATTTTTCCCCGTGGATGAATCGTCGAACCACTGCGGCGGCATGGTTGATCGGCGCGCGATTGAGCCCCTCCCCATGTTCGCGCTAGCTTTGCTCTGCCGCTTTTCCACAAGGTTGTTCGGAATGACCCTGATCCTCGCGTCGACCAGCCCGATCCGGCGCCAGATGCTGGCCGCGGCTGGCGTGGCATTCGAAACCGCGAAGCCGCAAGTGGACGAGGACGAGATCAAGTCGAGGCTGTCCGATTCGAGTGAGATCGCGTTGGCGCTGGCGCAAGCCAAGGCGCTGGACGTCAGCGCTGCTTCGCCCGACGGCTGGGTCATTGGCAGCGACAGCGTGGTGAGCGTCGATGGCCGGCTCTTCGACAAGCCGAGGGACCGAAGCGAAGCGGAAGACCATCTGCGTTTCTTTTCCGGAAGGACCATGGTGCTGACGAGCGGCGTCGCGCTGGGGCGCGGGCGCGTCATCGACTGGAGTCACGTCGAATCCGCGAAGCTAATCGTACGCGCCCTGTCGGATGCCTTCATCGACACCTATCTGGATTCGGAATGGCCGGAGGTCGGCTATTGCGTCGGCGTTTTTCGAATGGAGGGCCGCGGCGTGCAGTTGTTCGAGGAGATTGAGGGCAATCATTTCACGATTCTCGGAATGCCGCTGCTCCCGCTGCTGGGTGCCCTGCGCGAACGCGGAATCCTTCAGGTATGATCAAAATCGCGCTCACCGGGTCGATCGCCATGGGCAAATCGTCCGTCGCGCGCATGTTCGAGGCCGAGGGAATCCCCGTGTTCGATGCCGACGCCGAGGTGCGCCGGCTCCAGTCGCCCGGCGGAGCATTGGTTGACGAAATCGGCATTCGGTTTCCCGGGACCGTCAGCGGCGGCGAACTCGACCGCGAAAAGCTTGCCGCTCTCGTTCTCGATCAGCCTGAGCAGCTTCGGCTGCTGGAGAGCATCGTCCACCCCGCCGTGGTCGGGGCTCGGCGCAAATTCATCGATCGACATCGGGATAGTTCGGCGCTGGTCTTCGAAATCCCTCTCCTGTTCGAAACGCATGGCGAAGACGAATTCGACAAGATCATCGTCGTTTCCGCGCCTGCGGTCGTGCAGCGAAATCGAGTTTTCGAACGCCCGGGAATGACCGAGGAAAAGTTCGCCGCGATCCTGGCCAGGCAAATGCCGGACGAGGAAAAGAGGCGCCGCGCCGACTTTGTCATTGATACAGGCGGGGACCTATCCACAACTGAAGCCCGGGTCCGAGAGATAATCGCTTGTCTGGCCCTGTCTGGCGGCCGATAGAATCGATCCGTGCGGGAAATCGTCTTCGACACTGAAACCACGGGTCTGGATCCGGCCGGCGGCGACCGGATGGTCGAAGTCGGCTGCATCGAGATTTACAACCGGATCGAGACAGGCCGGCACTTCCACGCTTATTTCAATCCCGACAGGGACATGCCGAGCGGCGCCGAGGCAGTGCATGGACTGACCGCCATCTTCCTGTCGGACAAGCCGCGTTTTTCGGAGAAAGCCGACGAGTTGCTCGACTTCCTCGAGGATTCTCCGCTTGTCGCGCACAATGCCGGGTTCGATTTCGGCTTCCTCAATTTCGAGCTCGAAGCTTGCGGCAAGCAGGCGATTTCTTTGAGCAGGATGGTCGATACGCTGGCGCTCGCCCGAACGCGCCATCCCGGTGCAAAGCACAATCTGGATGCACTCTGCATGCGGTTCGGGATCGATCGGAGCCAGCGTGTGAAGCACGGCGCGTTGCTCGACGCGCAATTGCTGGCCCAGGTCTATGTCGAGCTCACAGGCGGGCGCCAGATTGGCCTCGGGCTGGTGGCCGATGCGGGCAAGGTGCCGGTCGGTCAGGTGAACTGGCCCGTAACGCTCCGCGAAACGCGTCCGGCACGTCCTCATTCGGCGGCTGCCGAGGAACTTGAACGGCACCGCGCGTTTATTGCCCGGCTGGTCAATCCGCTGTGGGAGCGCTTCGCGGGCGCCCGTTGACGCCCGGTTCCGGGCGGTCCTAAGCGGCCCTCGATCGAAAAGGAGCGAAATAAAGTGGAGGTTCGGGTCGCCGGCCATCAGGTCGATACCGGAGAGTCGCTGCGTGAACATGCGCAGCAGCGAATCGCAGACATCGCCGAAAAATATTTCTCGCGCTCAATCGGCGCGAACGTGACGTTCGGCCGCGGCCCGAACAATGACTTCACCTGCGACATCGTCGCGCCCGTCGCTCAGGGAATGGTGCTGAAAGCCTCTCACAGCGCACGTGAGGCGCAGATGGCATTCAGTGGCGCTGCCGACCGGATCGAGAAGCAGTTGCGCCGATATATGCGGCGTCTGAAGGATCACAAGGCGGACGACGATGCTCAGGCTTTTGTCGAGAACGCGGCTTACACCATCTTCTCCTCATCGGCCGCGGAGGACGACGACGATGCCGAATTTCCGACGATCGTCGCCGAAACGAGCGTCGATATTCCTGAATCGAGCGTTTCCGATGCCGTCATGCTGATGGATCTTCGCAACACGCCGGCTTTGCTGTTTCGCAACAGCGGGACCCGCGAGTTCAATATGATCTACCGTCGTGAGGACGGAAACATCGGCTGGGTCGAGCCGCGCCGCGGCTGACCGAATTTTCCTTCCCGCGGCCAGACGACCGGCAGCCATGAATGACGAGTGACATGCAGCTTTCCGAATTTCTGGACTTCGACGCAATCAAGACCGCGCTTCCGGCCGGCAACAAGCGCTCGCTGCTGCAGCAGCTCGCCAATCTCGCCGCACAGCGGCTCGAGGTGGATTCGGCCGCGATCCTCGCCAGCGTGCTGGAGCGGGAGCAGCTCGGATCAACCGGCTTCGGCCAGGGAGTCGCGATCCCGCACGGCAAGATCGACGGCCTGAAGCGCATCTACGGCCTGTTCGCCAGGCTTGCGGAGCCGACCGACTACAAGGCGATCGACGGCCGGCCGGTGGATTTGGTGTTTCTCCTTCTGTCGCCTCCGGACGCCGGAGCCGAGCATTTGAAGGCGTTGGCGGCGATCAGCCGGGTGACGCGCCATTCGGCGACGCTCGAGAAGATGCGCGGCGCTCGAACCCGCGATGCGCTCGCCGCCGTGCTGATGGGGGCGGATGAGCGCGACGCGGCCTGAGGCGCGGTGACCGGCAGGCTGCCCACCCACGTCGAGGTTGCAAGCATCCTCCGCCGGACAGCGGCGGCGGGAGATTTTGCGACGGTCATGAGAAAGGGCGATCCTGATCGGGGATCGCTCCTGATCGTGGTCGGAAGCCGGGGCCGTCACATTGCCTGCCTGGAGCGCGTGCTGTCGCTGAGCGGAGCTTATCAATGGCAGGTCGCGGGCCCCGGCGACTCGGCCGGTTCCCCAGAGGTGGCCGACTTCGTCGCTCGGCGGGCGCGGTTCGACGAGGACCTTTGGGCGATCGAACTGGATATCGCGGAGCCTGAACGGTTCATCGCTGAAACGACTGCTTTGGGTTGACCCTCAACTCGCGCCGGGTGAAATGCCGCTCAACAACAAGAGCGGGGGGCATCTCTTGTGCAACATGTGCAGGGCTGCCACGCGAGTCGGGGAGTCACCAGCAGGCGCGGCGGCAACTATTCCGCAAGTAATAAGCGCCTGATTTCGTGGCGATTCACCGCAGATTTACGGTCAAGCTTTTGATTTCTCTTCGTTCAGCGTTGCTGATCGGTGGTGCGCTTACTGCAGCCAGTGTTGCGCCTGCGCAGGCCGGTCCTTCGGGGAGCCTTGCCTCGGTCGCGAACGCGACTCTTCCGAAGATTGCCGTTCCGGACCTGCTCGACCCTCAGGGTCAGCCGCAATTGTCGCAGCCCGAAACGGATACCGATACCGGCCAGGCTTCTCCGATCGACGAAGCCATTGATCAGCCGGACGTCGATCCCAGCCAGGACCTGCCGACTCTCGTCGCCGAGCTTCGGGGTCCCGAAGCGGGCAGCCGCGAACTCGAGTGCCTCGCGACTGGCATCTATTTCGAATCGAAGGGCGAGCCCCTCGCCGGCCAGCTCGCGGTCGGCCAGGTCATTGCGAACCGCGCCGAAAGCGGCCGTTTTGCCTCGACCTATTGCGGCGTGCTGTTCCAGCGCGGGCAATTCTCCTTCATTCACGGCCGTTCGCTGCCGCACGTCTCGCATTCGAAGAGGCAGTGGCAGACGGCCGTGGCGATCGCGAAAATCGTCGACCAGGACCTCAAGGAATCGAAGGTCGGCGACGCCTTGTTCTTCCACGCGCGCTACGTGAGCCCGTCGTGGCACCTGAAGCGCGTCGCTTCGATCGGGAACCATATCTTTTATCGCTGATGGGCGATTGAAGAGGCGGGCGGGCAGCGGGCGGGCGAAAGCTCGCCCGCTTTTGCTTTGGGGCTTTCGTAACCGCCCGCATTGGCTCCGTTTGCGGTTTGTTCTAACCAGCGTCGATGGCTACCCAGCGCGAGTCGATCTGTTTCACCGATGTGCCGCTCGCGGCGGACGTCGCTCGCGGCGTTACGCGCTTGTTCTGCCGGCAGGACCTTTTTGCGGTGTGCGAGATGCCGCTTCCGAACGGGCGCCGCGCGGACTTGATGGCCATAGACGGAAAGGGCGGATTCACCATCGTCGAGATCAAGGTCGCCAAGGCCGATTTACTCGGCGATGCCAAGTGGCTCGATTATCTCGATTATTGCGATCGGTTCTATTGGGCCGTTCCGCCGACCCTCGCATCTATCCTGGAGGAGGAGCGATACCTCCCGGGCGAAGCGGGGCTGATCGTCGCCGACCGGTACGATGCGGCGATCGTCCGCGATGCTGCCAATCGGCCGCTCGCGCCGGCGCGGCGGAAGGCGGAAGTGCTGCGATTCGCCCGGCGCGCGGCGCGGCGGCTCTCGGCGCAGATCGATCCGTCGCTCGGCGACGCTACTTAGCCGAGGCGCTGCCGGTCTTCGGCTTCTTGTCCTCGATCAGCTTCAGGATGTCCCGCGCACGCGCGTCGCGGGTCGCGTAGTCGCGCGCCGAATAGCCGGCCGCCGCATCTGCCCTGTCGGGATTGGCGCCATGCTCGAGGAGGGTTTTCACGAGCGGCGTGTTGCGGCGTTGCACGGCAATGATGAGCGCGGTTTCGCCCATCCTGTTCGTGTCGTCGACCTTCGCACCCATACCTAGAAGCCAGCCGGCGGCATCGTTGAAGCCGACCCTGGCGGCCTCGATAAGAGGCGTGTCGCCTTTCGAGCCGGACAGGTTCGGGTCCGCTCCCTTGTTGAGCAGAAAGCCGGTCCAATTGGCGTCGCTCCGCCCGATGGCAATGATCAGGCCGGTGTCGCCACTACCGTCCTTCGTATCGACAATGTTCGGATGGCTCTGGAGCAAGGAAATTGCCTTGTCTCCGTCGCTCTTCTTGACTGCCTCGATGAACTGGTCACTGTCGGACCCGAGCCCGAGGTCCTGCGCGGCAACCGGAGCGCAAACCAGCGCGAGGCCCGCGGCCGCGAGAGTGATCTTTAAAGACTTCATGCGCTTAGCCCCGAGATTCCATCCTTGATTAGGGCTGGTTAGCAGAGCAGGGCTCGCCTTGTCATGAACGGCCGGGATCAATTTTGGGAAAAGCCGCTCTCCGAGCTCGATCGCGGGGAATGGGAGGCGCTGTGCGACGGCTGCGGGCGCTGCTGCTTGCACAAGCTCGAGGATGAAGAGACGGGGCTGCTTTATCCGACCAATGTCGCGTGCAAGCTGCTCGACCGCCGGAACGGGCGCTGCCTCGATTACAAGAGCCGGATGAAGTTGGTTTCCGATTGCGTGCGGCTGGATCGGACGAATCTCGGGGGCCTCGACTGGCTGCCGGATACCTGCGCCTACCGGCTGCGTGCCGCCGGAAAGCCGCTTCCCGATTGGCATTATCTCATATCGGGAAGTCGCGAGACGGTGCATGAAGTGGGTCAATCGACGCGCGGATGGACCGTGAGCGAGGAGGATGCGGGGGAACTCGAGTTTCATGTGGTCGAACGGCCGCTCTGAGGCGGCGCTCCCGGTTCCAATCGAAATCAGGCCGCTTAGGAACGCGCGGCGGCTGCGACTGAGATTCGACGAAGCCGCGGGGGTGCTGAAACTCACCTGTCCCTGGCGGACGAGCCGCCGCGCCGCGCTCTCCTGGGCGCTCGACCAGCGCGAATGGATCGATGCGCAGCTTGCCTGCGCCGGATCACCCGAGCCGTTCGCGCCGGGCGCGACCATCCCGCTCCTGGGCGCGGAGACGAGGATCCACTGGGCTCCCCGTTTTCCGCGTTCGCCGGCTCTCATCGAGGGCGAGCTTCGCTGCGGCGGGCCAGAAGATGCTGTTCCGGCCCGAATCGAACGTTTCCTGAGGCGGCTGGCGCTCCGGACCATGTCCGAGGATGTCGCAGTATATGCCGCCGCGGCGGGCGCCTCAGCACAGACTGTCAGTGTCGGCGATGCCGCAACCCGTTGGGGCAGCTGCTCGTCGCAGGGGCGAATTCGCCTTAGCTGGCGCCTGATCCTCGCGCCGCCGGAGGTGCGCCGTTACGTCGTCGCGCATGAGGTGGCGCATCTCGTCCACCTGCATCACGGACCGGAATTCAAGGCGCTGGAAGCGCGGCTCTTCGGACCCGGTATTGGTCAGGCGAAGGTCGCGCTACGCCGCGTAGGGCCGCGGCTGCGGCTCGTCGGGCGGGGGCGTTGAGCCGGGCGGCGGCTGACGCTGCGGAGGAGTTGAAGGCGGCCGCTGCGTTTGGCGTGGCGGCTGTTGCCGCGGATCGGGGGGCACCCGCACGCCAGGCTGCTGTTGTTGTTGGGGCGGGAAGGTCTGGCCAGGCTGCTGCTGCGGCTCATTCGGTATCACTCTTCCGTCAGGGCCGATGACGATCGGTTGCGGATAGGCCGGCTGGGCGGGCGGGAGCGTGCCGATCGGCATTCCGTTCTCATCGACCATCGGGGCGACGCCGTTGGCATCGATTGCCGAGTCACCGTAGATTTCCTCTTCCGGCGTCAACTGCCAGTCGGGCATCGGCACCTGGGTTTCGAATTGCTGGACCGGCCGGTTGGCGACCGCCGAGATCATGAAATCGTGGAAAGCCTGTGCCGGCGCCGATCCTCCGTGAAGGCCAGGGACCGCCCGCGCGTCGTCGCGCCCCATCCACACGCCCGTGGTGAGGCCGCTCGAAAATCCAATGAACCATCCATCCTTGTTGGACGATGTAGTCCCGGTCTTGCCGGCGACCGGTCGCCCGATCTGCGCGGCGCGGCCGGTCCCGGAGAGCACTGCCGATTGCAGGAGGTCGGTCATTTCCGCCGCGACCCACGGCGCGACGAGCACCCGATCTTCGCCCGAATCATGGCGATAGAGCTGCTCCCCGTTGGCGGTCACGACCCGGCGAATGGCATAAGGCGTGACGGCCACGCCATTGTTCGCGACCGAGGCGAAAGCGCGAGTGAGCTCGATCAGCCGCACGTTGCTGGTGCCGAGGACCATCGACGGAAACGTCGAAATTGGCGTGGTGATGCCGAACCGCCGCGCCATGTCGGCAATCGTCGTAAAGCCGAGCTGAGCCCCGATCTTGGCGCTGATCGTGTTGATCGACCGCGCAAAGGCTTCGCGAACGCTCACCGGACCAAGATTGCGGCGGTTCGCATTGCGCGGGCTCCAGCCGTCGATGGTGACCGGCTCGTCGACGATCGTATCGGTGGGCTTCATGCCCGATTCGAGTGCTGCCAGATAAACGAACAGCTTGAACGCCGATCCGGGCTGCCGTTCCGCCTGCGTGGCCCGGTTGTAGATGGACGAGACATAGTCCTTGCCGCCGACCATCGCCCGCACAGCGCCATCACGATCGATTGCGACGAGCGCCCCCTGGGCGCCGTCGGGCGCATTGGCACGGACCGCCTTGTCGGCGACCGCCTGCATCGACGGGTCGAGCGTCGTCCACACGTCGATCGGCTCCGATGTCTGGTCGATCAGCGTGTCGAGCTGCGGCAGCGCCCAATCGGTAAAGTAGCGGACGCTGTTGTTGCTGGTCGTCTGCTGAATTCGGATCTTGGCCGGATCGACCGCCGCCGCGTCGGCGGCGCTGATGAAGCCGTTCCTGACCATCGTTTGCAGAACCACCGCGGAGCGATCCCGCGCGGCCTCGATGTCGGCGGTCGGCGAATAGTTGGACGGCGCCTTCACGAGGCCAGCGATGATTGCCGCTTCGCCGAGGCTCAAATGATCGGCCCCGTGTCCGAAGAACTTGCGCGAGGCCGCGTCGATTCCGTAGGCGCCGCCCCCGAAATAGACGCGGTTGAGATAGAGCTCGAGTATCTGATCCTTGTTGAACTTCCGTTCGAGCGCGAGAGCGAGGATCGCCTCCTTCGCCTTCCTGAGAAAGCTTCGGTTGTTGGTCAGGAAAATGTTGCGCGCGAGCTGCTGGGTGATCGTCGAGGTGGCCCGGATCCGGTGGTTCTTGATCGCGGCCGACCCGATCGCCCGGGCGATGCCGATCGGGTCGACGCCGATATGGCTCCGGAACCGGCGATCCTCAGTCGAGATCATGGCTGCGCGCATTTCCTGCGGGATCTGGTCGTAGGTGAGCCAGCGCCCGAAGCTCGGGCCCATTTCGACGAGGACCTGGCCGTTCGCCGCGCGGACGCGGACCATCTGCCCCAGGTCGGACCGCTTGGTGAGATCGGAATAGCTTGGCAAATAGGCGGTTGCCACCGCGACGGCGACGACCAGCGCGAGAACGGCCAGCAGGCCGACATAGGCAATCGCCTTGATCACTCGCATCAGTCTGGATTTCCGGGGAGGGCTGGGTCGCTTACGGGCCATTCGGCTTGCCGGGATAGAAAGGTGCGCTTCGCGCGACAATAGGCGGTCAGGTCGCTGTTCCTTGTTCGAATTGGCGGTAGCCGCGCGGGCACCCTTGCTGCAGCAGAGAAAGTTAGCCGCGGATTAACCCTGTTTTAGGCTGTCCGCGTTAGGGTGTCCGGCATGAGCGCCGCGAGGTTCCTTTCGCTCGTGCTTCTTGCACTCGGTGTCGCGGTGGCCGGCCACGCGCCGGCGCGCGCTCAATGCCGCTTGTGCGAAACGCCGTCGTCCACTCCCGAGCCGGAGAGCCAGGATGCGCCGATCGAGCTTCAGATCGAAAGCAGCCTCGACTTCGACAGGCTGATCCTGGTCGGCGAGGGCGCCGGCGCCGCGGTGATCCGCCCCGACGGATCGAATTCGCAGGAAGGGTCGGTAACGGTTGGTCCAAGAGCCATGGTCGGCAGCGCGTCGATTCACGGCGTTCCCGGGCGCGTCGTTCGGGTGGAGTTGCCACGGCGGATCGATCTCTATTCGACGGACGGCGGGCGGATCAGCGTCGACGAGGTCTTCAGCGACCTTCCTTCGCTCCCCAGGCTCGATTCGGCGGGCAATTTGTCGTTCCGATTCGGCGGCCGGATCAGAATCAGCGGCGATTCCGAAGGCCAATATCGCGGCGACCTACCGATTACCGTAGAATATATGTGAAGTTGTCTGCTCCCGCGCGCGGAAAGTCTCTCCACTTCGGTTGAATTGCTAAAGCGCCATTAACCAATCCCTTGAGGGAAGCCGTAAGCGAGCAAGGTTAATTGGAGCCCCACGGATGACGGGTATCTGCTCGGCCAGCCGTCAATTCAAATTGGATCAGTGGGGAAAAAGACATGACCAAGTTCCTTCGTTTGACGGCGATGGCCGCGACGGCTGCCCTGGCGTTCACGGCTACCCAAGCCGCGGCGGCCCCGGTGAGCGCGAGCACGAATGCGACGGCCACGGCGCGGATTCTTCGTCCGCTTAAGCTGGCGAGCACGCAGAATCTCGACCTCGGCACGATCATCCTGAGCGGCGCCGGAGCGTTTACCGCTACCGTCAGCGTCGATCGCAACGGCCTGTTCGATTGCGACGGCAGCAGCGGCAACGTGACTTGTTCGGGCACGACCACGAACGCGGTCTACAATGTGAGCGGCACAAATAACCAGGTCGTGGACATCGCTGCCGGGCCTGTGACGATGAACGGTTCGAACGGCGGCACGCTGACGCTGACGCCCGACTTCGCTCCGACCGTGACCCTGACCAATTCGGGCGCGCCGGGCGTGGATTTCGGTGTCGGCGGCTCGATCACCGTTGCGGATACGACCGTCGACGGCGTCTACACCGGGACTTTCGCGGTCACCGCCGATTATCAGTAATCAAGCGGTGGACTTCGGCGCCCCGGCGTGACGCGGCGTCGGTTTCCGAGGGGCCGTCGGCGGTGCCGGCGGCCCTTCTTCTTCGCTCGTTTGCCAGTCATGGTTGACGGAAAATCAACCATTTCGGTGGAATTTCCTGTCGCTTTGCGGGAGCTGGAAGCGAACGATGAATGCGAGGGTTGCGACTTGGCTGTTGGCCGCGGCGGGCTGCCTGGCACTTTCCGGGCCGGCTCTCGCTGTCACGCAAAATGCTTCGGTCAAGGCGAAGGTGATCAAGCCGCTAACGCTCGAGGCATTGCAGAATCTGGACCTCGGGACGATCACGCTGGCGCCTGGCACATGGTCCAATGCGACTATCGGGATATCGCGTTCCGGCATTTTCAGTTGCGGGAACGCCAACGTCATCTGCAGCGGAACGACTGCAACCGCGCGCTATAATCTGACCGGCTCCAACAAAGAGACGGTGATCATCACCGCGCCCAACGTAACGCTCGTCAACCAATCGGACCCGAGCAAGACGCTCAACCTGATTGTCGACAGCCCAGGCCAGGTGACGCTGACCAGTTCGGGAAAGCCGGGCACGGACTTCGATCTCGGCGGCTCGATCACACTCGATTCAAATACGGCGAGCGGGGAATATACGGGTACGTTCAACGTTACCGTCGATTACCTCTGACACCGGGCGGCCAGCGACCGCAAGTTGAGGCTCATGGTTGACCGAAAATAAACCATTCCGGAGCAAAGACGAAGTGATCGCTCCGAAGCGGAGCAAAGTGGGGGATCGCTGGAATGTTTTCCTGGAAAGGCAAGCTGGCCTGCGCCTTGGTCACGGGCGCTATATTCGTGACAAGCCCGATGCCGGCCAACGCGGGTGTCGGCGATCTGCTGGTGGCGCCGACGCGGATCGTGCTCGACGGCCGTAGGGGCACCGAGATCGTGCTCAACAACATCGGCGACGCGCCCGCGACTTACCGCATCTCGGTCGAGTTCCGACGGATGACCGCCGACGGCAAGCTGGCCGACGTCACGAACCCGACGCCGCAGGAGAAAGCGGCGGAAGACATGATCGTCTTCGCGCCACGACGAGTCACGCTCGCTCCCCATGAGCCGCAGTCGATCCGGATCGCCGCGCGCCCGCCCCAGGGATTGCCCGACGGCGAATATCGGATCCATCTGCTGTTCCGCGCTGTCCCGCCGCCTACGCCCGTCGCGCCCGCCGATGGCGCGCCGGTCAAGGGCCTGCACCTTCAGCTCATCCCGATCTACGGCGTGACCATTCCCGTAATTGTCCGGCTCGGTAATTTGCAGGTGAGCGCGGCCATCTCCAACGTTCATCTCGACAAGACGGATGGCAAGCCTGAAATCGCGCTTGATCTCAGCCGGTCCGGCACTCGCTCGACCTTCGGGGACGTGCGGGTGCTCAAGCCCGGCGTGAAGGATCCGATCGCGCTTCAGAAGGCGGTCGCGCTCTATACGGAGATCGGGGAGCGTCACATGGAGATCCCGGTCGATCCCGGGTTCAAGGGCGATCTCGCGGGCCCGGTGACGGTCCAATATGTCGAAACGTACGAGGACGGGACCCAGAAACTCGCCGAAACGAAGGCGGTGCTGCGCTAAGCGGCGAGACAGGCGCGAAGGGAAATCCCGTGCTCGCCGGCCGCAATTGGCTGCGCAAGGCCGCGGTGCTGCTGGCGCTCTGCGCCGGCGGCGTTCGCGCATCGGCGGCGCCACCGTCGGCGCCGGCCTGGACAGCCGATCCGGAGGAACAATTCCTTCTTGACGTCACGATCCGCCAGCTGCGCCTGGGCGACGGCGTGCGCGCCTACAACACGCCCGAGGGAACATGTGTCGTCTTAGGCGACTTTGTGCGGACGCTCGACGTTCCGGTGAAAATCGATCTGTCCGCAAAAAGGGCGGTTGGTTGGGCGTTCAAGGAATCTAACAGGATTTCAATCGATTACGGAGCGCAGACCGTCAGCTACGGCGGCAAGAGCGAGAATATCGCGCCCGGTACGATCCGCGAAACCCCCGAAGGGTGGTGCGTGCAGGCGTCCGCCTTGTCGCGTTGGTTCGGAATCGGCGTAAGGCCGATGACGGCCGGCTCCGCGCTGTTGTTGCAATCGGACACGAAGCTGCCGGTCGAACTCGCCATGGAGCGCCAGCAGCGCGCCGCACGTATCTCGCCCGCCAAATTCGATCTCGCCGGTCTTCCGCAGGTGCGGATTCCTTATCGGCTGTGGCGCGCGCCGGCGCTTGACTTCGTCGTCAGCGCGGGCGTGACGTACCGCGCGAACGACGGCGTGCGGGTCGACCGACAATCGTCAATTTATGCCGCGGGCGAGATCGCGAATCTGTCCTACGATGCGCAACTCACCACCAACCAGAAGGGCATGCCATCGACGCTCCGTCTTCGTGCCTACCGTTCCGATCCCGACGGCGGGCTGCTTGGGCCGGCCAAGGCGACTCATTTCGGATTCGGCGACGTCGAAGGGTTCGACAGCAAACTCACCGGGTCTTCCGCTTATGGCCGGGGAGCGGTCATCACCAATCGCCCGCTGACGACGCAGACGGCGTTCGACCGATCGCGCTTTGAAGGCGATCTGCCGACCGGATGGGAAGCCGAAATCTATCGAAACGACGAGCTGCTCGGCTTTGCCAAGTCAGGCGCCGATCAGCGTTATATATTTGACGACGTTCAGCTTCTCTACGGCGAGAATCGGATCCGGATCGTCCTCTATGGGCCCCAGGGGCAAATCCGGACTCGAGAAGAACTGGTCAATGTCGGGCAGGACAATGCGCCGCCCGGCAAGACCTGGTACTGGGCTGGCTTCAACCAGCCCGACCGCGACATTTTTACGCTGCACAAGCCTCCGGACGGTGAGGATCTGCCGAAGGCGCAGGCCACGCTGGCGCTCGAGCACGGGATCGACGATCGAACGTCGGTCGCCGCGCTTGCGCGCATGATGCTGATCGACGATCAGCGCGTGACCTTTGTCGAGGGGACGGTCAGGCGGTCGATCGGTCCGGCGCTGATCGAGATCGGCGGTGCCTATGAATCGAACGGCGGGAGAGCCGCGCGGGCCCAACTTCTCGGCAAGATCGGTCCTGTGAACGTCAACGTCGAAGCGCTTCTTGCAAATGATTTTCACCTGCAGGGCGGGCATCGCGAGAGTGTGCGCGATTACAGGCTCGCGCTCGACGCGCCGCTCAAAATCGGCCGGACGATCATTCCCGCGCATGCCGACGTCCATCTGACCGACAATCGAAACGGTACGAAGCAACTCGACGCGGCCGCTCGGCTATCGGCCAGCTTCGAGCGGTTCAACCTCGCGACGGGCCTGGTTTACCGAAAGCAGTTCCTCGATTCCGGCGTCCGCGCGCCGGCGCAAACCACGGCGGAATTCATCGGTAGCGGACATATCGGCGACGTCCGCCTTCGCGGCACGACCGATTTCGACCTGTCGCCGGCGGGCCGGCTCCGAAGCCTGGAGCTCGAGGCCTATTGGTCGGCAAGCGAGAATGTCGATTGGGAGGGCGACCTAATCTACGATGCGACGACACACCGCGCGAACGCGCGAATTTCGCATATCCGCCGTCTCGGCAGCATGGCTATCGCGCTGACCGGCGAGGCGGCGAGCGACGGTTCGGTCGCGTTCGGCGTAAACCTGAATTTCTCGCTCGATCCGAACCACGGCTTCCACATGTCGAGGCAGCCGCTTGCGCAGCAAGGCGAGGTGCACGCCGTCGTCTATCGCGATCTCAACGACAATGGCGTTCGCGATGGCGCCGAGCCGCTCGAGAAAGGGGCGCTGATCACGACTGGCGCTCGTCAAGCGGACCGGCCGACGGACGCCGAGGGCTCGGTCATCGTCGGCGGCCTGGCGCCGTTTCAGCCGATCGCGGTCGGAATCGACGCGACCAGCCTCGCCGATCCGATGCTGGTGCCGAAGAAGGCGTTGCAAGTGGTAGTGCCGAGGCCCGGCGTGCCGGCGGAGGTGCAAATCGCGCTGGTCGGCGGCGGCGACATCGAAGGATCGCTCGTCAAGAACGGCGGGTTAGGCTTCGAGGGCGTCGATCTCGAGCTGGTCGATTCTGGCGGCAAGGTCGTCGGCCGGTGCCGGACCGACTTCGACGGCTTCTTCTTGTTCGAGCGCGTCGGCTATGGCTCCTACACGCTGCGGGTCAGCAGCCAGTCGGCGAACGCCGCGAAGATCGCGCGCGACCTCGGTCTCCATGTGGAGGTCACGCCGGACAAGTCGATCGTCCGGCTGGGGAGCATCAAGGCCGTTCCGCAGCCCCAGCTCGCGTCGGCTAGTACTGGCTCCAATTAATCAGACGGTCCGACATGCCCCCGGCATGTCGGCTGCGTCTGATGGTGCGGTCGAGAAGACTCGAACTTCCACGGCCTTTCGGCCACAGCGACCTCAACGCTGCGCGTCTACCAGTTCCGCCACGACCGCACGTCATGAACGGGTCCCCACGAAAGATATTCCGGGGCGCCCGCGAGCCGGCAGGATAAGCCGGCACTGGCAAGGCGCGGCCCGTAGCAAAGCGCCCCGACGGGCGCAATGGCGCTAAGAACCGTCCCGCAACGGGACAATATTAGGACTTCATTTACTAATTCAGCCACGGCACGTTGTTAGGGAGATGCTCTGGCTCGCCGCCATGGCCGTGGCTGTCTCCCAGCCCAAGCCGCCGCCGACGCCCGTTCCGCCGGTCGTCCAGGCGCGTGCGACGGTGCGGATCATCTCGGGCGTCCGGCTGAAGCTCGACGGCAAACCGAACCCGGACGCACCGCGGCCGCGCGAGGCGGTCATTCATACCGACCGCGGCCCGAAGCAGGCGCGCCTCATCGAATTCGAGTGATTAGCCGGCCGGCGTTCCGAGCGTGATCGTCAGCTCGTCGCCGCCAGGCGGAATATTCACTTCCGCGCTATTGAAGCTTGCGCTCGCCCCCGGCGCCAGCGAGCGCGCGGGCGGAGCGATCGTCCAGCTGTAGACGATCTTGCCGGTGCGGGTCTTGAGCTGCGCCTGGATGGGGGGAACCTCCTGCTCGTTGGACGTCGGGTTGATGACCCGGCCCGTGACGGTGAGGAGCTCATTGCCACTCTCGAGCTTCTGCCGATCCATATGCGTGGTCACCAGCGCGAGCGGGCTTGCGCCGGTCTCGCCCAGGCCGAGCCGGGCACGCCATTCGCCCGGGACGAGAAACCACAGCGCGGCGGCGATTGCGATGATCACGATAGCCGCGATCGCCAACCCGAAAATCGGACTCCGCCGCTTTGGCGCGACTTCATCGGGTGCCGCGAACGGGCTGAACTGGTCGTCTTCGGCCTCGGCTTGCGGCGGCTCGCGCCAGTCCGCGGGTGCGGCGCCCGGTGGGTCCCTTTTGACGATGTCGAACTGCGAGGCCGCATACGGGTCGGGTCCGGATTCCGGCTCCGGCTGTTGTTCGGGAGGAGACTCGGCCGATTCCTCCGAATCCTCGATCATCGTCTCTTCATAAGCCCATTCTTCGGCCTCCGGCCCGCTGCGTGGTTCGACCAGCGTTGCTTCGGCGATGCTTTCGTCACGTTCCTCGCCCGTTACCGTCTGGTCTTCGGGCTCCAAAGCGGGTTGTGCAGACTCGTCCGCTCGAGCGGGAGACTCGGGATCCTGGTGCCAGCTGTGCTTGCAGGCGGTGCAGCGGACCTGCCTTCCACCGGGTGGAACAGCGCCGTCCTTGACGACATATTGCGTGCCACAGTTGGGGCAGGTCAGGATCATCGCTGCAAAAGCCCTCTTCCGGGACGACAGTCCTACGGTAAACAGGAATGCACGGACCTTGGCAAGGCGCCCGGCGTCCGTTGGGCGGAGAGGGGAGACAGACTGGAAGCGATCACCGAATTCGCGAGCGTCGGCCTGCGCTACGGCACGGGCGCCGAAGTGCTGCGCGATCTCGATTTCAAGCTCGGCAGCGGCGGCTTCTATTTCCTGACCGGACCTTCGGGAGCGGGCAAGACATCGCTCCTGAAGCTCCTCTATCTCGCCCAGCGGCCGACCCGCGGGCGCATTCGCCTGTTCGGGGAGGATCTCAGCGAAGCGCCGAGGGAGACACTTCCCCCGTTTCGGCGCCGGATCGGGGTGGTCTTTCAGGATTTCAGGCTCGTCCGGCACTTGTCGGCGTTCGACAACGTCGCGCTTCCGCTGCGCGTCGCCGGCGCGAGCGAGGAAGAAGCTGAAGGGCCGGTGCGCGAGATGCTTGCCTGGGTGGGTCTCGCTGACCGGGCCAGCGCTCGGCCGGCGATCCTGTCGGGTGGCGAACAGCAGCGCGTCGCGATTGCGCGCGCGGTCATCAACCGCCCCGAGCTGCTCGTCGCCGACGAACCGACCGGCAATGTCGACGCGGAGATGGCCAATCGCCTGATGCACCTGTTCACGGCTCTGAATCGGCTCGGAACCACGGTGGTCGTCGCAACCCACGACCTCGGCCTGATCGGGGCGACGCCGGGCGCCGAGCTGATCCGGCTCGAAAATGGCAGCCTGGTCGATCCAACCGGGTCGCTCCGCAATCCCCCGCCGGGGCGAGCCTGATGTTCGCCTGGCTGTTCGCCTCGCCCGCCGACCGAAGGTTGCTCGGCAGCGGCCAGCTTCGCGGTCCCACGCCCTGGGTGATCGCGATCATGAGCTTCTCGATCGTGATCATCGCGGCAACCGGCCTCGCGCTCGCCAACATGACCAGCGTGCTCACCGGAGCGCTCGAAACGCGCTACTCGGTCCAGGTGCAGAACGGCAGCGCGAAGCTCGAAACGATCGCCGATGCACTCCGGTCGTCCGCGGGCGTGACCGGGATTCAGCCGATCCCCGAGAGCGACATGCGCAAGACGTTGGCACGTTGGCTCGGCGACGAGGCGCAGAGCCGCGACCTCCCGGTCCCCGCGCTGATCAACTTCGACGTCCACAAGGGTGCCGACCTTGGGGTCATCGAACGTCGCATCCGCTCGCTGGCGCCCGACGCGCGGATTACAGCCCAGCAGGAAAGTCTTGCGCCCCTCCTGCGCTCCCTGCGCATTTTGCAGTCGGTGGCGTTCGGCCTGGTGCTACTGCTCGGCGCTGCGGCCGCGGCGGCCGTGGTGCTTGCCGCCCGTGGCGCGCTCGATACGCACCGCTTCACCATCGAGGTCATGCACGGAATCGGCGCCACCGACCTTCAGCTGACGCATTTATTCCAGCGCCGGATCGCCATCGACGCGCTCGTCGGAAGCCTTGGCGGCGCCGCGTGCGCGGCGATCATCCTGTTTCTGTTCACGACCGGGGCGTCGATTGCGGGCGAGCTTGCGGGAGGTCCGCTGCTTTCGGCGACCGACGCCGTCGTCCTGCTGCTGCTCCCGATCGCGCTCACCTTGCTCGCCGCCTGGGTTGCGCGAACAGCCGTGCTCGCGGCATTGCGCCAGACCCTATGATTGCTCGCCTCGCCTCGCTGCTGGCGCTCTTGTACGCGCTAGGATTCGTCTTCTTTGCCTTCACACTCGGCAAGCCAGCGCCGGCCGGCGCCGCTCCGACCGACGCCGCGGTCGTGCTCACCGGCGGGAGCGGGCGGATCGAGCACGCCATCGACGTGCTTCGCGCCGGAAAGGCGAAGCGCCTGCTGATCGCCGGCGCCGATCCATCGGTTGCCAAGCGGGACCTCGTGCGGCGCATCCCGGGAAGCAGCGGGCTGATGAAATGCTGCGTCGATCTCGGCAGCGAATCGGTCGATACGCGATCCAATGCCGAGGAAGCGGGACGCTGGCTCGCTCGTAAGCGCTTTCGTTCGCTGCGGCTGATCACCAGCGATTGGCACATGCGCCGGGCGCGCTACGAGTTCGGCAAGGTGCTGGGCCACAGATATGAGCTGACCACCGATGCCGTCCGCACCGAGCCGAGCTTCCTGACCCTGTTCGGCGAGTACAATAAATATCTGCTTCGCCGACTCGCGGTCTGGGCCGACGTGTGATGGCGCTTGCGCGGTCGCTGCTCTACGCCGCGATCTTTTATCCAGCTACGGCGCTGTGCGTGCTTGTCGGCTTGGTCGCCAGCCTGTTCGGACGGCGCCCGACGCTCGTGATCGTACTGAGCTGGGTGGATTTCCACCATTGGCTTTGCACGTGGATACTCGACATCCACATCCACGTCGAAGGGGCGATTCCCCCGGGCTCGCACCTCATCGCTGTGAAGCATGAGTCGATGCTGGAAACGCTGGAGATGGTCCGGCTGTCGAACCTCCCGGTGATCGTGATGAAGCAGGAACTCGCCGACATTCCGCTCTTCGGCCTGATGACCCGGCGTTATGGCGTCATTCCGGTCGTACGGTCGGCGGGGGCCAAGGCTCTCCGGGCGCTGCTGACGGGAGCGAGGCAAGCGATCGCCAGCGGAAGATCGGTGATTATCTATCCCGAGGGAACGCGCGTGCTCGTCGGCAAGAGTCCGCCGCTCAAGTCCGGATTCGCCGCGCTGTACCGCGCGCTCGACTTGCCGGTAGTGCCGGTCGCCGTCGACAGCGGCCGCCTCTGGGGCCGCGGCTTCGTCCATCGCAGCGGCACGGTCACTTTCAGGATCGGCGAGACGATTCCCTCCGGCCTGGGTCGCGAGAAGATCGAACGGCGCGTGCATGTTGCGATCAATGCGTTGCAGCCTGGCGCCGGCGCCTGAGGCGCGTCACTCCTCGATGCTGCGCGACTCGTTCAAATGCCAGGTTGAGCCGTCGAAACGATCCTCGCGGTGACCCCATTGCACCAGCGTTCCCGAAGGGGCCCCCAGTTCCGGCAGATGCCGCCGCAGCAAAGCTCGCGCGCCGTCGACATCCGTCGCGTCCACATCCAATATGCAGCAGGCGATCTCGAGCGGGTCGCCGTCTTCCTCGGGTTCGTAATAGAGCGTGCCGCCGCCGACGCTGCAGCCCAAGCCCTCAAGGCGTAGCTCCGCATCCACATGCACGCTGAAACGATAGTGGCGATCGAAGGGATCGAGATCGCCCGGGATCACGACGTTCATGTAAACGCAATCGTCCGGGTCCTCCATTTTTTCGGCCAGGCCGTCGAGGAAGCGTTCGATCATTTCAGCCCCTGAGGTGGGCATCCAGCTTCTCGGCGGCCGCGACGATCCGCTTCGAAATCTCGCCGATTTGCTCGTCGGTGAAGCTCTTCTCCAACGGCTGAAGCGTCACTTCGAATGCGAGGGACAGGCCCTCGTTTGTGTCGAACCGGTCGAACAGCCGCACGGCGGCGATCGCCGCTTTGTCGGCGCCCCGGATTGCGCGGACCAGGGTGTCGGCCGAGACATCGGCCGGGACGATGAAGGCGAAGTCGCGCGTGATTGCCTGGAGGGCGGGTGGTGAAAAGACAGACCGCGCGTGTCCGCTTGATCGTGGGGCCGGGATTGCGTCGAGGAATATCTCGGCCGCGACAGCCCCGGCTGGTGCGTCGAGCTCCTTCTGGAGGCGCGGATGGAGTTCGCCGAACGCAGCGACGACCGTCTTCGGGCCGAGGCGGAGGGTGGCGGACCGGCCGGGGTGCCAGGTCGATCCGGCGTCGGGGAAGACCTGCAGATTGTCGGTCGGCGCGCCCGCGGCATCGAGCAGAGCGAGCGCCTCGCGCTTGGCATCGAAAGCGTCGAGAGCTTGCGCCTTGCCTTTCTGCCAATCGCGCGGCGCGCGATCCCCCGCGAGGAGGAAGGTGAAGGTCCGGCGCTCCGAATCGGCGAGATAGCGGCGGCCAATTTCGAACAGCCGCACCGATGCGGCGCCGCGGTCGATGTTCCGCCGCGCGGCCGCGATCAGCCCCGGCAGCAGCGAGGGGCGCATCACCTTCATCTCTTCGCTGATCGGGTTGGCGAGCCGCCACTCTCCGCCGCCGAACGCCTCCGCCTCGGCTTGGGAGATGAAGCTCCAGGTCACCGCCTCGTCGAGCCCCCGCGCGGCTGCCGTGCGGCGTACCTGGCGCTCGATAAGCTGCGAACGGGTCGCGGTCGGGTGCGCGACCCCGGCAGTTCGTTCGAGCGGAGTCGATGGCACCGAATCATAGCCGGTGATCCGCGCAATTTCCTCGACCAGATCGGCGGGACCTTCGACGTCACGCCGCCAGGTCGGCACGGTTACGTCGTTGCCGCTCAGTTCGAAACCGAGGCTTTCTAGGATCTCGCGCTGGCGCGCTTCGGAAACATCGATGCCCCCGAGCGCGAGCGTGCGTCCGAAGTCAAAATCGATCGACCGGCGCTCGACGGGCGGCTCGCCCGCGCGAATCCCGGCCGACGGCTCGCCGCCGCAGATATCGAGGATCAGGCCGGTGAGGATGGCGAGGCCTTCGTCGAGAAAGGCGGGGTCGACTCCCCGCTCGAAGCGGGTGCGCGCGTCGCTGGCGAGCGCCAGGGCCTGGCCGGTGCGGGCAATCCGCTCGGGTGTGAAGTAAGCGACTTCGAGCATGACATCGGTGGTTTGTTCGCCGACGCCCGAATCCTCGCCGCCCATGATCCCGCCGATGTCGTGCACTTGCTTGTCGTCCGCGATGACCGTCATGAACGGCTCGAGCGCATATTCCTTTTCGTTCAGCGCTAGGACCTTCTCGCCGGCTTTGGCTGCGCGGGCGGTGAGCCCACCGTCGAGCTTGGCGATGTTGTAAACGTGGGCCGGCCGGCCGTAGCCGATCGTCATGAAGTTGGTGATGTCGACGAGCGCCGAAATCGGGCGCTGCCCGGCGGCCTTCAGCCGGCGCTGCATCCACTCGGGCGAGGCACCGTTCTTCACGCCGCGGATCGCGCGGCCGAAGAATGCCGGGCAGCCTTGCGGGTCATCGATCCGGATCGGCACGGGCGACGGGAAACTACCTTCGATCTGCGGCACCGCGAGTGGCTTCAGCGTGCCGATTCCGGAGGCGGCCAGATCGCGGGCGATTCCGCGAACACCCATGCAGTCCTGCCGGTTGGGTGTGACGTTCACGTCGAACACCGGATCGTCGAGCCCGGCATATTCGGTGAAGACGGCACCGACGGGCGCATCCTCGGGAAGCTCGATGATACCTGTATGGTCGTCGCCAAGTTCGAGCTCGCGCGACGAGCACATCATGCCACGGCTTTCGACCCCGCGAATCGCGGCGACCTTGAGCGTGATGTCGCTCCCGGGAATGTAGGCGCCTGGCGGGCCGAAGACTCCGATCATGCCCGCGCGGGCGTTGGGCGCGCCGCACACCACCTGGATCGTCTCGCCGGTGCCGGCATCAACCGAGAGCACCTGAAGCTTGTCGGCCTGCGAGTGCTTCTCCGCCGTCAGCACCTTCGCCACGCGGAACGGCGCCAGCGCCTCGGCCGGGTTGGACAGGTCTTCGACCTCCAGCCCGATGGCCGTCAGCTTGTCCGCGATGTCCTGCGCCGATGCCGTGGTTTCGAGATGGTCCTTCAGCCACGAAAGGGAAAATTTCATGCGCCGACCCCGCCCGAAAGCGTGGGCACGTCGAGCGCGCGGAAGCCGTAATGCTTCAGCCAGCGGATATCGCCGTCGAAGAAGGCGCGAAGATCGTCCATCCCGTATTTGAGCATCGCCAGCCGATCGATCCCGCAGCCAAAGGCGAAGCCCTGCCATTCGTCGGGATCGAGGCCGCAATTGGCGATGACTCGCGGGTGGACCATGCCGCTGCCCAGCACTTCCATCCAGCCCTGCTGCCCGCCAACGACGCGCCGGCCCTTCTCGATCGACCAGCCTACATCGACTTCGGCGGACGGCTCCGTGAAGGGGAAGTAACTGGGGCGCATGCGAAGGACGACGTCGTCTCGCTCGAAGAAGGCGTTGAGGAAGGTCTCGAGAGTCCATTTCAAATGGCCGAGCGTGATCGCGCGGTCGATCACGAGGCCCTCCACCTGGTGGAACATCGGCGTGTGCGTCGCGTCGCTGTCCGAGCGATAGACCCGGCCGGGTGCGATCAGCCGCACCGGCGCGCCGTCCGCTTCCATGGCGCGAATCTGCACGGGCGAGGTGTGCGTCCTCAGCACCCGCGGTTCGTCGCCAGGATCGCGTGGCTCCAGATAGAAAGTATCCTGCATTGCCCGCGCGGGATGGAACTCCGGCATGTTGAGCGCGGTGAAATTGTACCACTGGGTCTCGATCTCCGGCCCTTCGGCGACCGAGAAACCGAGATCGGCGAAAATCTCGGCGAGCTCATCCATCACCTGGCTGACCGGGTGTACGGTGCCGCTGACGCTCTCCGCCGCCGGAAGCGAGAGGTCGATTTTCTCGGTCGCGAGCTTGCGGTCGAGCTCCGCCGTCTCGAGCGCCGCCTTGCGGTTAGCGATCGCGTCACTGACCGATTCGCGCAGCGCGTGGATCTTCGGCGCTTCGGCCGTGCGGGTCTGGGGGTCCATCGCTCCCAGCGACTTCAGCATGGCCGTGATCTCGCCCTGTTTGCCGAGCAGCGCGACTCGTACCGAGTCGAGCGCCTGCAGGTCTTTGGCCGCCGCAATGCGTTCGAGCGCTGTGTCGGATTGGTCACTCGCCATGGGCGAGCGCCTTAGCCGCGCCCTCGGGGAAAATGCAAAGGCGTGCTACAGGCGCCCCAATGAGCGACTGGCCGGTGCTGAGCGTCGAGAGGGATCATGAGACCTTCTCCCTCCTCCATCTCGCCGCGCAAATGCTCGGCAAGATCCGCGTCGCCCATGCGCCCTGGGTGAACCACGGCTGGCATGTCGCACTGCAACCGAACGCGCGCGGGCTGAGCACTTTGCCCACGGCGGCGAGCGGCGGGCGGAGCTTCACGCTGACACTCGATCTCTGCCGCCACGCGATCGTGCTGTGGGTCAGCGACGGCTCCCGCGAAGAGGTTCCGCTCAATGCCGGGAGCGTCGCCGCCCTCCATCGCCGGCTGATCGACATCCTCGACCGGCACGGCTTGCCGTCGGGCTTCGACGGGCGACCGAACGAGATCGCGGATGCCATCCCTTTCGCAGAGGACACGGTTGCGCGTGAGTATGATCGCGATTCGGCCGAGCGATTTCGCGCGGCGTTGGCGGCGATGCTGCCGGTATTCGCGCTGTTCCGCGCGGGGTTTGCCGGAAAATGCAGCCCAGTTCACTTCTGGTGGGGCAGTTTCGATTTGGCCGTCAGCCGCTTTTCCGGGCGAAAGGCGCCGCCGCATCCGGGCGGAATGCCCGGCCTTCCCGACAGGATCGCGCGCGAAGCCTATAGCGACGAGGTCAGCAGCGCGGGCTTTTGGGCCGACGGCGTAACCTCGGCCGACCCCTTCTTTTACAGCTATGTCTATCCGGAGCCGGACAGCTATCGATCGGCGAAAGTGGCGCATGGCCATTTCGACGAGACGTTCGGCGAATTCGTTCTGCCCTATGAGCAGGTGCGCGCGAGCGGCGATCCCGACCGGATGCTGCTCGATTTCTTCCAGTCGACCTATGATACGGCAGCCGACCTCGCGCACTGGGACCGCGCCGCGCTCGAACGGGAGCCGGTGGCGCCCTAAGCGGGCACGAACGGGTAAGGCGAAATCGTCTTGCGATTCTCTTCCACCGCCAGCATCCGGCCTGCCGGCGCGGTGGCGCGATAGGCGCACTGAAGCCGCGGGCAGATCGCACAGGCCGGGCCGACCGGAGTCGCCGGCGTGTTCAGCAAATCGAGGCCGTCCGAATAGGCAATCCGGTGCGCGTGCTTCACGTCGCAACCGAGGCCGACGGCGAGCAGGGCGTCGTCGCGCGGATCGGGCCGGATCGGACGCTCGATCGTCCGGCTGATGGTGAAGAAGCGCTCGCCGTCGGGAGTCTCGATGAGCTGACGGATTGTTTGTCCGGGAGTCTGAAACGCGGCGTGCAAATGCCAGCGCGGGCAAGTCCCGCCGAAGTGCGAGAAGGGGAAGCTCTCGCCCGCGTAGCGCTTGGAGATGTTTCCGGCTGGATCAACCCGCAGCATGAAGAAAGGCACACCCTTCGCGCCCGATCGGCTGAGCGTCGTCAGCCGGTGCGCGACCTGCTCGACATTGGCACCGAACTGCGCCGTCAGCCGGTCCAGCGCGTAGCGATGCTCCTCCGCGGCGCGAAGGAACTTGCCGTAAGGCATCATGATCGCGCCGGCCGCATAATTGGCAAAGCTCATGTGCAGCAGGTGCCGGCTTCCCGGATCGGGCGGCCGGGCGGCCTCGACCATCCGCGCGACGATTGGCGCGAACTCCAGCAGCGCAAGCTGGTAGGCGATTCCGAACGTCCGGTTCTCCGGCCTCAGCAGAGTCGAAAGCATGAGCACGCGCCGCTGCGCATCGTAATGCTGGCTCGCGTCTTCGAGGATTTCCGGATCGACGACGCGCACGTCGACGCCCCACGCTTCCTTCAGGCGCTGGCGGAGTGGCTCGGCGACGGACAGCGGGTGGGCGAGCGCGCCGCCCAACGTCTCCGACGCTTCCTCAAGGTCGGGATAATGGTTGCGCTGCGACTGGATGAAGTCCCGCACCCAGGTTTCGGGCGTGATCAACACTCGCGGATCGTCGGCGGCGGTGTCGAGGTTCTGAGGCTGGCGCTGTAGCTCCCTCACCGCGGTATAGAGGCGGGCGATTCCTTCGGCGACAGACGGCGCATTGTCGGCGAGCTCGACCAGTTCCAGCCGGCTGACTCCAAGAGTGACGAGCATCGGGTCGGAGAAGATTTCCCCGAGCTGGGTCGCACCGCCGCTATCGCCGCTTTCGGAGGCGAAGACCTTCACATCGACATCGAACGTTTCGGCCAGCCGAAGCAGGACTCCGGCGGTCACTGGCCGCTGATTGCGTTCGAGATGATTGAGGTAGGAGCCGGAGATTCCGAGCTGCTCCGCCATCTGGCTCTGGCTGAGGCCACGCTCGCGCCGAAGCCGCTTCAATCGCGCACCGAGGAGGAGTTTGCGCTGGGAGGCCATTCGGCAATTTTGTCAAGAAATCCACAACTACACAAGTGAGTGCATCCACACATCCGCACTTTTCGCTGAAGCTTTTCCAATTCGAACAGGTTCAACTCGTTTCCGGGTTCGAGTGAAAGGGACAGCGTATGACGGATTTTGGCCTCGCGGTGGTGGCTCCGGAAGGGCGGTTCGGCGGGATCGAGCGGCCCTACAGCGTCGATGATGTGCTGAAACTGCGCGGGTCCGTCCCGATCGAACATACGCTGGCGCGACGCGGGGCGCTCAAGCTGTGGGAACTGCTGCACGAGGCGGAACCGGTGCGGGCGCTCGGCGCCCTCAGCGGCAATCAGGCGATGCAGATGGTCCGCGCGGGGCTCAAGGCGATCTATCTTTCCGGCTGGCAGGTGGCGGCGGATTCGAACGTCAATGGCTCGATGTACCCCGATCAGTCGCTTTATCCCGCCAATTCGGGGCCGGAGCTGGCGCGCAAGATCAACAAGACGCTGAGCCGGGCCGACCAGATCGAGCATCTGGAAGGTGGGGCGAAGCGAGACTGGTTCGCGCCGATCCTGGCCGACGCCGAAGCCGGGTTTGGCGGCCCGCTCAACTGCTTCGAGATCATGAAGGCCTATATCGAGGCGGGCGCGGCAGGCGTGCACTTCGAGGATCAGCTGGCGAGCGAGAAGAAGTGCGGACATCTCGGCGGCAAGGTGCTGATCCCGACGCAGGCGGCGATCCGCAACCTCGATGCGGCGCGGCTCGCGGCCGACGTCTGCGGAGTTCCGACAATCATCGTCGCCCGCACCGATGCCGAAAGCGCGAAGCTCATCACCAGCGATGTCGACGACCGCGACCGGCCGTTCATTACGGGCGAACGGACGCCCGAAGGCTTCTTCCGCCTGAAGGACGGCACGGGGCTCGATCACTGCATTGCGCGCGGGCTGGCCTTCGCAGCTCATGCCGACCTTCTGTGGTTCGAGACCAGCCATCCGGACCTGGAGGATGCGCGTACATTCGCCGATGCCATCCACGCGCGCTTCCCCGGCAAGCTGCTTGCTTACAATTGTAGCCCGAGCTTCAACTGGAACGCGAAGCTCGGCGATGAGACGATCGCACGGTTTCAGCGCGAGCTTGGCGCGATGGGCTACAAATTCCAGTTCGTGACGCTGGCCGGCTTCCACAGCCTCAACCACGCGATGTTCGAGCTGGCGAGCGATTACCGCGACCGCGGCATGGCGGCTTATTCCGAGCTTCAGCAGGCCGAGTTCGCGAGCGAGGCGGCGGGCTACACCGCGACGCGCCACCAGCGAGAGGTCGGCACCGGCTATTTCGACGCGATCGCCAGCGCCGTTTCCGGCGGCCAGGCGTCCACCGTCGCGCTCGGCGAATCCACCGAAGCCGCGCAGTTTCAGGCGAGAGAGCCGGTCGCGGCCGAATGAAGGAGAATGTCATGGGACAGCGTTACTGGGTCGTCGGGGGAGATTATTCCGACTGCGGCTTTAAGGACTTGAAGCCCGGCACCGAAACAGTCAGCGGACCGTTCCATGATGAGGTTCGGGCCCGTATGGAATGGCAGCGGCTGACCTTCCGCGACCATTGCAGCGCGACCGAGCGCTACTCGATTTGCATGGAGCCGCCTGTACAGTGACCAATGTGATTGACCGTCCTCGAATCGTCGCGGAACACTCGACCGTCCGCGGCTCGAACGAGGTGCTGACCGAAGCCGCGCTCGATTTCCTCGCCGAGCTTCACGAGCGGTTCGACCGGCGACGGCTCGAGCTGCTCGACAAGCGCATGGATCGGCAGGCGCGGTTCGACGCCGGCGAGCTGCCCGACTTCCCCGAGGAAACGCGCGGTATCCGAGAGTCGGAGTGGACGGTCGGATCGATCCCGCAAGACCTGCTCGACCGGAGGGTCGAGATCACCGGGCCGACCAACGCCAAGATGCTGATCAACGCGCTCAATAGCGGCGCGCAGGCATTCATGGCGGATTTCGAGGACGCGGCGTCGCCGACCTGGGAGGAGATGGTCCAGGGCCAGGTGAATCTGCGCGATTACTGGCTTGGCCGCCTCGACTACACCGATCCCGACAGCGGCAAGCATTATGCGGTCGGCGAGAATCCGGCGGTGCTGATGGTCCGCCCGCGCGGCTGGCATCTTCCGGAAGATCATGTGACCGTCGGCGGCCAGGTCGTCGCCGGGGCTTTGTTCGATTTCGCCATTTACTTCTGGAACAATGCGCGCGCCGCTCTGGCGAAGGGTTCGGGGCCATACTTCTATCTACCAAAGCTAGAGAGCCGGCATGAAGCCGCGCTGTGGAGCGACGTTTTCGCCTTTGCCGAGAACAAGCTGCGGTTGGAGCGCGGGACAATCAAGGCGACGGTGCTCATCGAAACGCTGCCGGCGGCGTTCGAGATGGACGAGATCCTCTACGCGCTGAAGGAGAATATCGTCGGCCTGAACTGCGGCCGCTGGGACTACATCTTCAGCTACATCAAGCGCCTCGGCCGGACGCCCCAACGGCTGACGCCCGACCGCGCCCGGATGACGATGGATAAAGCGTTCCTCGCCGCTTATTCGCTGCGTCTGGTCGCCACCTGCCACCGCCGCGGCGCCTTCGCGATGGGCGGCATGTCGGCTTTCATCCCGGTGAAGGGCGACGAGGCGGCGAACGAGAAAGCCTTCGCCGAGGTTCGTGCCGACAAATTGCGCGAGGTGACCAACGGCCACGACGGCACCTGGGTCGCGCATCCGGGGCTGGTGCCGGTCGCCCGCGAAGCGTTCGAGGCGATGCACGGCCCCAATCAGCTCTCGAAGATGCCCGAGCACATCCCCGGCCAGGCCGAGATGCTCACCCTTCACGACGGCGTCCGAACCGAGGCCGGCGCGCGCGCGAACATCCGCGTAGGCGTCCAGTATCTCGCCGCCTGGCTCGGCGGGAAGGGCGCGGTGCCGCTCTACAATCTGATGGAGGACGCCGCGACGGCCGAGATCTGCCGCACGCAGCTATGGCAGTGGCGGAAATATGAGGCGCCGCTCGACGACGGCCGCGCCTTCACCCTCGACCTGTTCGAAACATGGTTCGACGAGGAGGTCGGCCTGCTCGCCGAAGTCCCCAACATCGCCGAAGCCGCGCGGCTGATGCACAACATGATCGTCAGCGACGACCTCGTCGAGTTCCTGACGCTGCCGGCCTACGAGCTGCTGAATTGAGTGCCCTCAACTCGGATCGTGGATTGTCAGGAGCCTATCTACGTCGACTGAGTCCAGCTGTGCTTGCACACAGGACAAGTGATCTGGAGGTGTCCGCCTCCCGGCGCGCGCAGGCGCTGCGAACAGGATGGACACTCGAACTCAACTGTTGAAATGCCTTGCAGCCAGTCGGTGAAGTTCACTCGACAGCTGTTGCCAGGCCATGAAACCTTGGCTGGGAAACGTTCATTCAGCCACCTGACGGCGAACTCAATACGCTCATCGATATCGCCATCCTTGGCCCGATAAGGATTGCTCACATCGTTGAATTGGAACCCACGCACATTCGGCTGGACTCCCAAATTGTTGCAGGCGAGCGCCACCAAATTCATCTGAACCGATCGCGGCTGACGATTGAGGTCGGCGAGTATCTCGTCTTTCGATCCGGCATAGCGTCCTTTAACCTCATGCTGGATCTTTATTATGCATTCGATGAGGCGGCGCTTTGTATCGGTGTCCGCGTGATCGACGAAATGGCTCGCAACGACCGCGTTATGCGCTTCTTTTTGCGCATCCCAACCTGTTAGTCGGCCAAGTAATCCCATTGCCGCCCTCCGCTTCCAAGGCAGATTGCGTCTAAGCGGGGACCATTTAGATTCCGTTGCTTTCTCTTTGAACCGGCACAAGCTGCTCATGGCAGCCAATCACAACTATTGTCGACGAATGAAGAAAGGCGCCGGAATCGCTCCGGACGGCCTTCCTTGTTCTTTCTCCTCCCCTCCCTGCAAGGGAGTGGATTGAGGGGTGGGTTGCTGACGAATGGGCTCGATGCACATGAGAAAGCGTCTTCAGCGGCGTTGAGCCACTTCAGCCGCACCCACCCCCTGCCCCTCCCTTTCCAGGGAGGGGAGAAGGTCAGGCCGCCTTCTTCTCCAGCGCGCCCTTCGCCTGGGCGATGATGGCGCTGAACGCCTCGGCCTCGTGCATCGCGATGTCGGCGAGCACTTTCCGGTCGAGGGTGATGCCGGCAAGGTTCAGCGCGTGGATGAACTGGCCGTAGGTCAGCCCTTCCGCGCGGACCGCGGCGTTGATTCGCTGGATCCACAAGGCGCGGAAGCTCCGCTTCTTCACCTTGCGGTCGCGATAGGCGTACTGCCCGGCCTTCTCGACCGCCTGGCGGGCGATCCGGATGGTGTTCTTGCGCCGGCCGTAATAGCCCTTCGCCTGGTCGAGGATGCGCTTGTGCTTGGCGCGGGTGGTTACACCCCGCTTGACGCGTGCCATGTCAGCCTCTCCTTACTTCAGGCCGTAGGGGGCCCAGGCCTTCACGCGCGCCGTGTCGGCGTCGGCGAGAATCTCTGTGCCGCGGTTCTGGCGGATATATTTGGCGTTGTGGCTGATCAGCCGGTGGCGCTTGCCCGCCACCCCGTGCTTGATCTTGCCGGTCGCGGTGACGGTGAAGCGCTTCTTCACCCCGCTCTTGGTCTTCAGTTTGGGCATTTTCTCTCCTTTGCTCCTGATGGAGCGAGCTTATGAACCGCCACGGCAGCCCTTTCGGCCGGGCCGTTCTGATTGTTCCAGAGGTCTGGAAGAGGGCGGGCCTATAGAGCGAGAGGCTTCAACGCGCAAGTTCTCTCCTCCCCTGCATTTGCAGGGGAGGGGGACCGCCGAAGGCGGTGGAGGGGTCTTCTTCTCAGGCTCCGGCAAAGACCCCTCCGTCAGCTTCGCTGCCACCTCCCCTCGAAATCGAGGGGAGGAGAATCACCACGGAATGTCCGAACCGTTGCGGCGGAGAAAGCGGCCGCTGTCTTCGATCGTCAGCCGCTCGATCAGCGCGCGCATGTCGCGGGCGCTTTGCTCGGGCGTGATCTGCGCGCCGGCGCCGCCCATCCGGGTCTTTACCCAGCCCGGGCTGAACAGGACGGCCGCAACGCCCGCCGGCCGCGCGTCCAGAGCGAGGCACCGCCAGGCCATGTTCAGCGCCGCCTTGGACGTCCGGTAGGGAATCCAGCCGCCGCTCGTCTCCTCGATGCTCCCCATGCCGCTCGAAATCGCGATCATCTTGCCCTTCGCGTCGGCGACTCGCGGCAGGAGCGCCTTGCCGAGCTGGAACGGCGCGATGGCGTTGACCATCATCATCGCCTCCCAGTCGCGCGCATTCTCCGCGCCGTCCGTGTTCATCGGGTGATTGGTCCCGGCATTGGCGATGAAGAGGTCGAGCGGGCTGTCGATCTTGTCCGGGAAAGTGGCAACCGCGTCGGCATCCGAGAGATCGAGCGTTTCGACCCGAACGCCGAACGAATCCAGCTCAGGGCCCGACCGCCGCGCGGTCGCGATCACATCCCAGCCGTCGGCGACATATTGACGGGCGAACTCCAGCCCAATCCCGCGATTGGCGCCGGTGATGAGGACGGTAGGCATATCTGTTCAACCTCGTCATGCTGAACTTGTTTCAGCATCCATAAACGGGAAGGTCATGGCCTCACGCAAATGGCCCCTGAAACGAGTTCAGGGCGACGGCTCCCGAAAATCAGTCGAACAGGCTGGAGACCGATGCCTCGTCGGAAATGCGCTTGATCGCTTCGCCGAGCAGGGGGGCGACGGTGAGGCGGCGGATCTTGCTGTCCTTGGGGTCGGCCTCTCCGCTCGAGATCGTGTCGGTGACGACCAGCTCGCTGAGCTCGGACTTGGCGACGCGCGCGATTGCGCCGCCGGACAGGACGCCGTGGGTGCAATAAGCGAACACTTCGACCGCGCCTTCCTGCTTCAGCGCCGCCGCGGCGTTGCACAAAGTTCCGGCCGAATCGACGATATCGTCGACGAGGATGCAGACGTGCCCGGCGACGTCGCCGATGATGTTCATGACTTCCGACTCGCCCGCGCGTTCACGCCTCTTGTCGACGATCGCCAGCGGGGCGTTGTTGAGCCGCTTGGCGAGGCCGCGCGCGCGGACCACGCCGCCGACGTCGGGCGAGACGATCATCAGCTCGCGGTTTCCGAAGCGCGCCCGGATGTCGGTCGCGATCACCGGCGAGCCGAACAGATTGTCCGTCGGGATGTCGAAGAAGCCCTGGATCTGACCCGCGTGGAGGTCGATCGACAGCACGCGGTTGGCCCCGGCCGTGGTGATCAGGTTGGCGACTAGCTTGGCGGAAATGGGCGTGCGCGGGCCGGGCTTCCGGTCCTGCCGCGCATAGCCGAAATAGGGCAAGACGGCCGTGATCCGCTTCGCCGACGCGCGGCGCAGCGCGTCGATGCAGATCAACAGCTCCATGAGATTGTCGTTCGCCGGGTAACTGGTCGACTGGATCACAAACACGTCCTCGCCGCGGACGTTCTCGTTGATCTCGACGAACACTTCCTCGTCGGCGAAGCGGCGCACGCTCGCATCGGTGAGCGGCGTTTCGAGATAGTTCGAAATCGAACGGGCCAGCGGCAGGTTGCTGTTCCCGGCGAGCAATTTCATGTGGCGATTCCCCAGCGACGACTCGGCTTTAGCGAGACGAAGCGCGATCCGTAAAGCTTGCCGAAGCGGGGCGGCTCGCTAAATCGCGCGCATGACAGCCAAGGGGACGCAGCAGCTGAAGATTGCGCTCGCGCAGATGAACCAGCGAGTCGGCGATCTCGACGGCAATGCCTCGGCGATGCTGGAGATGCGCCGGAGAGCGAAGGATGCCGACCTCCTGCTCTGCCCGGAAGTGCAGGTGATCGGCTATCCGCCCGAGGATCTGGTGCTGAAGCCGGAGTTCATCCGGCGCGCGCACGAATGCACCGACCGGCTCGTCGCCGCGACCGCCGACCCCGGGCCGGCGATGCTGATCGGGACAGTGGTCAACGAAGGCGGGCAGATCTTCAACGCGATGGTCCTGGCCGACAACGGCCGCGTCATCGGCCGGACCTTCAAGCATGAGCTGCCCAATTATGGGCCGTTCGACGAGAAGCGCATTTTTTCGCCGGGACCGCTACCCAGCCCGATCGAATGGCGCGGGATCAAGCTTGGCGTGCCGATCTGCGAGGACATGTGGCTGGAGCCGGTGTGCGCGCATCTGGCCGACCTCGGCGCGGAGATGCTCCTCGTCCCTCACGCGAGTCCGTTCGAGCTCGACAAGATCGATACGCGCGAACGGCTGGCGCGGGCGCGGACGACCAGCACCGGGCTCCCGCTCGTTTTCCTCAACCGCGTCGGCGGGCAGGACGAATTGGTGTTCGACGGCTCGTCCTTCGTCATGCACCCCGACGGCGAGGTCATCGTCCAGCTTGGCGACTGGGACGAGCAGCTGCTTGTCACCGACTGGACGCGGACGCCGGGCGGCTGGCGCTGCGAGACTCGCGACACGCAGGCGCTCGATGCCTTCCCCGAGGACATTTACACGGCGATGATGGTCGGGCTTCGCGACTACGTCACGCGCAATGATTTTCCCGGCGTAATCCTGGGGCTTTCCGGCGGAATCGACAGCGCGCTGTCGGCCGCGATCGCGGTCGATGCGCTCGGGCCGGACAAGGTGTGGGGCGTGATGCTTCCGTCCAGATACACGAGCGAGAATAGCCTGGAAGACGCGCGCGAATGCGCCCGGATGCTCGGCTGCCGCCATGACGTCGTGTCGATCGTGCCGGCCGTGGAGGGTGTGGACGCAATGCTCCCGCAACTGACCGGCCTCGCCGCCGAGAACGTCCAGGCGCGGCTTCGCATGGTGGCGCTCATGGCGCTGTCCAACTCGGGCGGGCAGATGCTGCTCACCACGGGCAACAAGAGCGAGATGAGCGTCGGCTATGCCACGCTCTACGGCGACATGGCCGGCGGCTATTCGGTGCTGAAGGACGCCTACAAGACGACCGTCTTCGCGCTCTCGCGCTGGCGCAATGCGAACAAGCCGGATGGCGCGCTTGGACCCGACGGCCCGGTGATGCCCGAGCGGGTCATCGCCAAGCCGCCGAGCGCCGAGCTGAGGCCCGACCAGAAGGACGAGGACAGCATCCCGCCTTACTCCGTGCTCGATCGGGTCCTTGAAGGGCTGGTCGAAAAGGAAATGTCGGTGAAGGAGGTGGCGAATGCCACGGGAGAGGATGTCGCACTCGTCGCCGATATCGAATCGAAATTGCTCAAGGCCGAGTACAAGCGCCGCCAGGCGCCGCCGGGCGTGAAGATCGGCAGCCGCAACTTCGGCCGCGACCGCCGCTACCCGATCAGCAATTTCTTCCACACAGGTGAATGAGCCGGTAGCATCGTCATTCGGACGGGGGCGCGACGCAATGTTCCGGACGGTTCGCCATTGGTGGGGAAGCGGGCAGGGCAAGGTAACCGCTCGCTTGTTCTTGTTCGAGTTTCTGGTCGTGGTTGCAGGCGTGCTCACCGCACAGGCGCTTGCCAATTGGGTCGCTGACCGCGCCGAACAGCGCGCCATCAATGAAGAGGATATGCGCGTCCGTTACGAGATTGGACGATCGCGTCAGGTCGCCCGGGTCTGGATAGCAGCGGCGCCGTGCCTTGAGGCCCGCGTTAATTCCGTCATTCGCAAGGCGTCCTCCAACCGCTCGCTCGAAGCGGATGATTTTAGCCCTCCACGCTTCATCGGCTATACGGTTGAACCCTTTTCGCCGGACATGAATCGTGAATTCCACGACCGGCTCGGCAATGACCGTGTCGACAATTATGCCGTGGTGACGGCAGCCAGCACGACACTCGTCGATACATATCGTGATGTGCGCCGTGGCTGGGATCGCTTTGCGTTGCTCGATCCGGCGCTTGGGCCTGCATCCGCTGCAGATCGGACAACGGTTCGCGATGTCGCCGTCCAGCTGCGTTCGCAGCTCGACCTTATTCGCACGTCGGCGACGATGATCGAATCAACCGCCGCCAGCCTCGAAATTCCGCCGCTCAAATCCGACGCCGACTTTGGCGCGGTGATGCCGGTGACGAACTGCGGCGAAATCTGGCGGACACGACGGATTTGGCATTGATCTGGCTCTAGGCGCGGCTTCAGTCCCCGAGTAGTCGGTACCCCATGAGCGTCGTCACCCGCTTCGCGCCTTCGCCGTCCGGCCGGCTCCATGTCGGCAACATCAGGACGGCGCTGCACAATTTCCTGTTCGCGCGGAAGGAGGAGGGCGCCTTTCTGCTGCGCATCGACGACACCGATCGCGAGCGGTCGACGTCGGAATTCGACCAGGCGATCCGTGACGATCTCGAATGGCTGGGCCTCGACCCGGACAACCTGGTCCGGCAGTCCGAGCGGTTCGACCTCTACGAGCGCGAGTTCGAGCGGCTGAAATCGGCCGGCCGAGCCTATGCCTGTTACGAGACGCCCGAAGAGCTGGAGCTTCGCCGCAAGGTGCTGCTCGGCCGCGGGCTGCCTCCGGTTTACGAGCGAAAGCCCGCGGATGCGCCGGTGCCGGAAGGGCGCGCGCCGCACTGGCGTTTCCGCCTCGACCATGAATCGCCGATCGCCTGGACCGATCTCATCCGAGGCGAGCAGAAGTTCGATCCGAAGCTTCTGAGCGACCCGGTGGTTCGGCGCGAGGACGGAAGCTGGCTCTACCTGCTTCCGAGCGTCATCGATGATATCGACCTGGGCATCACCCACGTCGTTCGCGGCGAAGATCATGTCTCCAACAGCGCGGCCCAAATCCAGATGTTCGAGGCGCTCGGCTCCGCGCCGCCGCATTTCGCGCACGAGGCGCTTCTGGTCGCGACCGAGGGAAAGCTGTCGAAGCGCCTCGGCGCTTATGGTGCGGAGCATGTGCGAGAGGAGGGTATCGAGCCGATGGCGTTGCTCGACGTGCTCGCGCGAATCGGCACATCGCAGCCGGTCGAGCCGATCGCCTCGCTGGCCGAGCTCGCGGAGACCTTCGACTTTTCGACGTTCGGTCGCGCGCCCGCCCACTTCGACCCGCATGAGGTCGAGCTCGTCAATGCGAGGTTGCTTCACCATCTCGACTATGTGGCCGTCGCCGGCCGGCTTCCGGCCGAAGCGACGCAGGAAGATTGGCTCCTCCTTCGCGGCAATCTCGAGCGGCTTGGCGATGTGGCGGGCTGGCTAGCGGTCTTGCACGGCGACATCGATCCGCCCGAGCTCGGTCATGAGGAGCGACTGGTGGTCAAGGAGGCCGCGTCGATCGCCGAGCGGCTGGACTGGTCGGCCGAGCCGTGGCGCGCACTGACCGCCGAGGTGAAGCAGGCGACGAGCAAGAAGGGCCGAGAGCTGTTCCATCCGCTTCGGCTCGCACTCACGGGGCGTGAGAGCGGCCCTGAGATGGCCGGCCTCGTTCAGGCGATGGGCAAGGCGCGCGCGATTCGCAGACTGGAAACCGCCGCCAAGCGCTGATTCTTCTCCTTTTCGGGCGCGCAACGAAAATGCTTCAACTTAGTTATGTTATGATGTAACATACGAGTCGAGAGCCGCTTTGGGAGAGGAGGTTTTCAGATGCTTGCTTATGTCGCCGGCCGTCCGAGGGTCGCCGAAAGCCGCGCCAGCCCGAATGCGATGCTGGCAATCATCGCCGCCCACGTCGCGCTGGTCGCGGTGGTGATGAGCGCGCGGATGGAACTGCCGCCGAGACTCATTCCGAAGCCGATCGAAATCCAACTCATCCCGAATACACCGCCGCCCGAGAACGCGATCAAGCCCGTGCCAAAGCCGCACCGGATATTCATTCCAACCTCGTCTGCCCCTCACCCGACTCAAACAAGCGAAACTAGGATTGCCGAGTCCATGCCCGCCTTCTCCAATAGCGGCGACTCTGCCGGGCCGATCGCGGAGGCGATTATTCGCCCGACGACAATTCCGACGCCGGTGCCGGTAAGGAGCGGCCCCCGGCTCCTCACGCCGGCGTCGGAGTTGAGGCCGCCTTATCCGGCGTCGAAGCTGCTCACCGAAGAGGAGGCCGTGCTGACTTTGCGCCTGTCGATCGACGAGCGTGGCCGGGTCGTTGCGGTCGATCCTATCGGGCGCGCGGATTCGGTGTTCCTCGGTGCCGCGCGGCGCTACCTCGTCGCTCACTGGCGGTACAAGCCGGCGAGCCGCGACGGCACGCCGGTCCCGTCCTCCACAATCATCACCCTGAAGTTCCAGCTCGACGGCTGACCACTGGCGCCGAGGGGGCGCTCGCCTTATCTTTCGGGCGATGTCCTGGTTCCCCCGCCCGTCGACGCCCAGCGCGGCGATTCGCGACCTGTTGGCGTTCATGCGCCAGCGCAGCCGCGAGCAGGTGATCGGCGCCTGCCTCGCACTCCTGGCGACGGGGATCATCGTGCTCGAATTCGTGCTCGACCCGAAGATCGGCATGGCGCCGCCGCCGCAGGTGGTGGAGGTCGAACTCTATCCGGCGAACCGGACTGACGCCGATATCCGCGCCGACCAGAAGAAGGACCAGGCGGCGAGGGAAGCGGCGCAAAAGGAACGGCAGCGGCAGTTCCAGAAATTGGCCAAGCAGCTCAATATTGACTGACGACCGCGGCGAGTGGATGGGGCAGGCGATTGCGCTCGGCGAGGACGCACGGGGGCAAAGCGCGCCCAATCCGAATGTCGGCTGCGTGATCGTCTCCTCCTCGGGCAGGCTGGTCGGGAAAGCGTCGACCGCGGCCGGCGGGCGCCCGCACGCCGAGCAGGCAGCGCTGGCGCAAGCGGGCAAGAGAGCGGCCGGCGCGACGGTCTACGTCACTCTCGAGCCGTGCGCGCACGACAGCGCGCGCGGGCCCGCGTGCACGGAATTGTTGTTGGAAGCTGAGCCTGCGCGGGTGGTCGTTGCGCTCAAGGACCCCGATCCGCGCACGTCGGGCAAGGGGATCCGGCAACTGCGCCGTGCGGGAATCGAGGTGACGCTCGGCATCGGGCGCGAGGCGGCGAAGCGCTCGCTCGCGGGCTGGCTGACCCGACTCGAGCTCGGCCGGCCCCGGATCACGCTCAAACTCGCGCTATCGATCGACGGCAAGATCGCGCTTCCCTCGGGCGAATCGAAGTGGATCACGGGCGAGGACGCGCGCCGGCATGTGCACCAGGAGCGCGCGCATTCGGACATGATCCTCGTCGGCCGCGGCACTTACCTCGCCGACCGGCCGCGGCTCGACGTGCGGCTGCCGGGGTTGGAGGAGCGCTCCCCGCGGCGCGCTCTGCTGACGCGCAGCGAAGCCGTCGAAGGTTGGAAAATTCTCAACGATCCCAAGGGCGTGTTCGGCCTTCATGACGTCAACGACCTGCTCGTGGAGGGCGGATCGGCGACGGCGACCGCGTTCCTCGCCGAGGATTTGGTCGACCGTGTCATGATCTACCGTGCTCCGATCATCGTCGGCGAAGGGAAGTCCTCCTTTGGCTATATCGGCCTCGACGCGATCGCCGATGCGCACGGGCGATGGGTGTTTGCCGGTGAGCAAGGGCTCGGCGTCGACCGGCTCGAAGTTTACGAGCGAGCGCGCTCGGCCTAAGCGTCCTTCGAGACGGGACTTCGACTTCGCTCAGTCCCTCCTCAGGATGAGCGGCGCTCCACAGTTCCGCTCCTGCTGAGGAGCCGGTGAGCCTGTCGAACCGGCGTCTCGAAGCACGAGGAAAGCATGTTCACCGGGATCGTCACCGACGTCGGCACCGTCCGCAAAGCCGAGCAGCGCGGCGATCTGCGCCTGGCGATCGCGACCGGGTACGACATGGACACGGTCGAGCTCGGCGCTTCCATCGCATGTTCCGGCGTCTGCCTCACGGTGGTCGACAAGGGGAGCGACTGGTTCGCGGTCGATGTTTCGGGCGAAACGGTGTCGCGTACAGCTGCGGACCAGTGGCGCGAGGGAGCGAAGCTCAATCTCGAACGCTCGCTGCGCCTCGGTGACGAGCTTGGCGGTCACATTGTCACTGGCCACGTCGATTCGGTAGGCCAGGTCGTCGGTGTCTGCCCTGAAGGCGATTCGACGCGCATCGGGGTAAGTGTCCCGCATGCCCTCGGCCCAATGATCGCCGCAAAGGGTTCAATCGCGCTCAATGGTGTGTCGATGACCGTGAACGACGTTCGCGATGTGGAGGACGGGACAACTCATTTCTCGGTCAACATCATTCCGCATACCGCGCAGCACACGACATTGGGCAATTTGACTGCGGGACAACAGCTGAATGTCGAAGTCGACGTGCTCGCCCGCTATATCGACCGGATGCTTGCGGCGCGATCACAGTAGAGGCGGATTCGATTCCGCTTTTCATCACATCGTAATGTGATAATGGCGCGCACATGAGCACGACCCTCATCGATCGGATTAACGCCATCGTCGAAACTGGTGAAGTCAGCCGCGCTGGCCTCGCCCGCGCGGCCGGTCTTCATCCCAACAGCCTGAGGAAGCTCGGCTCACCAGAATGGAACCCCACCGCCGAGACGCTCACCCGATTGGAAAAGCTGATCCAGCGCGGCACGACTGACGTTCTGGTCGGACCAGAGGCGATCCTCGACGAGGCGCGCAACGGCCGCATGTTCATCCTGGTGGATGACGAGGGGCGCGAGAATGAAGGCGACCTGATCATTCCGGCCCAGATGGCGACGCCCGACGCGATCAACTTCATGGCGCGGCACGGACGCGGGCTCATCTGCCTCGCGCTGACCAAGGAGCGGGCCGAGCAGCTCGGGCTCGAGCCCATGACCCGTACCAACCGGAGCCGGAACGAGACGGCGTTCACCGTGTCGATCGAGGCGAAGGAAGGAATCTCAACCGGGATCAGCGCCGCCGACCGGGCGCGGACCATTTCCGTGGCAATCGACGCCGCCAATGGACCCGATGCAATCGTCTCGCCCGGGCACGTCTTTCCGCTGATCGCCAGGCCAGGCGGCGTGCTCGTCCGCGCCGGGCATACCGAGGCCGCGGTCGACGTCGCGCGGCTCGCGGGACTGAATCCCAGCGGAGTCATCTGCGAGGTCATGCGCGAGGACGGGACCATGGCCCGGCTCGACGACCTCATGGATTTCGCCCGAACGCACGGTCTGAAGATCGGCACGATCCGTGACCTCATCGCCTATCGGCTCCAGAAGGATCATCTGGTGGAGCGAGTCGCGACTTGCCCGTTCTCCGCGAGCAGCGGCGCCGAGTGGCAGGCGCAGGTGTTCCGCGACAAGGCCAGCGGCGAGGAACAACTGGCGCTGGTCCATGGCGCGCTGGACACGACCGGGCCCGTGCTTGTGCGCATGCACAGCCTCGACCTGTTCGCCGACGTGCTCGGCGAATCGGGGCGCAAATCGGGCGCGCTCCAGGGAGCGATGCGCATGATCGAGCAGGAGGGCTCCGGCGTGGTCGTTACCCTGCACGCCGCGGCTCCGGGTTCGCTTTCGCGCTCGATCGACGTTCGCGCGGGCCAGCCAGCGGAGATTGGCGACGCCGTTCGCGCCTATGGTACCGGGGCGCAGATCCTCGCGGCGCTCGGCATTCACGACATGGTTCTCCTGTCGAATACGCAGCATTCCCCCGTCGGGCTTTCCGGCTACGGTCTGGCGATCGTCGAGCAGCGCCCGATCGACGCGGCGGCCTGAGGCATGTCGACCATCCTGCTGGTCGAGGCGCGTTTCTATCCGCACCTCAACGACATGCTGCTCGACGGAGCGCGCAACGCGATCGAGGCGGCCGGGCACAAGCATGAGACCCTGACCGTTCCGGGCGCGCTCGAGCTGCCCGGCGCCATCGCGCTCGCGGCGCGAAGCGGGCGGTTCTGCGCCTTCGTCGCGCTCGGCGTGGTGATCCGCGGCGAGACCTATCATTTCGAGATCGTCTCGAACGAAAGCGCGCGCGGGCTCATGGACCTGGCGCTGCAAGGATTCGCGATCGGCAACGGAGTCCTCACCGTCGAGAATGAAGCGCAGGCGATCGAGCGCTGCGATCCGGCCCGGCTCGACAAAGGCGGCGGCGCGGCGCGCGCGGCGCTGGCGCTCTACGGATTAAGGCAGGAATACGCGCCCTAGTCGTTCCCGCCGCGCGTCCCTATGCGCGCAAGCGTGGACAAGCCCAAACCGCACCCTCTCGCATTCCCGGCCTTGCTGCTGGGCAATGCCGCGCTGGCGTTCGGTCCGTGGCTGGTGCGGCTTTCCGATGTGGGTGCTGTGGCGGTGGGATTCTGGCGGCTGCTGCTCGCGATTCCCTTTCTCCTGATCGTCGCGCGAACGACCGGGCAGCCCGCCCATTGGCCGCGCCGGGCACTTGTCATCACCGTCGGCATTGCAGCCTTATTTTATTCGCTCGACCTCGCGGCGTGGAACGCGGGCATACGCATGACCAAGCTCGGCAATGCCACTCTGTTCGGGAATAGCGGAAGCTTTGTGTTCGCTATCTACGGGCTGTGGCTTGCGCACACCCGGCCGTCGTCGAGACAAACGCTCGCGCTGACGCTCGCGATCGCGGGCACCGCGCTGTTGATGAGCGGCAGCTATGAGCTTTCGCCGACGAACTTCGCGGGCGATTTGCTGACCCTCGTCGCGGGGCTGTTCTATGGCGGCTATCTGATCTTCGTCGAACGCGGCCGGACCGAGCTCCAGCCGCTGCCGCTGCTGATCCTGGCAACGGTGTTCTCCGTGCCCTTGCTGCTGCTCATCAGTGTCGGCCTCGGCGAGCGCATCTGGCCGCATGACTGGACTCCGCTCATCATTTTCGCGCTGTCGAGCCAGGTCCTCGGGCAGGGGCTGCTCGTCTATTCGATCGGCACGCTGCCGCCGCTGGTGGTCGGGTTGGGCTTGCTCACCCAGCCCGTGATTTCGGCGACCATCGGCTGGTTCGTTTATCGCGAGGGCCTGACAGTCGCCGATCTCATCGGCGCGCTCGGCATCGCGGCGGCGCTGGTCCTCGTCCGGCTTCCCGATCGGGGGTTGCGCCCGGCGGCCGAGCCGCCCAGTTGAGCTCCATGGCGACTCCGAGCCCACTCGAGCAGCTGCGCCGCGAGCTGGCGCTCCCGGTCGGCGAGAACGCGGTGTTCGATGGCTGGACCCGAAAAGCAGTCGATTCGGCTGCGCATCAGCTTGGCATCGATCCGGTAAAGGCGCGGCTGGCGATGCCGAAGGGGCAGGCCGAGCTGATCGACCTCTACATCCAGGAGGTCGATCGCGCGCTCGCTGCATGGTTCACGCCCGAGCGGCTCAAGAACATGAAGATTCGCGAGAAAATCCGATCGCTTGTCTGGCGGAGGCTGGAGATCATGGGGCCGGCGCGCGAGGCGGTGCGGCGAGCGTTGGCGATACTTGCGATGCCGCAAAATATCCCGCTCGGGCTCCGCGTCTCCTGGCGCTCGGCCGATGTCATGTGGCGAATCGCGGGCGACACCAGCACCGACTTCAATCACTACACCAAGCGGATGACGCTGGGCGCGGTCTATGGCTCCACGCTGCTGGTCTGGCTCGACGACAAGAGCGAGGGATGGACCGAGACCGCCGCCTTCCTCGACCGGCGGATCGACAATGTGATGAAGTTCGAGAAATTGAAGGCCGAATGGCGAAGCTCGACGGAGCGGCCGAGCCTGAGCCGATTCCTCGGCCGGCTGCGCTACCCGCCCAGATAAGCGGACGACCTGGGGCTATTGATAATCATTCGCAGAACAATTAGGCGGCGGCTATGCTGCGTCGCCTGTTCGCTCTTGTTGCGCTGATTGCCGCGAGTCTGTCCCTGCCGTCGGCCGCGGCCGCGGCATCATCCGACGTCCAGACGGCGTGGCAGCTCCTCGATTATATGTCGGTCGATTACGCCGGCGCGGTGAAGGACGGCAAAATTGTCAGCGCGTCCGAATATGCCGAGATGCGCGAGTTTTCCGGGTCGGTGGATGAGAAGGTCCGGGCGCTCCCCGCCAATCCGGCCAAGTCCAAGCTCGTGGCGGAGAGTGCGGCGTTCAAAGCGCTGGTCGACCGAAAGGCGTCTCCGGAAGCGGTGATGAAAGCTGCCCGCTCGCTCGGCGCCGGGTTGCTGGCCGCGTATCCGGTCCCCCTAGGGCCAAGGCAGACGCCCGATCTCGCCCGGGGCACGGCGCTGTTTCAGCAGGATTGCGCCTCGTGTCACGGCGCCAAGGGCGACGCGCAAACGCCGATGGCGCGTCAGCTCGATCCGCCGCCGATCGCCTTCGCCGACCGCTCGCGCGCGAGCAAGCGCAGCCCCTTCGCGCTCTACCAGGTCATCAACCAGGGCCTCGAGGGCACGGCGATGCAGAGCTTCGCCCAGCTGCCGGACGCCGACAAATGGGCGCTGGCCTATCATGCCAGCGCGTTCGCTTACGGCCCCGGCCTCGCCGAGCAAGGCAAGCGCATCTGGGAGACCAGCCCCGCGATCCGCGCGAAAATTCCCGATCTGAACGCGCTCAGCTCGCTGTCGGAAGACGAGCTGGCGGGCGAAATCGGCGCCGACAAGGCCGGCCCGGTTATCGCCTATCTCCGGACGCATCCCGGCGTCGTCGGCCAGAAGACCTCGACTCTCAACATCACCCGCCAGCGCCTGAACGAAGCCCTCGCGGCCTATCGCGCGGGCAAGCATGAAGAGGCCAAGAGCCTCGCGCTCTCGGCCTATCTCGACGGCTTCGAACCGGTCGAACCGATGCTCGGCGCCCGCAACCCGGATTTGCTCGCCAAGGTCGAACGGCAAATGGGCGAGCTTCGCGGCGCCATTGCCGCCAATGCCAATCCCTCCGAGATCGAAACCAGGATATCCAACATCCAGGGATTGATCGATGAAGCGCAAACGTCTCTCGGCTCAGACCAGACAAGCAACGTCTCCGCCTTCGTCGGCGCGCTGACGATCCTCGTGCGCGAGGGACTCGAGGCGCTTCTCATCGTCGTCGCCATGCTCGCCTTCCTCAACAAGGCCGAGCGGCCGGAGCTGACCCGGCCGGTCCACATCGGCTGGACCAGCGCGCTTGCAGCGGGGGCGCTCACCTGGTGGGTGGCGACGAGCCTCATCAGCATCAGCGGCGCCAGCCGCGAGCTGACCGAAGGCTTCGGCTCGATCATCGCCGCGCTGGTGCTGATCTTCGTCGGCGTGTGGATGCACGGCAAGGCCCAGGCGGGCCAGTGGCAGCGCTACATCCGCGAACGGCTGCACAATGCGATCGCCAAGGATTCTGCCTGGTTCCTGTTTTCGCTCGCCTTCATCGCCGTCTATCGCGAGGTGTTCGAGACGATCCTCTTCTTCACCGCCATGGCTGCCGAGGGAAGCGTCGGAAGCCTGATCGCCGGCGGCCTGGTCGGAGTCGCGATTCTCGCGGCGATCGCGGTCGCCATGCTGCGCTTCAGCCGCCGCCTGCCGATCGCCAAATTCTTCACCTACAGCTCCGCGCTGGTCGCGATCCTCGCTGTGGTGCTCGCCGGCAAGGGCGTCGCCGCGCTTCAGGAAGCCGGCCTCATCTCGATTCACCCGCTGAGCGAGCTGCCGCGGATTTCGATCCTCGGCATATTCCCGACGCTCCAGAGCGTCGCCGCGCAAATCGCGGTATTGCTGGCGCTCATCATCGGTTTCGCCTGGAACCGCAAAATGGCGGCACGCCCCGCCTCGGCATAAGGGGTGGCGCGGCGGCAAGCGCTGCTTTATCGCCGGACCTTCGGAAGAGGAGAGCGCGACATGGCTGGCGTCAACAAGGTGATTCTGGTCGGCAATCTGGGCGCGGATCCCGAATCGCGTTCGCTGCCGAGCGGGAGCGAAGTGGTGAACCTGCGCGTCGCCACGTCCGAGACGTGGAAGGATCGCGACGGCAACCGCCAGGAACGCACCGAATGGCACCGCGTGACCATCTTCAACGAAAATCTGGGGCGAGTCGCGAAGAACTATCTGCGCAAGGGCTCGAAGGTGTATCTCGAGGGTCAGCTGCAGACCCGGAAATGGACCGACCAAGCGGGCCAGGATCGATATTCGACCGAGGTCGTGCTTCAGAATTTCCGCGGCGAGCTGGTGCTCCTCGACAGCCGCGAAGGCGGAGGCGCGAGCCGCGGGGCGTTCAACGAAGGCTTCGACGAGTCCGGTGGCGGAGCGTCTTCGTCGCGGCCCCAGTCGCGCCCGCAACCGGCCGCGTTCGACACCGATCTGGACGACGACGTTCCGTTCTAGGATTCGTCGGGTTTGCGCAGCTTCGCGAGCGCGGCAAACGGGCCTGCCTCGGCCTCGCTCATCACACCGGCTTCCTTGAGCGCCGCGTCGGCGGCGGCGCTGCGCGGATAAGGATCGAGGCTGAGCGCGAGCGTGTCGGCCACCGCGTCGCCCAGATCGATCGCCGATCCGTCGTAGAAGACGACGTCGCAATCGCTCGAGCCCAGCTCTATTTCCTCGTCCGGTCCACCGGCCGGCGGCTCGGGCATGAAAACGAGTGCGAACGGTTCGTCGACGTGGGCCGCGACGGGTTCGCCGGTCACCACGCAGCTCTGGTCGAGCGAGGCGACCAACCGCCCCTCCGCGCGAATGACCGGACCCTCGCACCCGAACGTGACATGTGCTTCCAGCCGACCGAGCCCGTCGAGACGAAGTCGTCTTGCAATTGCCTGGCGTTCGGCTTCGTCGGCGACGATGTCGATGCGCTCGCCGTCGCGGACCCGGTCGACGCGGAGGTGGTGGGCGAATCGATCAATCACCGGAGTTTCCCCTGTTCCAGCTCATGGAGCTCCGAGCGGTCCAGCCTCGCCCAACGCTCTTTCAGCGCCTCGGCGGAATGGCGAAGCGCGTCGGCCGAAACTCCTGCTTTATAGAGGCTTTCGCGAGCGGCTTCGGCCCAGTCTCGCTCCCCGGCGACGGCGGACCGCCAAAGCGCCGTCCGGCGCGCAAGCGATCCGACGAGCTTTCGAACCGTCTTGCCAAGCGTAGGATCGCCAAGCCCAAGCTCGCGATGTTCGGATTCCATAACTGCGATGAAGCGCTCGGTAAGCGCGACCGAAAGACGATTCCCCGCTTCCGCACCGCGCTCCAGGCGAACGGCGCAGAGGGCCGTGATCGTCGCAAGCAACGCGAAACGGCCGTCGAGCGTGTCGGGAATCCTTCCTTCGACATACCAGTGCGGCTGACGCGCCTCGCCTGTGAGCGCATCGAACAGCGCCGTTCCGCTTGGATCGGCCGTTAATCCCCGGAACAGGAAGTCCAGCATAGCGTCCCTTGCGCTCGGTTGCGGCGGTCGGGCTTGCGCCCCCGCTCGCCGCCAGCATATTGAGGCGCGCGCGCCTGGACGCAAGGCGCCGGCATATGCGGGCGAAGGCTCGAAGAAGGGAATCAAATGAAGGTTGCGCTTTTGAAGGTCTCGACGATTGCCGTCGCGGCGATCCTGGCGACGGGCTGCGCGACCAACAAGGCGCACAAGGGCACGGTCCTCGACCCGCAGCTGGCAAGCTCGATCAAGCCAGGCGTCGACAATAAGGCCTCGGTCGAGAAGCTGCTCGGGACGCCGAGCTTCTCCGGCCAGTTCACGCCGAACGACTGGTATTATATCTCGCGCGATACCAACCGGCTCGCCTTCCGCAATCCGCGCGTGAGGAAGCAGACGGTATTGCTCGTGAGGTTCGACCAGGGCGGAAACGTCGCGTCGACGCAACGCACGGGCAAGGAACTGGTACTGGCGGTCAATCCATCGCATCGCAGCACGCCGACGCTCGGTCGCAAGAAGAGCTTCTTCGAGGAGCTGTTCGGCACCATCGGATCGGTCGGCGCGCCCGGCCTTCCGGGCGGAAGCAGCGGGCCGTATTGATCGGGGCGCAGGGCGCTTCCGCACTCCGGCTGTTTCGCCTAAGCCCGGCCGCATGACCGCTACACCCGCCGGCATGACCTATGCCGACTATCTGAAGCTCGATCAGCTCCTTTCGGCGCAGCAACCGCTTTCGGCGCTCCACGATGAAATGCTGTTTATCGTCATCCACCAGACCAAAGAGCTGTGGATGAAGGAGATGCTTCACGAGCTGGATCTCGCGATCCGGCTCGTTGGCGAGGACCGGTTCGCCGAGGCTTACAAGGCGATGGCGCGGATCAGCCGCATCCAGGCGGTGATGACCTTGTCGTGGGACGTTCTTTCGACCCTCACGCCGGTCGACTACATGAAGTTTCGCGACGTGCTTGGCACCAGCTCCGGGTTCCAGTCCGGGCAATTCAGGGCCATCGAGTTCCGGCTTGGCATCAAGGACCCGCATTATCTCGAATATCATGAGGAGGGCACGCCGGCGCGTGCGCAGCTCGAGGCAGCGCTCGGCGAGCCGAGCCTGCGCGACGTCGCGACCGATGCACTGGCGCGCGCGGGGCTCGATGTCGGCGACCGCTCGGTCGAGGCGCTCGCCGCCGCCTGGCTCCAGGTCTACCGCGATTCGGAGCGCTGGTTCGAACTATACGAGCTGGCCGAAAAGCTCGTCGACATCGACGATTCGCTCGCGGCCTGGCGCCATAAGCATGTGCTGACGGTGGAACGGATCATCGGGTTCAAGCGAGGGACGGGCGGCTCGGCGGGTTCGGCCTACCTCCGATCGACTCTCGACAAGCGCATCTTCCCGGAGCTGTGGGCGCTGAGGACGAGCCTTTGAGCTTCAAGCGGCTGTTCAGCCGAAGCTTGGCGGCCGCGCCCGGGCGGCTGCATTTCGCCGGGCATAGCCACCATCTTTGGCCCGACGCCAGCTTTGACGGCCAGGTGCAGGCGTGGAATGACGCCGCGCGGCTCGCCGACCGCAAGTGGGACAAAGTGATGGGCGAAGTCTGGCCGGAGGCCCAGGCTCATGTCGCACGCGAGCTCGGCACCGATAGGCCGGACGACATTGTTTTCTCCTCGAACACCCATGATTTTTTGGTCCGGCTGGTGACGGCGGCGCCGCGCCGAAACGGGCAGCTGCGGGTCCTCACTACCGACGGCGAGTTCCACAGCGCCCGGCGACAGCTGGCCCGCTGGGAGGAGGAAGGCTGGATCGCCGTCGAACGCGTCGCCACCAAGCCGTTCGAGAGCTTTTCCGAGCGATTTATGGAGCGCTCGCGAAGCGGCGACCACGATTTCATCCTGGTCAGCCAGGTGATGTTCGGAAGTGGGCAGATGTTCGATTGCGTCGGCGAGCTCGCGCCGCTCGGCCGGCCGGAAGGGCCGTGGGTCGTCATCGACGGCTACCACGCCTTCATGGCACTCGACCGTCCGTTCAGGGAGACGGCGGGCCGGACGGCTTTCTATCTCGGTGGCGGGTACAAATATGCGATGGCGGGCGAAGGCTGCGCCTTTCTGCACGCACCCCCGGGCTTCGCTCCGCGGCCGCCGGTCACCGGCTGGTATGCCGAGTTCGAGGATTTGAGCTTGCCGAAGGGGAGCGTCGGTTACGCACCCGACGCTCGCCGCTTCCTCGGCGCGACGTACGATCCATCGGCCCTGTACCGGTTCAACGCCGTCCAGCGGATGCTCGGCGAGGAAGGGCTGACGACCGCGCGCATTTCGGAGCACGTCGCAAAGTTGCAAGGGCAATTGCTCGATTCGATCGAAAGAGGTCCGTTGGCAGAGGCCGAGCTTCTCAACCCGCTCGACGGGGGCTCGCATGCGCGGTTTCTCGCGTTCCGCAGTCCCGAAGCGAAGCACTGGTACGAAGCGCTCCTGACGCGCGACTGTATCACCGACGTGCGCGGCGACGTGCTGAGGATCGGCTTTGGAATGTATCAGGATGAGAGCGATGTCGCGCGGCTCATCGACCTTGTCGGGGGGCTTGCGTGAGCGCCGATCGCCAAGCCCAGCGGAGCGCCAATCTGGTCCTCGCGCTGCTCCTCCTCGCCTATATCCTCAATTTCCTCGACCGGCAGATCCTCGGAATCCTCGCCCAGCCGATCAAGGACGATTTGCATCTCACAGACACGCAGTTCGGCGCCGTGGGCGGCCTCGCCTTCGCGCTCCTCTATTCGGTCCTCGGACTCCCGCTCGCCTTTCTCGCCGACAAGACCAGCCGAAGCTGGGTGATTACCGGGTCGCTCGCAGTCTGGAGCGGCTTCACCGCTTTGTGCGGAACGGCGCACGGCTATGGGCAGCTGTTCCTCTACCGCCTCGGGGTTGGGGTTGGAGAAGCCGGCGGCGTTGCGCCCTCCTATGCCCTCATCGCGGACTATTTTCCGCCCGACCGGCGGGCTCGGGCGCTGGCGATCTTCTCGCTCGGGATTCCCCTCGGGCTCGCCGGCGGGACGCTGCTCGGCGCGTACATCGCGGCGGCCGTCGACTGGCGCGCCGCTTTCCTGGTCATGGGTGTAGCCGGGCTGGTCCTTGCTCCTTTCCTCCGGCTGGTCGTCCGCGATCCCCCAAGGAGCGCCGGTGAGGCCAAGGCGCCGCTTGCGAGCGTCTTTCGCATTCTCGCTCGTAAGCCCGCCTTCTGGCTGCTCGCTTTCGCTTCCTCGGCGAGCTCGCTGTGCGGCTATGGTCTCGCCTTGTGGACTCCGTCGGTCATGATTCGAAGCTTCGGACTGGATCTGCTCACGACCGGCAATTTCCTCGCATCCATTCTGTTGGTCGGCGGCTGTGCCGGCGTTTTCGCCGGTGGCTGGTTCGCGGACCGCCTCGGCGGCGCCGATCGCGGCTGGTATGCCAGGCTTCCCGCAATCGCCTGGATCGTCTCGGCACCGGCTTGGGCGTTCGGGCTGTTCGCGCCCAATCTGTGGGTCGCCTGGCCGTTGCTGCTGGTCGGCAATGCGATGAACATCCTGTGGCTTGCCCCGGTCACGACGGCCGTTCAGCATCTCGTTCCGCGCCCGATGCGATCCACGGCATCGGCGAGCTTCCTGCTGATCAACAATCTGATCGGGCTGGGCGTCGGACCGATCCTGATGGGCAGGCTCTCGGAAGCCTTGAAGGCCAGCTATGGTGCGGATTCCCTGCGCAATGCGGCCGTCGCCTGCCTCGCTTTCTATCTCGTAGCGGCCTTGCTGATGTTTCTTGCCGTTGGCTCACTGAAACGCTCCTGGGTCGCCGACCAAAATTACTAACTATCTGAACGGCATAGCAATTCGCGGTTCACGCTAGTGCGCTAGCCTGCGGGTTCCATCCGTTTAACGGTTGGAACGGTGATGTCCGACGGACCGTTTTATCCGTTGGAAGGAGATATTTGTGATGACCAGGCTGTTTCTCGCCGCGGGAGTCGCTGCGATGGCGATCGCAGCTCCGGCCAGCGCGGGGCCGCATGGGGACCACGGCGGCAGGGGCCATCAGGCCCAATCGAACCACCGCGGCGACGGCGCCCGAAACAGGCAGGCCGTCCAGCGGCACTCCGGCGGCAACCGGTCGGCTCATGTTCAGCGGCAATCGCGTGAACAGCGCCACGTTCAGCGCGCGATGCGCCAGAGCCCGCAACACAACCGGCAGGCGCAGCGTGTCAGGACACGTGCCGAAAATCACCGGAACGCCGAGCGTGCGCAGGCGCGCCAGCAAGTCCGCGCCAACCGCCACCACGCACAGAATCGGGCGGCGGAACGCCGGCAGGCTCATGCGAACCGACAGCGTGTGCAGGTCCGTGCCGCCCAGCATCAACAGGCTCGCCAAAATCGGGCGCATGCCGAAAACCGAATGGCCCGGCGCCAGCAGGATCGTGCGAACCGCATTCACGCGCAGAATCGGATGGCACAGCTTCGTGCCAACCGCGCTCACGCGCAAAACCGGGAAAAGAGGCAGGCGCAGCGCCAGCAGCTCCGCGATAACCGGCTTCAGCATCAGCATCGTCTGGCCCAGCGCCAGCACAATCGGTTGAATCGCCTCGAGGCGCAGAACCGGACGTTCGAGCGGCAATTAAGGCGCGCTGACCGCCAGGATCTGAAGTCGCAGCGCCGTCAGCTTCGCGCCAATCGCATGGCGCAGGTTCAGACTAGGCTGCTGTTGCGCAACAACGAGCGCTTCCGCGACCTCGACCGGGTCCGGGCATTCGATCCGGTTCCGGCGCGGCTGCGGCTCGACCGAACGCGGATCATTCCAGTCGGTGAAGCGAGCCGGTTCATCGGCACGCCCTACTCAAGAGTCGACAATTTCGTGACGCTCGCGGCACTCCCGCGAAGGGTGCGCTATCTCTACCCGGACAGTCGTGACTATTATTACCGCTACGGCGACGGCTATGTGTACCAGGTCGACCGGGGCTCTAGCCTGGTGGCGGCGCTGATCCCGCTGCTCGCGGGCGGCTTCCTTCCGGGCCAGTATTTGCCGCAACCGTACATGGCGAGCTACGCTCCGTCCTATTATGGGCTCAATAGCTTCTATCCCGCGAGCTACGGATACGACGCCGGCTATGGCTACGACAATCTGTGCAACCGCTACGAATATGGCGTGGTCTATCAGGTGGATTGCTACACCGGCCTGGTCGAGAATGTGATCCCGCTCTACGCGAACGGCTACGGCGTCGGTCAGCTGCTGCCCTCGGCCTACAGCTATTACAACGTCCCCATCCAGTATCGCGATATGTACTACGACACGCCCGATTACGGTTACTGGTACGGACCGGGCGCGATCTACCAATATGATCGAGACACGAGCCTGATCACTTCGGTGGCCGCACTGATGTCGCCGGGATTCGCGGTCGGCCAGCCGCTGCCGGCGGGCTATGGCGTGTACAACGTGCCCTACGCATATCGAGCGACATATTACGACACGCCCGCCGCCTGGTACCGGTACAACAACGGCTACATCTACCAGGTCGACCCGGCGACCACGCTGGTGACGGCAATCGTCGCGTCGCTCCTGACCTGAGAAAGTCCGGCGGAACCCAAGGGCCGCCGGACCATTTCGAACCGCGAACGATACGGGAGATCCAAATGAGACGGCACGCGCTCGCATTCGGAATGGCGACGGCGGCCCTCCTCGCCCTCGGCGCCTGCGGCAAGGACAATGGCGGAAACGCGCAGCAAAGCGCGCAAACGCCCAAGGCCGAGAAGGCCGCAGGGAGCAAGACGATCGCGGCTGGGCTGGGCGCGGACAGTCAATTCATGGTGGCTGCCAAGGCAGCCGGGCTTGATCAGACTCTGGCCGGCCCCGGCCCCTACACCGTTTTCGTGCCCGACGACGCGGCGTTCGCCAAAGCGCCCGAAGGCACCTTCAGCACCGATCCGAAAAACCGCGCGCAACTGACGAGCGTGCTGACCAACCTCATTCTTCCGGGCACCGTGCTGGTCGCCGACATCGACAAGGTGATCGATGCCGGCAAGGGCAAGACCCAGCTCGCGACGATGGGCGGCAGCACGCTGACCGCCACGAAGGACGGCACCAAGACCGTCCTCACCGACTCCGCCGGCCATAAGGCGACGATCACCAAGGGCGACGAACAATATACGAATGGCGTCGTCCACCACATCGACGCGGTGCTGATGCCGGGCAAATCCACCGCGAAGACGCCGGCGGCCGGGACGAAGGCGGGCAAGTAGCGGCCACCTCGCGTTCAACCGCGCGATTTCCATTCATCATCCCACTTCCGCGCGCGGAACGGCTCGCTATAACCGTGCCGTAGCCAAGCGGATGATGGGGCGTTGAAAGCATGAAAGCGACGATTGAGCGGTCGGTCCTCCTGAAGAGCCTGGGCCACGTCCAGTCGGTCGTGGAGCGGCGCAACACCATTCCGATCCTGTCGAACGTCCTGATCGAGGGGCGCGAGGACGGGTCGATCCGGCTGATGGCGACGGACCTCGATCTTCAGGTCGACGAGAGCGTCCCGGCCAATGTCGACCAGCCGGGCGCGACGACGGTTTCGGCGCACACTTTGTTCGACATCGTCCGCAAGCTCCCCGAGGGCAGCCAGGTCGAAATGACGGCCGCCGAAGGGAAGATGCAAATCGTCGCCGGGCGCTCGCGCTTCAATCTCTCGACTCTGCCGCGCGACGACTTCCCGGTGATCGCGGAGGGCGACCTGCCGACGTCATTCCAGCTCCCGGCCGCGACCCTTCGCCAAATCATCGAGAAGACGCGCTTCGCCATCTCGAGCGAAGAGACGCGTTACTATCTGATGGGCATCTTCCTGCACGTGATCGACGATCAGATGCGCGCCGCCGCGACCGACGGGCACCGGCTCGCCCGGGTCACGGTGCCCAGGCCCGACGGCGCCGACGGCATGCCCGACGTGATCGTGCCCAGGAAGGCCGTGACCGAACTCTACAAATTGCTGGAAGAGCTCGAAGGCACGGTCGACATTTCGCTTTCGCCGACCAAGGTCCGCTTCGGCCTTGGCAGCGCGATTCTCACCAGCAAGCTGATCGACGGCACCTTCCCCGACTACAATCGGGTGATCCCGACCGGGAATGACAAGCTCCTGAAGCTCGACCCGAAGAGCTTCGCGGCGGGTGTCGACCGCGTCTCGACCATCGCCTCCGAGAAGACCCGCGCGGTGAAGATGAGCGTCGATCGCGACAAGATCACGCTGTCCGTAACTTCGCCCGAGAACGGCGTCGCGACCGAGGAAGTCCCGGCCGACTATGGGTCCGATGGGCTCGAGATCGGGTTCAATGCCAAATATCTGCTCGACATCCTCGGTGAGATCGACGGCGACATCGTCGAAGTCCACCTCGCCGACGCCGCTGCGCCGACCCTGCTGCGCGAAAACGACAAGTCGAATGCGCTTTACGTGCTGATGCCGATGCGGGTCTGATGATCTGCCGGCTCTGGCGCGGATGGACCTCGTTGCGGAATGCCGACGCCTATGAGCGGATCGTCCGCAATGAGGTAATCCCCGGCATCGAAGCGCGGAGCATTCCCGGCTTCCGCCATATCGACCTGATGAAGCGGGATTTCGGCGACGAGATCGAGTTTCAAACTCTCATGTGGTTCGACAGCCTGGATGCGGTGAAGGCGTTCATGGGTGAGGACTACAGCGTCAGCCATGTGCCTCCGGAGGCGCGGGCGCTGCTGAACAGCTTCGACGATCGCGCCGCCCACTACGAAGTCATCGACCGGCGCGATCAGTAACAGCCCTTGCGAGCCCGCGATCGCCGGCGCGGTAATCAAGTCTTTTTGTTCCACGCAAAGGCGCAAAGGCACGAAGAAACTGCCACCACTCCGTCACCCCGCGCAAGTGGGTGTCCCGCGTCCTTCTGCAAGCGCTGTTCTTGAAGAATGCTTCGCGCCTTTGCGCCTTTGCGTGAAACATCCTTTTCTTGATTGCGTCGCCACCGTCTCACAATGACGATGCGTGCCCGTCAGCCGCCTCGCCCTCGCCGATTTTCGCTCCTACGCCTCGGCGCTGATGGAGCCGGGCGCCGGCTTCGTGCTGCTGTTCGGAGAGAATGGCGCCGGGAAGACCAACCTGCTCGAGGCCGTGTCGCTGCTGGCCCCTGGGCGCGGGCTGCGCGGCGCGCCTTTGTCGGACATGGCGCGGCAGGGCGGAACCGGCGGGTTCGCGGTCGCGGCGCACTTGAATCCCCTCCTACCGCTTGCGGGAGGGGAAGAGGAGCGAAGCGACGAAGGGGTGGGTGCGACCGGGATCGTTCCCCAAGGCGGACCCACCCCCCGGCCCCCTCCCGCAAGCGGTAGGGGGAGCATCAGCATCGGCACCGGCGCGCTCGCCTCGGCTCCAGAGCGCCGTCAAGTCCGTATCAATGGCGCGCCGGCGGCGGTGAATTCGCTCAGCGAATGGCTGTCGGTGCTGTGGCTGACGCCGGCGATGGACCGGCTGTTCACCGGCAGCACGGGGGAACGGCGGCGCTTCCTCGACCGGCTCGTGCTCGCGCTGGAGCCGGGCCATGCACATCATTCTACGCGCTACGACGCGGCGATGCGCGCACGCAACAAGCTGCTCGCGGAACCCGGTTGGGACGAAACGTGGCTCGCTTCGCTGGAATTGGCGATGGCCGAGCACGGGGCGGCAATCGCGGCGGCGCGGGAAGGCACGGCCACCGCTTTGGAGCAGGCGCTCGCGGAAGTCCCCGAGGATGAATTCGCCCGCGCGTCGATTGCGCTGGAAGGTTGGGAAGGCGGCGATCTCGCGCCCGTGCTCAGGGCGAACCGTCAACGGGACGCGGCGGCAGGCCGGGCGATCGAAGGGCCGCACCGCCACGATCTCGGCGTGACGCACCGCGCAAAGCAAATGCCGGCGGCGCAATCCTCGACCGGCGAGCAGAAGGCGCTGTTGCTCGGCCTCGTCCTCGCCCATGCCGAGCTGGTTACGGCGCGCCGGGGCGAGCCGCCGATCCTCCTCCTCGATGAGGTCGCGGCCCACCTGGACCCAATCCGCAGAGAAGCCCTGTTCCGGCGCCTCGAAGGCAGGGGCCAGGTGTGGATGACGGCGACCGAGGCGGCGCTGTTCGACGGCATCGGCGAGGCGTCCCGCTTCGCTGTGCAGCCGGGCCGCATCGTCGCTCAATGACGAAGAAGGGGCTAAGGTGGACTTTCTTCATCTTTGCTCTATATTGCACTGCAACACGAGGCGCTTTTCAAAGCGGCGTGATCGGTTTTCTTAAGACCGGCCCGCGCCTCGGCCAACCTTCATCCCAATTCACGCGGGGGTGCTTTTTCCCCGCCGCCGACACGCGCAAGTCTTGCGCGGGTCCCGGCTTCATCAAGGCAATTTCATTTTGACTTTTCAAACGCTCGGGCTCTCGAAGCCCGTTCTCGATGCGCTTGCGCACGCCAATTATGCGACCCCGACGCCAATCCAGCGTCAGGCTATTCCGACGGTCCTCACCGGCCGCGATCTTCTCGGAATCGCGCAGACTGGGACCGGCAAGACGGCGGCATTCGTGCTGCCCTCGCTCGACCGGCTCGCGGCGAACCGCACCTATCTCAAGCCCGGCCAGATTCGGATGCTGGTCCTTGCGCCCACGCGCGAGCTCGCCGCCCAGATCGCGGCCAGCACGCAATCCTACGGCCGCTTCATGAAGCTGTCGTCCGGCGTGATTTTCGGCGGCGTCCCCAACAGCAAGAGCCTTCGCACCGTGCAACGCGGTCTCGACGTGCTTGTCGCCACGCCCGGGCGCCTGCTCGACCTGATCGATCAGCGCGCGCTCAGCCTGCGCGATCTCGAGATCCTCGTGCTCGACGAGGCCGACCAGATGCTCGACCTCGGCTTCATCCACGCGCTGAAGCGGATCGTGGCGCTGGTGCCGCCCAAGCGGCAGACCCTGTTCTTTTCGGCGACCATGCCGAAAGCGATCAAGGAGCTTGCCGACCGTTATCTGACTAATCCGGCCGAAGTGTCGGTCGCGCCCGCCGCGACGACCGTCGAGCGGATCGAACAGAGCGTGACGATGGTCAACCAGGCCGAGAAGACCGCGCTGCTGACGCTCCACCTTCAGGCGCAGGCGATGGAGCGGACACTGGTGTTCAGTCGCACCAAGCACGGCGCCGACAAGATCGTTCGCCAGCTCGAGGCGGCGGGAATCGCCGCCAGTGCGATCCACGGCAACAAGAGCCAGCCGCAGCGTGAGCGCGCCATTGCGGCGTTCAAGTCCGGCGAGGTTCCGGTGCTGATTGCAACTGACATCGCCGCGCGCGGGATCGACATTCCGGGCGTCAGCCACGTCCTCAACTTCGACTTGCCCGACGTTCCGGAGCAATATGTCCACCGCATCGGACGAACCGCGCGCGCCGGCGCCGACGGCATCGCCATCGCTTTCTGCAGCCCCGACGAGCGCGGTAATTTGCGCGATATCGAGCGCACGACGCGCCAGAAGATCGCGGTCGCGCCGCTGCCCGAGGGCTTCACAGCGGCTGCCGAAGCGCTGAAGCGGCTGAAGCCCGCTCCCAAGCCGCAGCACGCGAGGCCCGCGAGCAAGGCCGATCGCCGCGCCGACGGTCAGCGTCGGCAAAACCGCAACGACCGCCAGCAACGGCACCCTCAGCGCGCGGATGCGCACACCGCGCATCGTCCCGAGGGCGGCCAGCCCAAGCGCAAGTTCCGCGGCCGCCGCCGCTTCGGCGGCTCGCGCGTCGCCTGACGGGGAGCTCGTCATCCCGGCCTCGAGCCGGGACCCGCGTTGTTCTTGATTGTCGTATCCGGCCCGGCGCGATTTTATCGCGGATTCTGGATTTCCGGGGCAGACGCTGAAGTGAAGGCGGGTCCCGGCTCAAGGCCGGGATGACGGCAGCGCTTTCGAGCCATTGCACACATTGCGGAGCCTCGGCATGTTAGGGCTGTGAAAAAGCCTATAGCCGTTGCATTGTTGAGCTTCGTGCCGGTGCTGCTGCTGCTGCTAGCTTTGCTGAAGCCCGAATGGCTTACCGGCACGGCTCTCATCATCGTGGTGATGGCAGACGTCGTGTTCTTTCGAGACGTCAGCTACAGGCTCAGGGACCTCGCTCGACTGGAAGCTGTTCCCTATCGGCTGCGCTATCCGTTTTTCTCCTTTGGTGTTGGCCTTATAGGATACGGTGCTATTTCCTTTGGCTACATCTCGACCTACGCTGTTCCTATCGTAGGTGTAGCGGCCGCAGCGGCCATAGCTGCATCCAAGCTTTGGATTAGCAGCGGGCCTCTATGGCCCTATGTGAGTGAAGCCGCCCGAGCCTAGGAACTCGCTCTCCACCCAAAGCAGACACGAAAAAGCGCTGTCCTACAGCCAGTCACTTGTGATCTACGCTCGCGGATGACTTCACCGACTCTTTTCGGATCTGCCGAGCTGCGTGGACTTCGTAGGAATCCGACACATCCGACAACCCCCGCTTTGATACGAACCTGCCGGAAAGGTGTCGGATTCACGCGCGTGCGCACGCGCGTGCGCGCGTGACTTCTCGGGCAAAATCCCTATATCCGGACTATGGCAACCGACCCCAATCAGAATTCCTACGGCGCCGAGAGCATCAAGGTCCTCAAAGGCCTCGACGCGGTGCGCAAGCGGCCCGGCATGTACATCGGCGACACCGACGACGGGTCGGGTCTCCACCACATGGTCTTCGAAGTCTCCGACAATGCGATCGACGAGGCGCTTGCCGGTCACTGTGACAAGGTCCTGATTACGCTCAACGCCGACGGCTCGGTCAGCGTCGAGGACAATGGCAGAGGTATCCCCACCGGTATCCACGCCGAGGAGGGCGTGTCGGCGGCCGAGGTCATCATGACCCAGCTCCACGCCGGCGGGAAGTTCGACAACACCAGCGACGACAATGCCTACAAGGTCTCGGGCGGCCTCCACGGTGTCGGCGTCAGCGTGGTGAATGCTCTCTCCGAATGGCTCGAGCTCACCATCTGGCGCGATGGCGAAGAGCATTTCATGCGCTTTCGCCACGGCGAGGCGGAGGCGCCGCTGAAGGTCGTCGGCAAGACCGACAAGCGCGGCACGCGCGTGACCTTCCTGCCGAGCCTCGACACGTTCAAGGTCACCGAATTCGATTTCGAATTCCTCCAGCACCGGTTCCGCGAGCTGGCATTCCTGAATTCCGGCGTTCGGCTGGTCCTGACCGATGCCCGCCACGAAGAGCCGAAAAGCATCGAAATGTATTACGAGGGAGGCATCGCCGCTTTCGTGAAATGGCTCGACCGCGCCAAGACCCCGCTCGTTCCGGACCCGATCGCCATCTCCGGCCAGCGCGATGACATCGGCATCGACGTCTCGCTGGAGTGGAACGACAGCTACTACGAGAACGTCCTCACCTTCACGAACAACATCCCCCAGCGCGACGGCGGGACGCACCTCGCCGCTTTCCGCGCGGCACTGACGCGTACGCTCAACAATTATGCCGAACGCTCGGGGCTGATGAAGCGCGAGAAGGTCTCGCTGACCGGCGAAGATATGCGCGAAGGCCTGACCGCGATCGTCTCGGTCAAGCTGCCCGATCCCAAATTTTCGTCGCAGACCAAGGACAAGCTCGTCAGCTCGGAGGTGCGGCAGCCGCTCGAAAGCCTGATGGCCGACAAGCTGGCCGAATGGCTGGAGGAAAATCCGGGCCACGCGCGGACCATCGTCCAGAAGATCATCGACGCCGCTGCGGCGCGCGAGGCGGCCCGCAAGGCCCGCGAGGCGAGCCGCAAATCGGCGATGGGCATTGCCTCTCTGCCGGGCAAGCTCCACGACTGTCAGGAGCGCGACCCCGCCAAGTCCGAACTGTTCCTGGTTGAGGGAGACAGCGCCGGCGGCTCGGCCAAGCAAGGCCGCGACAGCAAGTATCAGGCGATCCTGCCGCTAAAGGGCAAGATCCTGAACGTCGAGCGGGCGCGCTTCGACCGCATGCTCTCGTCCAAGGAAATCGGAACGATGATCCAGGCGATCGGCACCGGCATCGGCATCGAGGAATTCAACCTCGAGAAGCTGCGCTATCACAAGATCATCCTGATGACCGACGCCGACGTCGACGGCGCGCACATCCGGACGCTCCTGCTGACCTTCTTCTTCCGGCAAATGCCTGAGCTGATCGAGCGCGGGCACCTCTTCATCGCCCAGCCGCCGCTCTACAAAGTCAGCCGCGGCCGCTCGGAAGTCTATCTGAAGGACGATGCCGCGCTCGACGATTATCTCGAGGAAGCGGGGCTCGACGGCGTGATCCTCGACTCGCCTGACGGGCCGCGCTCGGCGGGCGACTTGAAGGCGCTGGTAGACCATGCCCGGCGGATGCGTACGCTGATGCACTACGCGCCGCGCAAGTACGATCCGGCGCTGATCGAAGCGCTGGCGATCAATGGCGCGCTCAAGCCCAACCTCGACAAAGATGGCCGCTCGAAGGCGGTCGCGCGCGTGGCCGAATGGTTCGGCGCCGGCGATATTGAAGCGCGCTGGTCGGGTGAGCTTTCGGGCGAGGGTGGCTATCTGCTGAAGCGCCTGTGGCGCGGCGTCACCGATGCTTATGTGATCGAGCCGACCTTCCTCGCCTCGGCCGAGGCGCGCAAACTCGATTCTCTGGCGAAGGAACAGGCGGCGGCCTATGCCAAACCGTCCACGCTGCGCACGCTGAAGAAGGGTGCGATCACGGAGGAGCAGGCGCCGGAGCCGATCGAAGGTGTCGAGGCTGACGAACAGCCGGCCGAAGCGGCGGAGACCGAAACGAAGGGCAAGGCCGTGCCGGTCACTCGCCCGTCCGAGCTGCTGGACGCGGTGCTCGCCGCCGGACGCAAGGGCCTGTCGATTCAACGCTACAAGGGCCTCGGCGAAATGAACGCCGAGCAGCTATGGGAAACCACGCTCGACCCCGCGAACCGCTCGCTTCTGCGGGTCGAAGTCGCCCAGGCCGACGTCGCCGACGAGATTTTCACGCGCCTCATGGGCGACGTCGTCGAGCCCCGCCGCGAGTTCATCCAGGACAACGCCCTCAGCGTCGCGAACCTCGACGTCTAGGAACCATTCACATGAAACGGCTATTGGCGCTGGCGTGAGCATCGCCGCCTCGATCACCCTCGCATCGTACAACATGCACAAGGCTGTCGGGCTCGACCGGCGCCGCGATCCGGATCGCGTGCTTCGCGTGCTTCATGAAATCGACGCCGACGTGATCGCGCTGCAGGAGGCGGACAAGCGCTTCGGCGGGCGTGGCTCGGCGGTGCCGCACGAGCTCATCGACAACCACAGCCCCTATAATCCCGTGCATCTCGGAGTCCGCCACAAGCGGGCGTTCGAGAAAGCCCGCCAGCATACCGACCGGCTGTTCAAGGTCGATACCCGCAACATCGGCTGGCACGGCAATGCGATCCTGGTGAAGCCGCATGTCGGAGTCCTCGACTGCGCCGTGGTGGAGCTGCCGACGCTGGAGCCGCGCGGAGCCGTCATCGCCGAGTTGCTGATCGAGGAGAAGCCGATCCGTGTCGTCGGCATGCACCTCGATCTCTCCGGCCTGTGGCGCAAGCGTCAGGTCCGCGCCATCCTTCAGGCGATTGCCGTCCGGCCGCAGAAAATGCCGACCGTGCTGATGGGCGACACCAACGAGTGGCGCACCGTCGCCGGCTGCCTCCAGGACCTTGAACCGAAGTTCCACGTGGCGCCGACGGGGCCGAGCTTCCATGCGCGGCATCCGTTCGCCGCGCTCGACCGGATCATCGTCGACCGGAGTCTCAACATCGACGCGGCCGGCGTCCACACGAGCCAGGCCGCGCGGCGCGCGTCCGACCATTTGCCGATCTGGGCGCGGGTGAGCGCCTGAAGGAGGACTAGCCAGCGATCTTCCGCATCCGCCGGCGCTGGATCGACGAGCCGATCCCCATCGACTCGCGATATTTGACGATGGTGCGGCGGGCGACATCGAAACCACGTTGTTTGAGCAGCGCGGCGATCGCGTCATCGCTCAAAATTTCGGTCTCCACGTCGATCACTTCCTTGATCGCGGCCTTGACCGCCTCCGCGGCCGCGCCGTCGCCCTCGGCGGACGACACTCCCGATCCGAAGAAATATTTGAGCTCGTAAAGACCGCGGTCGCACAGGAGATATTTGTTCGAAGTCACGCGGCTGACGGTCGATTCGTGCATCTCGATCGCTTCGGCGACGTCGCGCAGGGTCATCGGCTTCATCGCCGAGACGCCGGTGTCGAAAAAGCCCTGCTGCCGCTTCACGATTTCGCTGACCACTTTCACGATCGTCCGCGCGCGCTGGTCGAGCGCTTTCATCAGCCAGTTGGCGCTCTGCAGGCACTCGCTGAGCCAGGCCCGCGACGCCTTGTCCTGCGGCCCGGATTTCAGCTCCTGATAATAGCGCCGGTTCACCAGAAGCCGCGGCAGGGTCGCCTGATTGAGCTCGACCGCATAGCCGGTGCGCGTCTGCCGCACGAAAACGTCGGGCGTGACTTCTTCGGCCGCGTTCCCGGAAAAGCGGCAGCCCGGCTTCGGGTCATAGGCACGAAGCTCGCGCACCATGTCGGCAAGGTCTTCGTCGTCCACGCCGCAGATGCGCTTGAGGTCGGCCGTGCGGCCCTTCGACAGCAGGTCGAGATTGTCGATCAGCCGGGCCATGGCCGGATCGTAGCGGTCCGCCGCTTTTGCCTGCAGCGCGAGACATTCGGCGAGCGAGCGTGCGCCGACGCCCGGCGGGTCGAGACCCTGGACCAGCTCGAGCGCATCCTCGACTCGCGATTGTGGGGCGCCGGTCAACTCGGTGATCTGCTCCAGCGGCACCGTCAGATAGCCGGTCTCGTCGAGAGTCTCGGCGATAACTCGAGCGAGATCGCCGGTATCGCCGGACGCCCCATGCAGCTGTTCGAGCAAATGCTCCGCGAGCGACGCCGGCTTATGCTGCAGCCGGTCGAAGTCGAAGGCTTCCTCGCCACCGCCCGAGGTCACGACATCCGCGAAGCTGTCCGTCTCGAGCGCCTCGCTCGTCCAGTCGACGTCCAGCGGGCGGTCGTCATCGGCCTGGCCCGAAATCAGGTCGTCCGCCCCTGGATCGTCCGGCGCCTCGTCGCGATCGGACTCGTCATTGGCGAAGTCGCCGGCCGGCTGTTCGTCCGGTTCATCGGAGCGCGATTCCAGCAGCGGATTCTTCGTCATCTCCTCGGCGAGGTAGGCGTCGAGCTCGAGATTGCTGAGCTGCAGCAGCTGGATCGCTTGCCTCAGCTGGGGCGTCAGGACCAGCTGCTGCGATTGCCGGATGCTAAGGGAGGGACCGAGTCCCAAGGACCAATCCTCCCCCTACAGCGCGAAGCTTTCGCCGAGGTAGAGGCGCCGGACCTCCTGGTCGGCGACCAACGCTTCGGGCGTACCAGCAAACAGGACCTGACCGTCGTAGATGATGCAGGCCCGGTCGACGATGTCGAGCGTCTCGCGAACGTTATGGTCGGTGATGAGCACGCCGATCCCGCGGCTTTTCAGCTCGCGAACCAGCTCGCGGATGTCGGCGATCGAAATCGGGTCGATCCCCGCGAACGGTTCGTCGAGAAGCATGATCGAAGGCTCGGCTGCCAGCGCCCGCGCGATCTCGCAGCGCCGGCGCTCGCCGCCCGACAGCGACATCGCCGCCGAGTCTCGAAGCGCAGTCAGACCGAACTCGCCGAGCAGGCGCTCGAGCCGCTCGCGGCGGGAATGGCGATCGGGCTCGGCGATCTCGAGCACGGAGAGGATATTCTCCTCGACCGTCAGCCCGCGGAAAATGGACGTTTCCTGCGGCAGATAGCCAAGACCGAGGATGGCGCGCCGATACATCGGCAGCTCGGTGATATCCTGCCTGTCGAGGAAGATCCGGCCGCTGTCCGGCTTCACCAGTCCCATCACCGAATAGAAGCAGGTGGTCTTGCCGGCGCCATTGGGCCCGAGCAGCCCGACCACCTCGCCGCGGTGAACTTCGAGCGAGACGTCGTGGAGGACCGCGCGCCGGTCGTAGGATTTGGCGATCGAGCGAACGTCGAGCCCACCGCGCGCCTGCTGCGCCTCGCTCGAACGGCGCGGAAGGACCGCAGCTTCGTTCATGGGCAGGCTACTTCTGCTTCTGCTGTTGCGGCTGCTGACGCTGCGGCACGGTGAAGTGTCCGGTGACCCGCCCGCCGCTCTGGTTCACGCCCGGCGGGCCGCCGTCGATCACCGCCCGGCCTGAATCGAGATCGATCACCAGCCTCGAACCGTTCACGCGGTTCTGGTCGCGGATGAGCTGCACGTTGCCGATGAGCGTGATCAGCTTGCGGTCGAGGTCGTAGATTCCGAAATCGCCCTTCGCCGTCTCGGACGGGCTGTGGACGACGACCCCGCCCGCCGCGTCGAGGCGGTTGATCTGGACTCCGTTGTTCCCTCCCTGTCCGGTCGAATAAGCGACGGTCAGCCGCTGGGTGTCGAGCGTCAGGTCCGACTGGGTAGCGTGGACGTCACCGACGAACACCGCGCGGTCCGACCGGTCCTGGACCTCGATCCGCTGAGACGTGACGTCGATCGGCGCATTGCTGTCATGGCCCTTCAGCGCGGAAACGGGCTGCTGCTGCGATTGCTGCGCTGCCGCCGCGACGCCGGCCACAGCCAGCGAACTTGCAAGGATGATGCCAAGAGCGCGCACGCGCATCATCTGACGGCGCCTTGAACGATTTTCAAGCGCGCGCCGCCGCTAAGCGTGACGGTCCGTTCGCCAAGATCGGCGTGCAGTTGACCCGCCTGGAAGTTGCCGAGCCTCATCTGCCCCGATACCGGGCCCGTGCTCACCAGCTGGCGCTGCTTCAAATTGACCGTCACGTCCCGCGTCGCGAGGCGGTAACCATCCGGGCCCGCCACTTTCACCGGTCCGTCGATCGCGACCTTCTGCGTATCGATGTTGTAGCGACCCTGGTTGGCCGCGATCAGGAGCGGGCCCCGGTTGAGGCTCAGCCGGGCGAACATTCCGCTGATGTCGACCACCGGCACGTCCGAGCTGCGCTGGATCGCGTGGTTGGCGACCATCGTGAACTGCTGTCCCTTGCTGTCGGTGCCGGTGTAGCGCGCCGCCTCGACCCGCATCCGCTCCTGGGCGTTCTGGACTCTCTTCTTGTCGAGGATGAAGCTCACGTCATTATGCTTGTCGAGCGGCGCCAGCGCGAGGATTGCGATCAGCACGCCAACGGCGGATGGCAGCGCAATTTTGGCCCAGCGCACCAGCCGGTCGTGGGCGCTGCCCGGTTCCGCCCAGCGAGCCCTCCATCCAGTACGAGCGGCGCTCGAATCAGCCATATCCGGGATCACCCGTCATGCGCGAAAATATCCTGGTCGGCCCAGCCGGCGATGTCGAGCAGGGCCCGCGTAGGGATAAATTCGAAACAGGCCTGGGCCAGCTCCATGCGATCCTCGCGCTCGAGTCGCTCGTCGAGCTTTTCCTTCAATGCGTGGAGATAGCGAACGTCGCTCGCGGCATAGTCGCGCTGCGCGTCGCTGAGCTCGGGCGCCCCCCAGTCGCTGGTCTGCTGCTGCTTCGACAGCTCGTGGCCCAGCAGCTCCTTGACCAAATCCTTGAGCCCGTGCCGGTCGGTATAGGTCCGCACCAGGCGCGATGCCGTTCGCGTGCAATAGAGCGGTCCGGCCGAAATCCCGAGATAGGCCTGCATGATCCCGACATCGAATCGTGCGAAATGATAGAGCTTGAGCCGCTCCGGGTCGGACAGGAGGGCCTTCAGATTGGTCGCGGCATAGTCGCTCTCGGCCTTGAACCGCACGAGGTGTTCGTCGCCCTTGCCGTCGGAAAGCTGGACGACGCACAAGCGATCGCGGCCGGGGTGGAGTCCCATGGCCTCGGTGTCGACGGCGATCGGCCCATCCGCGAATTTCACCTCGGCGGGCAGGTCTTCCTCATGCAGATAAACGGCCATTCAAACTCCATCGGCAAAGCGTCAAAGCGCTTTAGTCCGCCTTATGCCCGACTTGCCAGCCCGGACCCATTTGAGTCACTAGAGCAGTCATTATTTTTCCTGTAAGGGGCTGAACGGTGCGTGAGTTGATTCGCGCCATGACCGGTTGCGCCATTTGGCCCGAGCGCGTTGGTTTTCTGGGTTAGGCGGGCTTACTTCGGACGGTGCATGGGTTTCGATAAAGGGCGCAAGGGGGATCGCGGCGGACGCGGCCGCGACAAGCGCGACAATTTCTTCGGCGACAGCGGATTCAGCGACCAGGGCGGCCATCAGGACCGCGGCGGCTTTGGCGGCCGGGGCGGCGGCTATGGTGATCGAAGTGGCGGCGGCGGCGGATTCGGCGACCGCGGCGGCTTCGGCGATCGTGGCGGCGGTGGCGGCTATGGCGGCGGCGGTTTCCGCGGCGGCGGCGGCGGCGGTTTCCGCGGCGGCGGCGGCGGAATGCCACCCCAGGTCGTCGGCGAAGGCAAAGGTGTCGTCAAATTCTTCAACCCGCAGAAGGGTTTCGGATTCATCGTTCGCGATGACGGCGGCGAAGACGTCTTCGTCCACATTTCCGCCGTCGAACAGGCGGGACTGACGGATCTGGCGGACGGTCAGCCGCTTGAGTTCACGCTCGTCGATCGCGGCGGACGTATCTCGGCGACGAACCTCCGGATCGAGGGCGAGCCGATGGCGGTCGAGCGCGCGGAGCGCGGCCCGCAGCGGCAGCTGACCGGCGAGAAGGCCAGCGGCACGGTCAAGTTCTTCAACGCGATGAAAGGCTTCGGCTTCATCCAGCGCGACGACGGGCAGCCGGATGCATTCGTGCACATCTCGGCGGTCGAACGCGCGGGCATTCCGACCTTGAACGAGGGCGACCGGCTCGAGTTCGAGCTCGAAGTGGACCGCCGCGGCAAATATGCCGCGGTGAACCTTCAGCCGGCGAGCTAAGAGACAGTTCCAAAGGGGGCGGAAGGGCCGGGGGAGCAATCCTCCGGCCCTTTTCCCGTGCTACATGGCGCTCGCGTAGAAGGCCGCAAGGTCGGCCTTGAGCTTCTGCGCCGAGGGCGGGTCGATATACATCATGTGTCCCGCCGAATAATAAGTGTAGCGGATGTTCGCCTGGAGCTGCGGCTGAAGCGCCATGTGCTGGAATTCATATTCGGCACCGTGGAACGGAGTCGCCAGATCGTAATAGCCGTTCACCGACAGGATCTTCATGCGCGGGTTCTGGCGCATCGCGTCGGCGAGATCGGCGCTGGTGTCAGCGATCTGCTGCCGCCCGTCCGGCGCCTTGTGCTGGAAGTTCCAACCATCCGGTCCGCCGCCGCCGAAGACCTCCGCATAATTGTTCGGCCGGTAGACGAGCGGCGTCTTGTAGCCGAGGTCGCGGAACAAATAATCGTTGAGCGCGGCGACGAAGCCGCCGGTGATCTGGCTGCCCTGCGGATCGTAATCGGCATCGGCGCCGACGTTGTCGGGTTCCGTCCCGACATAGCGCGAATCGATTCGCCCGATGATCTGGTGCCGGTCGCGCAGCAGCTCGCGCCGGAAACGCTCGGGCTGAACCCGTAGATCGGACCGCAGGATGTAGTCCGCGGACAATCCTGTCAGCTGTGCCATCTGCTGCGCGATAGACTGTTTCTCCTCGGCGGAGATCCTGTTGCCCTTCTGAAGCGCCAGGGCGTACGGACCGCTCGCGAACTCGCGCGCTTGGTCGAGGAAGGCCTCGAGCGGCGGCTTGTTCGGGATCTTGCCGTGGTACCAGGCATCCGCCGCATAGGTCGGAAGGAAATTCACCAGCGACTGGTCGCCCTGGAAATCCGCGAAGTTGAAGACCGTCGAGACGAATGCGATGCCATTCAATTGCACGCCTTCGTTGAGCAACGAGTCGGAGAGGCCGGCGGCCCGGGTCGTCCCATAGCTTTCGCCGATGATGAACTTCGGGCTGTTCCAGCGCTGGTATTTGGTGAGGTAGCGCTGGATCGTGCGGGTGAACGCATCGAGATCCTTGTCGACTCCGAAGAAATCCTTGGGCTCGGCCTTCCCGATCTCGCGCGACAGGCCGGTCGTCGGCGCGTCGATGAACACGAGGTCGCTAATATCGAGCAACGTATCGGGGTTGGGGCCGTAGCGGAACGGCGGTCCCGGAATGGTCTCGGGGACGGACGCGTCGACCTTCATCGGGCCGAACGACCCCATGTGCAGCCACATGGTCGAGGAGCCCGGGCCGCCGTTGAACAGGAAGGTCACCGGGCGCGGATGGGAACTCGGGATCGTGTAGGCGACATAGAACATGCTCGCCGTCGGTTCGCCCTTGTCGTTGTGGATCGTGAGGTGCCCCGGAGTGACCATGTACGACAGGGTCTTCCCATGGAACGGGATCGAACGGCGAACCGGCTGGGCGTCTTCCTCGGCGCTGGCTTTGACGACGTCCTTGTCGGGCTTCGGCGCCTCGGCCTTGGCTTCCTTGGTCGGGACATCGCCGGCGGGTTGCTCGTCCGCGGCATAAGCGGCCGAGGAGAGGAGAAGCGCGATGGCAAGCAGGCTGGAACGCATCATTGTCCTTTCATCGGAATGGGATTGCCCTCGACCATGACGTAGGCGACTCGCTGAACGGCGGTCGGATCGGTCAGCGGGTCTCCGTCGACTGCAATCAGATCCGCGGACTTGCCGGGATCGAGCGTGCCGGTTTCGTTCGACAGGTTCATGAGGTCAGGGCCACCCTTCGTCGCGGCGATCAGCGCGTCGCGCGGGCTCATCCCGCCCTTGGTGACCATCAACGCCAGCTCCTTGTTCGCCTCGGTATGTGGAGCGACCGCGCTGTCGGTCCCGAGGGCGATGTGGACGCCGTTGCGGTAGGCGAGATTGAGCCCCTTGCCCCAGACGCCGAGCGTCTGGCGGGTCTTGGTCTCGCTAGCCGGAGTCATGATGCCCTTGCCGAGTGCCTTCTCGACGCCGCTGAAAGCCATGAGGGTCGCGACATAATAAGTCCCGCGCGCCTTCATGTCCTTGATGCCCTGCTCGTCGATGAAGGTGCCGTGCTCGATCGAATCGACTCCGGCGCGTACCGCCGCGTCGATTCCCTTCGCGCCGTGCGCATGGGCCGCGACTTTCAGCCCCATGAAATGGGCCATGTCGCAGATCGCCTTCATCTCCTCGTCCGTGAAATGCTGCTCGAGCCCGCGCGTGCCCGGGTCGAGCACGCCGCCGGTCGCCATGATCTTGATCCAGTCGACGCCAGCGGCGGCAAGTTGGCGGACGACCTTCTGGCATTCCTCGGCGCCGGTGCAGACCGAGGGATTGAGGTGGGCGAGGTTGACCGCTTCGGCGAGCTCGGGTGGAAGGCCCGTCGCCTCGTCGGCATGGCCGCCGATGATTGATAGCGGCTCGCCTGCGACCTTGATCCTGGGGCCGGGGAATCGCCCCTCGGCGACGGCGTCGCGAACCGCGATGACGGCCGACGTGTCACCGCCGAGATCGCGCACGGTGGTGAAGCCGCCCTGCGCCATTTCGAGCGCATGCGTGAGGCCAACAGTGGCGGAGTAAGGCGCCGAATATTTCTGGGTGAAGCCCATGTACCAGGGCGTGCCGGAGGTGCCGGTGAGATGGACGTGCACGTCGGTCATGCCCGGCATCACCGTCTTGTCCCGCTCGTCGACGATGATCGCGCCGGCAGGTGCGGTGAAGCCGTTGTCGATGCGGCTGATCCGTCCGTTCTCGACGATGACCGTCGAATTGCCGCGCGCCGCCTGCGCGGCGTCGACGATCAGGTGACCGGCCTGAATGGCGTAAGTGGCTGCCTGCGCGGCGGTCGCCATGGCCAGCGCAGCGGCGCCGGCGAGCAAATGCTTGATCATGAGGTCCCCTCTCCCCCGGAAGAGCCTCCGGCTTAGCGCGCGTTTGGCGCGCGCTTCAAGTGACCATGGCCGCGAGCGTCGCCAGTCGGTCGGCCTCAGCCGCCGGTTTGTCGATCCTTATGCGGCTGACTCGCGGGAAACGCATGGCGAGGCCTGACTTGTGCCGATTGCTCTTGTGGATCGAATCGAACGCGACTTCGAGCACCAGGCTCTTCTCCACCTCTCGAACCGGACCGAAGCGCTGGACCGTGTGGGCACGGATCCACCGGTCGAGCCATTTCAGCTCCTCGTCGGTGAACCCGAAATAGGCTTTGCCGACCGGCAGCAGCTCGGCCTCTTCGGTCCAGCAGCCGAAGGTATAATCGCTGTAATAGCTCGACCGCTTCCCCGACCCGCGCTGGGCATACATGAGCACGCAATCGGCGGTCAGCGGATCGCGCTTCCACTTGTACCAGAGACCTGCCTTGCGCCCGGCGACATAAGGGCTGTCGCGGCGCTTCAGCATGATGCCCTCGATCGCGACGTCGCGGGCGTTCAGGCGCAGGTCCTCGAGCTCCTCGAAGCTTGCCGAAGCGATCAGCTGCGAGATGTCGAAACGCTCGGGATCGAGCTGTGTCGCGAATGATTCGAGTCTGGGGCGCCGCCCGTCCCAAGGCAGCTCGCGCAAATCCTCGTCGCGGTCGAACAATATGTCGTAGAGCCGGACGAAGGCCGGATGTGTCGAAAGCATCTTCTGGCTGACGGTCTTGCGGCCGAGGCGCTGCTGAAGCGCGTTAAAGCTCGCCGCCGAGCCGCCGTGAACGTCGCCGACACCCTGGTCCTCGCCGCGCACCAGGAGCTCGCCGTCCAGAACTCCCGGGGTCCGGAACGCCTCGGCCACATCCGGGAAGCTTTGCGAAATGTCGTCGCCGGTCCGGCTGTAGATCCGTGTTTGTCCCGCGGCATGGACGAGCTGGACGCGGATTCCATCCCATTTCCACTCGGCCGCGAAATCATCGAGCGAGACTTTGAGATCGTCGAGCGGGTGAGCGAGCATGAACGGGCGGAACACCGGCACGTTCGCGACGGTCGGTTGCGCGCCGCGTCCCTCGGCCCAGTCGAACAGTTCGATGTACGGCGGACGAAGCCCGTGCCACACTTCCTCGACCGCTTCGACCTCGATCCCGAACGCGTCCGCCAGCGCCTGTTTCGCGAGGCGCGCGCTGACGCCCACGCGAAGCCCTCCCGTGGCCAGCTTCAGCAGCGCGAAGCGGCCGGATGCGTCGAGATGGTCGAGCATCGAGGCGAGCACGCGCGGCGCCTCTATACGAGAGGCCAAGCGCAGCCGCTCGACCGCATCGGAAATCCGGATTGTGGCATCGTCCACCTCCGGCACTCCGTCGACCGATGTCGGCCACAGCAGGGCGACCGTCTCGGCCATGTCCCCGACATAGTCGCGGCTCATGTACAGCAGCACCGGGTCGACACGTTCTTCCGCGATCGCGCGCACGGCGGCGCCTTTGACTGCCGGAATGTCGAGCATGCCGGTCAGCGCCGCTAGGCCGAATCCGCGATCCGGGTCCGGCGTTTCCTTCAGATAGTCGCCAATCAGCTTGAGCTTGGTGTTGCGCGAACGCGTGTAGACGAGATCGTCGAGCAGCTGCGAGAAGGCGCGCATGGGTCCGCAACGAACCCTGCTTCGCCTCGGTTGCTCAGGTCAATGCAGGCGGACGGCGAGAGCAGCGAGAATGGTTGCGCAATCGCCTTCGGAGCGGCTGTCGAGCGCGACATCGAAATGATCGATGCAGGACTGGACCGTGACTCGATGGCCGGGAAGAAGCGCGAGCTGTGTCGAACAGCGGGCGAGTGCTTCCAGCGCGGCAAGACCATTCTCGACGGCGAGCTGCCGGATCGCGTCCATTTTCGTGTAAAGGTCGAGCGGCGAAAGACGAGGGCCGGCGTCGCGGATTTCGGCAATGCGCGAGGCCACCTGATGCCGCACATTCATGAGCGGGTCCGTCGCCATGGGAACGCCTCCTGTTAAACGGAGGTTCGCCGAGATTGGTTAAGTCCCCGTTACAAATGGACTTCGCCCGACGCGTCGGTTGACAATTCCGAAGGCCTGCGTCATTGGCGCCACAGGTGGAGCGGCGGAAAGCCGCTTTTCTTTTTTCTGATATTTGGGACTGTCCGATGGCCAAGCCGGCAACCGTCAAGATCAAGCTCGTCAGCAGCGCCGACACGGGCTTCTTCTATGTGACGAAGAAGAATCCGCGCACCCAGACCGAGAAGCTGAGCTTCAAGAAGTACGACCCGAAAGCGCGCAAGCACGTCGAGTTCAAAGAAGCCAAGATCAAGTGACGCGAGGCGCGTGAGCGCCGAGCGTCATCCTGACGAAGGTCAGGATCCATCTCCGAACCTCACCGCGGTACCAAAAATGGATGCTGAACCAAGTTCAGCATGACAGCTTTGGGCTTCACCCTTCCTGCACTACCGCCTGATGCTTTCCCGCGAGCAGATCGTCCACCGTCTGCGCGAATTTCGCCACCGAAATCGGCTTCGACACATAGGCCTGCGCGCCCGCGGCCCGGATCCGCTCCTCGTCGCCCTGCGCCGAATAAGCGGTCACGGCCATGATCGGCACGTCGGCGAGCTTGTCGTCGTCGCGAATCATCCGGATGAGTTCGAGCCCGCTGACATGCGGCAGCTGAATGTCGGTGATGACGAGGTTGGGCATGAAGCTCCGCGCCGATTCGAGCGCGTTGCGGCTATCGGTCACCGCTTCGGGTTCGTGCCCGTGCGCGGCGAGCAGGTCGCAGAACAACTTGATGTTCAGCGCATTGTCCTCGACGATCAAGATCTTCGCCAATGTCGTTCCTTCTGGCCTTTCGAGCATCATTCTAAGCCGTGGCAAATGAAAGTCACAACGATCCGCACGCTCTGGCGCTCGCCGCGCTCACCGCAACGCTTGGAGAGGGCCGGCGGGCGCAGCGGTTCCTCGACCTGACCGGAATCGGGACGGACGAGCTCCGCCGCCGAGCGGGCGAGCCGGGCCTGCTCGCCGGGCTTATCCGCTTCCTCGAGGCGCATGAACCCGACCTGCTGGACGTTTCGGCGAAGCTTGGCGTTGCGCCGGAACAACTCGTACAGGCACGGCACGAGATCGAAGGTGAAGGGGAACAATGAAAACGATTCTGATCACCGGCGCGACGGCCGGGTTTGGCGAAGCGGCGGCGCGAAGATTCGTGCATGGCGGCTGGAACGCGATCGGCACTGGACGTCGGGGCGAGAGGCTGAGGAAGCTCCAGGAGGAGCTCGGCGACGCCTTCCTGCCGCTCGAAATCGACATGCGCGATGTTGAAGCGGTCGAGACGCTCGGCCGGCTCGAATCGCCATGGGGCGACATCGACTTGCTGCTCAACAATGCCGGTCTGGCGCCGCCCACCGATCCGTTGCACGAAACCGATTGGGACCGAGTCGAGACGGTCATCGAGACCAATGTCACCGGCCTCGTCGCGCTGACCAGGGCGTTGCTGCCAAAGCTGATCCAGCGAAAGGGCCAGATCATCAATCTGTCCTCGGTCGCCGCGACCTACCCCTACAAGGGGGGCGCGGTGTACGGCGGCACCAAGGCGTTCGTCCGCCAATTCTCGCTCGATCTCCGTTCGGACCTTGCCGGGACGGGCGTGCGGGTCACCTCGGTCGAGCCCGGCATGGCGGAGACCGAGTTCACGATCGTCCGCACTGACGGCAATGTGGAGGCGTCGCAAAAGCTCTACGCCGGCATGGACCCGATGACGGCGCAGGACCTCGCCGAACTATTCTGGTGGCTGGCCAACTTGCCGCCGCATCTCAACATCAACACGATCGAGCTGATGCCGGTCAGCCAGAGCTTCGCCGGGTTCGCGATCGACCGCGAGGGTTGATTCATCCGCGATCGAGTGCTTGGGGCAGGCTTATGAGCATCGACAATCGCCTGACCGAACTCGGTATCACGCTGCCGCAGCCCGCGGCGCCCGTCGCCGCCTACGTGCCCGCGGTCGAAGCCGGCGGGCTTCTCCACATCTCCGGCCAGATCAGCGTCGCGGAGGATGGCAATCTCATCCTCGGACGGCTCGGCGAGGACATGAATCTGGAGCGCGGCACCGAAGCCGCGCGACGGTGCGGGATCATGCTGATCGCGCAGATGAGAGCCGCGCTCGGCTCCCTCGACCGGGTAGAGCGAATCGTGAAGCTCGGCGCGTTCGTCAACAGCGCGCCCTCGTTTACCGATCAGCCCAAGGTCGCGAACGGCGCCTCGGTCCTGATGCAGGAAGTGTTCGGTGAGGCGGGGCGCCATGCGCGGAGCGCGGTCGGCGTGCCCGTGCTCCCGCTCGGAGTGGCGGTCGAGATCGATGCGATCGTCGCCGTGAAGCCCTAGTTCATCCGGGCACGGCTACCCAAGTCGGCACGATGGCCGACCGCGAAACCGGAATCATCGCCAAGATCGCCTCGGGCGTTTCGGGCCTCAACGCCAGTGCCTGGGACAGGTTGGCGGGCGACGATCCGTTTGTCGGCCATGCTTTCCTCTCCGCGCTCGAGGATTCGAGCAGCGTCGGGCCGGGGACCGGCTGGACTCCCGCGCCGATCCTGGTCGAGGATGACGCTTCGCACCTGATCGCCGCCGCGCCCGCCTATCTCAAATCCCACAGCCAGGGCGAATATGTGTTCGACCACGGCTGGGCAGATGCGTGGGAGCGCGCGGGCGGCGAATATTATCCCAAGCTGCAGGTCGCCGTGCCGTTCACGCCGGCGCCGGGTCCACGATTGCTCGGCTCGCGCCCGCAGCAGCTGCTCGCGGCAATCGAAGCCGTCACCGTCCAGAACGACATGTCGTCGGCGCATGTCAGCTTCATCGACGAGCCGGGCGCGGAGGAATGCTCGCGCCGAAGCTGGCTGATCCGCCACGGCATCCAATATCATTGGTTCAACCGCGGCTATTCGAGCTTCGAGGATTTTCTCGCCGCGCTGTCGAGCCGCAAACGCAAGACGATCCGCAAGGAGCGGGCAGCCGCTCTGGAGGGCTTAGAGTTGCGGACCCTTCGCGGTGGAGAAATTAGTGCCGCGGAATGGGATGCGATGTGGGCCTTCTATCAGGATACCGGCTCGCGCAAATGGGGCCATCCTTATCTTACGCGTGAGTTCTTCGATCTTGCGTGCGAGCGGCTGGGCGATCGGCTGCTGCTGTTCCTCGCCTGCCGCGATTCGCAACCGATCGCCGGCGCGCTCAATTTCATCGGGCCGGGCGCGCTCTACGGCCGATACTGGGGTTGCACCGAGGAGGTGCCATTCCTTCATTTCGAGCTTTGTTATTATCGGGCGATCGAATGGGCGATCGACCACGGCCTCGGTTCCGTGCAGGCTGGCGCGCAGGGAGAGCACAAGATCGCGCGCGGCTATGAGCCGGTCATCACGAAGTCCGCGCATTTCATCCCGAACCACGGCTTCCGCGCTGCCGTTGACGACTTCCTCAAAACCGAGCGCGCAGCCATCGCGAGCGAGGTCGAGTGGCTTCGGCGCGACCTGCCCTACCGCTCGTCGTCGGCGTAGATCGCCACCGTCCGCCCGGTCGCATCGGCCATGCCGCGATACATGGCCGGAGTCGTGAAGCCCCACGCCGCTTCGCCATCCGGCGCCACGGCGATCAGCCCGCCCTTGCCGCCCAGCGAGGCGATGTCAGCGAGAACCGCGTCGAGCGCGCCCTGGAGCGACTGGCCGCCGAGTCTGATACGCTCGGCGAGCTGGTGCGCGGCGACGGCGCGAATGAAATATTCGCCCGACCCCGTCGCGGAAACGGCCGCGGACTGGTCGTCGGCATAGGTGCCCGCGCCGATCAGTGGCGAATCGCCCACCCGGCCCCAGCGCTTGGCCGTGAGCCCTCCGGTTGAAGTCGCGGCGGCGACACGACCGTCCACGTCGACCGCGACCGCGCCGACCGTGCCATATTTGATTTCGTCATCGAACCCGCCCTCGCCCAATAGCTCGTGGAGTTGGCGGCGACGCTCGGGAATTTCGAACCAGCTGTTGGCGACTTGCTCCAGGCCGGATTCGCGGGCGAATTCGTCGGCGTCTTTCCCTGACAAAAAGACGTGGGGTCCGCGCTCGAGCAGCAGCCGGGCGAGGCTGACCGGCGCGCGCGTGGTCCGCAGTCCGGCGACCGCGCCAGCCGCGCGCGTGCGTCCGTCCATGATCGCGGCGTCGAGCTCGATGCTTCCATTGGCGGTGAGCACGCTGCCGCGACCCGCATTGAAGCATTCATCCTCTTCGAGAGCGCGCACGGCGGCTTCGACCGCGTCGAGCGCGCTTTCGCGCCGTTCGAGCATCGCGCCCGCTTCGGCGAGCGCCCGTTCGAGCCCGGCTCGCGCGCATTTCTCCTGCTCCGGATCCAGCCGGCCGGGCCGCATCGAGCCGGCGCCACCGTGGACCACCAAACGCCATCGTCCTTCGCCCATAGGAGCGGCCCATAGCGAGCCCCCCGCGAGCGCGCCAGTTGACGAGTAAAGATTCTCATATTATTTTGATATCATATTTATGGAGGCAAGAATGGCGATCGACAAAGTCATTGCACTCACAGCGACCAGCGAACGGCGCGCTTCGACCATGAGCGGCTATGGAATGCTCGTCGTGCTCTTGCTGGCGATTATCGCCGACGCTTACGGCATTCGTCTGGTCACCGGCACGGCGCACGTCGCCGGGGTAGTGACAATCGTCGTTGCGACGATCATCTTCATTCTCGTCTTGCCTGGCTTCTACATGCTCCAGCCCAACCAGGCGGCGGCGATCACCTTGTTCGGCGATTATCGCGGCACCGACCGGACGAGCGGCCTTCGCTGGACCTGGCCGTGGATGGGCAAGAAGAAGCTCTCGGTCCGCGCCAACAACTTCATCTCGGAAAAGATCAAGGTGAACGACCTTCGCGGCAACCCGATCGACATCGCCGCGCAGATCATGTGGCGCGTGGTCGATACGGCCCAGGCTTTGTTCGACGTCGACGATTACAAGCAATTCGTCCGGGTGCAGGTGGAGGCCGCGATCCGGACGATCGGCTCGCGTTACCCCTATGACGATTTCGCGCACAAGGAAGTAACGCTGCGCGGCAACCACGACGAGGTGGGCGTCGAGCTTCGCAAGGAATTGCAGGAGAGGCTAGCGGTCGCCGGGATCACCGTCGACGAAAGCGCCTTCACCTATTTGGCTTATGCAACCGAGATCGCCGGGGCGATGCTCCGCCGGCAGCAGGCGCAGGCGGTTGTCGCGGCACGCAGAACCTTGGTCGAGGGTGCGGTCGGAATGGTCGAAATGGCACTCGAGGCCTTGTCGGAAAAGAACGTCGTCGAGCTCGATGACGAGCGGCGGGCGGCGATGGTCTCGAACCTGATGGTCGTGCTCTGCGGCGAGCGGGACACGCAGCCCGTCGTCAACACCGGCACGCTCTACCAATAGGCGGACGTGGTGCCTGGCGGCGAACGCAAGGCTTACCCGTTGAGGGTCGATCCCGCTTTGTGGGCGGCGGTCGAGCGCAGCGCCGCCGCCGAGCTTCGGAGCGTCAATGCCCAGGTCGAATGCCTGCTCCGGGAGGCGCTCGCGGAGCGGGGGATCAAGCTCAAGGCGCCGAGCCCGCGCAAGCGCGGCCGTCCGCCGAAGGGGAAGAAGGATGAGTGACCGGCCCGAATGGTTCGCGCCCAAGCGTTTCGGATACGGGGCGGGACTTCCGATCAGCTGGCAGGGATGGGCGATCACCCTTGGATTCGTCGCGCTGGCGGCGCTCGGTTCGCTACTCACCCTTTATTCCTGGATCGGTGCCGCGAGCGTCCTCGTGATGCTCACGGCCGGATTCCTTCTGATCGCCGCTCGAACGACGAAGGGCGGCTGGCGCTGGCGTTGGGGAGACGACGATCGATCGTCGTGAAGCGCTGATCAGCCGACCGACAGGTCGCGCTGTTGGTTGACCAGCCGCCACTCGTCGAGATCGGAGAGCATGTATCGCGCGGCCTGTTCGGTAAGGTCGGCGGCGCGGGTCAGGCTCGCGTCCTTCCTCAATTCCTGATCGATCTGGCGAAGCGTGTCGGCGGTCGCCAGCGAGCGCAGCGCATCGCCCCCAAAATCGCCCTGGAACCGGATCCCGAACACCGCCGTGCCGAGCGCCGGGAAGCCTGCCGACACGAGTGTGAACCAATTTCCATAATCGTTCACGATCGCGGCATCGGCTGCGTAGCCGAGGATGGTTGCGATTGAGACGACCAGGGTCGCGACGAACAGCATCATGCCGATCAGCTCGAGCCGGTGGTCGAGCTTCTCGATCTGTTCGGCGTGATGCTCGTGATAGGCGACCTGCGGCGCGATCTCGTGATCGGCGACGGCTCCGGCGAGGCAAATCGCACGCGGGCGGTCGATCGTCCCCGACGGGCATCCCATCGCCCGCCAGATGCCGCTTGCATACCACTCGATCCAGCGCTTGGGCACGGGGTTCGTCTCAGTTCCCGGCGGGTCGGGCGCGGCAATCCCGAGCAGCTTCAGGCTCCGCATCGGCCGCAGCCGTTCGGCGAGCTGGCGATAGTCGAGCCAGCGCCGGTGCCATTCCTTCTTCGTGCCCACCACCGCATTGAGGATGATCGCGATGGTGATCACCATCTCGAGCACCGCTTCCTGAAGCTTCAAATGCGGGAGCATGAACGCGCTCAGTCCCATGCACACCGCAAGGCCGCCGAGCACGAATCCGAAGACGTGCCCGCTGCGATAGGTTTGCGCGAGATTGGTCGCGAGCCGGTCGGTCCAGCTATACGCCTCTTCCAATATCTCCATTGGCGCCGCGATGCGTTGCGCGTCGACGCATTGCTCGCGGAATTGGCGCCACTCCTCGCGGACCATCCTGGCCCCATGCTTTTCGGTGAAATCGCGGGCCCTGATCCGGCGAACGCCCGCGACGGCCAGAAGCAAGGAATATTCGATGCGCGGCCGAAAGCGCGGTAGCCGCTCGGCAAAGAAGCGCGCGAGAAACTGCTGTTCCGATGGGTCCGGAGGCGGAGTCAGGATTGCCGACAGCATCTGGTCGACGTGCACCGGATCGAGCGGCCGCTCGGCCATCGGATCGTCGCCCATCGTATCGACCACCGGATCGAACGCGGCCCACAGGAGCCTTGCCGGCCGCTCCGGCTCCGGAGGAATGTGCGCGATGGGTGTGCCGCGCGCGATCGCGAGCTCGACCACTTCGCCGGTCCCCCCGCGGCCGCGCGCCTTCAGTCCGTCCCACAGCGCGACGAGAAGGTCCGAGTGGGCGACCGTCGCGCGGCCGGCCATGGCGTAGCTCTCCGGTTCACGGTCCGGGCTGCCCGGGAGCTCCAGAATGCGGGAGGCATGATTGAGCAACTCATCGAACCGTTTCTGTGCGGGCTCGTTGCCGAGAGTCGTCCGATAGTAATCACGAGCGAACGGCATGACGACCTGCAGCTCCCAGCCGAGCTCCAGCGCCATGTCCGCCGCGATCTGGTCGGCCCCGTCGGCGATTGGGGACACGAGGCGCATGCACGGCGGGGCGGTGGCGAAACGCTCGCGCTCGCGCTCGAACAGCGCGCTGCCCGCAGCCTCGACCATCTTCAGCGTATCGCGGATTCGCTGGCGAAGCGCATCCACGCTCGCGTCGGGGAGCACGTCCATCCGATGGCCGGTGATCCCCACCGACAAAACAAACGGCACGCGCGGCGGGCCCGGCGCGACCGCTTCGCGACTCTCCAAGGGGACAATCGCGGAAGCGGGCGCGTTCACCGGCTCGGCCTAAAGCGCCGTTCATGACCAGGCCACGGACTTACTGGAACTGGTTCCCGTTCATGTTATTTCCACCCGGGTCGATCGCAAGATAGGTCGACCCATTATCGTTGGTCACGTTCAACGTATATTGGAAGATGCCCTGGGCCGGCGACGGATTGGCGTTGTAGGCGACCAGCGTCATGCCTTGGTCCTTGACCTGCTTGGCATCAAACACGTCCCAGACGCCGGAGGTCGGGCAAGCCGTGCCGCGCTGCGACCAGATTGCCTGTCGCAGGTTCGGCGGGCTTGGGAACTTGTAGTCTCCGCCCGTTTCGTCATGCAGGCAAAATCTGACGTTGAATCCCGGCCGTCCGTGGTTTTCGAAAACCAAGTCCCCATTACCTTGCGGCTGCAAGTAGGACTCGATTCGATAGGTGGCGGGCGGACCGACCGACTCAAGATAGACGTCTACTTCAACATCCCATGGACTTCCTGAACCGCCTCGTTGACCCTGTGGCATATTCTTTTCCCTTAGATCGGCGTGGTCGCGTTCTTTCGTGGTGACATCGCCCATTTCATTTCTCCTTTGCAGGCATACAAAGTGTCAATTAAATTGAACATTCACGCACTCTTTTCTCTCATTCGCATAGCCCCCTCTCAGAATGCGCTTCTCAGGTCAGACGCCGATAGCCGATTGCATCCAACCGTGAGACAAGCTGCTTCGCCTCGGCGGCGCGACCCAGCCGTGTCAATATGATCGCGCGCTGTTCCATTTCAGGTGGTTTTTCCGCCACCCCGCGAGGAAGCGAAGCCAAAGCTTTGGACCAGGCATCGTTCGCCGCCTTGGCGTCGCCCATGCGCTGGTACACGTCGCCCACCAGCCGGTACGCTGCCGCGACTGTGAAACTATTCGAAACCGGATCCTCGCCCCGCTCGGACTGAGCGGAGGCCAGCGCCTGTCGGGCGAACGCCAATGCTTGCGCAGTCGAGCCAGACAGCAGCGCCAATCGGGATTGCATCGTGAGGCACGCCGTCAGCTTGGAGCCAGCCGGGTTACGGCCTCGAATAGCGGCTACGAGCGCACAGCCGCTTTGCGTTTGCTGCGCTGCCCGATCATGGCGCCCTATAGACAGAAGCGTTCTTGCAAGCTCGAGCTCTGCGCCGGCCGCAAGGCTTTTCCACAATCGGTTCTCCGGCTCGACCGGGATCAGTTGGCGTGCCTCACTGACTGCCGCGCGCAATTGAGCTATGCCGCCTTCAATGTCGCCGCGCGAGGCCAGTAATATGCCGAGCCCCTGATGTGCGGGAATCAGCTGTCGCCGAAAGTCGACGTCCGTTGCTCCGCGCTCGACCGCGCCGTTGAGTAGTGCAATCTGCTTGCGGCGCGCGTCGATTGCGCCATCGAGGTTTCCGATCGAGCGCTGAGCATCCGCAAGCCATGCGAAAACCTTGGAGAGCTCGATCTGGTAGGTCTCGTTCTGAGGATCGATTGAGGTAAGTCGCTCCATCGGGCCAACCACGCTCGCGAATTCGCTAGCGGCTTCGGCAAAGCGACGCTTGTTATAGAGAGCGATGCCGACGTCCTCGCGGCCGTAGAGGCTTTCCATTTTCCATTTTAGGTTGTCGGGATCGATCGCGACGAGCTGGTCCGCCAGGCGCTTGTATTCGCTATAATTGGCAAACGCCTGATCGGTATGCCCCTGGAAGCGGGCGAGCTCGCCCAGCCAGAAGACGTTCTGCGCGAGATCGAAAATCCGGTTCGGGTCATTGGGCGATCGTCGTACCGCTTCTGCGGCCCCGGCCATCGCCTGCCGGTAGAGGCCCTCCGATTCAACGAGGTTGCCGCGCATGTAGGCAACCTCGGCCATGAGATTCAGCGCCTTTGACCGCTGGACCAGCGCGGCGTCGGTCAGCTCCTTTGCGTTCTGCTTGCTGTAATAAGCGAGCACGCGCGAGCCGACGCCGTCGAGTGCGTCGAGCCTGCCGATCGGCTCCAGCTTGGCCCGCAAATCGCCAAGCATGAACTCGACCAGTCCCTCCGCCTCGCGCCGTTGGTCGCGGGCGGCGTCGCGGGCCTGGATCGCGGTGACCGCTAGCGTGCTTGTCACCGCCATTCCGCCGAGCGAGGCCGCCGCGAGCAGCCCCAGCCGCCGCTGTCGCCGCGTGGTTTCGCGCTGGACCAGTTCGTCGAGCCCCACCCCCAGCATTCCGGCGACGAGCTTCAGGAAGGCGAGTCGCTTTCCTTCGCCCGCCTCGCGGAAATCGGCCGCGAGCGGCTCCGCGCGCTTATTGGTTTGCCGTCCCCGCCGGTCGTATTTGAAGCGGAGCGCAGGCGGGAAACATTCCTCCTCCTCGCGTCCCGGCATATCGCTCGCGAACGGCTCGCCCGCGACCACGGCGGCGAGCACGCAGCCTTCGGGCCGGGTGCGTTTGAAGGATTCGATCTCGAGGTTCGTCCAGCGCGATTTCGCCGCCGTCGGCGAGCACAGGACGAGGAGGAATTGCGACGCGGCGAGCGCCGCCTCGATCCCTTCGGCGAGGTCGTCGCCGGCGGCGAGGTCGTGCTGGTCGCGGAAAATCGGAGTGAGCCGCTTGGGGGCCACGCCATTGGCGGTCAGCTTGCCCCTGAGCGCTTTTGGTACCCGGAAGCGCTCGAGTTCGCGGTGCAGCCAGTCGGCGATCTGCTTGTCTTTGTGGCTGTAACTGAGGAACGCGTAGTAGCGGGTGCGCAATCGGGGGGCGCGGCGCGCGGCTGGCTCTCGCCCCGGCGTCCGGTCAAATCTCGGCAATCGGGCAAGCTTGGCCATCGGCCGCCCCCAGCGAGTCCCGTTAAATCCGTTAACACAATGCGATACGAGTGGCGACGTTTCGTTCGCGTCGTTCGTGCGCGCTTTGCCGCTGGGGCTGCGACCGCCTATATGGCGGCCCATGTCCATCCGTCCCTGGCGAGATATAGAGCGGCGCAAGTCGCGGCGGATCATGGTCGGCTCCGTTCCCGTCGGCGGAGACGCGCCGATCAGCGTCCAGACCATGACCAACACGCCGACCGAGGACGCAACGGCGACCATCGACCAAATCCGCCGCTGCGAGGAAGCGGGCGCGGACATCGTCCGCGTATCCTGCCCGACGGCGGCCTCGACAGCGGCGCTGAAGAAAATCGTCCGCGAGGCGAAGGTACCGATCGTCGCCGACATCCACTTCCACTACAAACGCGCGCTGGAAGCGGCGGACGCCGGCGCGGCATGTCTCCGAATCAATCCCGGCAACATCGGGTCGGAAGAGCGGGTGCGCGAGGTCATCGCGGCGGCGCGCGCGAATGGCTGCGCGATTCGGATCGGGGTCAACGCGGGCAGCCTCGAAAAAGACCTGCTCGAAAAATATGGCGAGCCGTGCCCGGAGGCGCTGGTCGAAAGTGCGCTCGACCATATCCGGATCCTCGAGGACCACGGCTTCCGCGAATATAAGGTCGCGGTCAAAGCCAGCGACGTGTTTCTTGCCGTTTCCGCCTACATGCAGCTGGCGAGCGAGGTCGATTGTCCGCTGCATCTCGGGATCACCGAAGCGGGCGGGCTCATCGGCGGAACGGTCAAATCCGCGATCGGTATGGGCAATCTCCTTTGGGCCGGGATCGGCGACACGATTCGTGTGTCGCTTTCCGCGGAGCCCGAGGAAGAGGTCCGCGTCGGTTACGAGATTTTGAAGGCGCTCGGAATCCGCAACCGCGGTGTCCGCGTTGTCTCCTGCCCAAGTTGCGCGCGACAGGGTTTCGACGTGATCCGCACCGTGCAGGCGCTGGAGGAGCGGCTTCAGCACATCAAAACGCCGATGTCGCTGAGCGTCCTCGGGTGCGTCGTCAACGGCCCCGGCGAAGCGCGCGAGACCGACATCGGGATCACCGGCGGCGGTAACGGCACGCACATGGTCTATCTCTCCGGCGTCACCGATCACCACGTGAAGGACGCCGACATGATCGGCCATATCGTGAAGCTGGTCGAAGCCAAGGCGGCCGAAATCGAGGCCGGGGCGGCAGTGCAAGAGCCGACTCTCGACGCTGCCGAATAGCTTAGCTTTTCTTCAACCAATCGGGCGCAGCTTTGGCGGATGGCCAGGCTGGTGCTGATCGTCATCGTTGCTTTGGCGGGCATCTTCGCTGACGGCGTCGCATCGTCGAACTCGCAGCCTCCATTGCTCATCGATTCGAATCCGCCGCCGACGCCCGTCGCCACTCTCGACGACGCCGATTGAGCCGCTAGAGGCGGCGCGTGAACCGCGCCGTGCAGATTCCCGTCCAGGCCTTTCTCGTCGCGCTCGGCGCGGTCGCAGCCCTGTCGATCATGGACGCGGTGATGAAGCATCTCGTGCTCGCGATCGGAATCATCGCCGTCAGTATCTGGCGCGCAATGGCGAACCTGATCATCAGCGCCGCTCTCTATCTGCCGCGGCGGAAACGCTGGCCGAACAGCAGGACGATCTGGATCCACGTTAGCCGCGCCGTGGTCGTTACGATCATGGCGGTGCTCTTCTTCTGGGGCATTGGCCGCGTTCCGCTGGCGCAAGCGATCGCGCTCACCTTCATCGCTCCACTCATCGCCATGCTGCTCGCCCCCTTGTTCCTTCGTGAGCGCCTGTCGGGCCGCTCGATCTTGGGTGCGCTCGCCGCTTTCGCGGGCGTGGTCGTCATCGTCATCGGACAGGCGCGCTCGGAGGTCCGCGCCGACGTGCTGCTCGGGATCGCCGCAATTCTCGCGTCGGCGGTTTGCTATGCCGCGAACATCCTGATGATGCGGTGGCAGGCGCTAGCTGCGAGGCCTCTGGAGATCAATTTCTTCCAGTGCGCCGTCATCATGCTGCTGTGGATCGCCGCGCTGCCGCTGGTCGGCGTCCCGGAATGGCCGAGCGGTCAGCTGGGCTGGATCGTCATTGCCTCGATCCTTTCGACCAGCGGCGGGCTGCTGTTCGCCTGGGCCTATGCGCGCGGCGAAGCGAGCTATCTCGCGGTGACGGAATATAGTGCATTCCTCTGGGCGTCGGCGCTCGGCTGGCTGGTGTTCCGCGAATCCGTATCGTTCACGACGCTTGGCGGCGCGGTGTTGATCGTCGGCGGCTGCCTGATCGCCGCGCGGCGCAAGGTCGCCGCCCCGCCGGAAATCGAGGCGACGGCCTAGCCGCCGCTTCCCAGCACGTTGATGGTGAAGGCCAACACGCCGATGTTGAAGGCGAAGGCGGCGAGGCAGTGGATCGTCACCACCTTGCGCATCCGCTGATCGGTGATCTGCACGTCGGATGTCGCGAACGCCATCCCGCAGGTGAAGGCGAAATAGATGAAGTCCCAGTAATTGGGCCGGTCGGTTCCCGGGAATTCGAGGCCCAGGCTGTCGCGGCGGTCCTCGCCATATGCGAGGTGCGCGTAGTGGAACGCGTAAACCATGTTGCTGAATAGCCAGGCGAGCGCGAGGGTCAGAATGATCAGGCTCTTGGTCAGCGGCTCCGGATTTTTGCCGACCGCCTCGGCGGCGATCGCGACCAGCAATACCGCCACGACGATCCCTGTGATGAACAGAAGGACCCGCCGGTTGGCGTCGTTCCGCGCGGCATGGACGCGGATTTCGGCCGCCTCCTTCGTCCCCAGAAGCGGGGCGCAGACCAACAGGAAGATCGCCGCCGCGACGTCGAATGCGGCCATCGCGCCCAATGACCAACGGTCGAGCCACTGACTTGCAATCGGAATGCCCGCGATCAGGAGGGCGATGAATAGCAGGAACCGCCACGGCGCGATCCTGTTGCCGATACCCCTCCGCTCCGCCATGGACGCGCAGACTATCGCGCGATTTTGGCGCGTCCAGTGAAAGGATGAATGGTCGATGCCCTGGGTTTGGCTGCTCGTCGGCGGATTGTTCGAAGTCGGGTTCACCACCTCGCTCCGGTTCGTCGACGGCTTTCGCAATCTGCCCTGGACTCTCGCTTTTTTGGTCTCGGTGGCGATCAGCATGGCGCTTCTCGAAGTCGCGTCACGCTCCATTCCGATGGGCACGGCCTACGCCGTCTGGGGAGGAATCGGCGCGGTCGGGACGGTCCTCGTCGGGATTTTGTGGTTCCACGAGCCGGCGGGGACGGTACGCGTGCTGCTCATTCTGACGATCGTGGCGGCCATCGCGGCGTTGAAACTTACCGCCTGATTCAAGCGTCGCCGGAGCTTGCCCTCGGGCTATCTTCTTCTAGTGACGGAACGTTGCCGTTACGGTTTCGTTGGCGACGCGGAATTGACGAAAGGGAGAGAAAGATATGAGACGGATTGCGCTTCTGATCGTGGGTACGGCCGTGCTTTCGGCTTGTGCGACAACGCCCCAGATGCAGACATGTCCGGACGGATCGCAGGTCGAGGCCGGACAGCCCTGTCCGCCGCCTCCGCCGCCGCCTCCGCCGCCGCCGACGGTCTGTCCGGATGGAACGACGGTTGCCGCGGGCACCCCATGCCCGATGCCGCCGCCTCCTCCGCCTCCTCCGCCGCCGATGGCTCCGCCGTCGACCACCCACTCCGGCGAACGCGGCTAAACGTTGACGGGCCGCTTCGGCGGTCCTGATAGGAATGTGTTTCGCGCGACGCGGCGTCCCCAAAGATCCGCGCCGCGCGAACTCACGTCCGGCCATCGCGCGAACGCCGGCGATTCGGCCATTGCGAACATTGGCGATCCGTTACAATCTGCGGGGATGATCCTCCGCACCCTCACGGCTTCGATTCTTCTCTGTTTCGCTTTTGTGACCAGCGTCGCAGCCGCCGCGCAAGCGCCGGCACTTCCGTTCGTGCTGAAGCAGGTCGGCCCGGGCGTTTACGCCGCGATCGACGGGCCGGAGCACCAGGCGGGATCGAACGCCGGCTTCGTCATTGGCGACGATGGCGTGCTGGTCGTCGATGCCTTCTTCAACAATGATGCGGCGAAAGCCTTGGTCAGCGAAATCCACCGGCTGACGCCCAAGCCGGTCCGCTACCTCGTCAACACGCACTATCACATGGACCACACCGGCGGCGACCAGGCGCTGCGCGACGCGGGCGCGATCATCATCGCGCACAAGAACGAGCGCGGCTGGGTTCGGACCGATAACGTCAATCTGTTCGGCGACCGGGTCACCCCCGAGCTGAAGGCGCGCATCGCCGTCCTTCCACTACCGGACCTGACTACGGACAAAGACCTCACCGTCTGGCTAGGCAATCGGAAAGTCGTGGTCCGAACCGTGCTCGGCCATACCGGCGGCGATCTCACGATCTTCGTCCCCGATGCGAAGGTGCTGTTCACCGGCGATCTCCTGTGGCGCAGGATTCCGCCCAACCTCATCGACGGCTCGGTGAAGGAATGGCAGGCGACCGATGCCGACTTCGCCGCCATGCCCGATGCGGCGCACACGACCTATGTGCCCGGCCACGGCGATGTGGCCGATTTGGCCGACGTGAAGGATTTTCGCGCCTATCTGCTGGATGTGCAGCGGTTGGTCGCGGAAGGCCGGAAGGCCGGTCGCAAAGGCGACGCCCTCGTCCAATATGTCACGCCGAAGCTGAAGGCGCGTCACCCCGCCTGGGCGATCGGCGACCGCGCCGCCGCCTTCGAGGTCCGCTACATGGATGAGGAGCTCGCCGGTACGAAGAAGCGGCCGGTGCCGGTGGCGGACTAACGCCCCTCTCCCTGCAAGGGAGGAGAGATTCCTAGTGCTGCGGCAGCATCAGCGGCGCGATCTCGGGACTCGCTTCGATCGACGGGTAGAGCTTCGGCGCCGGGAATGGGCCGCGGGCCTGCTCATAGGCATAGCCGAGTGAGAGCAGGCGGGCTTCCGACCATTTCGGGCCCATGAAGCTCAGGCCGACCGGAAGGCCCTTAATCAATCCCATCGGCACGGTGAGGTGCGGATAACCCGCTACCGCCGCCAGATTGCCCGCGCCGCCACCCGAGAACTGGTCGGCGTTCACTGCGTCGATCTTCCACGCGGGACCGGCCGTCGGGCCGACCAAGGCGACGACATTGTTGTCCTTCAGCAGCTTGTCGATTCCATTCGGCCCCGCCGCCTGGAAGCTCAGCCGCCGCGCCTTCTTGTAGGCAGGATCGTCCAGCCCCTTGGTCTTCTCCGCCTGGTCGAACAGCTCCTGCGCGAACAGGCTCATCTCCTGCTTCTCATGCGCCTTGTCGAATGCGATGAGGTCGCCGAGGCTGCGCACGCCGATCGGCGCCGGACTGCCTTTCAGATACTTGGCCATGTCGGCCTTGAGCTCGGTCAGGAGCACGGGAAGCTCGTTCTTGCCCACGGCACTGTCGTCGAACTTCTTGATGTCGACGAGGATCGCGCCCTTCTCGCGGAGGATCGTCAGCGCCGTCTCAAACGCGGGATTAAGTTGCGGAGTCGAGGCGAAGCGCATCACGCCGATGCGCGTGCCCTTCAGCGAATTGGCGTCGAGCTTCGCGGCATAATCGGTCTTGTGCTCGTTGGCGTCCTTGGTGGCGGGATCGGCCGGGTCGCTTCCCGCGATGACGGTCAGAAGCTCGGCCGCCTCGCGCACGCTCGCCGCCATCGGCCCAGCCGTGTCCTGGCTGTGGCTGATCGGCACGATATGCGTGCGGCTGACCAGCCCGACCGTCGGCTTGAGGCCGACGATGCCGTTGAGCGACGCCGGGCAGGTGACCGATCCGTCGGTCTCGGTCCCGATCGCCATGCGGACGAGTCCGGCCGCCACCGCCGCGCCGCTTCCGCTCGACGATCCGCACGGATTGCGGTCGAGCGCCCAGGGATTGTGGGTCTGCCCTCCGACCGCGCTCCATCCCGAGATAGAGTGGGTGGAGCGGATGTTGGCCCATTCGGAAAGATTGGTCTTGCCGACAATGACCGCCCCGGCCGCGCGCAAGCGAGCGACTAGCGGCGCGTCGCGATTGGTGACGTTGTTCGCGAGCGCGAGGCTGCCCGCGGTCGTCGGTAGCGGACCAGCGGCTTCGATATTGTCCTTGATCAGCACCGGCTGGCCGGCGAGCGGTCCCTTGATCCCGCTCTGGTCGACCGTTCGCGCCTGGTCGATCGCCGTCGGGTCGACCGCGAGAACCGAGTGCAATTTTGGGTCGATCCTGGCGATCCTTTCGAGCGCGTTACGCGTGTTGGTTTCGGCCGGGCCGGCCGCTTGGGCCGCGGCCGCGCCTCCCGCCATCAGCAGGATCAGGCCGATCGTCGTCTTGCGCATCTCATCCCCCTTTTCACTCGATCAACGCGGCGCGAGCAGCGCGTCGAGACTCCCCTGTCCTTTTCCGACCTTCTCCAGCCGCGGGTATCGAAGTCCGCCGTGCCAATCGAGCACGACCGTCCGGTAAACATCGCCGTCGTGGATCAGCAATTGAGGCGCGGGCCCGTTGTTCGCGGCGCTCTTGATCGCCTGTTTCAGCGCATCGCCGCTGAAGGTGCGGCCGTTCACCGCGACGATCTGAGTCCCAACTGTCACGCCGACGTTGAATGCCGGACCGTCCCACAGGACGCTCGACACTTTCCCATCGTTGCCGACGACGAACCCGCCCGAATAAGTGAGATCGTTGTTCTTGCTGTTCTTCTCGGCGCTCTTGATCCACTTGGTCGGCTCGGGCGTGTAGACGAGCTTGTATCCGCCGTCGGTGATGCCCTCGAGCGGCGCTTTCGGCGCGATGTCATAGACGCGGTGCTGCAGATAATTGCGCCAGTCGTAGGGCTGGACGGCGTTCAGTGTCTTCACGATATCGTCGAGCGTGTAAGTGAGCTCGCCCCAGTCGCGGTCGCGTACGCCGAAGAAGGCCTTGGCGAAATCGTCGATCGACTTCTTGCCGCCCGATTGCTGGCGGATGATCCGGTCGACATCGATCCAGATGAGCTGGCCTTCGCTGTAATAATCCTCGCTCCGCTGCCAGCTTCGGTACGGCTGGGGCGAACGCCGGGCGATGATCGGGTCGTTGGTCGTGTCGATGAGCGCGCGCCATGTCCGCCCCGGTGTACCCAGGCTGTAGGCTGCCGCGGTCGCCGCGATCGCGTCGAGCGTATCCTGCTTCGACAGCATGCCCGACCGAGCGCCGAGCACGTAGCCCCAGAACTGAGTCTGGCCTTCGTACACCCACAGCAAGCTGTCCTGCATCGGCGTGCGATAATCGGGTGTCCACAGGTCCGCCGGGCGCCGGAACTTGCCGTTCCAGCTGTGCGTGAATTCGTGCGGCAACAAATTGCGGTCGCGCAGCATGTTGTCCCAGTCGGTGAAATAGCCGCGATCTACCCCGTCTTCGGAACTGCGGTGATGCTCGAGCCCGCTGCCGCCGAGGTTGTCGGAAATGGTCAGCAGGAAATTGTAATGGTCGTAATGCTGCGCCCCGAACGCCTTCACCGCCTGCTCGACGAGCCGCTTGTGCGCGGCGATCTGCTCGGGCTTCGCGGCCAGCTCTTCCTCATTATCGGCAATCACGTCGAGCGTGACGTCGGGGCTGAGCGGAATGGCCTTGTGGTGCGCGCCGGCAATCAGCGGCGAGTCCATCAGGATTTGATAGCTTGTTACCGGATAGTCGATCCGGTTCCCGGTCTGCGCGCTCGGGCGAAGCGCCGTCGCGACCTTCCATCCGGTGGGGACGATGACCGACGCCTGGATTGGGATATCCCGGACGAAATAGCCGGCCGGATACATGGAATTGGAAATCCACTGGATGCTGGCCATGTCCGGGGTCGCGACGATCCGGCCCTGGTTCCCGGCGGTCGGCGTTAGATATTGATAGTCGACGTCGATCGCGGTGACGCCATTCGGCACACTGATGTGGAACGCGTAGACATCCAGCGTGTCGCGCACCCACTTGAGGTCCTGGCCGTTCGCCGTCGCCTTGAAGCCGGCGATCTTGTTGATCTGACCGCTCGGCGCGTGATTGCCGGGAAGCCATTTGGGATAGAGCAAAACGAAATCGCCGGGTCCCGGCACCGGCACGCGCTGGTGGATCTTGAAGATTCCGCGCGTGACGTCGCTCGCGTCGACGGTGAGCTGGATCGTGCCCGGATAGGGAATGTCGCGTGCGGCCGGAATCGTATCGACCTTTGCCGTCGGTCCCGGCCGACTGTTCTGCGCCGGATTTTGTGAAAGAGCCGGCGCCGCCGACGAGATGAGCAACAGGGCAAGCGCAATCCGGCGCATCGGCGAACTCCTCGCAATTGGAAATTGATTACTTGGCTGTACCGGCTTTTGCGCGACTTGCGCAACGCACCCGTCGCGTTTGCAGACAGCAATAGGCACTTTGTCGAAGTTCACGGCGTTGTCAGCGCTCATTCACCTCAGGCGATGCTAGCGGGCGCGATGAAATATTGTCGATCGTTTCTTGCCGGCGCGGCACTCCTGGCGCTTTCCAGTCCAGCCGGAGCGCAGCAGGCGCAGCCGGCAACGCCGCCCGCGTCGTCCGAAACCGCGCCCGCGCAGTCCGATAGTAGCGCGCCGGACATGATGGACGAGCTCGGCGACGAAGCGCCGATCGTCATCACCGGCGGACGGCTACGTGGATCGGTCGTCGGCGACATTCCTCCCGAAGACACACTCGACGCGCGCGACGTTCGGGCGACGGGCGCAAGCGACATCAACGAGCTGCTCGACGCGCTCGCGCCGCAGATCGGAAGCAGCCAGGGACGCGGCGGCGGACGGCCGGTGATGCTCCTCAACGGTCAGCGGATTTCGAGCTTCCGCGAGCTTCGCGACATCCCGACCGAAGCGATCGAGCGTGTCGAAATCCTGCCCGAGGAAGTCGCGCTCAAATACGGCTATCGCGCCGACCAGAAGGTGGTGAACATCGTCCTCCGCCCCCGCTTCCGCTCGACCACCGCCCGTGTCGAGGGGGGAGGCGCGACCGAGGGCGGCTATGCATCGGCGGAGGGTGACCTCACGCGCCTGATGATTCAGCGCAACGGCCGCACGCAATTCAATCTGCATGTCGAAGGCAACAGCCTGCTCAGCGAGGCGGAGCGCGATATCGTTCTCGACCAAAGCTCGCCGACCGGAGATGAGCAGGATGCCCTGCGCGCGCGCTCGCTGATCGGCACGAAGCGCGATGTTCGCGGCTCCGCGATCGTGAACCGAACAATTTTCGGGGATGTCGGCGCGACTCTCAACGCCGAACTCGAGCACAACGAAGGCCGGTCGTTGATCGGCCTCGGCGACATCCTGCTCGAACCGCTCGCGCGCAACAGCGATACCAACTCTGCCCACCTCGGGACGACGCTCAACGGCAACAAGGGTGGATGGAACTGGAACGTCACCGGCAATGCCGATTGGGAGAGGAGCCTGACGGGCACCGATCGCGACGACGCGCAATTTCCACACGACCACGCGCGCGAAACGACCAGGTCGGGTGACCTGACGGCGACCGCGAACGGCAATCTCTTCAAGCTTCCGGCTGGCGATGCGAGCACCACGCTCCGCGTCGGCGCGACGACCGTCGACCTCGACACGAGCCGCGAGATCGCGGGCGTATCCAACCGCAATTCGCTCGGCCGGACGAGCGGCACCGCGGCGATCAACGTGGACCTGCCGATTTCGCGTCGGAAGCGCGACTTCAGCGCGCTCGGCAATTTGACGCTCAATGGCAATGCCGAGGTCGACCAGCTCTCCGATTTCGGCACGCTCACGAAATTGGGTGCGGGCGTGAACTGGTCGCCGGTGGACCGGCTGAATTTCGTCACCAGCTGGACTCGCGAGGAGGGGCCGCCGACGATCAATCAGCTCGGCGATCCGGTGCTGGAAACGCCTGGATCCCGAATCTTCGACTTCACTACAGGCCAGACGGTTCTCGTCACAGCGATCACCGGCGGGAATCCAGACCTGCTGGCGGACAAGAGGACCGTGCTCAAGCTCGGCAGCTACTGGCAGCCGTTCGAGAACACGGACCTCAGGATTCGGGCCGATTATGTCCGCCAGCGGATCGACCGGCCGATTTCGAACGTCACTGTCACCCCGGCCATCGAGGCCGCCTTCCCCGATCGGTTCGTTCGCGACTCCTCGGGCGAGCTCGTCAGCGTCGATTTGCGTCCACTCAATTTCGACAGTTCGCGCAAGGACACGCTTCGCATCGGCCTGGATTTTTCCAAGCCGTTGAAGTCGCATCGGCCTTCGCAGGCGACGATCGACCAGATGCGCGCGAAATTCCGGCGCGGAGGCGCCGCACCGGAGAGTCCGAGAGCCGCTCCCGCAGAACAAAGTTCGGCTTCGGCTGCTCAGGGGCAGCAGCCCGCGCCGCAAGGTAATGCAGCGACACCCAACGGTCAGGCGTCGGAGTCCGCTTCTCCGCCGCCGGAACCTCGGCGTGGCGGCCGCGGCGGCAGATTCTTTGGCGGTCGCGATCGCGGGCGGATCAATTTCTCGCTCACGGACACGATCACTTTCGTCGACAAGGTGACGATCGCACCCGGATTGCCGGACCTCGACTTTCTTCATGGCGATGCGTCGGGCCAGAGCGGCGGTACGCCGCGTCATGAGGTCGAGGCGCGCGCAGGATATTTCAATAACGGCCTCGGCGCGCGCCTCAGCGCGAACTGGCGCAGCGGCACGAGGGTCAACACGTTGACCGGCGACAATCTGCATTTCTCGCCGCTGGCGACCTTCGATTTGAGGCTGTTCGCCAATCCCGGCGACATTCCTGAGGTTGTCGTCAAGCATCCGTGGCTGCGCGGAACCCAGGTTCGGTTCGAGGTGGAGAACATCTTCAACGCGCGTCCCAAGGTACACGATGCCTTCGGCAACGTGCCGCTCAACTTCCAGCCCGATCTGCTCGACCCGCTCGGGCGGACGATCATGATCAGCTTTCGCAAGCTGTTCCTGCCGTCTCCGTCCACCTTCCGGCGGCTTCGGGAACAGGAGCAGCGGCAAGGCGGCTCCACGCGCTGATTCCGCATCGCGCGGAAATGTGCTTTAGGCGCGCCCCATGACACCCGTTCAGCCAGTCCGCGGCACGCAGAGCCTGCTGGGAGAAGACGCCGATCGCCTCGCGACGGTGGTCGCGGCGTTCGATCGCGTGCGCCGGCTCTACGGCTTCCAGCGCGTCGAAGTGCCGACGATCGAGCAGACGCAGGTGTTCGCGCGGAGCATTGGCGAAACCACCGATGTTGTTTCGAAGGAAATGTATTCGTTCGAGGATCGCGGCGGCGAGTCCATCACGCTGAGGCCCGAGTTCACGGCCGGGATCTGCCGGGCCTATTTGAGCGAGGGATGGCAGCAGCATGCACCGCTCAAGGTCGCGACTCACGGCTCGGCTTTCCGCTACGAGCGGCCGCAGAAGGGTCGCTTCCGCGAATTTCATCAACTGGATGCGGAAGTCATCGGCGCCGCCGAGCCGCAGGCGGACGTGGAGTTGCTGAGCCTCGGTCATCAGTTGCTGCAGGAACTCGGAATTGCCGATGGCGTGACGCTCGAGCTGAACACGCTCGGTGACCCGGAGACTCGCGAGGCGTGGCGCATATCGCTGATCGAGTATTTCGAGGAACATAAGGCGGAGCTGTCCGAAGACAGCGTCGCCCGGCTCCAGCGCAACCCGCTTCGAATCCTCGACAGCAAGGACGCGCGCGACAAGGCCATCTGCGCCAATGCACCGAGCGTCGACGAGCATCTGACCGCCGAGGCCTCGGGCTTCTTCGCGGCAGTAGCCGCGGGGATCGACGCCGCGGGCATTCCCTGGAAGCGCAATCCGCGTTTGGTGCGGGGCCTCGATTATTATCGCCACACGGCGTTCGAATTCGTGACCGACCGATTGGGTGCGCAAGGCACGGTTATTGCGGGCGGCCGGTACGACGGTTTGATGGAAGCGTTAGGCGGCCCGCACACGCCGGCCGTCGGCTGGGCCGCGGGGATCGAACGGCTGGCGATGATGATCGACGCGCCTGCCTCGCAAGAACCCTTGATTGCGGTCGTGCCAAATAGTCCTGAATTTGAGCGTGTTGCGATGCAAATCGCTGCGCATCTGCGCTCACAGGGATTGGCGGTCACGAGGGCTTTTAGAGGCAACGCAAAGCGCCAAACCGAGCTCGCGAAGCGAGAAGGTGCGGATGGAATACTCTTTGTGCGAACGGCCGACCTGTCCCCCGAGACCGTATATCTTAGCCCAAACCAGTCGAGCGCTCTCGATCCTGCGCAAGTCCAGCGGACAGTCTTGACGGCGCTACACGCGATGGTTCCGGGACTAGCGGGCGGCAAGACTGTATGACCCAAATTTCGTCGGAACGGATCGCTTCGATCGAAGCGCGCAGGCATGACCTTGCAGAAGCGATGGCGCGCGGCGATCTCGCGCCTGACGAATTCGTCAAGCTGTCGAAGGATTACGCAGCGATTGAACCAGTGGCTGCGGCGGCGCGCGAAGTCCGCCGGCTGCGCGCCGAGCTTGAGGTCTTGAACGGTATGATCGCCGACCCGTCGGCTGAGCCCGAGCTCAAGGAAATGGCAGCAACGGAAGCGGAAGAGATTCGGCATAGGCTGCCGCAGGCGGAGCGCGCGCTCGCGATCCAGCTTCTGCCGCGCGATGCCGCCGATGAACGAGCCGCGATGCTCGAAGTGCGCGCGGGCACCGGCGGTGACGAGGCCGCGCTGTTCGCGGGCGACCTGCTGCGCATGTATCAGCGCTTCGCCGAGGCCCAAGGCTGGCAGTTCGAGCTCATTTCCGCGAGTTCGTCGGAACTCGGCGGCTACAAGGAAGCGATCGCCTCGATCAACGGCCGCGGTGTATTCGCGAAGCTCAAGTTCGAAAGCGGAGTCCACCGCGTGCAGCGCGTGCCGGTGACGGAAAGTGGTGGGCGCATTCATACGTCGGCGGCAACCGTTGCCGTGCTGCCCGAGGCTGAGGACGTCGACGTGCAGATCGACGACAAGGATTTGCGGATCGACGTGTACCGTTCGTCGGGACCTGGTGGCCAGTCGGTCAACACCACCGACAGCGCGGTGCGCATCACGCACCTCCCGACCGGACTGGTCGTGATTCAGCAGGACGAGAAATCGCAGCACAAGAACAAGGCCAAGGCGCTGAAGGTACTCCGCACGCGCCTGTTCGAATTGGAGCGCGAGCGGCTGGCGAACGAACGTGCGGGCGCGAGGCGGTCGATGGTCGGGTCGGGAGATCGGTCGGAGCGAATCCGCACCTATAATTTCCCGCAGGGGCGCGTCAGCGACCACCGGATCAATCTCACGCTTCACAAGCTCGACGAGGTCCTGGAAGGTCCCGGCTTGTCCGAGATCGTCGATGCGCTTGTCGCTGAGGACGAAGCCGAGCGCCTCGCCGGCCTCGAAGAAGCGTGAAGGCGATTGCCCGCGCACTGGCCGAGGCCGCGCGCCAGCTGGAATCGGACAGCGATACGGCCCGTCTCGACGCCGAGTTGCTGATGGCCGAGTCGCTGCACATCGACCGCGACAAACTCATCCTCTCGCCGCCCGACCGGAAAGTGCCCGAGCGTTTCTGGGCGATGGTCGAACGGCGCAAGTCCGGGGAACCGGTCGCCTACATCACCGGCCGGCGCGCCTTCTGGAATATCGAGCTGCACGTCGGGCCCGGCGTGCTCGTGCCGCGACCGGATTCGGAAGTGCTGATCGCTTCAGCCATCGAGCATTTCGAGGGCACGGCCGGCCCGGAGCGAGTGCTCGACCTCGGCACTGGGCCCGGTACGCTGCTGTTGGCCGCACTCGACATATGGCCGCAAGCAACCGGCCTCGGCGCCGACGTGTCGCGCGGCGCCCTTTCCTATGCCGCCGCCAACGCCCGGCGCCTAGGGTTCGAGGACCGGGTCAAGCTGATTCAAGGCAATTGGGCGGACGGACTCGTCGAGAAATTCGACCTCATCCTGTGCAACCCTCCCTACATCGCCGAGAATTCCGACCTGGGTCCTGGCGTCCGCGAATATGAGCCGGACGAGGCGTTGTTCGCCGGCAAGGAGGGTCTCGACGCCTATCGGGCGCTCGCGCCGCAGCTCCCGCTGCTCCTGAGCAGAAGCGGGCTCGCGGCAGTCGAGATCGGCTACGATCAGGCGGAAACTGCAACTGCGTTGCTTGCGCGAGACGGTATTCGGGCCAGGGTCGCCGACGACCTCGCCGGTCGTCCCCGGGCCATTCTGTTAACCTGGCTTTGAGAAAATCGCTTGGCATCTCGTGTCAGGCGCACTACATCAAAGGCCTTGGGCCGGGCCCGCTCCTCCACTTCATGCTTGAGAGCGCATCCTGTCCCGACCCCCGACGCAATCGGCCGTTCGTCTCGCGCTTGAAGTGCAGACCGGAACGAGAGGGTCAGGAGCCGCGCAGTGGGCGCGGTCCTGTCAGCCTGGGGCAAAAGGGGCAGGCTCTTACTGCGTAAGGACGTAGAGATTTGATCAATAATCGTCAGGGTGGTCGCCGCCGCGGCCGCGGAGGGCAACGAGGCCCGAATCTCGGCGGAATGCCGGGCAATCGGCAGGACAATCGTCAGCGTGGCAATGCCGCCCAGCTGCTTGAGAAATACAAGAGCATGGCGCGCGACTCCCAACTCGCCGGAGACCGCGTCCAGACCGAATATTATCTGCAGTTCGCGGACCATTATTTCCGCGTGCTGAGCGAAAGCCGGGCGCGGTTCGAGGACCAGCGTCGGCCGCGCGGCGACAACAATGATGAAGATGATGGCGACGAGGAATTGGCGGAGACCGCTGAATCCGATTCGTCCGACGGTGAAGACCGGCACGAGCGCCACAATCGGCAGGACCGTGGCCCGCGCCCGCCGCGGCGCGAGCGCAGCGACCAGCGCCGCTCCACCCGCGACGAAAGCGACGAGTCCGAGCGGGACAATGGTCGCGGAGCTCGAATGAATGGCGGCGACGACAGCCTTTCTCCCGACGTTTTGCCGCCGTCGATCGGCGCCGATGAAGCGGTTAGCCCACCTTCCGAAGAATCCCCGGCGCCCCGTCCGCGCCGTCGCGCCCGCACCGCGCGCCCAGCCGAAGACGAAGACGCGCCTGTCGCTTAAGCGACAGTGACTGGATCGACCGGTCTCGGCCGGTTGTTCTCATCGAGGGCGACGAAGGTGAACAGGCCGTCGGTGACCTTGACCTCGGTCGCGCCGAGGTCTCGATGGGCAACCACCTCGATCCGCACGCCCATTGAAGTTCGGCCCACGCGCTCCACGCTGGCGTAGACCGAGATCAGGTCGCGCAGGTGAATGGGGGCAATGAACTCCATCGCTTCGATCGCGACCGTCGCGACGGGCCCCTTCGCCCGCTGCGAGGCGACGATGCCGGCCGCGATGTCCATCTGGCTCAACACCCATCCGCCGAAGATGTGGCCGTTGGCATTGATGTCGGTCGGCCCGGGCATGACCCGCAGGATCGGTACGCGCTCGAGACCGTTCATTCCTTATCCTCTTCTTTGCGAATGTGCGGCGCCGCCGCCTGGTCGTGACCGCTCTCGGCGCTGATGAAGATGAGCGTCATCAAGGTCGTGCCGAGGAGCACGGTAAACCCGACCCCGAGCGCGGTCGCGACCAGCATGTTTAGATGCAGCGTCGGATCGCCCTGCGTGACCAGGATGACGGCGATGGCCGCGATGACGACCGACAGGACGACGAGCAGTCGGAATATCCGCCAGAAGCGGCGTTTCATCGACATCCGCGGGCTTGGCACCGGATCGGGTTGGGGCATGCTTCCCTTTGGCTTCGCAACGTGGGACTATCAAGCGGACAGACGTCGAGTCTTGGAGGCGGCCATGACGATAGCGGCAGTGCTTCGGAACAAGGGCAGAATAGTCGAGACGATCGCGGCCGGCGCGTCGCTGTCCGACGCAGTGGCGACGCTCGGCGAGAAGAGAATCGGCGCACTTCCGGTCATCCAGAACGGACGAATCGCCGGAATTATCTCGGAGCGAGACGTGATCTACTCTCTGCGCGACCATGGCGCCGCCGTTCTCGACTGGCCAGTCGAGCGGGTGATGAGCGCGCCGGCGATTACAACCGACCCTGAAAGCGACGTCCTGTCTGCGCTGGCGATGATGACTAAGCGCCGAATCCGGCACCTCCCGGTGGTGGAAGGCGGAGCGATTCGCGGCATCGTCTCGATCGGCGACCTGGTGAAATACCGGATGGAGCGGATCGAGAACGAGGCCGAGGCGATGAGGGCCTATATCCAGAGCGCCTAGCGACGCTCTTCCGTGCGCGTGAACATGGCCGCGACGCCGCTTACCGCCAGCGCGGGAACGATAGTCAGAGCATTCAGACAATAGAGTGGGAGCGCGATCAGCAAGCCGCGCGCCGTGCCGGCCAACAGCGCATCGACGAGGGACGGCGCCAGCATCCCGACTTCGTACCGGATCGCATAAGGTGTCGCGAGCAAGGTTGCGGTGAGGAGAACCAGCACCTGCTGTTTCACGTCGTCGGCGCGGAATGCGCGGCACACGAGCCAGATCGCCAGGCCGACGAACAAGGAATGAAGGTAGAGAGGTAAGCCAAGGACCTTGAGCGCCATCATCGGCGACGCGCCTAGGACGTCGAGTCCGTAGCCGGAAACTATCGCTGGATGCTCGCCGAGCATCTGGATCCAGTCGACCCACAGAAAGGCGCCGAACGACAAGGATAGGAGCAGCATGGCGGACAGGCTCGCGAAGCCGCCGAAGATTGCACCCCAATGGCACCCGGCAAGCACCGCAATGGGAATCAGGATCGCGAACTGCGGTTTGATCGCGGCCGCGATGCCGAACAACAACCCGGCAGTGAACGGGCGCTGCTTCAACAGCAGCACGCCCCAGATAAGCAGCGCGCCGATCCATAAGGTCGTCTGACCGAGCACGATTGCGAGGACCATTGGCGGCGTAGCGAAGGCCAGCAGCCAATTCGAGGCGATTCGCCGGGCTGCGCTCCAGAAAGCCGCTGCCGAGAGTGTGGTCCAGAGCCAGAAGGCCGGCCAGAACGGCAACAGCCCGAAGGGTGCCATGAGCGGCAGCGCCGAGGGAGGATAGGGGAACGGCAGCGGACCGACGGGCGGACGCAGGCTCATTTGCGCCGCAGTCACCGCGGCGACGTTGTACGTGTCGTGCGGCCGGGCGACCGCGAATCGTGCTCCGGCCCAAAGCATGGTGAAATCCGGCGCGATCGGCCAGTCAAGAAACCTGGGAAGCAGCAGCGCCGCACTGATCGCCAGCAACAGGAGCGCGGCGCCGAACGTCACCGTCGCGCGCAGGTCTGGTCGTCTGGCAGCTCGTATCTCCATAAGCCCTCCCTGACTCATCGCTTATCATAGCGGCGCGTCGACGGAAGCAAGCGCGGCCAGTTCGCCGTAGGGAAGATGCCTCCAGGTCGCTGGGAAATATCATTCGAAAGCAAGTGCTTGCCGTATTGCAACACTGCTTGTCGGTCCCCATCTGATATATAGTCCGACGCGCTGAGCAGTGCGTTGGGCGCCCGGCGCGATTGAATCGGAAAAAGCCGGTTGACGCGTCGGGAGAGCGCCCATATATGCGCCTCCAGCAAGCGGACGCGGCCTCCGGTGGAGGTCTCGCGTTCGTTTCGCGCCTCTTCTAGGTCGGCTTACCGATGCCCGGAACCAATCGAACCGGGGGAGGATGCGCGTCGGCTCTTTGACATTGTCGGTTTAGATGAAGGGACATGTGGGCGGCGGCCCGGTCACCGATAACCTCTGGGTATCGGCGGATCGGTCAAACTTAAGCCGTTCCTTATGGATCCATGTCGAAGCTTTGGCTTCGGCGCGGAGCTCATATGTCTCAAAAACGCAAACACACCAGATTGTGATTTTTGTGCAGGAACGGCTCCCGGAGATGCCGGTCTTGCTCTCGCTTATTCCGCGGGGGTTCGATCGTACATCAACTTGAGAGTTTGATTCTGGCTCAGAACGAACGCTGGCGGCATGCCTAACACATGCAAGTCGAACGAGACCTTCGGGTCTAGTGGCGCACGGGTGCGTAACGCGTGGGAATCTGCCCTTGGGTACGGAACAACAGTTAGAAATGACTGCTAATACCGTATAATGACTCCGGTCCAAAGATTTATCGCCCAGGGATGAGCCCGCGTCGGATTAGCTAGTTGGTGAGGTAAAAGCTCACCAAGGCGACGATCCGTAGCTGGTCTGAGAGGATGATCAGCCACACTGGGACTGAGACACGGCCCAGACTCCTACGGGAGGCAGCAGTGGGGAATATTGGACAATGGGCG
>DASSOB010000006.1:0-51908 GCA_035701045.1 Sphingomicrobium sp. | reverse complement strand
TCCCGCGAGGCCGAACATCTTCGCCATCTGCTCGGATTCCTCGCGCTTCGATTTCTCGCGCCGTTCGTGGTCGGCTTTCTGCTGAACAATTTCGGCCTTCGTGCACGGACGCTCCTTGTCGTCCTCACCGGCCGAATCGACAGTGCAGCGGGCCATTGAATCCTTCCACGGCTCTGCGGATGCTGACGCATCCGGCGGCGTCTGCAGGACTATCTCGCCGCGATAATCGAGGACGAAGGTCCCATCCTTCTTCAGCGCCAGATCCGAAGCGAACTTGCCCGGTCCCCACAGGCAACCGGTAAGCAGCAACGGCGCCGCCGCGACAAACATGCGCTTGGCCCAGACTTGCATGAGCTTGTCCCCCTTTTCGCGAAACTACCGGGGAACAGCAGTGATTGCGAGCATCGCGAAGCATTTCGCGCAGGGGCGCAGAGAGGTCGAGCGTGCGTCGACGTCTCTGCGTCTTCGCGTCTCTGCGCGAACCGAAATTCTGTAAGGAGGTGGGGAGCTTCTGTTGCCCGGTGCTCCCCGTACCGCTGGAATCCCCTTCTGTTGCCCGGTGGGGTCCGACCGCGCTTTTGTCTTTGTAACCTAGACCGTTAGGCCGTCAGTTACGCAGCAATTGCGAGCGCCTCGTTATCGTTGGCACTTGTGTGAATGAGCCGTCACGGTGGCCCGGTCCGATCGGCAATTAGGCCTTTATTGCACTCGTCGATCCTGTTTCGCCCCCATCAGCAATCCCCGCCAAGGGACCCCATCAAAGTACCACTCTGATGGGAACCCGCGCGAGGACTGATGGTGGAGGCGCCGGGGTACTGCCCCCCGGGTCCGAAATGCCTATTCCACCCAACCATCTACCGACATAGCCGGTCGCCCGGCACGCTTAAGATAAGGAATGTGGGGTTAAATCTCAACCAACGGCGCTTGCGCTGATTCGCGTCAAATCCTGTCATCGGACTGGAAATCGCGTCCCGAGTGCTGATATGGCGGCGCCAGAACAGTCGCTACACGGGGACGGAAACAGATGAAAAGACTAGCTTTTGTAATCGGCGGCGCGGCCGCCCTCGCGCTCGCCGGATGCAGCGGAAGCAACCAGGACGCGGTCAACAATGCCGTGATCAATCAGCCGAGCGCGGATGACCTCAACGCGTTGGCGAATCAGGCGGCAATGGATGCGGCCAACAACGAAGCCGCGGCACTGGCCAATCAACAGCAAACGACCGACGAAAACGCGTCCGCGGACGAGAATGTCGTCAATCAGCAGGAAGCGGACGAGCAGAACGTCAGCGCGATGTAACGCGCGCTTCCGAGATTCGAATCGAGCCGTCCGGGCCTCACCCCGGGCGGCTTTTTCTTTGCGCGTCGCGGGCCTAGTCCGCCGTCATGTCCGATGAGGCGATCCCTGCCGCCACGCTGATCGTCGTCCGCGACCGTGCCGACGGCCCGCCCGTGCTGCTGATGGTCGAACGGGCCGAAGGGATGGCGTTCGCCGCCGGCGCGCTCGTCTTCCCGGGCGGCCGAATCGACGAAGGCGACCGACAGCTTGCATCCCAACTCGGGATCGACGCGGCGGCGGTCGCGGCCATTCGCGAAACGGTGGAGGAGACTGCGGTTCCGGTCGGGCTTGCCCCCGTGCCGCAGAGCCGGATCACTCTGGAAATGCAGCAATCGCTCATCGCCGACGAGCCGCTCGTGCATCTGCTCGACCGGTTCGAATTGCGAATCGAGTCCGAAACGATGACCGCTTTCGCCCGCTGGGTGCCGAAGTTCCACGCGGTGCGGAAGTTCGACACCTTGTTCTTCGTCGCCGAATGCCCTGCCGGCGATTGGGCGCCACGGGTCATCGAAGACGAATGCGCGGGCGCATTCTGGCTTTCCGCCGAAGAAGTCCTCGACCGCGAGCGGCGCAGCGAAGCGCGATTGATCTTCCCGACACGCCGTACTCTCGAGCGGCTGGCGCAGCATTCGAGCTTCGCGGAAATCCGCGCGGACGCCCTCGCTCACCCGATCGAACCGGTGACCCCCTGGGTCGAGGAGCGCGACGGTGAAAAATTCATCACCATCCCCTCGCACCTCGGCTTTCCGGTGACTGAGGAGCGGCTCGACGGGCTCTGGAGAGGCTGAAGCCGGCGCCGAGTCGCGGCCATCGCACATGAAAAAGGGGACCCGCCGAAGCGGATCCCCTTCTCGATTCAATCTGTCCGAAGTCTATTTCAGGTGGTTCGACAGATGCTTGTTCATTTCGAACATGCTCACCCGGTCCTTGCCACCGAAAATCGGCTTCAAGGTCGCGTCCGCCACGATTTCCCGTTTGTTCTGCGGGTTTTGCAGGTTGTTCTTGCGAATGTGATCCCACACTTTCGAAACCACCTGGCTGCGCGGCAGCGGTGCGCTGCCGGTGATCTTCGCCAGATCCGCCGAAGGTTGAACCGGACGGGCCAGCCCGCCCCCTGCTTTACGACCAGTCCCTTGTGCCATCAGGCCCTCCTGTTGTTCCCCCTCCGATAGAGCGCAAAGATCGCTTCAATGCAATGCCGTTGCAGAGGGAAAATCAGCGATTTTTATTGATGAAGGGCACGATTCTGTTCTGGACGCCGTGTCCGATGTCCGCTCGGCCCCCGTAAGCTATGCCCGAACGGCGGCACCAATCTTCGACAATGGCGACTTCATCGCCGCCGAACTTCGGGTCGTTTTCAAGCACATCGGACACCCGGCCGAGACGGATTCTTGCCGCCCGGCGGACGTTGGCGCTGGCGGTGACATGGAACATCGTGCGGTCGATTCGATAAAGTTGCTCGCTCACCTCCTCGATGAGGAGATCGACGCCGCCGAAGTCCGGCTCGAGCGGCGTTCCGAGGAGATTCGAGAGCACGGTGAGGTTGAACGCCATGGCGGGCGGCTGAATCTGCGATTCGAGCGCCGAAGCATCGCGCCGCACCAGCCAGTCGAGCGCCCGGTTCACGGCCGCACCGCCGCCGTCGCGCAACACATCCTGCGGCATCGGTCCCCAGGCAACCTCCAGCCCCGCCTTGTGAAAGCCGGCCAGCAGAAAGCCGGCATCGCTATACCCCATGAACGTCTTGCGGCGCGCAGCTTCCGGCAGGTCCGCGAGCACGTCTCCCGCGATCCGGTTCGAGCCATAGCCGCCGCGCGCGAACCAGATGGCGTCGACGGACTCATCCGCCATGGCTTCCCTGAGCGCCGCCAGCCGCGCGTCGTCCGGTCCCGCGAAATGCCCGTCTGTGAGAAAGCATTGCGGATGGACGAAGAGCTCGCAGTCGCCGCGCTCCGCCGCGATTGCCTGCACAAGCTCGGCCGCCTCACGCTTCAATGGACAGCTTGGGGCGACGACCGCGATGCGCATGGGCACGGCTTATGGATGCAGCAGCCGCCTCTCGGCAATGGCCGCGAATCGCACCGCGAATGATCTCCAAAGTCGGCCGCTGGACTCTTCGGCGCGCGCGCAACATATTCACGGCTGCTCGGCTCAGGAGAAATATCATGAGCGCTTGCAGTCTTGCACTACTCGCCGCGATGCTGGTCGGCTTTCCACGATACGGCGATTGGGGACACCCCCGGTCCACGCCGGCGCCCATCCACGCTCTTCCGGGAATCGGCCCGAGCGCCCGGGACGTCGGCCAATTATCGAAGCAGGTCCGGACGGAAATCCACACCGGGCGGCGGAGCGGCCGCTTGTCGCGCGACGACGCCAAGGCGCTTCGCCGCGAATCGCGGCGCATCGAATATCTCCGGAGCCGCTATGCGGAAGACGGCCTCAGCGAGTCGGAGCTGATCGAACTTCGCAACCGCCTGGAGGCGCTCCACAGCATCACTTTCGCTAAAACAACTGGCACGGCGGACACGACCGGCCACTGAAGGGTTCGCGCCGCGTCCCTTCCCCTTTGTTGCGCGCTCGCGCCCGATGGTGCAGCTTCCCCCTCTGAGGAGGGGCCTGATGAAAAAATTCGCCGCAATCGCCGTTGCTGTCGCCGGACTGATGACCAGCTCGGCTGCGCCGCCGGTCGCCTACAACGTGCTGATCCGCGGCGGGACGATCTACGACGGTTCCGGCGAAGCGCCTTATGTCGGCGACGTCGGAATCAAGGGCGACCGCATCGTCTGTGTCGGGAGCTGTCCAGGCACCGCCACGCAAACCGTCGACGCGACGGGCAAAGCGGTTTCTCCGGGCTTCATCAATATGCTGAGCTGGGCCAACGAGAGCCTGATCGCCGACGGCCGAGGCCTCAGCGACACCGCCCAGGGCGTGACTCTCGAAGTGATGGGCGAAGGCGATTCGATGGGTCCGTTGACGCCGGAGATGAAGCGCCTCGACGTCCAGCGTCAGGGTGACATCAAATACCCGATCAAGTGGACGACGCTCGGCGAATATCTCGACTACATGCAGACAAAGGGCATCACGCCCAATCTCGCCTCGTTCGTCGGAGCGACCACCGTCCGGGTCCACGAGCTCGGCGAAAAGGACGTCGATCCCACGCCCGAGCAGCTGACCCGCATGCGCGCGCTCGTCCGCCGGGCGATGAAGGAAGGCGCGATGGGAGTCGGCTCCTCGCTCATCTACGCGCCGGCGACCTACGCCGAAACGCCCGAGCTGACCGCGCTCGTCAGCGAGGCCGCCAAATGCGGCGGCATGTACATCAGTCACATGCGCTCGGAGGGGAACAAGCTCCTCGAAGCCATCGACGAGCTGATCACGATCAGCAAGGACTCGGGCGCGCCGGCCGAAATCTACCATTTCAAACAGGCCGGCCAGCCCAATTGGGGCAAGCTCGACGCCGCGATCGCCAAGGTCAACGCCGCGCGCGCGAACGGCCAGCGGATCACCGCCGACATGTACACCTACACCGCCGGTGCGACCGGCCTCGATGCCGCCATGCCCACGTGGGTGCAGTCGGGCGGGCTCGAAGAGTGGATCAAGCGGCTGAAGGACCCGGAAATCCGCAAGCGGCTCGTCAAGGAAATGCGCACGCCGTCGAACGACTGGGAGAATCTGCTTCTCCTGTCCGGAAGCCCGGACCGCGTTCTCCTCGTCGCCTTCAAGAATCCGAAGCTGAAGCCGCTCACCGGCAAGACCCTCGCCCAAGTCGCGAAGATGCGCGGCAAGAGCCCCGAAGAAACGGCGATGGACCTGGTGATCGAGGACGGCAGCCGCGTCGGCACCATCTATTTCATCATGAGCGAGGATAATGTGAAGCGGGAGGTGGGCCTTCCCTGGATGAGCTTCGGCTCGGACGAATCTTCGGAAGCGCCGGAGGGGGTGTTCCTGAAGTCGAACAGCCACCCACGCGCCTACGGCAATGTCGCGCGGCTTCTCGGCCATTATGTTCGGGACGAGAAAGCGACGACCCTCCAGGACGCGATCCGCCGCCTGACCTCGCTTCCGGCGACGAACCTGTCGCTGAAGCAGCGCGGCTGGCTGAAGCCGGGTTATTATGCCGACGTCGTCGTGTTCGACCCCGCGATCATCCAGGACCACGCGACCTTCGAAAAGTCGAAGCAGCTCGCGACCGGAGTCGACGACGTGTTCGTCAACGGCGTTCAGGTTTGGAAAGACGGCAAGCACACCGGCGCCAAACCCGGCCGCTTCGTCCACGGTCCGGGTTGGACCGGCTGGCCCGACGGAGGTGCGTGCCGATAAGGTTCCCTCGTTCTCGTGCCCGTTTTAGTTGGAGAGCGGAGATAAGCGGGAGTCGGTGCGTACGGCGCGTATCTCGACCTCCTGCGACAGCGCTTTCCGGGCGCATCTCAGTGGGAGTCGGGGAAAGCCTTCTCGTAGAGTGAAGGGATGTCGCGATGAGAGAGAAGCAGAACTTTGGTTGCCGCGGCTAAAGATTTGGCACTGACAGTGTAATCAGCATTCGAGAGAACCCCGACCCGATCTACGCCATAGTAGCTCTTCCCAGCATGGGCCTCTTGCACGGCTTTGTTTCCGATTGATGCACTGTAAAGCTTGCATTGGAGCCCGAGCTTTCGCCCGTCCTTGGAGGCGATCACATCGATCCCCTGGTCGCCTGATCCAGCTGTGACTTCGGCCCGCCATCCAAAGCTCGACAAGGCAGCAGCTACCCAATGTTCGAACGCGTGCCCATCGAACGGCAGGCTATTGGGGGTCAAAACCTGATCTGCGATCGAGCTCTTCGTGGTAATCCAGTTGTTCTAGAACGACCTCGATGGCTTCGCCTGGGTCGATGGCCTGAACGTCGACATCTATGCTCGTAAGAAACTCGAAAAGAGCCTCTCTGCGGCGGTCCTCTACAATCGCCCCGTAGTCGTTCTTCCGTACTGCCATTCTCAAGTTCCGCAAAAGGGCAGTCTTGTGCTGATCCACCGCGTCGATGAGCCGTTCGCGCTGAAAGTATCGTGCACGCGCCGCTCGGTCGCGCTCCTCTCGCATTTGAGCAGCGGCTTCAGCGGCCTCCACTTCCGCCTTGAGCCGTTCACTTGCTTTGCGCTGCTTGTGCTTGCCTCGCCAGAACCATGCGGCAACCACGAACGGGCTCCCGTAAAGCAGCGCGACGCCTCCGAATAAGAGGAGCAGCGAAGCGCCCGCGGGATGGCGACTTTCAGGTACGAGCGACAAACCGATGATCAGCAGGGTAAGTCCCGTAACAGCGACCGCGAGTGTGTAACCCAAGTATCGTAAAACAGACCTCAGCATGAATTCTCCGCCTCGCATCGGGGCAGAACCGTGTTCCAGATTGTCGCTCGTGGTCAAGGCGGCACTCTTCCACATTACGTTCCCAACGGTGCGGGCCCGGTGAACTGGCGGGAACGGTACTTCGCCGTCCGGTGGCAGGCCTTCGCTATTCGCACTCGCTTGCCCCTCGCCCGCCGGCCCAATAGGGCGCATCAGATGGATTTGAACGCTTATTTCTTCAGCGGAATCGGCGGCAGCGGGATGTTGCCGCTTGCGTCCATCGTCCGTGCGTCAGGGGCGAAGGTGGCCGGGTCCGACCGCTCGCTCGACGCCGGCCGGACTCCGCACAAGTTCGACTATCTGCGCTCGCTCGGAATCCAGCTTTTCCCGCAGGACGGCTCCGGTCTACAGCCCGGGATGACGCTCGTCACCTCCGCCGCGGTCGAGGAAACCGTGCCCGACGTCGTCCGCGCGAAGGAGCTCGGCCTCCCGCATCTGCGCCGTCCCGAATTCCTCGCGCAACTGCTCAATTCCGCGCAGCGCAGCGTCGCCGTCGGCGGAACCAGCGGCAAATCGACGGTCACCGGCATGATTGGCTGGATCCTCCACGCCTGCCACCGCCAGCCGACGGTGATGAACGGCGCGGTGATGAAAAATTTCGTCACCCCGTCCGCGCCCTTCGCCAGCGCTTTGGTCGGGGATCCCGAGCTGTTCGTCAGCGAGGTCGACGAGAGCGACGGGTCGATCGCGCTCTACCGTCCGGAAATCGCGGTCCTCACGAACATCAGCCTCGACCACAAGGAGATGGACGAGCTTCGCCAGCTCTTCGCCCATTTCCTCAATTCGTCGCGCAAGGCGGTGCTCAACCTCGACGATCCGGAGGTCCGCGCGCTCGCGGATACCGTGCCTGCCAGCAAGGTCATCGGCTACGGCTTCGACAGCCCGGCGGCCGATTTCCAGGGCAAGGAGCTTCAGCTGCTCGAGGGCGGCGTGACCTTCGCGGTCCTCGCCAATGGCGAGCGCTGCGAGGTCCGGCTCAGCGTGCCTGGCCGCCACAATGCCTCGAACGCGCTGGCCGCGCTGGCGTCGGCATGCGCGCTCGGCGTCAAGATGGAGGATGCGGCGGCGGCACTCGGGCGGTTCGAAGGGCTGAGGCGCCGGCTGGAGACGGTCGGCGAAGCGGCCGGCGTCACCGTCATCGACGATTTCGCCCACAATCCCGACAAGATCGCCGCGACTCTCGCCACCATGCGCGCGCATCCGGGCCGCCTGCTGATCATGTTTCAGCCGCACGGATACGGGCCGCTCAGCAAGATGGGCGAGCAGCTCGCGGCGAGCTTCACCGCCGGCATGGGCGCGAGCGACCGCCTTTACCTGCCCGATCCGGTCTATCAGGGCGGGACCGTCGAGCGGAAGCGAGGAAGCGACTGGCTCGCCGCCGAGGTGACGGAGCGCGGCCGCAAGGCCGAGCACATCCCCGACCGCGCCAAAATCGCCGATGCACTGATGGCCGAGGCGAAAGAAGGCGACCGAATCCTCATCATGGGCGCCCGCGACGACACGCTGATCGATTTCGCGCGGGAGCTGGTGGAGCGATTGGGCCAGTCATCCTGAACTCGTTTCAGGACCCATTTTCTTGGAGAGCCGCGAGGCCCCACGAATGGATGCTGAAACAAGTTCAGCACGACAGAGGTTGAACCGGTATGGCCGAACCTGGAACCGTCACCGGCTGGAAGCTCCCGCAAGTGGAACGCGAGCTGCTGCTCCGCCGCTTTCCGCCCAAATATGAGAATGTCGACGCCGACCACGTGACCCTGCGCACCGGCGCGACCGCTTCCACCGCGCTGCCCGACAAACCCCAAAGCTCCGCCGTGGTCGGCCGCGCGGACGACGGGCAAAGCCTCGAATGCCTCGTCGTCGAGCTCGACGGCACGACCGACCGGCCGGATGGCTCGACCTATCACATCACCTGGTCGCTCGGCGGCAGCCGCCGCGCGCGCGAAAGCAACGACCTGCTGCGCGACCGCGGCTGGGATTATGTCGAAGCCCCGATCCCGGTCGAGCTGGAGCCGGCGAGGTTTTAGGGAGGGACTTGGATTAGCCCTCCCCCTTGTGGGGAGGGTTGGGTGGGGGCGCGGCTTCATCGGCGGCAGCCGAGAAAGCCGCCACAAAGAATACTTTCGGCCGGCGGACGCCGGCCGGCCCCCCTCCAACCTCTCCCACAAGGGGGGACGCTGGGATTTGAAACAATTCCGCCGATCCCGAGTCTCGCCTAGGTGAGTAAGATGTCACCACGCCTGTTCCTCGACGCCGACGGAGTCCTCGCCGACTTTGACCTCGCCGCGCGGCGCCTGCTCGGCGCGAGCCCGAAGGACTATATCGCCCGTCACGGCCGCAGCGCATTCTGGAAGCGCCTCGCCGCCGCGCCGAACTTCTACGGCGACCTTCGCGAAATGCCGGACGCCCGGCGCCTGTTCGACGCGGTGAAGCATCTCGAACCGACCATCCTCACCGGCCTGCCGGCCGGCTCCTGGGCCGCACCGCAAAAGGTTGAGTGGGCGGCGGCCCATTTTCCCGGCGTGCCTATCGTCACCTGCATGGCCGCCGACAAGCATTTGCACATGCATCCCGGCGACGTTCTGGTCGACGATCGCGAAAAGCACCGCGCCGCCTATGAGGAGGCGGGCGTGGTCTTCATCCACCACAAGAACGCCGAGGACAGCCTCAAGCAACTCGCGAAGATATTTCCGTCGGTGAAGTTGGTAGCCTAACCGTCATCCCGGCAGCGGACGCGACGAAGCAATCCAGTGCGTGCTTCTGGATTGCTTCGCGACGCGTACAAAAGAGATGCGTTCAGGCGGCAGCCTTGAGGTCGACCTTCTCGACCCACTCGGGCCAGAATACAGGTTCGCGGCTTGACCAACCGGGCGCGGTCGCCGCGCTCTCGCTGATCGACTGCAACAGGATCCGGCGGCGGTCCGGGTGAAGGTGCGGAAGCGCCGCGGCGGCGCAGAAAGCGGCTGGCAGCCACGGCCGCGAGGCCGCACCGATCAGCCGCTCGTAAAGGAATCGAAAGGCCGCGAAGTTCGGCAGCCGGTCCTGGCCGAGATCGAAGGCGGCAACGGTAATCAACATGCCGATGAACGGCTCGATCATGTCGAGCCCGCTGTCGTCCGGCACCTGCAGGCGCAAATGGTCGAGCTGCTTGTAGAGCCGGGCCTGAGCACGGATCGAGGCGGCTTCGCCTTCGTCGCGCGCCCAGCATTCGAGCGCATCGCGGCGGCCATAGGCAACATCGAGCGACCGGCGGATGTAGCGCTGCGTCGCTTTCGAGAAGCTCGCAAACTCCTTCATTTCCGAGATCAGCATCGCGCCGCTTGCCGGCTGGCTGGTCCGCGTAATCATGAACCCGACTCCTTTTGCCCGGGCGGGATCATGCGGCGCTATTGGTTTCGAGAAACTTAACCACAGTCCCACTCCCCGTTCAGATTGAATCAGAGGGGAGTCACCGCGTCTAGGCTAGAAATTGACGAGCGGCGGGAAATCTGTGGATTGTGGATTTATTGCAACGGTAGCTGCATTTTTGTGACGCAAACGTAACTGTTGGGGAGATTCACTAGGGGTAGCCTGACGACGGTGCGGGTTCGTCCTTCTCGCCGGGTTGAGTAGCGGATGACGGATCGGAAGCGTCCATCGATTCATCGCTTCCGACGTCGGCTTTCGCGTCGGGGCTGTCCGGATGTTTCTTGAGCCTTTGCTCGAGCTCGCGCTCCGGTTCTTCCTTGATCACCGCGGGCGGAGTCTTTTCCTTCTTTCCGTCATTCACAGCGGCACCTCCGTCGCCTATCATTGACCACCTGCAACGAGCAGGGAGCACCGGCGTTCCCACCTTGGTTTCGACAGGTGGCGGCGGCACTTCTGCCAACGGGCAGGCGGCGGTTTGCGCCACGTGCAATTTGATACATGAGTGAGCCAATGCTCATGATGCCTGCACCCGCGGTCCGTACCCGCTTCGGCGACTGGCCGTTCGCGCTCAAATCGATTCTGGGATTCTGGTTTTTCTACGCAATGACCGTGGTGGTCAGGGCGTTCCTCGGTTCCGACCCCTGGACCACGCTCGAGAACAAGCTGGTCGTGATCGCGATCGGTATCGCCATCACCGGCCTCATCTATCTCTCGATCAGCACGTTTGGCCAGCGCGCCGGAATCCGCAGAAAGGCCGTGATCGCCGGTCTCAGCTCGGCCGCCGCGTCGCTGATCATGGGCGGCACGCTCGTGCTGCTCGAAGACGCGATGCACGAGAGCAAGGAGGAATTCCGCTTCCAGGCTCGCGAGGGCTTCACGGTCATCGAGCAGGGCAATCAGATCCGGATCGAGCGCACCGCCTCGGAGCCGCTCGTGCTCACCATGCCCAAGGTCGCCGAGCTCGATCCGATGAAGCGCTTCCGCTATGCGCTCGACGTCGCCGTCACCTGGCTCTTCTTCTACATTGCGTGGAGCGCCTTCTATCTCGCCTATCAGGCGCAGGCCGAGGCACTCGGGGCGCAGCGGCGGCTGGCCGATGCGGAGAGCGCCGCTCAGGCCGCGCAGGTCCGGGCGCTGCGTTACCAAGTGAACCCGCACTTCCTGTTCAACACGCTGAACTCGCTCTCGTCACTGGTGATGACGGGCCGGACCGATCGCGCCGAGGCGATGCTCCTGGCGCTCTCGACCTTCTTCCGTACCAGCCTCTCGCTCGATCCCGGCGCGGACGTCACGCTGGCAGAGGAGATCGATCTGCAGCGGCTGTATCTCGACATCGAAAAGGCGCGCTTTCCGGACCGGCTGCACGTCGAGATCGCCGTGCCCAAGGAACTCGAGCCGGCGCGGCTGCCGGCGCTGCTGCTTCAGCCGATCGTCGAGAACGCGATCAAATATGGCGTATCGAAAAGCCGCAAGGCGGTGATCGTCCGGATCGAAGCGCGCCAGGTCGACAGCCAGCGGATGGTCGTCGAGATCAGCAATCGCCTGAAGCACGGCGGCAAGGACGATCTTCCCGCCGCGACTCACGAAGGCACAGGCCTCGGTCTCGACAACGTCTGCCAGCGGCTCGACGCGCGCTTCGGAAACCGCGCAAGCTGCCGCTATGGCCCGATGCCCGCCGGCGGGTTCAAAGTCGCGCTCACCATGCCGGTGGAAACAAATGTTCGAGAATAGACCCATCCGGGTCCTCATCGCCGATGACGAGCCGCTTGCGGCCGAGCGCCTGCAGCTCTTGCTCGCGAAGGCCGAGGGCGCGCAGCTCGTCGGCACGGCGAGCGACGGGGATTCGGCGATCAACCTGACCGAGGCGCTCCATCCGGACCTGCTGCTTCTGGACATTGCCATGCCGGGGCTGGACGGGATTAGCGTGGCGCGGGCGCTCGCCGCGCAAAGCCCCTCGCCCGCCGTCGTCTTCGTCACGGCATTCGACCAGTTCGCCGTCGCCGCGTTCGAGGTCGAGGCCGTCGACTATCTGATGAAGCCGGTCGAGCCGCTACGGCTCCAAAGGGCGTTGGACCGTGCCCAGACTTATCTGCAGCAGCGGTCAGCCCACCCGGAAACAGGCAAGGCGTCGCGGTGGCTCGAAGAATTCTGGGCCTCGGATCTATCGGGACTGGTCCGGATCGCCGCGCAGGATGTCGATCGCGTGTCCGCCGAGCGCGATTACATGCGGCTCCACGTCGGCCGGCGCAGCTGGCTCATCCACCATTCGATGGCCGCGCTGGAGGAAGGGCTCGACCCTTCGCTCTTCGTGCGGCTCCACCGCTCGGCGATCGTCCGCAAGGACTTCATCACCGGCTTTACCCGCAACCCGTCGGGCCGGTGGATCGCCCGCCTCGGTGACGGGACCGAACAGCCCGTCGGCCGCCTCTACTCGGACCGAGTGCGGGCGATCGCTGGACGTTAGGGAGAACCGAAAACCGCCACGCGAGGGGGAACTCGCGCGGCGGGTCCGGCAGCTCGATTAGCGGGACGATACGATCAGGGCCGCCCCTACCGTCACCGATGGCCGAAGCGCAGCGCCGATTGCCGCCTCGTACGCGGGCCGGGCGCGCTCGACCGCGTCGTTTCGACAGGCGTTGGTTTCCGTCTGTAGCGCGAGCTCACGCGAATCCTCGATCACGCAGACGATGCGCGCGGCATAGACGATGCGCTGCTGGAGCGCGTGCCGCCCGACTGGCGATACGAGGTTGAGGTCGGCGTACGATACGCGGACCGAGTTGGTTTCCGCCGCGAGACTGACCGTCGGCACCAATAGAGCGGCCGCGACCACCACCGCGGCAAGCGCGGGAAGCGTCTTCAACATTTCGCGTCTCCTTCGTTGCGACGCGGGGCGGCTGGGGAGTGAGGGGAACTGACTCTGCCCCGCGTCGCACGGTCGATATGCGCTTCGATCGTGACTCGGTCGTGCGCGGATCGATGACAGGGCGATGATTCGTCGGCGTGCCGACAAAGTCCGTTCGCAAGCCGTTCAATCGACGAACGGTGGTCAGCCGCCGTTCAGGTTCCGGGCTCGTCTCCCGAAGTCCGATCGACAACCGCCGTGACCGCGACGTCGAAGGTCACATTGCCAAGAGTCCGGAAGATGTCGGGCACCATTTCGACCGCGACCAGAAGCGCGAGAGGCGCGATGGGGACTCCGAGCGCCAATGCGATCGGGGCGATCGAGCTGATGTAGGTAATCTCGCCCGGAAGGCTGATCGCGCCGTAGCTCATCACCGCGCCGACGGCGGTCGCGGCAATCATCTGCCCCAGCGTCGGATGAATGCCCAGCCAGTGCGCGATGTAGAAAGGCACGGCCACGTTCATCGCGGGACCCGTTGCCCTGAACAGAGCTACCGAAATCGGAAGCGCGACGTCCGATACCTCCTCGCGAATCCCCAGGCCCCGTGCTGACGCAAGCATCGCCGGGAGCGAGGCCAATGACGAGCGGGTGGAAACGGCGACCGCGTGCGGCGCGATCATCGCCCGAACGAACGCCGGTGGGTTGAGCCGGCCCCCGATGATGGCAAAGGGATAAGCGGCAATCGTCACGAGGACACCCACCGCGGAAATGAGGACGATGTAGTGCCCCAGACCAGCGAAGGCCGCCCCGCCCGCGGCCGATCCGACCACCAATGCGAGCGCGAGGACTCCGAGCGGCGCGACCCACAGCACCCATTCGATGATGACGAGAAGCGCATCGCCGATCGCCTCGAACACATCGACCAGCACGCGTCGGCGGGCTTGGGCAATGGAACCGATCGCGAGCGCGAACAGCACCGAAAAGACCGCCAGCGGCAGGATATCGCCGTTCGCCGCCGCGGCGACGACATTGTCCGGGATCACCCCCTTGAAGAATTCGCCAATGCCCGGGAGCGCGGACGGCGTCTTGCTCTCTATGCCCGCAAGCGCGTGCTGGAGCTCAACCGCGGTATGGCGCCCGAGCGGGAAGAAGTGCGTCAGCAGCAGGATCATGAGCGCGCCGAAGATGGCCGAGGCCGTGCAGACGATGACGATCCACAGTACAGAGCGGCCGGCGACCCGCCCCGCGTGCGCCGCCTCCGCGCTCTTCGCGATGCCCACGACGAGCAAGGCGACGACGAGCGGGATCACGGTCATCTTGAGCGCGTTCAGCCACAAAGTACCGATGAAGCTGGCAGTCGAGAGGATGGGATCGCGCAGTGCCGGTTCGATACCGCCCGACAATGCCCCGGCGGTGAGCCCGATGACCAGCGCCGCCAGCGCCCAATAAGCGCGAAATCCGCCCGAGCGCTTGCCTTCGGCCGCCCGATCCCGCTTGCGGCTCAAAGCGGCTTCTTGAACTTGAACACGAACTTGTCCGTCTTGCCTCGCACCTTGGGGTCGAAGACCAGCAAGCTGTGGTCATCCGTCGGGTTGCGCAGCAGGTCGCTGCTTCCCTCGAAGACGAAACCGGCCCGCTCGAAATCGGCCTTCACGACCGCAGGGTCGATGCGGTGCAGTTTCTCGACGGTGGCGCGCGTGTCGTCGTTCGGATTGGCGATATGGTCGATCACCCCGATCACCGCGCCAGGCTTCATCGCGTCATAAATCGCCTTCACGAAGGCGTTCGGGTCCATTTGCGGAATGTTGAGCTTGGGGTTTTGCCAATAGACGTCATGATAATTGTCGTTGAGGATCACGAAGTCGGCGGAATTCTTCGCAAAGGCCGGCGCCTCGAATGGCGAGGTGATGATCGAGACGTTCGGATGTTTCGCGGCGAACGCGGCGAACGACTGCTTGCTCTTGTCGCCGTAGAATTGGGTCGGCTGCCACACCGTGTCGTGACCCTTGGGGCCGACGACCGGCGCCATGATCTCGGCCCAATAAGCATTGGCGCCGAACAGATCGAGCACGTTCATCCCGGGCTTGAGCCCGAGGAACGCCAGCACCTCGGCGGGCTTGCGGCCCTCGTCCAGCTTCACATTGTCGGGATCGCGATCGGGAGCCGCGACGGCGGCGGAAATGGTTACCGGCGCGGGTGCGGGTGTCGGCGCCGGCTGGGCGGCGAGCGGCGCGGAGGCAAGCGCGAGCACGAAAGCAACGGAGATGGTCAGACGCATCGAATTTCCCCTTGCGGCTATGGAGTGCGTTCTATTGATCTCGCCCAGGTTACGCCAGCGTCACGTCATGCTCGTTGATCGGCGTTCAATTTTCGATCAATGTGAGTCTCTGATCGATCGATTGAGAGGGGGCTTTCGATGGCGACGATCGCTGCACCGCCCGCGGACCGCAAGGCTTCGGAACGCAAATTCTACACGCGCATGGCGCTGTTCCTCGTGTTCGTCGTGCTGCTCGGCTTCGGTCCGAGCTTTTATCTGAGGGGCATCGTCCCGCCCTACCCGCGCCCGAACCCGACGCTGCCGCCGTTCGTGATTCTGCACGGGACGGTCTTCACCTTATGGATGGCGCTGATCATCGCGCAGACGCAGCTCATCGCCGCGCGCAAGCACGAAATTCACATGCGGCTCGGCAAGGCCGGCATGGTCTTCGCGATCCTGATGATCCCGGTCATGTATCTCGCCGCGGTGTGGCAGGTCGCGCGCGCCAACCAGCCGCCGTTCACCGACCCGCTGACCTGGACGATCGTCCCGCTGGCGACCGTCATTCCGTTCGCCGTGCTGGTGTGGAACGGATGGCGCAAGCGCCGGGAGATTCAGACGCATAAGAGGCTGATGCTCAGCGCCGCGATCCTCGTGGTGATGGGACCGTCGATTGGGCGGCTTCCGCTTGGGCCGCCAATCCTTCCCGTCTTTACCGCCCAGCTGCTGCTCGGCTTCCTGCTGTTCGTGCCGCTGATCCTGTGGGACCGCAAGACCGTCGGCCACGTCCATCCGGCGACAAAGTTCGGGATTGGCATGGCCGCGCTATGGGTTGTGTTCCCGCTCGCCGTCTTCTGGCTCAATCTGCCCTGGGCGCGCGTAGCGGCACATTTGCCGGGAGTCGGGGCTTAGCCCGGCCCTCAACCTTCCAGTCGCCAGATCACCTTCGGGGTGGTGACCGTGTCGCGGACGGCCTTCCCCTTACTGTCGCGCGCCGGCTTGAACTTCACGCGCTCCCGGATCACCTGGCATCCCATCGCATCCAGCGCCGGGACTCCGCTCGCCTCGACGATGTCGCATCCAGCGACTTTGCCGGTTTCGTCGACTAAAAGAATGTATTGAGCGGAACCCTCCTGATCGCGATTGTAAGCCTCCCTCGGATAATCGTCACTGCTGAATACGGAACGAACATCGCCGCGCGCCGGAGTGGCGGCTTCGCTGTCCGCATTCCAATGACGCCGCAGATCCGCAGCACATGCTTCAAGACCCGTAATCAGCGGCTTCATATCCTCCAGAGCCAGGGCCACATCGGGACCGCCTTTGCTGCGCAGCGTGACCTTCGCCGCTGTATCGGCCTGGGCCATCTCGGCTGCCGTGATCCGGAATTGATAGAGGTCGTGTCTTTTTTCTCGGTTGCCGTAGTGAAGTAGCCAGGAATCGATCGGACCTTTCCCGAAATCGACGCTGCCTTTGAGCTCCAGCGCTTTCTCCGGTCCGGCCCGATGCCGCACCACCAGGAGCTTGTAGGTGTCGACGTAAGGTGAAGGCGAAATGCCGAATGTCACTTGGTCGGCGGGATCGCCGTAGGTACGGGACGCCATGCATTGGGTCTCGGCATAGTCGAGCACCCACTTTCCGGTCGGGTGCAGCAGTGGCGGCTCGAACTCCGCTTGAGCAGCAGCAATGGAAAGACCGCCAGCAGCGGCAACGCACAGCGAACGGAACAACATCTTCAACTGCCCCCCGGCCGAAACTCACCTTAATCCAGTTTGCTTACGCAAGACTAGACCCTCACCTTTGCCATTGCCGCGACCATCTTCAGCGCTTCGTGCGCGGAGGTGGCGGCGCCTTCCTGCCAGGTGGGCTGGTAGCTCAAATGTTCGCCGGCGAAGACGATCGGGCCCTCGGGCTTCAGCAGCTCCGCGTATAGCGAACCGCGGCTGGCATCGCCGCCGAAGTCGGGATCGGGCCACAGTGGACCCACGCCTTCCGAATATGGCGTCAGGCCCCACGCGACCGTCACGCCCTTGCTCAGCAGATGCGAGCGCCCCGGGTGAAGCGCCTCGATCGACTCGCGGCTGATCCGAAATCGCTCTTCGTGCGACAACGCCTGAAATGAATCCGGGGTGTCCTGGTGGGTCCAGCCTGCACAATAGGCGCCGATGATCACGCCTTTGGACGCGCCGATCCCGCCGGATGGGTACATCACATTCTCGTTGAGGCGGTCGGTCCACGCGAGGCCGCCGAAGATATTGTCGTCCGTCTCCCAGAACCGCGGCGCCTGGAAGGCGAGCTTCACGCTGTGGAGATAGGGCGGCGCACCGGCAATCGCGGCTTTCTTCGCGGCCGAAAAGTCGCTCGGAATGCGCGCGAGCACCGGCAAGGGAATCGTGCAGATGCAATAATCCGCTTCCGTCATCCGTGCGCCGGGGCCGTGCTCGATCCGCACCCGCTCGCCGGCCCGCCGGATCGCCGAAACCTGTGTGTTGAGCCGCACCGCCGGCTTCACCTGGTCGTAAATGGCGTGCGCGATCCGATCCATACCGCCGACCGGCTGGAGCATCGTCGGCTGCATGTCCCAGATATGTTCGAACAGATAGGGCAGGACCACCGCCTCGGACGGAGCAAGCTCCTTGAACCCGAGCGGCGGCAGTGCGACCGGCGCATGGTCATACCCGCCACCCTCGACTGAATAGCCTGAGCGTCCGGTCGGCCGATACACGCCGTCCTGCGCGATATTCGCATAAGGGGCGAGGAACTGGCGAACGGCAGCGAGCTCGTCCTTGGGCACGGCCTGGTCGAGCGCGTGCAAATCAATCGCCTTGGCCAGCAGCTCGGCGAGTTGCCCCCGCATGTCCTCGATCATCCGCCGCTCCGGCCGTACCTTGCCGCCGAAGTCCCAGCCGGCGTTGCGATTGACGTTGGTGAACGGCTCGAGCTGCACCCCGAAGCGCCGCGCATAGCTGAGGATCAGCCGGTGCGTGCTCGGGATTCTCGCCGGGCCGGCGTTGAAATAGAGTCCCGGATCGAACGAGGCGACCTGGTCCGGCCTGCCCGTCTGGACGATCCGGTCGCCGCCGCGGATCGTCCAGGACCGCCCACCGATGCGGTCCCGCGCCTCGAGCACCGTCACGCGGTAGCCGGCGCGCTGAAGCTCGTAGGCCGAGACGAGGCCCGCGATTCCCGCGCCCAGGATGACGACCGACCGTCCGCGTCCGCTGCCGCCCGGGAGAGCGAAGGTCTCCGCTCCCGCCGGCGTGGGCATGGCGAGGCCGAGCGTCTCCATGGCCATATAGGCCGCGCCCAGGCCGCCGACGGTTCCAATATGTTCGAGCAATGCACGACGAGTGAGCGCCATCCTGCCCTCCCCCTCCTGGCGACTCGCCCCCGGCCGCCTGCGAGCGGCAGACTGACAGCAATTCGGGGTCGAATCCCGTAAAATTTGCGGTCGCTCCGGGCATCGGGTCGCGCGCTCGAGCGTTCACCCTGCGAACCCCCTCACCAATCAGGAGAAACCCAATGAACGAGCAAAATCATTCAGACCAGATCAGCACGATCAACACGCTCACCGCGACGACCATCGACAGCATCAACGGCTATGAAAATTCGGCCAAGGAGATCAAGGACGACCGCCTTCGCCAGATCTTCCGCCAGCGCGCGGACGAGCGGCAGCAGGTCGTCAGCCAGCTCCAGTCCGAGGTCCGCCGGCTCGGCGGCGAACCGGAGGACGGCGGATCGTTCATGGGCAAGGCGCACCAGGGTTTCGAGAACCTCAAATCCGCGATCACGAGCGGCGACGAAAAATCGATCGTCGACGAGGTCGAGCGCGGCGAGGATTATCTCAAGGGGAAGTTCGAGACGGCGCTGAACTCGGGCGATCTCAGCGGTGAAAGCCGTTCGGTCGTCGAACGCTGCTATCAGTCCGTGCGCTCCGGCCATGACCAGATCAGCCAGCTGAAGCACGGCATGCAAACGCCCAGCAACGCCTGAATTCAAACCACCCCGCCCGGGGTGGACGACGGGGCGATCCTCAGGCCAGCGGGATCGCCCCGCCGCAACTTTCGATCAATAGCCCATCAGCGCGAGCACTTCGCGGCGGCTTCGCTCGTCTTCGCGGAAGGTGCCCATCATCCGGCTGGTGGTCATCATGACGCCCGGCGTGTTGACTCCGCGCGCCGTCATGCAGGCGTGGGTCGCTTCGATGATCACCGCGACACCCTTGGGCTGCAGATGCTCCCAGATCGCGTCGGCGACTTGAGCCGTCAGCCGCTCCTGCACCTGAAGCCGCCGGGCGAAGCCGTGCAGCACCCGCGCGAGCTTGCTGATCCCGACGACCCGGTTGTTCGGTAGATAGGCGATCGCCGCCTTGCCGATGATCGGCGCCATGTGATGCTCGCAGTGCGATTGGAACGGAATGTCCTTCAAAAGCACGATCTCGTCATAGCCGCCGACTTCCTCGAACGTCCGGCTGAGATGGACGGCCGGGTCTTCGCGATAGCCACGCGCATATTCACGCCAGGCGCGCGCAACCCGCCGCGGCGTGTCCAGCAGCCCCTCGCGGTCCGGGTCGTCGCCAGCCCAGCGGATGAGGGTCCTGACCGCCTCGCGGACCTCATCCGGGATTTTGACGGCAGGCGCCGACTCGACCAGGTCGCCATTGGCCGGATCGCCATGCTCGAAGGGTGGATTCATGCATTCAGCTCCCGGGCAAGGTCCTCGGCGACCGCGGCCGCCTGTTCGCGTATGTCGGGCACCGCGATGATTTCCCAATAGCGGCCCTTGGTGAGAGGCCCCAATGCCCAGATTCGTTCCCCGGCGCGCGAAGTCTCGTCGACCGCAAGGCCGAGGCCGAGTTCATCCGGGCGAACGGCGCCCTCATCGAGCAAGCTGCGCAGCAACGGGTCGCGCGTGTGCCCGATCGAATGCAGCGGTCCGGTGCAGTTGAACGCAAAAGCGAAAGTCATGCGCTGCGGCGAAGCGGCGCCGCGTCGACGGAACTCGACATCGAGACCGGAGCCGGTCTCGTCCGCCGAAAGGATTCTGCCCGCCATGATTTCGAGCTGGCCTTCGCTGACGAGCCGGGCGACGGTCGCCGCGACCTGCGGCGCGATCCTGTGCCGGTGAACATCCCACCAGGGCCGCGCATGACGCAGGAAGCGCCGCTGCTCGGCGAGATCGAGTCCCTGCCACAGCCATTGGCTATGCGGCCGCAGGCTGTCGATCGCCGCGCGCCACCCGACTTCCGCGCCGCGCTTTCTCAACCAGCGCCACAGTGCACGCACGTTTCCAGCCGGGACTTGCTCGCGCTCCGCCGACGCGGGTTCGAACTCGGCGTGCCCGCGCGGTGCCAGGCCACGCCGCGAAAGCGCGACGATCTTGCCCCTGTGACCGGCGGCATCGAGCGAGAGCACCAGGTCGACCATCGTCAGTCCCGTGCCGACGATCAGCGCGGCACCACCGCTCGCGGCCAGCTCCTCGACGGCGGCACGGGACTGTGCGTCCCACGGATTGCCGATGAAGCGCGCGCCGGCCGACTGGAATGCGCCGAGCGCATCCGGTTCCTGGTTCCCGGTGGCGAGCACGAGTGCTTCAGCCGCCACGGATTCGTCTTTGTCCAACTCGATTCGCCAGCTATCGCCATCGCGCCGAACGCGTGTCGCAGCCGCCTCCACGAGCCGCGTACAGCCGCTCGACACCGCCTCGTCGAGAATTTCTCCAAGATAGCGCGCGAACAGCCGCCGCTGCGCGAATTCCCTTCGGTCGCCGCCTTCCGTCCCGAAGCGGCGCGCGAAATGGTCGGTCTCGCCCGACCAGGCGCTCATCCCTTCGGCGCGGACGTTGAGCAAATGCGCCGGCTCGGTCGTCGAATAAGCGACGCCCCGGCCCATCCGACCGCTGCCGTCGATGAGCAGGTTGTGGATCCCGCGCCGGGCGAGCTGCGCTGAAAGGATGGTCCCCGAAAAGCCGCCCCCGACGATTGCGACCGGGACCTGGCCGTCAGATTTCATAATCGGGCCAGTTCTCCGGGTTCGCGGCACCGGCGCGGCGGCCCTGAATATGGTCGTAGATTCGCGTGACGATCTTGCCGGCCGTCTGCGTGAACCAGCCGGGAACGGCGGCGTGGATCAGCGCCGCAAATCCAGCCGCCAGCAGCTCGACGCCGATCTTGACGGCCCCGGCACCATGTCCGGCCCAGCTCATCCCGAGCGAATGCGGATGATCGAGAAACAGCCGGTCGACGATCCCGTGTTGGCCGCTATCGGCATTCGGCTGCCTCGTCGCCATGTCCCTCTCTCTCCTCAATTCGTGGCGACCCCGACAGGATTCGAACCTGTGGCCCTCAGATTAGGAATCTGATGCTCTATCCTGCTGAGCTACGGGGTCGCGCCGTTGCGGGAATAGGCATTGGCGGCGCTTCAATCAATTCACGCTCGATCCTTGCGGAGCCCGTTTCGCTTATAGATTCATGCCGAAGGAAAACAGAAAGCCCGAACGCGTGTAGCCGTCGATCAGCCGCTCGATGGCATCGTCGAACATCGAGATTGTCGATTCATCGCGATCCAGGGCGCGCCGATAATCCAGAGTCAGGTGCAGATCATCCCGATCGAATTGCCGCTGCAGATAGCGCGACAGGTCGAGCGAGCCGGTGATATTGGAATAGTGCTCGTTTGAAACGAAGCTGTCGTCGTTCAATCGGGATGCCGTCTGGTCCTGTCCGATCTGAAGTCGAAGCTGAGGTCCGTCGGCAAGATAATAAGCAAGCGATCCTCCCAAGGAGAGGGTCCTGTCGCGCGATCCCCTAATTCCCCCGCTCGACCCCGTGGAAAGCATGCCGTCCACGCCAAACCGCCAGCTGCCCCATCGGAAGGAATGCGAGATCTGGAGATAATCGTCGGTGCGGTCAGCCAGACCGATGACGCCGATGCGGCGCTGCGACATATAGTCGAGATCGGTATTGCCGAGCGGAGTTTCCCAGCTGGCGCTCGTTTCGAACGATGAGCGGCTAAATGCTTGCGCCACTCCCGAAGTTTCCATCCGGGACCGGGCGGACTGGAGATAAACACTCAGAGAGACTGGCATCAGGGCGCCGAGCTTCTCAAGCTGCGGAAGCAGCTCGTCCCGAACCGTGTTCATGTCGAAATCGGCGTAAAGCCCCTTCGATTCGATCTGGCTTTGCAAGAGCGAAAGCTGCTGATCGACAACCGTGCTCGTTCCGCGATTGCTGAACGTCAGCGTTATGCCGTGCACGTCGACGCTGATCCTGCGGGTGTTCGTTTCACCGAATGACGTGCCGTAGTGATCCAGCAGGGCGGTTATGCCGACGTCGCCCACGCGCAGCTTGCTCGACAGATTGGCTCTCGTGCCAGGCAGAGCGAAATAGCGCATCAGTGCAAAGCTGCGGCCGGTCGAATAACCGCTGCTAATTGAACTGTAGTTCCCCGAAACGGACCATTTGACCTGTGGCGAGTCGATCAGCTTGAAATCGAGCTTGACCGAATTCGCCTGGCCCTGGTTCTCGGACATCTCGAACGGACCGGTCGAACCCTGTCGGCTGACGGAGCGGTTCTGCGACCAGTTGGATTCGATGGAAACCGTAAGCCGATCGTCGAGCAGGCTGCTCGCCAAGCCGATGCCCACCAGGCTGCCGCGATCCGCGAACCGCTGCTGCCGGGTTCCAATTAGCTGGTCGGCCGTCCACATGCCGTCGATCGTGCCAGCAGCTACGACGTGAGTATCGAGAGCCGCGGCATCGGTGTCGACATGAATGTCGAGCCTGGTCCCGAAGGCTGAACTGTCGAAACCACATTGTGCGGGCAGCTGTCCGTCAGCCGATGCCACAATGTGTTGCGTGCATCCGGTCCTGCCGTCGGAAATCGCCTGCACCGTCGGAATGAGTGTCGGGTCGGACGGCGGATTGATGACAGGCAGAGCCAATGGGTGATCAGCGACCGCCGCTGAGCCTTGCACCCCGGCAAGTACCGCGGCGGCGACCCACATCGCTGTCGGTGCCACGCCAAAGTGGCGATCGCGCGGAAAGTGCTTTTCTCTGTCCATGACAGCGCGGCTGCGCCGCCGAAGCGGCGCAGCGCACTTGAGAGTCGAGGGTTACGCTTTGTTGCCGTTGACGCGGCAGGTCAGCACCGCATTGCCGCCCGGGCTGGCAGTCATCTTCGAATCGGTGGTTACGCCGAGGAAGGTGCCGCACAGGAACCCGTCGGAATGGGTGGCCGTCGCCGGCTCGGATCCGGCCGGAATCGTGAAGTGACACTTCAAGGTCGTTTGATTGCCGTTGTTGGCAACCGAATGAGAATCCGACCCTATCAGGAATGTTCCCGGAGTACCGTCTGGATTCGGCACGAACCCGCCGCAGGTGAAATCCTTGTCGATCGTCGCGGCATTAGCGGACTGTGCATGTGAAACGCCCATGGACAACACCGGAACAAACGAAGACGCGGTCAATGCGATCAACGACAGAGTTGCGATCTTTTTCATGAGCCCCTCCTTCAGGAGAGCTGCCCGCCCGAAGTGCCCCGTGCCCCCGAGTCGCGGACAGCACACGCCCGCTAACAATCTATTTACCGTAAATCTACTTCCAAATGGTGATTCCGGCGCGTTGCGGAGAAGTTTAATTCAGCTGCGTTGGGGGCACGATTGGCAGCGGCAATGGCGCGACCGGGATGCCGTCATCGGCGAGCGACTTCGCCTGCTCGAGAGTCGCCTGGCCGTGGACCTGCTCGCGCTCGATCTCGCCGCTGTGCATCGCCCGCGCCGTCTCGGCGAACCGGTCGCCGACCCAGCGCGAATCCTTGAGCAGCTCGGCCTGCGCCGACGCCAGCCGGGCGAGGGGCGATGCGGCTCCCTTCCTCGGCACCCGCGGCGCCATTGGCGCTTTCGCCACGTTCGAGGATTGGCAGACAGGGCATTGGACCAGGCCCGCCTCCCGCTGCTGCTCATAGTCGGCATTGGAGCGGAACCAGGCTTCGAACGTCTCGCCGCCGTCGCGGCACTGAAGATCGAAAACGATCATAAAATCACCGCGTCCGGGATAGGGCGGCGGTGGTTAAGCGCCGGTATGCGGGCCCGGACATCGGAGATTCGGGAGAGATCGATATCGGCGAATGCGACTCCGGTTCCCTCGGCCATGTCGAGCAACACCTCGCCCCAGGGATCGACGACGAGCGAGTGGCCGAAGGTCTGCCGGCCGTCGTCGTGCCGGCCGATCTGCGCGGCGGCAACGACAAACAGCCCGGCCTCGATGGCGCGGGCACGGAGCAGCACGTGCCAATGCGCCCGGCCGGTCGGCACGGTGAAGGCGGCGGGCACGGCAATCACATCCGCGTCCGCTTCGGCCAGCCGCGCGAACAATCCGGGAAAACGGAGATCGTAGCAGATTGTCAGCCCGAGCTTGCCGACCGGCGTGCCGTTGACGAGCACCACGCCGTCGCCCGGGGAATAGACGTTGGATTCACGCCAGCTTTCGCCCGTCGGAAGATCGACGTCGAATAGATGGAGCTTGTCGTACCGCGCGCGGACATTCCCTTCGCGATCGATGACGAAGCCGCGATTGGCGACCTTGCCGCTTTCGGCCAGCACCGCGAGCGAGCCGATGTGGAGCCAGATTCCGTGCCGCTTCGCCGCTTCCCGGCAGGCGGCGAGCACCTCGTCCTGATCTTCTGCGCGAAGGCTTTTCGCCGCGCGTTCGGAATCGCGGTCGAGAAGGCCCGACATCTCGGGCGTGAACAGCATCTGAGCGCCACCGGCCGACGCATCGCCGATGGCCTTCTCCAAGGCGCGCGTATTCGCCGCCGGGTCGATTCCCGTGGTGGATTGGAAGAGGGCGATGCGCGTCATCGGGAAATCAGCTCATCGAGGCGGCCGGCACGGTCCAGCGCTACCAGATCGTCGCAGCCGCCGACATGATATTCGCGAATGAAAATCTGCGGCACCGTCATTCGCCCCTTCGCGCGCTCGATCATCCGCTCGCGCGTTTCGCCGCCAAAATCGACCGAGATTTCGCGATATTCGACTCCCTTGGAATCGAGCAGTTTCTTGGCCCGCCAGCAATAAGGGCAAAACGCCTTCGTGTAGATTTCAACCGTCACGTCCTTGTCCCTCGAACTGGATACTTAAGGACAATGTTCAACGCATCAACTGCGAAGGTTTCACCACCCGCGCCCAGCTGACGAGCTCGACTCTCAGCGCACCCGCGCGTTTCAGCGCCCGCGCGCAGGCCTCGGCCGTACTGCCGGTCGTCAGCACGTCGTCGACCAGTATGATCGTCCTTCCGGCGACAGCGCTCTTATCGGTGACTCGGAACGCGCCAGCTACTGTCTTTCGGCGCTGGAGCGGACTCATGCCCTTGAGCGGTGGAGTCCGGCGGATCCGGCGAATGAGCAGCGGATTTGCGGCGATCTTCAGCCGGCGTGACAGCTCGCGCGCGACCAGCGCCGACTGGTTGAAGCCCCGGCTCCACAGACGTGTGCGATGCAGCGGGACAGGCACCAGGAGCGCATCGTCCGACGCGGCGACGAGCGGGCGCATGTAATGAGCCATGGTCCGGGCGATCGCGACTTTGCGCCCGTATTTCAGGCGAATGGCGAGCCCGCGTGTCAAATCATCATAGGCAACCGCGGCGCGCGTGCGCGCGATCCGCGGCGGCCGGGCAAGGCAAACAGCACATGTCCTTTCGTCCGTCGACTGAAGCGGCAGCCCGCATGTGGAGCAGCCGGAATCGCCCAGGAATTCGATCCGGCTCCAGCAGTTGGAACAAAAGCTATGCGCGTCCACGACGATCACACCGCATCCCGCGCAGCGCGGCGGCAGAGCGAAGTCCAGCGCGGCCCGTCCCCACCCGCCAATCGCACCCGCCGCCCTCCGTCCGATCATCCCCGTCTTGTCGCCCGCCGCGGACAATCGCACAAGCACCCGGTGCCCGATCTGTTCGACATGAGTTTGCGCGCGATGAGACGCGATCGGGCATTCCGGCTCGGGCCCGAGCTGTTCCTGTTCGAGCGGGTATTCGAGGATTGTCTCGAGCGAATCGCCTTGACCGGGCGCCACTTCGAAAGCGCGCTGATGATCGGCTGCCCGGACCCCGGATGGCCGGCGCGACTTCATGCCTGTGCCCGACAGGTTGAAGTTCGCGATCCGGGACCGTTGTTCGCCGCGGCAGCGGGCGGCGAGGCGATCGTCGAGGATGCCTGGGCGCCGGAGCCGCAACGCTACGACCTCATCCTCGCGCTTGGTACGCTGGACAGCGTCAACGCGCTGCCGTTGGCGCTCCGCTTGGTTCGTCACGCGATGCGGCCCGACGGACTGTTCATTGGCGCGATGTCAGGCGGCGAGACGCTGCCGCAATTACGCAATGCGATGCGGGCGGCCGATGCCGTCGGTGGCGTTGCCGCGCCGCACATCCACCCGCGCATTGAAGCGTCAGCGCTCTCCCCACTTCTTTCCGAGGCGGGATTCGATATGCCCGTTGTGGATATCGAACGGCTGGAGGTCTCTTACGCCTCGTTCCTGAAGCTGGTTCGCGACCTGCGTGGGATGTCGGCGACGAACATTCTTTGCGCAAAACCACCAGCGCTCGATCGTCGAGGCTTTCGTGCGGCGAGGGAAGCATTCGCAAAGGCCGCAAATGGCCAGCGGACAACCGAAACCTTCGAGATCCTGCATTTCGCCGCGTGGACTGCGCCAGACAGCTGATCAGTCGTTAACTTTAGAACCGGTATGACTTGTTAACCGCACTTGTCATACAAGCTCCGCGTGGACGTGGACCAGAGGAGGGTGGCGTGATCGCTATCCGTGAACGCTTGCGCGCGCTTGGACAAAGCGAACGCGGCGCAACTGCTATCGAATACGGGCTGATTTGCGCCCTGATCGTCATCGCCATGATGACTGCCCTGCAAACGCTTGCCGGCGGCTCCGGCACCATGTGGGGCAGGATCCAGACGGCGGTGCAGAATTATATGTGAGGGCGGCTCAGCCGTGACGCCTCCCATAGACCACCAGCTTAACCTTCTGGCCTGGGACCAGCCGGCTGCTGGCCGTCAGGCCATTCAGGGTGAGGAACCGATCTAGCTGGTAATTGCGATAGGCCATGCGCCTCGCGAACGACTGCAGCGTGTCCCGCGGTCCCACCGTGACGACATGGATGATGCGCGGCCGGATTGCCGCGGCTTCCACCGGCGAGATCTTTCGCAGCGAATTGATCATCGGCGCGAACGGCCCGACCCCGCTTCCCCCGCGAGTCAGCATCACAAAATAATAGATGCGCTTCGGATCCCAGCGATAGGCCGCGACACTAGCGTCAATCGCGCCCGAATCCGTGTTGACGTGTGCGCTCGATATGGCCGCCCGCATCCCGTTGATGACCGTGTGTCGCGGCCTCGGAACGGCCAATTGCTGCTCGCCGCCGGCCAGACTCTCGAAAATCTGAAGAATGGCGTCGTCGAGAGAGCCGGTGAATCCGGCGCCCCGAAATTGCGCCTTGCCCGCCGAACCGGAGACCGTCACCGAGTCCGTGCCGTTTGACATGAGATAGCCCGTCGGAACCCTGAAGCGGATTCTTAGGTCCGGGTGCGTGAAGGTCGGCCCGTCGATTATCCCCTGCGCGGGATCGTCGTCGACATAGAGGCCCTCGAGCTCCGACAGGAAAGTATCGCGGTTGCGTATGCCGGTGCCCAGGCGGCCCGTCGCCCGAGCCTCGTCGAACGTGCGCCTGGCGCGATTTTCGCTCAATGGGTGAGTGCTCGCCCATTCCGGGATTCGCCGATTGGTTCGCCCTTGGACGCGCGCTTCGAGAGCGGTCGTGCGGGCGAGCGTCGCCAGCAGCGCGGGCCCCCCGGCCGGATCGTAACCCGCGGCGGTCATGTAACGCAGGCCGAGCGTGTCCGCTTCATATTCCTGCTCTCGGGAAAAGCTCAGACTTTGCAGCTTCGCGGCGATCTGGCTCCTCAGCGCGATCGCATTCCCGAATCCGCCGCCGATGATTTGCCCGAGAAGGATCTGGGGAAGTGCTCTCCAGCTGAGCTCGCGGGCGACCTCTTCGCGCTGGTGCGCGTGATTGGCGGCGATGTGCCCCACTTCGTGCCCGAGGGCGAACGCCAGTTGGGATTCGTCGCCCATGAGCCCCATCAGCTGGCGGGTGATGTAAACGTAGCCGCCGGGGACGGAAAAGGCATTCTCGACCGCCGAATTAAGTGTCGTGAAGTGCAGCGACTGGCCGGGACTTGCGATTCCCGAATAAGCGCTGACCCGACGCCCGATGGATTCGACATAGGCAGCACGCGGACCGGTTTCGGCGCCGCCCAGCTCCTGGATGATTTGCGCATTCTCGCGCTGCGCCTCGGCGACGTCACGCGGGTCGAGGTAGCGCACCCGCTGGGCCGCGGCGGGTGTGATCGCAACCGCGGCGGCGCAAAGCAGCAGCATGAATCGACGCATCAGGCGTGAACCCTCCGTTTCGCTTTGCCAACAAATGCCCGGTCAAATTGAACGGGAAATGACTGGACGGGGTTCCGCCAGTGTCAGCCGATGGCGAGAAACTTCGCCCGGCGCTGCTTGAGCAACTCGTCCGGCGAGAGCATCCCGCAGGCATCCAGCTCTTCGATGATGGCGCCCTTGAGCGCGCCGATTGACGCGTCCGGGTCTCGCTGCGCGCCGCCGAGCGGCTCGGCGATGATCCGGTCGACGATTCCCAGCGCCTCAAGGTCGGATGCGGTGATCTTCATTGCTTCGGCTGCTTCGGCGGCCTTGTCAGCCGTCCGCCACAAAATCGACGCACAGCCCTCCGGCGAAATGACCGAATAGATCGCATGCTCGAACATCAGCACCCGGTTCGCGGACGCGATCGCGACGGCGCCCCCGGACCCGCCTTCCCCGACGATGGCCGCAACGAGCGGGACCTTGAGCGCGAGGCATTCCTCGGTCGACCGGGCGATCGCTTCCGCCTGCCCGCGCTCCTCCGCCTGCACGCCGGGAAAGGCCCCTGGCGTATCGACCAGGCTCACCACCGGTATTCCGAACTGGTCGGCAAGGCGCATCAGGCGAATGGCTTTCCGGTAGCCCTCCGGTTTCGCCATGCCGAAATTGTGCTTGAGGCGAGAAGCGGTATCGTCGCCTTTTTCGTGACCGATGAGCATCACGCGACGGCCGTCAATCCGTGCAAAACCTCCGATGATCGCCGGATCGTCCGCGAACGAGCGGTCGCCGGCGAGCGGCACGAAATCGTCGGCGATCCCGGCCACGTAATCCTTGAAGTGCGGCCGGTCTGGATGGCGCGCCACCTGCGCCTTTTGCCACGGCGCGAGCTTCGCGTAAGTGTCACGCAGAAGCTTCGTCGCCTTCGCTTCGAGCTTGCCGACCTCGGCTTCGATGTCGATGTCTTCGGAACTGTTCGCCGTTTCGCGCAGCTCCGCCACGCGCGCTTCCAGCTCGGCAATCGGCTTTTCGAAATCGAGATAGCTCAGCATCTGGCGCCGCGGGTAGGACGAACCCGCCTCAGCCGTCAACGACCGCGGGTCGCGAGCGGGTGGCGCGCGTTGACCAGCTCGACCAGCCTGGCGCTGTCCACATGGGTATAAATCTGGGTCGTCGCGATGTCCGCGTGCCCGAGCAGCGACTGAAGCACGCGAAGGTCCGCCCCGCCCGACAAAAGGTGCGTCGCGAAGGCATGGCGAAGCACATGCGGGCTGACTCGATCCGGCGAAATGCCTGCATCGGCCGCAATTGCCCGGACGATCTGGAACAGCCGCATGCGGCTGAGATGGCCTTTCCCGCTCGGGAACAGCCACAATGCAGCCGTGGGCACGTGCTGAAGCCATTGTTGCACCGCCGCGGCGGCGCGCGACGAGATCGGCACCAGCCGTTCCTTGCTTCCCTTGCCGTGCACCATCAGAAACGGCTGATTGGGCCGGACCACACCGCGCGGCAGACCCACGAGCTCGCTCGCTCGCAATCCCGACCCGTAGAGCAGCTCGAGCAATGCGAGGTTGCGGACCGCCGTGCTCTCGCCGCTCGCGGCGCGGTCCTCGGCCGCCTCGAACATCCGGCGCACCTCGTCCTCGTCCAATATTCGCGGCAACGGCCGTTCGAAACGCGGACGCGGCAGAGCGGTCGATGGATCGTCGGCGCGCAACCTGTCATCGAGCAGGAAGCCGAAAAAGCGCCGTAATGCCGCCGATCGCCGCGCGACAGTCGACGGAGCCAGCTCGGCCCAGCAAGCGCCCAGCCGAGACAGGTCGTCCGCCGAGGCCGTTTCGAGCGAAGGAAGCGATTCCGCGGCCCGTTCGAGATCGTTTCGATAAGCGGCGAGCGTGTGTCTGGAGGCACCCGCTTCCGCGGCCAGCATGTCGAGGAACCGGTCGACGAGCGCCTTGTCCCCGGCGGTCACGTCCGTGGGCTCGTCAGTGTCACGTCCGTGACAGGGCCTCCGCGGCGATCATCCGCGCGCTGAAATCCTGGCCGGTGCGATTCAGCGCGGCGATGGCGTGATAAAGGTGCGAGGCCGGAACTTCGCCGAAGCGCGACGTCTGGAAGCCGGTCCCGGTGAGCACCAGGACCGTCCCGGTCTGGCCACGCGCGGCGGCGGAATCGATCATCCTTGTCCAGCTGCTCGTGCGGCCGAGACCGAGTCCATAGCGGCGGTTGAGCGAGTTCGCGTCGTCTTTGCTGAGCCGCCCGAGCCCAGCCAGTCCGGCGACGAGAAAGGCGCTGCGAACGCGATCCGGACTCTTGTCGCGGCGGATGAAGGCCCCGACCCGGCCAGTGCCGACGTCGGCAATCCTCGGGCTCGCCAGCGCGAGCATCGCCCAGCAACGGTCGGCGTGTTCGTCGTCCATTCCCCCGATTTCGGGGATCCAGCGCGCCGCGGCCTCGTCGTAGCCCGCGGCGAGCATCGCCGAAATGAGCTCTGGTGCGTCCGTGGCGAGCTTCGCGTCGGGTTCGATCAGGCTCGCTGCCCGCGCGACCAGCGCCCGCGCCCCTTCTTTCTCGAACCCCTGCTTGCCGAGTGCGAGCAGCTTCCGGATCGCCGCGAGTCGTGTTGCCTCGTCCTTACCGACGAACGCCTGGCGAACCTGCCAGGCGTCGGTGCCGGCGAGGTCGCCCGTGTCGGTCGAATCGTAGATCGACGAATAAAGGTCGATCAGGCTCTGCGACGAAAAGACCCCGAGTCCGGCCGCGATCAGCGCCGAATCCCGCCGCTGCTCGGGCGTGAGCAAGGGCGCCCGGGCCTCGAACGCGCGGAGCCGGGGAGCGGAGGATTTGATGAGCCGGTCGGGCGGGACCATCCCGGTCCCGAGCGAAAGTCCAATCCGCCAGGCAGTGAGATTGTCGACAGGGTCCCACTCGATCGTCGCCGACCGGCCGCCGCCGGCGGCCCCGACGACCTTCTCGGCCAGTTCGAAGTCGATGCCGCTGATCCGTCCGTGCCGCCGCGCGTCGTCGACCTGGGCCGAGGCGGTATCCGGCTCCCCGGCGAGTGCCGAGCACATCGCTGCGACCAGCGAGCGGATGCGCACCTCATATTCGCGCAGGCCCGGTTCCAGCGGACACAAAGCCGACGGATCGGCATTGGCGAGCGCGCTCTGGATTGCGACTTGCACCATCTTCGGTGTGAAATTGTCGGTATCGACTTCGGCAACGAGCATTCGCGCGGCGTCCGCCTCGCCCATGCGCAGAAGGAGCCATGCGCGCTCGGCGACCCAGTCGACCGGGTTCACGTTGCGCGGCGCCCGAGTCTTGGTCAGCAGACCATCGCGCAGGGCAATGTGCGCCCATCGCGAAGCCAGCGGAGTGTCCATCCGCCGCATCAGGCTCGACAGGAAGATGCCGCTGGCCGATCCCCACGGCTCGGTGCCGAGACCTTCCCCGACGGGGTCGAGCTTGCCGACGATCCACGGATCGCGCTGGGCCCATTCGGGATATTCGACCTGCGCCGGGCGCGGGGCAAGAGTGACCTGACTGACTTCCTCGACCGCGGTTTCGTCGCCGCCGCCGGCGGTTGCCTCGGCGCCCGGCGCGCTCGTCACCGGCGGAGCAGGCGCGGTCGCGGGCGGCAGTACAGCCGGCGGCGAAGCCTGCTGCTGCGCGATCGCCGGCAGCGCGAGTATCGCCGCAACCGATACAATCAGCAGGATTTTAGTGCGCATTGCCCCCCTGCGGCACCGCCACCTCGATCGTGTGGGTCGGCTGCTGCTTTGGAACCGTCGACAGGAAGAAGAGCGCGCCGATGATGAGAACGAGGACGATCAGCAAGACGATTATTCGGGGCATGGCTTCCGCTAACGTTGAGAACCAAGGGGGCTTTTGGCGAGCTTGCCACCCGCTGTATAGCCCCTTCCAGTGAGTGATCTAGCGAAGCGCCTCGGCCGGCCGGTCGTGCTGGTGGGGCTGATGGGAGTGGGAAAGTCGACGGTGGGCCGGCGCCTCGCCAAGCGTCTTGGCCTGCCTTTTGTCGACAGCGACGCGGAAATCGAGGGGGCTGCGGGCCTCTCGCCGGCCGAAGTGTTCGAACGCTACGGAGAGCATGATTTCCGCGACGGGGAACGGCGGCTGGTCGCACGCCTCGTCGAAGGCGATATCCGGGTCATCGCTACGGGCGGCGGCGCCTTTATCGATGCGCGGACCAGGCAATTGCTGAACGATCGCGCAATCACAATCTGGCTCGATGCGCCAATCGACATATTGGCGGAACGAACGTCCCGACGCGATACCCGGGTGCAGCTGCGCGACGGCAATCCCAAGGCCACGCTCGAACGGCTCGCGAGAGAACGGGAGTGTTCGTACCGCGAGGCTCACATCCACGTGAAGAGCGGGGCTGGAGCGCATAAGGACGTGGTCGAAGCCATCATTGTCGCGCTCGAGCGCTGGCTGTCCAACCGCGCAGTCTAGCCCGCGGTTTCGGTCTTTTCGTCGGGCAGCGCCCGCTCCTCGGTAAACGCGCTTTCCCAGCCAGCCTTGATGTCGCCCGTCTCGCTTTGACGCTCCAGCCGTTCGCAGTCGCGCATTCGATATTCGCGCTCGACTCGCTCGACTTCGACCTTGTCGATGCCGGTGGCCTTGAGCGCGGCCTTGCCCATGACGACCGCACTTTCGAACAGCTCCCGCTCGGCGAGATCCAGATCGAGGCCGCTCAATTCCATCAAATGCACGCGATCGAACGCCCGAACCATCACGGACGCCTGCGGGAAGGCTTCGAGCACCGCCTGGACCGCGTTCCGCGACAGCTCGCCGCCTTCATTGTCGTTGCAGAAGGCGATGACCCTGGCCGTTTCTGCTCCCGCCGCGCGGAGGAGATCGAGCCGCAGGCCGTCGCCATAATAGACCTTGGTGCCGAACTCCTGGCTGAGCTCGATCTGGCTCGGCTTCTTGTCGATGATCGTGACGCCGATCCGCTTGGCCATGAGCATTTGCGCAACCGTCTGGCCGAATCTTCCATAGCCGACCACGATTGCGCTCGTCTGAGGCGACAGCTCGGGACCGTCAAATCCGTCGCCGCTCCGTTCTTCGCGCCGTTCGAGCCAGTCAGTCAGGCGCATCAGGAACGGCGTTGCCGCCATCGACAGCGTGACGACCGCACCGAACAACGATGCCGCCTCGGGCAAGATCAGGTGTGCCGCCGTCGCCTGGGCAAAAAGCACGAAGCCGAACTCGCCCGCCTGGCTTAGCAGTAGACCGAGCCGGAAGCTGCGCGGCCAACTACAGCTGAAGGTGCGGCTGAGCAGCGTAATCAGCACCGTCTTGGTGACGATGACTCCGGCGGCGATTCCAATGACGAAGAGTGGCCGAGCGGCTACGATTCGGAGATCGAGCAGCATGCCGACCGAAAGGAAGAACAGTCCGAGGAGGATCGAGCGGAAAGGCTCGACGTCGCTTTCGAGTTCGTGCCGATAGGGCGATTCGGCGAGCATCACCCCGGCGACGAACGCGCCGAGCGGTACGGACAGATGGAGCGCGTGCATGACGGCGGCGGCTCCCACCACCGTGAACAGCCCGCCGACGATGAACAACTCGCGCTCGCCGAGACGGCCGACGAGCCGGAACAAGGGGTTAAGGATGATACGGCCGACCACGACGAGGCCGATGACCGCGCCGACCGTCAGCAGCGCGAGCGTCCACCCGGTCGGCGCGCTCGGATCGGGCGGCGTGCGGGCCAGCGCGGCGATGATCGTGATCATCGGCACGATCGCCAAATCCTGGAACAGCAGGATCGAAAAGGCGCGCTCGCCCTGCGGCGTGTTCAGCTCATTGTCGGCGCGCAGCATCGGCAGGACCTGCGCGGTGGATGAGAGGGCCAATGGCAGGCCAATGGCGAAAGCTGCCGCCGCGGAAATCCCCAGCGTGAACAAAAGCAGCAGGCTGATCGCGATGCCGCAGAGCACGACTTGCGCGAGGCCCAGACCGAAGATGACCTTGCGCAGTCGCCACAACCGGCCGGGCCGAAGCTCCAGCCCGACGATGAACAGCAGCAGCGCGATTCCGAGCTCGGTCACGCTGGTGAGCTGCTCGGGGTCGCGGATCAGGCGGAGGGCCTGCGGGCCGATGAGTGCGCCCGCGACGATGTAGCCCAAGGTCGCGCCGAGCTTGAGCTGACGGAAGAGCGTGACGAAAATGAGAGCGGCGCACAGCATGATGGCGCCACTTTCGAGGATTGCGGTGGTCGCCTGCGCCGTTTCGGCGGGCGTGGTCACCGCGCCGCCTCGATCGCCGCGAGGAGCGCCCGGAACGGTAGCAGGATCGCGCCGTGCCGTCCCTTGCGCGGGCGCGCCGGCGCCAGCGCCGCGAGGCCTGGCCACTCGCCTGCTTCTTCCTGCTCCAGTGCAAGCCAGCGGCTCAGCGTCACCAGCGTGTCGGCAATCTCGTCATGCGTCCGGCCGATGCCGTGATTGTTCACCAGCGCGGCCGAGGCCTGGCCGAACGCGCAGGCGCTGATGTCCATCGACAGCCGCTCGACCCGCCGCTCGTCGTCCAGCTGCACCCACAGGCTGATCCGGCTGCCGCAGGTCGGCGAGCGAAGCTCCGCCCGCCCGTCCTCGCGCTCCAGCGCATGCGGCTCCTGGAGCGAAGCCGCCAGCCGCAGGATTTCGGTCGTGTAGAGCAGATTGCTCATTCCCGGCGCCAAGTAGTGCCGCCCGGCCCGTCCTCCAAGATGATGCCTTCTGCTTTCAGCTCCTCGCGAATACGGTCCGCCGCGGCGAAATCGCGCTGCTTCTTCGCTTCGACACGATCGGCGATGCGCCGTTCGATTGCACTGGCGTTCGCGCCGGATTGGAACCAGTCTTCCGCCGAGCTTTCGAGCAATCCGAGCAGAGCCGCGCTCGCTTTCAGCGTGCCCGGATCGGCGATTGCCTGAAGCCGGGTGAGCGCCGCCGGGGTGTTGAGGTCGTCCGACAGCGCATCGATGACCACGCCGTCGATCTTTCCCGGCGTTGCATCGCCGGCGGTGCGATAGAGCCGATCGAGAATAGTTTTCGCCTGAGCAATCAGCGCCTCGGTCCAAGGCAGCGGCTGGCGATAATGCGCCGACAGCAGCGCGAGCCGCAAGGTTTCGCCCTTGTGCCCCTCGGCCAGCAGCTCCGCCGGAGTCACGATATTTCCCAGCGACTTCGACATCTTCTCCGCGCCCATGTCGACGAAGCCGTTGTGGATCCAGAAGCGCGCCAGCGGAGCCCCGGCGTGCGCGGAGCGGCTCTGCGCGATCTCGTTTTCGTGGTGCGGGAAGATGAGGTCGAGCCCGCCGCCGTGGATGTCGATCGTCTCGCCGAGGTGGCGCTCGATCATCGCCGAGCATTCGAGATGCCACCCGGGCCGGCCTCGGCCCCACGGCGAATCCCATCCGATCACGCCGTCTTCGCTCGGCTTCCACATAACGAAGTCCGCCGGATCGCGCTTGTAGGGCGCGACCTCAACCCGGGCTCCGGCGAGCATTGCGTCGCGGTCACGCCGGCTGAGGACCCCGTAATCGGGGTCGCTCGGCACCGAGAACAGTACGTGGCCCTCGGCCTCATAAGCATGGCCCAGCCCGATGAGCCGCTCGATCATCCCGATCATCGGCCCGATTTCCTGGGTCGCGTGCGGCGCGATTGTCGGCGGCGCTACCCCAAGCGCGGCCATGTCCTCGACATAATGACGCTCGTAACGCTTCGTGATGATCGACGGCTCGACCCCTTCCGCCTCGGCGGCCGCGATAATCTTGTCGTCGACGTCGGTGACGTTGCGCGCATAGACGAGGCTGTTCTCGCCATATTCGTGGCGGATCAGACGGGCGAGCGTGTCGAACACCACCGCCGGCCGGGCATTGCCGATGTGCGCGCGGCCATAAACGGTCGGCCCGCACACATACATGGTGATCCGCTCCTTGTTCAGTGGCACGAACGGCCGCTTCTCCCGCGCAAGCGTGTCGTAAAGCCGTATCATTCTTCCGGCTCCGCGCCCGCGCGATGCCGCCGAGCCTCGACCATATCGACGATCGAGCGCCCGCTCGCATTCAGGAGCGGATAGGTGCGCGATTTGGTCATCCACCCTGGCCTGTCCGCCTGCGGGCCGTACACCATGTCGGTCGCGAGATTGGCGAGCAGGAAAAACAGTGTCGCGCCGAGCAGTCCCTTCAGCATTCCGAACCCGCCGCCGAGCACGCGATCGATCGGCCCCAGCACCGGGGATCGCCGAGTCCGCCCGCCGATCGAGCGGGCCAGCAGCTTCACGATCACGAAGCTCGGGATGAACAGCAAAGCGAAGGCGAAGATCGCGGCCGCCGCCGGACTCGTTCCGAAGCTGTTCTCCAGACCGGTCCACAGCTGAGTGTGGAACAGCTTCAGCATGACGACAGCGACGACCCACGCAGCGAGCGAAATCACCTCGTGCACGAACCCGCGCACGAAGCCGACCAGCGCGCCGCCGATCAGCAAAAGGAAGACGAAGATGTCGAGCGCGGTCATGACGCGGCGCTAGCTTAGGGCAACAGCCGATGAAAGCCCCGCATCGGCAACGGTCGACCGGACCTTTGCCACGGCCCGCCGCCGATGACTGGTTTCGCGTTGAAACCCATTGCTGTTTGGCCGATGCGCGGTCCTGCTCGGCCGTCCGGCCCCCAACCACCCCCGGAGTAAGATGTGACGACGCGGACGCTTGCCCTTGTCATTGCTGCACTGACTTTCACAACGCCTGCCCTCGCGACGAGAGTGGAAGCGTCCGGCCCGGACGCGTCTACCGAGGAAGCGCGGCGCTACTTCACCGAGGACCCGGATGCGCCGATGATCGCGCCAAAGGGCTATAATGTCACGATCGTCGAATATCTCGATTACCAATGTCCGTCCTGCCGAGCGACACTGAAGCCGCTCAAGCAGATGCTTGCGAAGGACAAGAAGGTGCGCGTCATCTTCCGCGATTGGCCGATCTTCGGCGATGCCTCGGCCTACGCGGCGCTCATCGCGATCGCGAGCAAGTATCAGGGCAAATATCTTGCGGTGCACGATGCGCTGTTCGAGATTCCGCGTCCGCTCGACAATGCGAAAATCGAGGCCGCTGCGCGCAAGGCAGGTGTCGACTGGGATCGGCTGCAGAAGGACATCGAGACGCATTCCGAAGACATTGAGGACCTGCTCGCCCGCAACGACGAGCAGGCCCAGTTGCTCGGGCTAGACGGAACCCCCGGCTTCATCATCGGGAACGTGCAGAGTTTCGGCGGAATGACGCTCGAACAACTCGAAGAGGCGGTCGCGAACGCGCGCAAGAATCCCTCGCCGGCGGCCGGGGATACGAACGCCGCGAGATGACACATCAGTTCGCGCTGGCAGCGTTGATGCTCATTTCGGGAGGTCCGCTATTCGCCGCCGCGAATCCCGACCACTACATGAGCGCGGACCTGATTGCAGAATCCCGGCAGCCCGCGCCCGGAAGCACTACGCTGGTCGGCTTCCGGATGCGTCCGCGACCCGGCTGGCACGGCTATTGGAGCAACCCCGGCGATAGCGGAATTGCGCCAACCGTGCGCTGGAGCGCCCCTGACGGCGTGAAATTCGGGCCCCTTTTGCATCCGGCGCCCACTCTCATCCGTGCGAACGGGATCAGCAGCTACGTCCACGACGGGGAACATGTGCTTCTGTCGCGGATGACGGTCCCTCGAACCTTCGCGCCAGGCACACCGATTCCGGTGACCGCCGAGCTGAGCTGGGCGGCCTGCACCGCCACGCAGTGCGTTCCGCTTCATGCGAAGCTGACGCTCGCGCTGACTGCCGGAAACGGCTCTAAATCCGCTGATTGGCCCCTATTGCAGACCGCCGTCCGAAAGCTACCCCGCCAGGCGCGGGCCGGAAGCTTCGTGGTGGACGGGAAGTCTATCCGGCTCCTCTTGCCGGCGTCGCTGGAGCTCAACCCGCGAACCGTGCGCTTCTTTCCCGACACCGGCGAAGCATGGGATACAGCGGCTGCCCGCGCCGAACGGCGGGATGGAACGCTTTCGATCAGCGGACCTGCCGAAGGAACAACGTCCGGATCGATCTCGGGCGTCGTCAGCGACGGCCGCACCGCCTATCGCTTGAGCTTCCTTCGCGCATCCGAGCCGCAATCGCGGGCGGAGCCGGCGGAATCAGCAGAGCAAGTGGGTCCGCCGAAGCCCGAAAAATACGAAGCGGACAAACCGAGTCTCGGCCGCCGGGATCCGGTCGAGTCATCGACCGACGTGCCGCGCAAGTCGAACCCTTCGTGGCTATGGATAAGTGTTGTCGCGGCTTTTGTCGCCGCGGCGGGATTGATGCTCGGCTGGCGCCTTTCCAGACGTCGTTCGTCTCCACCCGGCGGAAAAAAAAGGATTCGGTAACCATAGAGGCTTAGCCTCCCGCCACGGAGGAAATGCTCATGACCCGGCGGAACAGCCGCATCGCCAGCGTCGCGCCCGGGCATCCGCTCGGCGATCTCGGTCCCGAGCTGGTGAAGCGCGGGATGGTCGCGCCGCTCATTTCAATCGTCGCCCCCGTGAAGAACGAGCAGTCGGCGATCTTGCCCTTCGTCGCGCGTGTCTCGGAAATCCTCGACGAGATCACGCCTGACGGCGGCTGGGAAATCCTGTTCGTCGACGATGGGAGCACCGACCAGACGCTCGCCGCGATCATCGGCGCCCGCCTTCGCGAGCCGCGAGTCCGTGCCCTCTCGCTATCGCGCAACTTCGGCAAGGAAGCCGCGCTGAGCGCCGGCCTCGATCATGCGCGCGGCCAGGCAGTCGTCCCGATGGACGTGGACATGCAGGACCCGCCCGAAGTGCTCCCCGAAATGGTCGCCAAATGGCGCGACGGCTATGAAATGGTCTTCGGCGTGCGCCGCTGCCGATCGAGCGATTCCTTCGCCAAGCGCCTGACTGCGGGCCTTTATTATCGCGCGCACAATCTGGTGTCGCAGGACAAGATCCCGGAAAATGCTGGCGACTTCCGCCTGCTCGACCGCAAGGTGGTCGAGGTCATTCGCGCCCTTCCCGAGCGCAACCGCTTCATGAAGGGCCTGTTCGCCTGGGCCGGCTTCAAGCAGACCGCCGTCGAATATGACCGCGTCGAGCGCGAGCACGGCGCGAGCAAGTTCAATTACTGGAAGCTGTGGACGCTGGCGCTCGACGGGATCACGTCGGCTTCGACCGTGCCGCTCCGCATCTGGTCCTATGTCGGGGCATGCGTCGCCTTGTTTGCGATGGCCTACGCCAGCTTCATCGCCATCCGCACGATCTTCTACGGTATCAGCGTGCCGGGCTATGCCTCGATCATGGTGTCGGTTCTGTTCCTCGGCGGCGTCCAGCTGATCTCATTGGGCGTCCTCGGCGAATATGTCGGAAGAATCCTCACCGAAACCAAGCAGCGCCCGCTCTACGTGGTGCGCGAAGCGATCGGAGTAGAGGCGGACGCGGCGCGCTAGCGGTCGAGTATCTGGTCCACCAACTGCCGCAGATTCGCAAGGTCGGCAGTGCGAAGGCCATCGTCGCCCTTACTGCCAGGCGGGACCCATGCGGCCCCGAATCCGAGCTTGGCCGATTCCTTCAGCCGCAACCCCGAATGCGCGACTGGACGGATTTCGCCTGACAAGGCGATTTCGCCCATCACCACGGCTTCCGGTGGAACCGGCCGCTCGGACAAGGCGGACACCAGCGCCGCCGCGACGGCGAGGTCCGCTGCGGGGTCGCTGAGCCGGTAGCCACCGGCGACGTTCAGATAGACTTCGGCCGTCGCGAAGCTGAGACCGCAGCGCGCTTCCAGCACCGCGAGGATCATGGCCAGACGGCCGCTGTCCCAGCCGACCGCCGCCCGCCTCGGCGTCGCGCCGGTAGCGAGACGCACGACCAGCGCCTGGATCTCCACCAGCACGGGCCGCGTGCCCTCCATCGCCGGAAAGACGCTGGTGCCGCTGACCGGTTCGCCCCTGTGCGTCAGGAACAAAGCCGAAGGGTTCGGCACCTCGGTCAGCCCGGCGCCCTCCATCGCGAACACGCCGATCTCGTCGGTGCCGCCGAAGCGGTTCTTCATCGCGCGGAGGATGCGGTATTGGTGGCTGCGCTCGCCCTCGAAGCTCAGCACCGTGTCGACCATATGCTCGAGTACGCGCGGTCCCGCGATCGTGCCGTCCTTGGTGACATGACCGACAAGCACCACTGCGGTGCCATGCTCCTTGGCGAAGCGCACCAACTCCTGCGCCGACGCCCTGACCTGGCTCACCGTTCCCGGCGCGCCCTCCATCAGGTCCGAATGCATCGTCTGGATGGAATCGATGACGAGCAGCGCCGGCGGCTCGCCGTCGCTTACCGTCGTCAGAATGTCCCGGACCGAAGTCGCCGCCGCGAGCCGCACCGGCGCTCCGCCAAGTCCCAGCCGCACCGCGCGGAGCCGGACTTGCTCCGCCGATTCCTCGCCCGAGACATAGACGACCTTGCGCCCCTCGCTCGCCAGCCGCGCCGCGACCTGGAGGAGAAGCGTCGATTTGCCGATGCCCGGATCGCCGCCGACCAGCAGCGCCGAGCCCGCGACGATCCCGCCGCCGGTCGCCCGGTCGAACTCGGCAAGGCCGCTCGGCAGCCGCTCCGGAAGCGCGGCGGGAGTCTCGAGGCCCACCAGCGGGATCGCCCGACCGCCGCCCTGTAGATTGTGCTTGGCGGCGAAGATGCTGGACACCTCCGCGCTCTCCTGCACCAGCGTATTCCACTCCGCGCAGTCGGCGCACTGCCCCTGCCAGCGGTGCGACACCGACCCGCAGGCCTGGCAGACGTAGTGAGATTTCACCTTTGCCATGGTGGAACAATACACGAACATCGGCGCGGTGGAAGCACCCTAATTTCGGTGACAGTTTACTTATTCTATCCGAACACGCAGGCAGCCTCCGAGGCGCGAAATAAGTAAACTGTCACCGAAATATCAAAATACCGCCCGCGGCTCTGGCTCCTTCATCATCTGCTGACGGACGAGCGGAATGGGCGGGCCGCCGTAGCTCAGGAACTGGTCGTGGAACGCCTTCCACGCCTTCTGGCCGCCGCGGCTCGCCGCCCAGTCGTCGCGAAGCTTGCGGATCATGAGCTTGCCCATCGTGTAATTGAGATAGGCGGGATCGTAGGTACCGCGCGCCGCCTGCTGCCGCGCGTTGCCCTCGTCCTGATAGCATTGGTTGCGGAACATCTCGTAGCTTTGCTGCTGCGTCATCGACCCGGTGTGCATGCCGATCGCCGAAAGGAAGCGGCAATCGCGCAGCAGCGCGTTCGACAGCTGGCCGATCATCGTCTCGTCGGTGCCGCCGCCGACGCCTTCGACACGCATCATCTCCTCGGCATAATGCGCCCAGCCCTCGGCGAAGGCGTAGCCGACGAAAATCCGGCCGAACAGAAACTTCGATCGCTTTGCGTGGAGGAAGTTCAGGAAATGCCCCGGCCAAACTTCGTGAACCGAGGTGAACAGCAGGTCGGCCTTGCCAGGAATGTACGCCGCCTGCGCCGCCTTCGACCAGCTCGGATCGGGCGGCGAGATGTAGAAGACCGACGGTAGGTTCTTTTCGTACGGCCCCGGAATGTTGATGTAGGCCGAATTCTGCCGGTTATACGGCGGCGACTCCTCGACCTTGGCTTCTTCCGGTCCCGGGATGCTGACGATGTCGTGATCGATGATGAACTGCTTCAGCATCGGAAGTTGCCGCCGCGCCCCCGCGACCGGCCCGCCTTCCGGCTTGTCGGCGCTCATCTTCGCCATGCATGCGGAAATCGTTGCGCCCGGCGCATAGCGCGAACAGGCTTGTGTCAGCAGCTTCTGGTTGGATTCGAGATCCGCGCGTCCGATCCGCTCGAGCTGATCCAGCGGCGTAGTCACCATCTCCGTGTCCGCGAGCATGCGCTGAAACTTGGCCTTGCCGAGCGCGAAGTTTGGCTTGGACGCGGCGCGCTGGCTGTCGACCCAGGCGACCGTTTCTTTCATCGCGCTTACCGCATTGTCGGTCGCGGCCTTCAGCGCCTGCTGGTCCTCCGCCGTGCCGACACCCTTCCACGCGGCCATTCCGTCGCCTGGATAATATTGCACGAAGCCGTCAAATGCCGACTTGGCGTAATCGACGAAGCTCGTTGCCATCGGCGTCTGGATGTTCGCCCGCATCTGCTCGGCGGCGCGCGGGACGTTCTGCAGGAACTTGATATAGGCTTTCAGCCGCTGCTCTTTCGGTGCGTACGGGACCGTGATGTAAACCGACGGGTCCAGATAACCGAGATACGCCGCCGGATTGTGATGCATCTGATCGGCCCCCGTCGGGTCGATCCAGAACAGCTGCCCCTTGGCAACGGCGACCACATAGTCGCGCTGGTATTGCTGCTGCGGCGTCAGATCGGTGAAGGACTGTGCATCGGCAATCGCCTTCTTCAGCCGGGCGACCTCTCCATCGATGGCCGTTTGGGAAAGATCGGCGATCTGGCCGTCATATTCGTGACGTCCCTGGCCGACCGCGAAGTTCGGATTGGCCTTGAAGCTCGCTTCGATGAAATTGTTGACGAACGCCGGCCAATCACCTTGCTCGGCAGCGGCCTGCCCATTGCCATTGCCGGGTGCATTCGAGGCCTTGCAGCCCCCTACGAACAGCGCGGCCGCCATGGCCGTCGCAACCAGAAGTTTGCGCATTCCTCTCTCCTCTCGAAGGACCGTTGCCTAGGTTCGGCTTACTGGCACGGCAACAGGTCTTCGGCGAACCGACGGACCGATAAAGGATCAGCTGCAGGGGCAGACCTCGGCAGCCATGCTTGTTATGGCTCACCAATGATCGCGCCGTTCGGCATTCCGTTCGAATTCATCCTGTTCGGCCTGATGCTGCTCGGCGTCGCGCTCTTTCACCACCATGCCCTCGCGATCAGCGTCGGCGGGCTCATTTTCATCTTCGCGTTCGAGACCTTCATCACGGCCTATCCGACCGGCCGCGGCACGGAAGCGCTGCTCGCACATGCAAGCCACGAATGGGTAACCATCACAAATCTGTTCCTGCTTCTGGTCGGCTTCGAGCTCCTCTCGAACCAGTTCGAGCGAAGCAATGTCTCGGACCATCTTCCGAACCTGCTACCCAGCGGCTATCCCGGCAGTGTCGCGCTTCTCGCAATCATCTTCGTGCTCGCGGCGTTCCTCGACAACATCGCCGCGGCGGTGCTCGGCGGAGTGATGGCCCGCCACCTCTATCGCGGGCGGGTAAGGGTCGCTTTCGTCGCTTCACTGGTCGCGGTTTCCAACGCCGGGGGCGCGGGCAGCGTGATCGGCGACACCACGACCACGATCATGTGGCTGAAGGGCGTATCCGCGCTGACCGTCCTCCCTGCCTATATCGCTGCTGTTCCCGCGTTCATCATCGTGGCGGTATTCGGTGCGCGCGCGCAGCACCGGTTCCAGCCGATCATGGACAATGACGAACCCGGTCATCCGCTCGAATGGCGGCGGATCGGGATCGTCGCCTTCATCCTGGCGGCGGCAGTGATCGCCAATGTTCTCGCCAGCTCCCTCAGCAGCGGCGAAGAGACGGCGCCCTGGCTCGGAATCGCCTTGTGGGCGGCCATCCTGGTCACGAGCCTGGCGGCAAAGCCCGACTGGTCGGTGATGCGGCACGGGACGAAGGGAGCCGTGTTCCTTGCTTCGCTCGTCGCAGCGGCCTCGCTGATGCCACTCAAGGGCCTGCCGGAGCCGTCCTGGCAGACTGCATTCAGCCTCGGTCTCTTGTCCTCGGTCTTCGACAATATCCCGCTGACGGCGCTCGCATTGCGCCAGGGCGGGTACGATTGGGCGTTGCTGTCCTTCGCCGTGGGATTTGGCGGCTCAATGGTCTGGTTCGGGTCTTCGGCGGGGGTCGCGATAACAAACCTCTATCCGGAAGCCCGATCTTTGATCCGCTGGCTGAGGCAGGCCTGGTTCGTACCCGTCGCCTATCTCGTCGGCTTTTTCGTCATGCTAGGGTTGCTCGGCTGGAACCCAACTTCGGAATATGCGAGCCCCTGGCCGCGCCTTGCTCCGGCCCCGGCGCACCCCTAGTCAGCCGCGCGTGAGTCTGCTTCCCGAACCGCTGAGAATCCCGGCGTTCCGGAATTTCTGGCTCGCACGGCTGACGACCACGATGGGCCAGATGGCGATGGTCATCGTCATCGGCTGGCAGGTCTACGATATCGCGCGCGAGACGATGGGCCTCAAGGAAGCGGCGCTTCGCCTCGGCATCATCGGCGTCGTCCAGTTCGTGCCGTTGTTCCTGCTCACGCTGGTGACCGGCTGGATGGCGGACCGGGTCGACCGGCGGTGGATTTCGCGCGCGTCGGTCACGCTCGAGCTGGGTTGCGCGCTCGCGCTGGCGTGGTTCGCGTGGCGGCACCGCACGACGCTGGAGGTTCTCTATATCATCGCCGCCTTGCTCGGGGTCGCGCGCGCCTTTGCCGGACCAGCATTGAGCGCGCTCGCCCCGAACCTCGTCCCGCGCGAGATCCTGCCGCGGGCGATCGCTTTGTCGTCGATGTCATGGCAGGCCGGCGCGATCATCGGTCCCGCGATCGGCGGCTATCTCTACGCCTATGAGCCATACGCGCCCTATGCCGCCAGCGCGGCGCTGTTCGCGACGGCTCTCGTGGGCCTGCTCGCGATCGGACCCATTCCCCGAAGCGGCCTGGCGCGCGGCATCAATCCATGGACCCAGATGGTCGAGGGCCTGCGCTACGTGCGCCGGAACCGGCTCGTGCTCGGCGCGATCAGCCTCGACCTGTTCGCGGTACTGCTCGGCGGCGCGACGGCCATGCTTCCCGTATTCGCGCGCGACGTGCTGCACACCGGACCCGAAGGCCTCGGCCATCTGCGCGCTGCCCCGGCCATCGGCGCGACACTCACCGCCGCATTCTTCTCGATCCGGCCGCTCAAGCACAATGTCGGCGCGAAGATGCTCGTCGCAGTCGGCGTATTCGGCGGAGCGACGATCCTGTTCGGCTTTTCCCGTTCGATGCCGCTCTCGCTCGCCTGTCTCGCGCTGCTCGGCTCGGCGGACATGTTCTCCGTCTATGTCCGCCAATCACTGATCCAGCTCTACACGCCGGACCAGATGCGCGGGCGGGTCGGGGCGGTTTCCTCGCTGTTCGTCTCCGCATCCAATGAACTGGGCGAAGCCGAATCGGGCTTCCTTGGTGCCATCATCGGGCCCGTTCCCGCGGTAATCGCGGGCGGCTTCGGAGCGCTCGCCGTGGTACTCTTGTGGGCATGGTGGTTCCCCGAGCTTCGGCTTGCAAAAAGCTTCGACGTCCCTGACGTGCATGATCCCCAACCGGAGGAGAGCAGGCCATGAAAGCCGCCAATGTCCTCGAAACCATCGGCAACACGCCGCACATCCGGATCAACCGGCTGTTCGGCGATCGCGCCGAAGTGTGGATGAAGTCGGAGCGCGCCAATCCCGGCGGCTCGATCAAGGACCGCATCGCGCTGTCCATGGTCGAGGACGCGGAACGCGCGGGCCAGCTCGGGACTGGCGGGACGATTATCGAGCCGACCTCCGGCAATACCGGCATCGGTCTCGCCATGGTCGCGGCGGTCAAAGGCTATAATCTGATCCTCGTCATGCCCGACAGCATGAGCGTCGAGCGGCGGCGGCTGATGCTCGCTTATGGCGCCCGGGTCGACCTGACGCCCAGGGAAAAGGGCATGTCGGGCTCGATCGATCGTGCTCGCGAATTGGTTGAGCGAACGCCGAACAGCTGGATGCCGCAACAGTTCGACAATCCCGCCAATGTCGACGCGCACCGCCGCACGACCGCCCAGGAAATCCTGCGCGATTTCGCCGATACGCCGATCGACGCAATCATTACCGGCGTCGGCACCGGCGGTCACATCACCGCTTGCGCGGAAGTGCTGAAGCCCGCCTGGCCGAACCTCAAGGTCTTCGCGGTCGAGCCGGCGCTTTCGCCGATCCTGAGCGGCGGCAAGCCGGGCCCGCACCCGATCCAGGGGCTGGGCGCCAATTTCGTGCCTAGCATTCTAAACACTGGCATTCTCGACGGCATCATCGACGTCGACGCCGACGAGGCGAAGGAGATGGCGCGCCGGGCCGCGCGCGAAGAAGGCCTGCTGGTCGGCATTTCTTCCGGGGCGGCGCTCGCCGCCGTCGCGCAAGTGCTTCCCGAGCTTGACGAGAAGCCGCGAATCCTGACCTTCAATTACGACACCGGCGAACGATATTTGTCGGTTCCGGACTTCCTTCCCGAACAGGCTTAAGCAAAGGCTAACTTCGTTCGTTTGCCGGTCGGTTAACTCCTGACGGTTAGTGTCGCGCTGAGGACGGCCGCTCCATCGTGAGCGGTACCGGGACAGTGTGGAGCAACATGCGCAGGTCGCGATTTGCCAAGGCTTTACAGACGAGTGAGGCCAGTGACCGGCGGACATCCGTGCGCGAGGCGTTCTGGTTCGACCTGCGGAGCGCAGACAGCAGCGACGTACGCTCGCTCGCCGATTGGAGGGTTGCGGGTCTCGATCTCATAGCGCTGATGTTGGGTGCTACGCACCTCCTGTTCACCGTTGCGTACCTCTTTCTTTCGGCGAAGGTTACGACTGACGCTTCGCTCGACAATCCCCTGCTCCCCGCCTCCCTCGCTCTCCTGCTGGATGCGATCGCGGCGGGCGCCTTGTTCACTCGCCACCGCTTCGATGTCCCGTCGCACACGATCGTCCGAGCGCTTTGCGTCTATGTAGCCGTGTCGGGACTTGTCTGGACATGGTTCGGTCATTCAGTCGAAAGCGATACTTTCATCACGCCCATTGCGGCGACCCAGATCGTTATGGCGGCCGGGATCAGCATGGGGTCCATCGTTTCGGTCAGTTCGCCGCCGCTCGCGCTGGTCAACGCGATCGTCTCCATATTCGCTGCGGTGAGCCTGGGCCATTCGCCGCTCATTCCCGGAGGAATTTCGATCCTTTCGTTCGTCCTTGTCAGCTACAGCATCGCCGGCACGCGGAAGATTCTGGATACTGGGCGCATTCGCCTCAAGGTCGAGGCGGACGCGCGCAAGGCGCTCCATTTCGTGGACGAGTTCGAAAACAGCGGCCGGGGCTGGTTCTGGGAAACGGACTATGCCGGCAAGCTGTCCTATGTGTCACGGCAGCTCGCGGACGACTTTCAGTGCGAGCCGGAGGAGTTGCTCGGACGCCAGTTCACCGACCTCCTTTCGGTTGATCATGCGTCAGAGTCGTCGGAGGAGCGCAAAACGCTCGGATTCCACCTGTCCGCCCGCTTCCCGTTTTCGGACGTGGTCGTCCGGCCCGCGAGCGAGCAGGATGTCCATTGGTCGCTCTCGGGCAATCCGAATTTCGATGAGCGTGGACGCTTCCTCGGTTTCTGCGGCATCGGCACGGACCTCACGGAACAGCGCAAGTCCGAGCGAGAAATCTCGCGGCTTGCGCGATTCGATTCCCTGACCGGGCTGCCGAACCGGGCGATGATGCGCCAGACGCTCGATGAGGCGCTTCGCAACGCCGCGCACCGGCAAAAGGGCTGTGCGCTGTTCATGATCGATCTGGATCGCTTCAAGAACGTCAACGATACCCTTGGACACCCGATTGGAGACGCGTTGCTGCGCCAGGTCGCGGATCGCCTGAAATCCGTGATGGGCAACCATGGGCAAGTCGGGCGGCTCGGCGGTGACGAATTCCAGGCGGTGCTTCCGGGCACCGTCGACATGGGCCTGCTGGAATCGCTCGCCCGAACCCTTATCGAGCAGGTATCGCGCGCATACGTCATAGAGGGCCACAAGGTGACGATCGGCGCATCGGTCGGCATCGTGATCGGCGACCCGGGCCGGGCGAGTGCCGACGCGCTTGTCCGCAATGCCGACCTCGCCCTCTATGCGGCAAAGGCCGCCGGTCGCGGCAAGCATTGCTTCTATGAAGCCTCGATGCACAGTGAGGCTGCCGAGCGGCAGCTCCTCGAAAACGACCTCAGGCAAGCGATCGAGCGTGGCGAGCTCAGCGTCGCATATCAGCCGATCGTCCGCACCGCCAGCGAGGAGGTTTCAGGCTTCGAGAGCCTCGTGCGCTGGCAACACCCGACTCGGGGCGCGATTTCACCGACCATATTCGTCCCGCTCGCCGAGGAAGCCGGCCTGATCGGGAAGATCGGCGAATGGGTGCTTCATACCGCGCTCGAAGAAGCGGCGCGCTGGCCGGAGCATGTCCGGGTCGCGGTCAATCTGTCGCCGCTCCAGTTCAACGACCCCGGAGTCGTTGCCATGGTCGCCCGCCACCTTAACGAAACCGGAGTCCGCGCCGAACGGGTCGAGCTTGAGATCACCGAGGGCGTGTTCCTTGCCGAGGGCGATTCCACCGACGAGACGTTCGCGGGCCTGAAGAAGCTTGGCGTCCGCCTCGCGCTCGACGATTTCGGCACCGGCTACAGCTCGCTAAGCTATCTGCACCGCTTCCCCTGCGATACCATCAAGGTCGATCGCTCTCTGGTGCGCGACAGCGGGCTCAACGGCTCGACGCCGCTGATCCTGCGCTCGGTCATTGCGCTGGCGCATGAACTCGGCAAGGAGGTGGTGGCCGAGGGCGTGGAGACGCAGGCCGACGCCGCCTATCTGCGCTCGATCGGCTGCGAATACGGCCAGGGTTATTATTACGGCGAGCCGATGGCCGCCAAGGACGTGGCGAGCCTGCTTGCCGCGCTCGCCAGCCACCGCAAGCGCCGCGAACGGGAGCGTGCCCGCGCGCCCGAGCCGCAAGCGCCCAAGGGATTGGAAGTGCAGGTTGGCGGCGCCGCGCCGCTCGCCGCGTTGCCCGGGCCGGGAACTCTGCCCTCAGCCTCCTAGGCGTGGCCTGAATCGTTGACCAGCCGGACCGGATCGATGCCGATCTTGTGCAGGGCGCGGGTATATTTGCGGTCGACCTCCGGATCGAAGATCAGCGCGGGATCGGCCGGGCAGTTCAGCCAGCCATTGGCATGGATCTCGGTCTCGAGCTGACCCGGCGCCCATCCGGCATAGCCGAGCGCCAGCAGCGCCTTGTCGGGGCCGCTGCCCTTGGCGATGTCGCGCAGAATGTCGATGGTCGCGGTGAGGCAGACGCTCTCGTCGATCGGCAGCGTGCTCTCCGCCTTGAAATAATCGGCGCTGTGCAGCACGAAGCCGCGCCCGGTCTCGACCGGGCCCCCGAGATGCACCGCCATGCCGGTCAGCCCCGCAGGCAGCCTGATGCGGTCCTGCGGCGGCACGATGTTGAGCTGCTCCAACAGCTCAGTGAAGCTGATATTCGGCGCGCGTTGATTGATGATGATGCCCATCGCGCCGTCGGCGGAATGCGCGCACATATAGATCACCGACCGGGCAAAGCGCGGATCGCCCATGGCCGGCATCGCGATCAGCAACTGACCATCGAGATAGCTGCCTGGCTGGGCTTTCGGACGCGCGCTGCGAGCTGACATCGTTAGAGAGTACAGCCTTTGCATGGGTTGAAAAGGGGCATTGCGGGATTAACGCAAGACGCGGCATTTTCGTCGCATTGTGCCTCACGAAAGAGTGAGACTTTGTTTCTGGTGTCAGGTCGCGCCGTCGCCGGCTTGCCGCTAGAGTTGCCGCCCCGCAACCTCGCCTGGACCTGACGATGCGATTTTCCTTGAATGCGAGCCGCTCCACGCTTGCTGCACGCGTTTGCATTACTGGCGCGATTTTGGGCATCGCCGCGGTAAGCGCTGCCCTCGCCGCCATGCCGAGCGCGTCTCCTTGGGTGACATCGAATGCCTCCAAGGTCCGGCTCGTGTCGGGCAGCGTCGAGCTTGACGGCACGCCGAGGCTGATCGCCGGCGTGCAGCTGCGCATCAATTCCGGCTGGAAGACCTATTGGAAGAACCCCGGCGATTCCGGCGTGCCGCCCAGCTTCGACTGGAGCGGCTCGAAGAATTTGCAGCAAGCCGAGCCGCTCTATCCGGCGCCGCACAGCTTCGCCGAAGCGAACGGCACGGCGATCGGCTATGCCGACGAGGTGGTGTTTCCGGTCAAGCTCACGCCGCAGCGCGAAGGGGAGCCGATCGAGTTGAAGCTCGCGTTTTCTTACGGCCTTTGCAAGGACCTCTGCGTTCCGAACGATGTTACCCTCGACCTCATAGTGTCGCCCGCGATCGGCAAGGGCGATGCGGCGCTGATCGAGAGCTTTCTTGCTCGCGTGCCGAAGCTTGGCAAGCCAGGTCTGTTGCCGGAACTCGGCGGCATCGAGGCACGGCTCGACGCCGCCGCGCCTGAGCTTATCGTCGACGCCGTCTTTCCGCCGGGCGCGACCGCGACCGATCTGTTTGTCTATGCGGGCGACGTGTTCATTCCGGCTTCGAAGCCGCTCGGTCCGCTCGATGGCGGCAAGCAGCGCTTCGCCATTATTTTCGCGACGCCGTCGGAGGCCGCCGCCATCAAGGGCAGAACTTTGGCGCTGACGCTCGTCTCCGACCAGGGCTCGACCGAGACGATGTGGAAGGCTGAGTAGGGGTGTAACAGTCTTGGCCCGATTAGCGGAAGCCGGTATGGTGCGCGCCGCCAGCCGAGTTCAAGGAGTGCATCGATGACCATCGCCATTGGAGACAGTCTGCCGGACGTCACGTTCAGAGTGGCGGGACCTGACGGGATCGAGACAGTGAGCACCGGCGATGTGTTCGGCGGCAAGAAGGTCGTGCTGTTTGCCGTGCCCGGCGCCTTCACGCCCACCTGCCACCTCAAGCATCTGCCGGGCTTCATCGACAGCGCGGACGAGTTCAAGAAGCTCGGCATCGACACCGTGGCTTGCGTCGCGGTGAATGATCCCTTCGTGCTCGGCGCCTGGGCCGAATCTTCCGGCGGCAAAGGTAAGGTGTTGTTCCTGTCGGACGGCAATGCCGAGTTCACCAAGAAGATCGGCATGGACTTCGACGGCGGCGGCCTCGGCCTCGGCACCCGCTCCAAGCGCTACGCGGCGCTCGTCGAGGACGGCGTGGTGAAGGCGCTCAATGTCGAGGACTCTCCCGGCGTCGCCGTCGAGAGCACCGCCGCGAAAATCCTCGAGGGGCTTTAGAGTTTCTCGATTGGACCACGAACCTCGTCATGGCCGGGCTTGTCCCGGCCATCCACGTATTTGCCCAACCTAGCTGAAGACGTGGATGCCCGGCACAAGGCCGGGCATGACGGAGAATGGGTTGAGGTCGGAAATCAATCTTCGCTTTTGCCTCTGCGATAGGGCGGC
>DASSOB010000005.1:0-81969 GCA_035701045.1 Sphingomicrobium sp. | reverse complement strand
TTCCCCCAGCGCGGGGACCTGGACGTCAGTGGCCATGTCTTTCCTTTATTGCGCCGCGACCGCGGAGCTTGTCGCGCGGCTGCTATGGCCGAGCGCCGCCGCAATCAAGGCCGCCTGCTCCGTCGCATGCCGCTTGGCGAGTCCGGTCGCCGGCGATGCGCCTGCACTGCGGCCGGCATACTGCGGCCGCATACCGGCAAAGCCCGCCTCGGCGAGGCATTGCTCCAGCAACGGCTCGACGAAGAACCAGGCGCCATTGTTCCGCGGTTCCTCCTGCGCCCAGATCACGTCCTTGAGCTTGGGCATCGCCTTCAGGCGCTTGACCAGCGGCTCCGATGGGAACGGGTAGAGCTGCTCGATACGAACCACCTCGACACCGAGGTCCCCCGCCTGATCGCGCGCCTCGATCAGTTCGTAGCCGAGCTTGCCCGAGCACAGGACCAGGCGGCTCGTCTCGCCCTCCGCAGGCGGATTGAGGTCGGACATGATCCGCTTGAAATGGCTCTCGCCGGTGAAGTCCTCGATGGTCGAGACCGCGTGCTTGCTTCGGAGCAGGGACTTGGGAGTCATCAGGGTCAGCGGCTTGCGGAAGCCGCGACGCATCTGGCGGCGAAGGATGTGGAAATAATTCGCGGGCGTGGTGCAATTGGCGACCTGGAGATTGTCCTCCGCGCAGAGCTGCAGATACCGTTCGAGCCGGGCAGAGCTGTGCTCCGGACCCTGCCCTTCGAAGCCGTGCGGCAGAAGCATGACGAGGCCGCTCGCGCGCAGCCACTTGGCCTCGCCCGCCGCGATGAACTGGTCGATGATGCTCTGCGCGCCGTTCGCGAAATCGCCGAACTGCGCTTCCCACAGCACCAGGGTCTTCGGGTCGGCGAGCGAATAGCCATATTCGAAGCCGAGCACGCCGAACTCGGACAGCGGGCTGTCGCGCACTTCGAAGCGTCCGCCGCCGGAATCCGAATGCACGTGGCAGAGCGGGATGTATTTCTCGCCGGTCTGCTGGTCGACCCACACGGCGTGGCGCTGGCTGAAGGTGCCGCGGCCGCTGTCCTGGCCCGAGAGGCGCACGCCATTGCCTTCCGCAAGCAGGCTCCCGAACGCCAACGCCTCGGCGGTAGCCCAGTCGAAGCCATGGCCGGTGTCGAACATATGCTTCTTGGCGTCGAGGATTCGCTGGAGCGTCTTGTGGATTTGGACGCCGTCGGGAACCGCGGTCAGGATCTTGCCGAGGTACCGGAATTCCTCGTCGTTGATCGCGGTGTCGATGTTGCGGCGCCCGAGCACCGGCTCGGCCGGGCGCGCGAGCCCCGCCCAGCGGCCTTCGAACCAGTCGGCCTTGTTCGGGAGGTAAGAGGCGGCCGCCTCGAACTCATCCTCGAGGTGGGCGACGTACTCGCTCGCCGTCCTGTCGATCCACGCCGGGTCGACCACGCCCTCCTCGACCAGCCGTTTGCCGTAGGTTTCGCTGATCGGCGGGTGCTTCCTGATCTCCGCGTACATCTGCGGCTGGGTGAAGCTCGGCTCGTCGCCTTCGTTGTGGCCGAACCGGCGGTAGCACCACATGTCGATGACGACGTCGCGGTTGAACCGCTGGCGGAACTCGGTCGCCATCTTGCAGCAGAAGGTGACCGCTTCGGGATCGTCGCCGTTGACGTGCAGGATCGGCGCCTGGACGCCCTTGGCGACGTCCGACGGATAAGGGGAGGAGCGGCCGAACTGCGGGCTGGTGGTGAAGCCGATCTGGTTGTTGATGATGAAATGGATGGTGCCCCCGGTTCCGTAACCGGGGAGCCCCGAGAAGCTGAGGCATTCCCACACGACGCCCTGACCGGCGAAAGCCGCGTCGCCGTGGAGCAGCATCGGCAGCACCTTGTCGCCGTGGGGATCGCCCATGATGTTCTGCACAGCGCGCGTCTTGCCGAGCACGACCGGGTCGACTGCCTCGAGGTGCGAAGGGTTGGGGAGCAGCGACAGATGCACCTTAATCCCGTCGAACTCGCGGTCTGAGGAGGTGCCGAGGTGATACTTCACGTCGCCCGAGCCGCCGACGTCGGCGGGGTTGGTCGCGCCGCCCGCGAACTCGTGGAACAGCGCGCGATACGGCTTGCCCATGACGTTGGTGAGGATGTTCAGCCGCCCGCGATGGGCCATTCCGATGTCGATTTCCTTGACCCCGCTCAGCCCGCCGTATTTGATCACCGCCTCTAGCGCCGGAACCGCGCTCTCGCCTCCATCGAGGCCGAAGCGCTTGGTGCCGACATATTTGCGGGCGAGGAACTTCTCCCACTGCTCGGCCTGGATGACCTTGGCGAGGATCGACTGCTTGCCTTCGTGCGTGAACTGGACGGTGTCCTCGGCGCTCTCGATCCGCTCCTGGACGAAGCGCCGCTCCTCGACGTCCGAGATGTGCATATATTCGAAGCCGATGTGGCCGCAGTAGGTCTCCTGCAGCACCGCGAGCATCTCGCGCACGGTCGCCGTTTCGAACCCGAGCGTGCCGCCGATCCAGATCGGGCGGTCGAGGTCGGCGTTGGTGAAGCCGTGGTACGCCGGCGTGAGGTCGGGCGGAATGTCCATCCGCGCAAGCCCGAGCGGGTCGAGCCGGGCGGCCAAGTGCCCGCGCACGCGATAGGTGCGGATCAGCATCATCGCGCGAATGCTGTCGTCGGCGGCACGGCGGACCTCATCGGCGGTCGCGCCCGCCTTCGCGGCGCGCTCGCCGGCGGCCGCGCGAACCTTCTCGATCGACGCCTGGGTCGGATCGAGGCCGAGGTTCAGCTCGTCGAGCTCTTCCACGGGCCAGTTCGGCCGCTCCCAGCTCGGGCCGGGCTCGCGTTCGAAGAACAGGGCTTGGTCGTTCATTTTACTACGCTGAAACCAGCAACTCCTTGAGCGTCCTGCCGAGCTCAGATGGGCTCGGGGAGACGGTGATTCCAGCCGCTTCCATCGCCGCGATCTTGCTTTCCGCGTCGCCCTTGCCGCCCGAGACGATCGCGCCGGCGTGGCCCATTCGGCGGCCCGGAGGCGCGGTTCGGCCGGCGATGAAGCCGACGACGGGCTTGCGGCGACCGCGCTTCGCCTCGTCGGCGAGGAACTGCGCGGCGTCCTCCTCGGCGCTTCCGCCGATTTCGCCGATCATGATGATCGACTTCGTCTCGTCGTCGGCGAGGAACATCTCGAGAATATCGATGAACTCGGTCCCCTTGACCGGGTCGCCGCCGATGCCGACCGCCGTCGACTGGCCCAAGTCCTCGTTGGTCGTCTGGAACACGGCCTCGTAGGTAAGCGTGCCCGAGCGGCTGACGACGCCCACGCTGCCCTTCTTGAAGATGTTGCCGGGCATGATCCCGATCTTGCACTCGTTGGGCGTGAGGACACCCGGGCAGTTGGGCCCGATCAGCCGCGACTTCGATCCGCACAGCGCGCGCTTCACCCGCACCATGTCGAGCACCGGGATGCCTTCGGTGATGGTGACGATCAGCGGCACCTCGGCGTCCACCGCCTCCAGGATCGAGTCCGCGGCGAACGGCGGCGGCACGTAGATGACGGAGGCGGTGGCTCCGGTCTTCGCGACCGCTTCGTGCACCGTGTCATAGACCGGCAGGCCGAGGTGGGTCGTCCCGCCCTTCCCCGGCGTCACGCCCGCGACCATCTGCGTCCCGTAATCGAGCGCCTGGCGCGTGTGGAAGGTGCCCGTCTCTCCGGTCATGCCCTGAGTGATGACCTTGGTGTTCCGGTCGACGAGGATGCTCATTGGTCCAGTTCCCCGGCGAAGGCCGGGGTCCAGGCCCGGCGGCAGCCGGGCTCAAAGCCGGCATGGACGTCGTGAGATTCGTTCAACACTTCACTCCTAAAGCCTTCGGCCCCTGGGCCCCGGCCTTCGCCGGGGAACGATTAGGCGACTGCCTCTTCCGCCAACGAATTATCGATCTGCTTGCAGGCCTCGAGCAGCTCCTTCACCGCGTCGACGCTTGCCTGGAAGTTCTCGCGCGCCTGATCGTTGAGTTCGATCTCGATGACACGCTCGACGCCGCCCGCGCCAAGGACGCAAGGAACGCCGACATAAAGGTCGTTCACTCCGTACTCGCCAGTGAGGTGCGCGGCGCAGGGGAGCACGCGCTTCTTGTCCTTGAGGAACGCCTCGGCCATCGCGATCGCGCTGGTCGCCGGGGCGTAGAAGGCGCTTCCGGTTTTCAGAAGCTGGACGATCTCGCCGCCGCCGCCGCGAGTGCGCTTGACGATGGCATCGATCTTGTCCTGGCTGGTCCAGCCCATCTTCACGAGGTCGGGGATCGGAATGCCCGCGACCGTCGAATATTCGACCACCGGTACCATCGTGTCGCCGTGGCCGCCGAGGACGAATGCGGTGACGTCCTCGACGCTGACGCCGAACTCTTGCGCCAGGAAGTGGCGGAAGCGCGCGCTGTCGAGCACGCCGGCCATGCCGACCACCATCTCGTGCGGGAGCCCGGAGAATTCACGCAGCGCCCAGACCATCGCATCGAGCGGGTTGGTGATGCAGATGACGAACGCGCCCGGCGCATGCTGGCGAAGCCCCTCGCCGACCGCTTTCATCACCTTGAGGTTGATTCCGAGCAGATCGTCGCGGCTCATGCCGGGCTTGCGCGGCACGCCAGCGGTGACGATGCACACGTCCGCGCCGGCGATGTCGGCATAGTCGGACGTGCCCTTCAGCTTGGCGTCGAAGTCGTCGATCGGCCCAGCCTCGGCGATGTCGAGCGCTTTGCCCTCGGGCACGCCTTCGACGATGTCGAAGAGGACGATGTCGCCGAGCTCGCGCATCGCGGCGAGGTGGGCGAGGGTTCCGCCGATCATTCCGGCGCCGATCAAGGCGATCTTCTTCCGAGCCATTCGCGCTCCTGCTTTCCTCCGCTGCTCTGGGGTGCCGAGGACCGGCACCGACGTCGGCGGCGCTCTAAACCCGAGTAGCGAGAGGGGCAACCGGTCCCCCGCGCGGTAACCAAAAGCGTCAATCTTCGTTCATGCAGGCAGCGATATTTTAGAGGACATGATGAAACTCGGACTTTTAGTCGCGGGCGCTGCGGCGTTCGCCTTCGCGGGCCCCGCCGTCGCCAAGCCCGGCCACGGCCATGGTCACGGCAATGTTCACGGCTACGGCATCGCCGGCTGCCCGCCGGGTCTCGCCAAGAAGGCGATCCCGTGCGTCCCTCCGGGCCAGGCCAAAAAGATGTACGGAATCGGCGAGCGCCTGCCATCCGGCATGTTCAGCCCCTACAGCTACAACCGCATCCCGTACGACCTGCGCACGCAATACCGGCTGCAGCCCTATGGCAGCTATTACTACGGAGACGGCTATCTCTACCGCGTCGACCCGCGGACAATGCTCGTCCAGCAAGTGATCGGCGCGCTGCTCCGCCGCTAGTTGCGGCGCGCGGCTTGCGCAGCCACAAGCGCAGGATGATCGTCGACACCAGCGCACCTGCCAACTGGCGCTACGCCAAGGGCCTGGGACGCGCGTTTGCCGGGGCGATCATCTTCGGCCTGCCGATCCTGATGACAATGGAGATGTGGCAGCTCGGCTTCTATCTCGACCGGATCAAGCTGCTCCAGTTCGCGCTCGTCAATTTCCTCGTGCTCGTCGGCCTGTCGCGGCTGTCGGGCTTCGAACGCACCGTGAGCTGGTGGCAGGACCTGATGGACGCGCTGTCCGCCTACGGGATCGCGACCCTGGCGTCGCTCACCGTGCTCGCGATGTTCGCGATCATCGATGCTTCGATGCCCTCGAGCGAGATCGTCGGCAAGGTCGCGATCCAGTCAGTCCCCGCGAGCTTCGGGGCGATGCTCGGCGCGAAGCAGCTCGGCAGCAACGACGAAGTCGGCAAGGACGAGGAGCGCGTCCGGGGAACCTACGCCGGCCAGCTGTTCCTGATGATGGCCGGCGCCTTGTTCCTCGGGTTCAGCGTCGCGCCGACCGAGGAGATGATCCTGATCTCGTTCCGCATGAGCCCATGGCACAGCGTCCTGCTCGTGCTCGCCTCGATCCTGCTGCTGCACGGTTTCGTCTATGCCGTCGGCTTCAAGGGACAGGAGGAGCCGCCCGGGCCCACCGGCTTCTTCAGCCTGTTCATCCGCTTCAGCATCGTCGGCTATGCGATCGCGGTGATCGTCGGCCTCTATCTGCTGTGGACCTTCGGCCGCATTGAGGAGACGAGCGTTGCTCAGGCCGCGAGCATGGTTGCGGTGCTCGCATTTCCCGGCTCGGTCGGCGCGGCGATCGCGCGGCTGATCATCTGAGGGCGACCATGGCGCAGAAGAAGAAGAGCAAGGACAAGCCGCCGTCCGGCCCGGCGCTGCTGGAGTGGGTCGCGGCCGCCATCGGCGGCGTGATTGCGCTGACCATCTTCGGCCTGCTTGCCGCCGAAGCGCTCAGCCGGCCGGAATATGAGGCCCCCATCCTTCGAGTCGAGCCGCTGGCAATCGTCTCCGCGGGCAATTCATTCATCGCCGAGATCAACGTGCGTAACCTGTCGGCGCACACCGCGGCGAGCGTCGAGGTGGAAGGCAGCATCGCGGGACAAAGCGAAACGAGCCACGTGACCCTGGCCTATGTGCCTGGCGGTTCCGAACGGCGCGCGGCGCTCGTCTTCGCGCACGACCCGCGCAGCGGCGGCCTGTCCCTGCGCGTCACCGGGTTCGAACATCCCTGAGCCCAAGGCTTCCATTTACGCCGCCCGTCATGCTAGCGGCTCGGCCAAGCAAGGAGTCTCCGCTTGGCCGAGTTCACGCTTCCGAAGAACAGCAAGATCACGAAGGGCCGCGAGTGGAAGGCCGAGGACGGCAAACGCCTCAAGACGTTCAAGGTCTACCGCTACGATCCGGACACGGCGGCCAATCCGCGGTTCGACCGCTACACGATCGACCTCGACAAGTGCGGGCCCATGGTCCTCGACGCGCTGATCAAGATCAAGAACGAGATCGATCCGACTTTAACCTTCCGACGCTCGTGCCGGGAGGGGATTTGCGGGTCATGCGCGATGAACATGGAAGGGACGAATAGCCTCGCCTGCACGACCCCGATCGAGGAGCTGAAAGGCGAGGTGCAGATCACGCCGCTGCCGCACATGGAGGTGGTCAAGGACCTCGTCCCCGACCTGACCCACGTCTACGCCCAATATGCGATGATCCAGCCGTGGCTGAAAACGTCGAGCCCGGCGCCGTCGCGCGAGCGGCTGCAGTCGCCCGAGGACCGCGAAAAGCTCGACGGCCTGTACGAGTGCATCCTGTGCTTCTGCTGCACGACGAGCTGCCCGAGCTATTGGTGGAACTCCGACCGTTATCTCGGCCCCGCGGTACTGCTCCAGGCCTATCGCTGGATCGCCGACAGCCGCGACGAGGCGACCGGCGAGCGGCTCGACCAGCTTGAGGACCCGTTCCGCCTCTACCGCTGCCACACGATCATGAATTGCACCAACGTTTGTCCCAAGGGCCTCAACCCCGCCAAGGCCATCGCCGAGGAAAAGAAGCTGATCGCCGAACGCGCCGCTTGAGCCCGGTTGGAGTTGATCAACATCAAGTCCGCATATAGGCCGCTCGCATGGACGATCGGAGCGACGCGCCGGACCTGATGGAGGATGTCGGCGTCCCCACGGGCGCGACTCCGGATGCCGACAATCCAGGCTGGTACAGCTGGGGCGACTTCCCGCGCGGGAGCTTCGCGGGTGCGACCGGGCGACTGCTGTTCAAGCCTGACGGACCGGGACGCGCGATCTGCCGCATGTTCCCAACCGAGGCGCACATGAACATGGGCGGCTCTCTCCACGGGGGGTCGGTGATGAGCTTCATCGACATGTCGATGTTCGCGGGCGGGCTGTGCGCGGGAATGGAGCGCGGCCATTACGTAACGCTCGATCTCACGACTCATTTCATTGCCCGTGGCCAACCGGGTTCGCCGCTCGACGCTCATGTCGAGCTCGTGAAGCAGACCCGCGGCCATGCGTTCCTGCACGGGGTGGTCCGGCAGAACGACCAGCCCTGCTACAGCTTCAGCGGCACGCTGAAGCGCATTCGCGAGCGCAATGCGCCGGCATGACCGGCCCGGTCCGCGCGGCCTATGACGAGCTGATCGCCGCGCAAGAGCTGAAGCCCGATCCGGCGCAGGAGCGCGCGGTCGCCGCGCTAGACAGCCTGGCTGGTGCGATTCAGAAGAGCGGCGGCCTCTTCTCGCGCCTGCTCGGCTCGAACTCGAACGGACCGGCGGGCGTCTATCTCTGGGGCGGCGTCGGACGCGGCAAGTCGATGCTGATGGACCTCGCCTTCGCGCACGTCGACGTCGAGCCGAAGCGCCGCGTCCATTTCCACGAGTTCATGCTGGAGACGCATGCGCGATTGCGCCGAATCCGCGAGCGGCACGAGGGCGACCCGATCGAGCCGGTGGCGGAGGAGATTGCCGACGAGGCGAAATTGCTCTGCTTCGACGAGATGCAGGTGACCAACCCCGCCGACGCGATGATCCTGTCGCGGCTGTTCGGGAAGCTGGTCGACGCGGGGGTGAAGGTCGTCACCACGTCGAACCGGCCGCCGCGCGACCTGTACAAAAGCGGGCTCAACCGCGAATTGTTCGTTCCGTTCATCGAGCTCATCGAGAAGCGCATGCAGGTGGTCGAGGTGAACGGCCCGACCGACTACCGCCTGGAGCGCCTGACGGGTGTCGAAGTGTGGCACGTGCCGAACGGGCCGGAAGCGACCGCCGCCCTCAGCCGTGCCTTCTTCCAGCTCACCGACTATCCGGTCGAGGACCGCGCCAAGGTGCCGGCGGAGGACATCGACCTTGGCGGCGGACGCAGGTTGCACGTGCCCAAGAGCCTCAAGGGAGTCGCGGTCTTCTCGTTCAGGCGGCTGTGCGGCGAGCCGCGCGGGGCCGCCGATTATCTCGCGATCGCCCGGCGCTATCACACGGTGATCATCGTCGGCATTCCTGTGATGGGGCCGGACATGCGCAACGAGGCGGCGCGCTTCGTCACGCTGATCGACGCGCTCTACGAGCACAAGGTCAAGCTGCTCGCCGCCGCCGACGCCGAGCCCGGGGGGCTCTATCCGTCAGGCGACGGCAGCTTCGAATTCCAGCGGACGGTCAGCCGGCTCGAGGAGATGCGCAGCGCCGAATATCTCGCGGAGGGCCACGGGACGGCCGCTTGACGATGCGCGGCGATGGCCTAGTCCGGCAACGCACCCCCGGGGAGAGGACCGACATGCGAATGGCGCTGGGAATCCTGCTTGCTTTCACCGCGACCGCGGCCGTTGCCGCAACGGACCCGCGTACTGTCCCGACGGAATTGCCGCCGGCATGGCAGGCGAAGACGCGCGCGGTGTTCAAGCAGGCGATCGAGATCCCGACCGTCCATCACCGCGGCGAGATGCACCGCATGGCGACGCTGCTGGCCGACCAGTTCAAGGCCGCCGGCATTCCCGAGGCCGACATCCACATCATGCCCTACGAGGCGCTTCCCGGCGACAAGACCGAGGCGCTGATCGTCCGCTGGCGCTCGCCGAACGCGACCAAGAAGCCGATGCTGATCCTCGGCCACATGGACGTGGTCGAGGCCAAGCGCTCCGACTGGAAGTACGACCCGTTCGAGTTCCGCGAGGAAGGCGGCTACTTCCTCGGGCGCGGCACCAGCGACATGAAGAACGGCGACGTCGCGACCACCATGGCGGCGGTGAAGCTGATGTCCGAAGGGTTCAAACCGGACCGCGACATCATCTTCTTCTACAGCGGCGACGAGGAAACGCAGGGCCGCGGCGCAACGCTCGCGTCGACCAAGTGGCGCAACCTGACCGACGCCGAGTTCGGGCTCAACGCCGACGGCGGCTGCGCGTCCTACGACCAGAATTTCAAGCCGCTCGGCTGCGGCATCTCGATGGCGGAAAAGACCTTCCAGACTTACTTCTTCACCACGCACAATCCCGGCGGCCACAGCAGCCGGCCGCGGCCCGACAACGCGATCTACGATCTCGCCGACGCGCTCGAGAAGCTGCGCACCTACCGCTTCGAGCCGATGCAGAACGAGGTCACGCGCGCCTATTTCACGGAGCGCGCGCGCGAGGAGGGCGATAGCCCGCTCGGCCAGCAGATCCGCGCGTGGCTCGCGAACCCCAACGATGGCGCCGCCGCCGACGCGATCGAGGCCAACCCGCTGGAAGTCGGCCTGACCCGCACCCGCTGCGTCGCGACGATGCTGAGCGGCGGCCATGCCGACAATGCGCTCCCGCAAAGCGCCACGGCGACGGTCAACTGCCGAATCTTCCCCGGTGTCCAGCCCAAGGATGTGCAGGCGCAGCTCGAAGCGCTCGTCGGTCCCAAGGTCGAGGTGAAGCCGGACCCGAACTTCATTGGCGTGCCGACGCCAGCCTCCCCGCCGCGGGGGGACGTGGTGGACGCGGTCACCGCAGCGATCCAGCACTTCCACGGACCCGCGATGCGCGTCTTCCCGACCATGTCGACCGGTGCCAGCGACGGCAGCTTCTTCCGCGCGCAGGGCATCCCCGTGTACGATATGGACGGAAGTTGGGGAATTTCGCCCATCGACGAGCGCGCCCACGGCCTCGACGAACGCATCCCGGTGCGCGCGATGTATGATGACGTGCTCTACTGGGAGATGATCATGCGCAGCCTGGCGGGCGGCGGGAGCGCTACGCCGACGCAAGCTCCCGCGCAGTCGACAACACCTCCTGAGCGTGGTTAGGCACCTTCACCTTCCGCCACGCCTTTAGCACACGCCCGTCGGCGCCGATCAGGTAGGTCGCGCGTTCCATCCCCATGTACTTGCGGCCGTACATCGACTTTTCGACCCAGGTGCCGAACGCGTCGGAAATCCGTCCGTCCTCGTCGGACGCGAGCGGGACGGCGAGGTCGTATTTGGCGATAAACTTTTCGTGCTTTTTCATCCCGTCGCGCGAGACGCCGATCACCTTCACACCCGCTTTCTTGAATTCGCCGGCGAGCGCGGTGAAGTCCTGCGCCTCGCGGGTGCAGCCCGACGTGTCGTCCTTCGGATAGAAATAAAGGACGAGCGGCTGCCCGGGTGAGGCCAGGTCGACGCTGCTGCCGTCGCTTGCGGTGACGGTGATTGCCGGTGCCTTGTTGCCTTCCTCGATCATCGCGACCCCTCTTTGATGCTGGTCCAAAGTTCGGCGATGCTGTGCCGCGCCGCGTCATGCTCGGCAAGGAGTTCATCCCAATTCGCCGCACCGCACGCTTCGGCAACCAGCTGCCAGGTGTCGGGAGTCGGCTTGACGTCCTCGGGCGCGACGAGGCGCATCATCACCAGCATTCGTGAAAGCAACTTTAGCGCACCGACAACATTTGCGGGCACCAAAGATTCTCCAACTAGCGCCTCCAGCGCGACTTCCAGCCGGGTATCCAGTCCCACCCCCGTCGTCAGCTGCAGCACGTGCGTCGCGAACTCGAGGTCGACCAGCCCGCCCGATCCGAGCTTCACATCCAGAGAGCTCTTGGGCGGTTTGTGGCGTGCGATGTCGGCGCGCATCTTCGCCGCGTCGGCCGCGACCTGGGCGCGATCGCGCGGTTTGCGGAGGATGCTCTCGATCATCCTGGCGACGTCCGCCCGCACCTCGGGCGAACCGAACACCGGCCGCGCACGGCACAGCGCCATATGTTCCCAGGTCCACGCTTCGTTGCGCTGGTACTGCTCGAATGACTCGAGGGAGACCACGAGCATGCCCTTGGCGCCGCCGGGCCGAAGCCGCGTGTCGATATCGTACAGCGGCCCCGACGCGGTCGGAACGCTCATCGCCGCCGTCACCCGGCTCGCCAGCCGGTTGAAATAGTCGTTGGGGCCGAGCGGCTTCGCCCCGTCGGAAAGCGCGCCCTGCCGGACATTGTGGAGATAGATGAGGTCGAGGTCCGAGGCGTGGGTCAGCGAATGGCCGCCGAGCCGGCCCAGGCCGAGAACGATGAGTTCGCTCTGCGGGAATTGGCCATGTGCAGTGCGAAACTCCTCCTCCGCGGCATGTCCCAGCGCGATCAGCGCGCCTTCGGCCACGCGTGCATAGCCTTCGGTCACCTCGAGCGGGTCGCGCCTGCGGTCGATCAGCTGCACGCCGAGCGCGAAACGGCGCTCGTTTACCAGGCGCCGCGCACGATCCAGTGCAACATCGTAAGGATGCCCGCGCATAGCGTCGCTCAAGAGCGCCGCGAATTCCCCGGCGGGTGGCGGCAAGGCGAAGCTCGACGCGTCGAACAGCCCCTCGAACAGCTCGGGACGGCGGCCGAGCTGATCGGCGAGCGCCGGCGCATGGGCCAGCACTTTCGCGAGCAGCTGCGCGAGCGGCGGCCGCGCTTCCAGCAGCCGGAAAAAGTTCACCCCGCTCGACAGCCGCTCGACAATGTCGCTCAGCCGGTTGAGCGCATGATCGGGATGCGCGCCAGCGGCGATCGACGGCAGGAGCGCCGGAAGCATCGCCTCGAACGCCTGCCGCGCCGCGGGAGAGCGCAGCGAGCGCGCCTTCCCCGAGCGCCAGTGGCCGACATGCCGCGCCGCCGCCTCTGCGTCGGTGAAGCCGAGGCGGGCGAGATCGGCTTTCAGGATGTCCGGGTCGTTGGAGAGAATGCTGCGCTCGGCCGGCGACAGGCTGTCGAAGATCGCGCCGACTTGCTCGACGTGCGGCCGGAGCGCGCCGAGCAGCGCGTCGCCGGTCGCGAGCCCGTGCAGCCGCGCGACATTGTCGAGCGCGGCCGGGCTGGCCGGAAGAAGGTGCGTCTGCGCGTCTTCGACCATCTGCACGCGGTGTTCGATGGTACGCAGCAGCCGGTAGGCGCCCGCAAGCTCGGCGGCCATGCTATCGTCGACCCTTCCCGCGGCATTCAACGCCTCGATTGCGTCGAGCGTCGCCGGGAGCCGCACGGAGGGATCGCGCCCGCCATGAATCATTTGCTGGATCTGGACGAAGAATTCGACTTCGCGGATTCCGCCGCGGCCGCGTTTGAGGTCGTAGCCGGGGCCGATCTCGGCCCCTTGCGCGAAATGGTCGCGGATCCGCGCCGAAATCTGCCGCACCTCCTCGATCACCCCGAAATCGAGCGAGCGGCGCCACACGAACGGCTGGATTGAATCGAGGAAGCGCTTTCCGAGCGCCACGTCGCCGGCCGCGGCACGAGCGCGGATGAAAGCGGCGCGTTCCCACGGAAGCGCGCTCGATTCGTAGTGCGAAATCGCGGCGTCGACCGGCAATGCGATCGGCGTGACCTCGGGTGAGGGCCGAAGCCTCAGGTCGACACGCTCGACGTAGCCGTCTTCGGTGCGCTTCTGCAGCAGCTCGATCAGGCGTCTGCCGATCCGCACCGCCGCTTCGCCGGCATCGTCGCGCGCGCGCCGCGGCAGCGTCGCAGGATCGAACAGCAGCAACAGGTCGACGTCCGACGAATAATTGAGCTCTCGGCTGCCGAGCTTGCCCATGGCGATGACGGCAAAGCCCTCGGCCTCGGCGTCAGGCACGCGCTCGGCGATCGCGGCGGCGACGGCATCGCCGATCGCGCGATCGGCAAAATCGGAGAGCAGCGCGGTGACGCCCTCCAGCGACAGCTCTCCGGCGAGGTCGCCGAGTGCCACCGCGAGTGCGAGGCCGTGCCGCTGCTGCCGGAGCCGCCGCTCGACCGGCAGGCCGGGCGCGGCCGAGAGGGCCAGTTCGCCGGCGGCGGCGGCGCCCCGCTCCAGGAACATGTCACCGATCTCGGGCCGCGCCAGCAGCGCCTCGCGAAGGAAGGTCGAATGCCCGCGCGCGCGCAGGATCGCATCCTCGCGTGCTGCCGGTGCGGATGTTGCAATTGCGCGACTCATGGCCGGCATTTCACATAGGTCACTTCCATCTGCAGGAAACTTCCGTGTGCTCTGGCTCGTTTGCTATGCCTGATGAACCTCGAGCGAGACTACCCCGAAGTGCCGGAGCTGAATTCCATGGACCGCCGGATCATCCGGGTCGACACGCCGCCGGCACAGGCAGGCATCATGGCCGCGCTGCGCCGCGCCTTCGAGGCTGCCGCCTCGGAACCGTGCGACCGCGACTTCGCGGAACTGCTGCGCAAGCTGAATTGACCGCGTGCGAGTCATCCCGGCGAAGGCCGGGATCCAGAGCTGATTCCCGTATCCGTCGGAAAGCTACCGCTCGTGGTCGCGGCTGAGCTCGTCGACCTCGCCCATGATCGTCTGGAGCGCCGACTTGTCGGGATCGGTCTTGTGCTGTCGCCGTGACGGCAGCTTGCCGCTCGACAGCAATTGCTCGAGCGCGACGCGGCCGCGCGCCACGCGGCTCTTGATCGTGCCGACCGCGCAGCCGCAGATCTCGGCCGCTTCCTCATAAGCGAAGCCGCCCGCGCCGACGAGGATCAGCGCCTCGCGCTGCGGCTGCGGAAGGTGCATAAGCGCGCGCTGCATGTCGCCGAGCTCGATGTGCCGGTCCTGGCTGGCAGGCGCGGCGAGAATCTTCGACGCGGTGAGGTCGTCCCACTCGCCCTTGAAACGCGCGCGCCGCATCTGGCTGAGGAACAGGTTGCGAAGGATGATGAAGGTCCACGCGCGCATGTTGGTGCCGGCCTGGAAGCGCTTGCGTGCCGCCCACGCCTTGAGCAGCGTTTCCTGGACCAGATCGTCGGCGAGATCGCGGCTGCCGGACAGCGAGCGGCCGAAGGCGCGAAGGTGCGGGATGACCGAGGCGAGCTGGTCCTTGAAGTCCGGATCGGACAGGGGCACCGGCTCGGCCGAAGCGCTTGCTGGTCGGTCCTCTTCGCGATCTTCCGTCAAATCAGAACCCCACCCTGTGTCGGCGCGCGACCGTGGCCGCACGCAGTTAGATCGAACATGAACGATGCCCGTGACAGGAAATAGGGATTCAGCGAAGCCCTACCAAGACGATCACCGCGAAAAGGATGATCACCAGCAACGTACCGATCACGAGGACATTGCGCGTAACACCCGGCGTGGAGCCGGCGCGCGCCCGCGTCGTCGTTTCGACGACCGACGGTTCGTGATGCCTCGGGTCAGCCATTATGTTCTCGTCACGAAATCAACGTTCCCCCGGCCAACGCGCCGACCGGGGCCGTGTTCCGCACGGCTGATTTCAGGCGGCGGGAACGGTCGCGGCGTCGAAAAACAAGGCCTGCGCGATAGCCGCCTTGACGGTCGATCGCTGGAACGGCTTGGTGATGAGGAAGGTCGGCTCGGGGCGGGTGCCGGTCAGCAGCCGCTCCGGGAATGCCGTGATGAAAATCACAGGCACGGAAAATTCCGCGAGGATGTCCTTGACGGCGTCGATCCCGCTCGAGTCGTCGGCGAGCTGAATATCGGCGAGCACGAGTCCCGGCGGGTGCTGGCGCGCCTGGGACACGGCTTCGTCGCGGGTCACGGCGACTCCGGTGACGTTGTGGCCGAGATCCCGAACGATCGTCTCGATATCCATCGCGATGATCGGCTCATCCTCGATGATCAGCACATCGGCGAGCGTCTGGCGCTCAATCTCCTCGAGCGCTTCGGCGACGAGCGAATCGACGTCGGCCGGGCTGACGTCGATCAGATATCCGGTGTCTTCGGACGAGAAGCCCTCGAGCGCAGTGAGCAGCAGCGCCTGGCGCGACAGCGGCGTGATTCGCGACAGGCGCGCGTGGGCAATGCTCTCGGCCCCGACGGGGCTCTTGCTCGGCTCCTCGCCCTCCTCGACGTTGGCCGTCGACCAGATCGCGTGAAACGTCTTGTAAAGGCCCAGCCGCGGATCGACGTCGCGCGGGAATTCGTCGGGCTTGGCGACGATCGCCTCGAGAGTCGCGCGGACGAACGCGTCGCCGTGCGCCTGGCTGCCGGTCAGGGCGCGGGCGTAGCGGCGGAGGAAGGGCAGGTGCGGTGCGAGTTCCTGGCCAAGGGACATGGTGGTGAAATCTCCCTGGAAAATTTGCTTGGGGCGTCTTTGGCGGGCCGCCTTGATTGTTTCAACCCTGGAAGGAGCATCTGTTGCGTCGCCGCACCGCCCCCCAGAGAAGTGGCTCGCGTGTGGAACCAAGCACCGGCGATTTGGTTTCCGATGACTAGACCGGCACGCCGCCCTGACCACCAGCCGCGCGGCGGGTCGGCGTGTACGTATCGAAGCGGGGCATCGCCAGCCGAACCGTTGCGCCGCCCAGCGAGAACAGTATGAGCGCGTCGAGAACCCGCGCGAGGGGGGACGAGGAGTTGAGTGCCAGGAAAGGAAGCGAGACGGAGGGAGCCGGTCATTCCAGGCACTCGAAGAAGTCCAAGGCTCCCGATCGCACGGCCCGCAAAGGCGATCTGGGGCGCGCGCTTCGGTCCGTCTATGACGATACGCTGCGCGAGCCCGTCCCCGACGATTTGCTCAAGATCATCGGCAAGCTCGGCTGACCGATTCGAGGCCGCGCGATGAGCGTGGCACAACGCTTTGCGCGCCTGCCGACCGGCGCCAAGCTGCTGCTGATCCTGACCGCCGTGCTGCTGCCGATCGGCATCGCGCTGGTCTTGTTCGGCGAAAGCGGAATCCGGCAGGCCAACGAGGCGATGAAAGGCCGGGCTGAGGACCAGTCCCGCGCCGCGGCGGAAGCGATGCAAAGCCTCATCGCGCGCAACGCGCTCGCGCTGCGCGTCGCCGCCAATGGCGCGCTCGCCGAAGGACCGGCACGCGCCTGTGACCGTGCGCAACGATCGCTAACCATTGCCCCGGGCATCGCGCAGAGCTTCGAGCTGGAGTCCGCCGAAGGAAGGCCGATCTGTTCGGCCGGCACCGTCGGCGATACCGGCAGCTTGCCCGTCGTCGCGCCCGCCAGCATCGCGACTCGGATCGCGCCCGGGCTCAACGGAGTCGCGATCCGGGTCGGGGTCATCGACGGGATGGCAACGGCTTTCGTGCCGGTCGCGGAGCTGCGCGCCGCCGCGACCGAAGCACCGGGCGAGATCGAAGCCGTGGTTCTCCACGACGATAATCTCGAACTCAGGGTGCTTGGCCCCCCCGATACTCCCGACCTGCGGCTGCGGCTGACCGAATGGCGCATCGGCAACGGCGTGCTGTTCGCGCGGATTGGCGCGGCGGACCGGAGGATCACGACCTACGACCGGCTCGTTCTGCTGCTGCCGGTGCTGATGTGGGTCCTCGCGGCGCTCCTCACCTGGGTGCTCGTCAGCCGCCTGCTGATCCGCCCGCTCAGGCGCCTCGAGCGCGCCGTCAGAAGCTACTCGCCCGGCGGAACGCTCGACCTCCCCCGCAAGCTCGGGCCGTCACGGGAAATCCAGGAACTGCGCGACGCGTTCGGCCGCGCCGTCTCGCGCGTCGACGAATCCGACGCCGAAATGGCGGGCGCGCTGGAAGGGCAGCGGCGGCTCGTCCGAGAGGTCCACCACCGGGTCAAGAACAACCTTCAGGTCGTCGCGTCCCTGCTCAACATCCACGGCCGAGGCGCGACCGCGCCCGAGGCCCAGTCAGCCTATGCGGGGATCAGCCGGCGGGTCGGCGCCCTGTCCATCGTCCACCGCAACCATTATGCCGACATGGAGGAAAATCGCGGGATCGCGATACGCCCGCTGATGGCCGAGCTTGCCGCCGAGCTGCGCGCCGGCGCACCAGACGCAGCGCGGAGCCTCAGCATCGATCTCGAGCTCGACGCGCTCAACACCACACAGGACGTCGCGGTCGCGGTCGCTTTCCTCGTCACCGAGATCGTCGAGTTCGCGATGCTCCACTGCCCGACGGACCCGATCGAGATTTCGCTAAGGCGGACGAGCGAGCTCACCGCGCGGCTCATGCTGGCGAGCAAGGTCTTGGTCCCGGACGAAGAGGACAAGCCCGAGAAAGTCCAGTTCGAGCGCATCGTCGGCGGTCTCGCGAAGCAACTGCGCTCCCCGCTCGACCGGAAGCTGGGCCGTTACAGCGTTGATCTGCCGGTCTTTCCGCCAGCCTGAGCAGCAGCATAGATCGTTACGCCTTCGGCCAAAAAAAATGCAAATTCTTTTCCTGACCGGGAACTCCTTTTGGCGAAGGGGCGTTGTGCAGTTCGGATAGTGACCTTTTGCCCCCCCGCTCTCGCTATCCGCTTAAATGGGCCCAGAACCGCCAACCCTCCCCCCCCCCGGTGGCGCTTCTGGGCCCTCTTCTGTCTGGGGCACAGCCACAGCAGAGCCTGACCGGGCGGCTTTCCGAGCCGCCCGCCAGTGCGTCAGCCGGATCGCGAGCAGGGCGAATTCGTAGAGGCCGTAGAGGGGCACCAGCAGCATCAGCATCGAGACGACGTCCGGCGGCGTCAGGACCGCGGCGATTGCCGCCGCGCCGACGATCGCATAGCGCCGCGACCTGGCGAGCTGCTCGCGGGTGACGATCCCGGCGCGTTCCAGGATCATCAGCAGGATCGGGAGCAGGAAGGCAGCGCCGAAACCGAAGATGAAGCGCGTGCAGAAATTGAGGTAATTGCCGACGCCCGGGAGCGCTTCCTGGCTCACCCCGCCGATGTTCCCCTGGTAGCTCAGCAGGAAATGCAGCGCCCACGGCATCGCGAAGAAATAGGCGAACGAGGCGCCGGCAGCGAAGAACAGCGGCGTCATCAGGAGGAACGGCAGGAACGCGTTCTTTTCCTTCGCGTAGAGCCCCGGCGCGACGAAACGCCACAATTGGGTAGCGATCACCGGAAAGCTCAGCATCAGCGCCGCGAACAGCGACACCTTTACCTGCACGAAAAAGGCCTCGAACACGTCGGTGTAGATCAGCTTGCCCTGCCCCGCCTTGAGCAGCGGCTGGACGAGCACCGCGAAAATGTCCTGCGAGAAAGCAAAGCAGATGAAGAAGGTGACGACGAGCGTCACCAGGCACCACAGGAGCCGGCGCCTGAGCTCTATCAGATGTTCGAGCAGCGGCTGCTTGGTGTCGTCGATGTCCTTCACGGCAGCGGACGCTTTTCGGGCGGGATTTCATCCTCGGGCTGGCTCTCGTCGAGCGGCAGCCTCGGCTCTGGCACTTCTGCCAGCGGCGGCATGTCATCGGGCTCGCCAGGTTCGGGATAATGCGCGTCGGCTGGGTGGAGCTGCATGATGCGCTCATTCTCCTCGCGCCAGCGCTTCTCCATCTCCTCCAGTTCGGCCTCGCGCACCATGTTCTCGATCCCGGAGGTGAAGTGACGCGCCATGCCGCGCACCTTGCCGACCCAGTAACCGGCGGTGCGCATGACCTTCGGCAGGTCCTTGGGGCCGATAAAGATCAGCGCGAGGATGGCGACGACGGCTAGCTCGCTGGAATCGATACCGAACATGTCGGTGGTTTAGGCGCTCAGCGCGTCTCGTCGTCGTGGGGTGGAGGGGGCGCGACCGGCTCCTCGCGCCGCGGGGTGACGTCGATCGGCTCCTGATCGCGCGGAAGCTGCCGTGGCGGCTCGGCCCGGCGCTGCTCGTCGTAGCGCCGCTTCTTGTCGTCATCCTCGTCGGCCATGCCCTGCTTGAAGCTTTTGAGGCCTTTGGCGACGTCGCCCATCATCGCGGAAAAGCGGTTCCCGCCGAACAGAAGCAGCAGAATGATCGCGAAGATCAGGATATGCCAGATGCTGAAACCGCCCATGGGGGAAACTCCTTTGACGCGGCTATCTAGTCGCCTTCCTCCTCGCTTTCCAGTTGAAGCTGTTCGAAGACGCTCTCATCGAGCGGGTCGAGCAGGCCTGCGGCCTTGAGATCGTCGATCCCCGGCAGGTCGCGCCGCGATCCCAGGCCGAAGTGGGTCAGGAACTCGCTGGTCGTCGCATAGAGCAGCGGCCGCCCGGGCGCCTCGCGGCGGCCGGCAGGCCGCACCCAGCCGGCGTCCATCAGCACGTCGAGCGTGCCCTTCGAGATCTGGACTCCGCGGATCGCCTCGATATCGGCGCGGCTGACCGGCTCGTGATAGGCGATGATCGCCAGCGTCTCCGTGGCCGCGCGCGACAGCCGGCGCGGCTCCTCGCGCGTGCGGCGGAGCAAATGCGCGAGGTCCGGGGCGGTCTGGAAATGCCAGCGCCCGCCGCGCTCCACCAGTTCGACGCCGCGGCCCTCGTAATGGGCAGCGAGCTGGCCGAGCGCGATCTCGATCTCGCCCTCGCCGACATGCTCGGCGATTTCATCGACGCTGAGCGGCTCCGCCGAGGCGAACAGGGTCGCTTCGATCGCGCGGACCAGCTCGTCCATCAGGCGGCCCTGAGCCTGATCGGGGCGAACGGCTCGTCCTGCGCAATGTCGAGCCTGCCTCGGCGCGCGAGCTCGAGCGCGGCGACGAAGCTCGACGCGAGGGCCGAGCGGCGAAATTGCGGGTCCTGGCTCGCCGGGAGAAAGCTTTCGAGGAAGGTCCAATCGAGGGCGGCCCCAATCATCCGGCTGACCCGCTCGATCGCTTCGTCGAGCGTCATCACCGCGCGCGCATGGACGACGTGCATCGCCGGCTGGGTCCGCGCGCGCACGGCGCCGTAGGCGGCGAACAGGTCGAAGTCGCGGACCTGCCACGCGGCCTTGCGGATCAGCCGCAGCCCCTCGGGCGCGCCGCGCAGGAACACGTCGCGGCCGACGCGGTCGCGCCCGAGCAGCCGCGCGCCCGCCTCGCGCATTGCGTCCAGCCGCTGCAGGCGCAGCTGCAGCCGCAGCGCGATCTCCTCGGGGCTCGGGTCGGCCTCGGGGTCCTTGGGCAGCAGGAGGCAGGATTTCAGATAGGCGAGCCACGCCGCCATCACGAGATAGTCAGCGGCGATCTCGAGCTTTAGCGCGCGTGCGTCGGCGAGATAAGCGAGATATTGCTCGACCAGCTGAAGGATCGAAATCTGTGCGAGATCGACCTTCTGCGCGCGAGCGAGCGTCAGCAGAAGGTCGAGCGGCCCTTCCCAGCCATCGAGGTTCAGCGTCAGCTCGTCGGACTGCCGGACCGGGCGCTCGTCGAATTCCTCGTCCACGGCAGGATGATACCATGCGTGGTGGCGCTGCGAAGGCGGCGCCACACGCTATTGTGGATAAGTCAGCGCGCCCGCCGCCCGGCCGGAGGCGGAGCGCTCCGCGCGTCGGCGACGGCGCCGTTGATGAAAGCCTCGACGTCGAGCCGCATCCGGTGAAGCGAGTCCGGGTTCAGGTAAATCATGTGACCCGACGGATAGTAGCGATACTCGAGGTTGTGCTGCTGCGCCGGCTCGAGCATCATGTGACCGAGGTCGTACTCGGTCCCGAAGAACGGCGTCGCCATGTCATACCAGCCGTTCAGCGACAGCACCTTCAGATAAGGATTGGTGCGCATCGCGGCGGAGAGGTCGAGCGCGGTGTTGGGCGTGTTCATGGAATAGCGGAAGCCCGGCGCCCTGTGGGTCCAGTCCCACTTGAACCCGTCCTGCTCGCTGGCGCTGAGCCGGTAGGGCATATCGGTGCGATAACCGAGATCGCGCGCCATGTAGCTTTGCATCGTGCCGACGAAAGCGCCGCTGATGGCCACGTCCGAGGCATCGAAATCAGGGCTGTCGCCGGCCGCGTCAGGGTCGACGCCGGTATAGCGGGAGTCGAAACGGCCGACGGTGAGCCGCTGGTCGCGCAGAAGCTCCTTGCGGAAGCGCGACAGGTCGACGCGCAGGTTCGCGCGCTCGATGAACTCGGGCGAAAGGCCGGTGAGCGCGCCCATCTGCCGGGCGACGGCGGTGCGCTCCTCGGCGCTGATCGTCTGGCCCTTCTCGAGCGCGGACGCATAAGGCCCCTGAGCAAACGCCCGCGCCTGCGCCACCGCTTCCTCGACGGTCGCGGGCGGGTTGGCCATCTTGTGGTGGTACCATGCCGTCGCCGCGTAGCTCGGCAGATAATTGAGATAATCGCGGTCGAGACCGGGCTGCCGCCGGCCGTAGTTCATGATCGACGACAGCAGCATCACGCCGTTCAGCGCGACTCCGCGGTCCTGCAGCTGGTAGGCGAGCGCGCCCGAGCGGGTGGTGCCATAGCTTTCGCCGAACAGGAATTTGGGACTGTCCCAGCGCTCAAACTTGGTGATGTAGCGCATGATTGCCCGGGCGAAGGCGTCGGCATCCTGGTCGACGCCGTAGAAGTCCGATCCTTTCGCATCGCCAAGCGGGCGCGAATAGCCGGTGCCCGGCGCGTCGATGAAGACCAGGTCGGTGGTGCCGAGCAAGGTGTCTGGGTTCGGGCCGAAGTCGAACGGCGCTGGTCGGATATATTCCGGGCTGCCGGTCTGGATCCGCATCGGGCCGAACGAGCCCATCCGCAGCCACAACGAGGCCGAGCCGGGCCCGCCGTTATAGAAGAAGGTGACCGGCCGCCGCGAACCCGGGACGCCGTCCAGCGTATCCGCAGTGTAGAAGATGCTGGCCTGCGGCTTGCCCGTCGTATCGCGGATCGTCAGCGTTCCGGCGGTCGCCGTATATTTGAGCGTGTGGCCGCCGACGTCGATGCTGTGATGGGTCGAAACGGTCCGCTCCTCGACCGGCGCGTCGGCCCAGCCTTCGCTCGCCTCCTTCGCGAGCTGCTCGCTGTGCAGCGCTTCGGGGGTCTTCGCCTTGTCCGGCCCGGACTGCGCGAAAGCGGGCGCGGCAACGAACAGCGCGACGGCGGACAGAATCGACAGGAATCGCATCGGCGGATTTCTCGTTTCGAGAGGAGGAACGGCAGGGAAAGCTACTCACCCTTGCCAAAAGTTAGTTTCGCGCCACAACCCGCTTCATCGACGAACGGGCGGCCCTCGTCGGCAAGCGGACGGAGCCCCTCAGGCAAGCGCAAGAAGCGTGTCGCGCGTCGCGATCGCTTCGGCGAAGTCGGGCCCCTCCGGTTCGATCATCGTTGTCGCCATGGCCCGCGCGAGCCGCGCCTCGCCTTCGGGGCTCATCGGCGGCACCGCCGCCGCGACTTCGACCATTTCCTCCATTTTGCCGGAGCAGTGCAGCGCTACGTCGCAGCCCGCGGCGACCACGCCCGCCGCGCGGCTTGCGAAATCGCCGTCAAGCGCTTCCATGCCGAGATCGTCGCTCATCAGGAAGCCACCAAAGCCGATCCGCTCGCGGATGACGTCGCGGATGACGACCGGCGACATGCTGGCCGGACGCTCCGCGTCCCACGCCGTGTACACGACGTGCGCGGTCATCCCCATCGCCGCGCCCGCGAGCCGCTCGAACGGTTCGAGGTCCATCGCCAGTTCCTCCGCGCTGGCGGTGACGACCGGAAGCTCCTTGTGGCTGTCGACCAGCGCGCGGCCGTGTCCCGGCATGTGCTTGACGATGCCGACCACGCCGGCCGAGGCCATTCCGTCGAGCACCGCCCGGCCGAGCGCCGCGACCTGCATCGGTTCCGAGCCCAGCGCGCGGTCGCCGATGATGTCGCTCGCGCCCTCCTGCCGCACGTCGAGCAGCGGCAGGGCGTTGACGTTCACCCCGACCGAGCGAAGCATCAGCGCGAGCGCGCGCGAATTGGAGCGGACCGCCTCGATCGCCGATGACGGCGCAGCCTGGTAGAGATTGGCGAACCGCTCCGCTGGAGGGAATGCCGGCCATTCGGGCGGTTTCATCCGCGCGACTCGCCCGCCTTCCTGGTCGATGAGGATCGGCAATTCGGCGCGGCCGGTCAGGGCGCGCAGCGAGTCCGTCAGCCGCAGCACCTGCTCGCGCGTCTCGCAATTGCGTTTGAACAGGATGAACCCGGCCGGCTCGGCGTCGCGGAAAAAATCGCGCTCGCCGTCGCTCAGCTCGAGCGCTTCGATACCGTAGATCGCCGCCTGCACGCGACTACTCGGCGACGAAGCAGTTTTCGCCGGCCGCCTTGAGCGTTGCGCAGGCCTGCTTTGCGTCCGCGGCGGAGGACGCGCCCGCGCGCAGCCGGATCCCGCGCGCGAACGGAACGATCATCTTGTTCATCGCCGCGATCGAGGGGAAGCGCGCGGAAAGCGCGGTCCACGCCCGCTCGGCCTGCGCCTGGTTGGCGAATGCGCCGAGCTGGATGACGCTGCCGGCGCCGCCCGTCGCTTTGGGTGCTGCCGCCTTCTCGGGCGCCGCGGCAGCCACCTTCGTCTCCGCCGCAGCAGCCGTTTTCTCATCCTCGGCCGGCTTCGGCACCACCCCTTGCGGCAGCTTGCTCGTGTCGAGCTGCGCGTGCGGGTCCTCGCCGGCACTCGTTTCGAACGCGGTTTGACTCTGCTCGCTGAGATCGAGTCCGCCCGGATTGGGCGGCTTGACCTTGTACGGCCCGGGCGGCGCGTGGATCAGCTCCGGCGCGCCGCTCACCGCGGCGTCGCGGCGGCCGAGCCAGAAAAAGGTCGCAGCGACGATCAGCGCCGCGAGCAGCACGACGGCGAGCGCCGCGAGCATCTTGCGCGCCGAAAGCCCGCGCGGCTCGTCCTCGTCCTCGACCGGTTGGAGCCAGGGGAGCTGTTCGTCGTAGGGGCGGCTGTCGCTCATCGTTCGACCCCGTCGGGGTCCCACGGCAGCCCGACGACGGCGCAGCTGAAGCGGATTTTCTCCATCCGCTGGCAGAGCACTTCGGAATGCGCCTGCGAGGTCGTGCCGATCTGAAAACGGTAGAAATGGCGGCCGCGCGAATTGCGATCGCCAACGACGGTGGCTTTGAGGTGCGCGACGGCCGGGTAAGCCCGCACCATGCGGCGCCAGCCGAGCTTGGCCTGCTGGCGGCTTGCGAAGGCGCCGATGCGGACGATTCGGCCCTTCGCGCCCTGCGATTTCCACGCCGGCCACGCCTTCAGCGGCTTTGCGTCGGGGCTTGCGGCCGGCTTTGCCGCGGGAGGAGCGGTCGCCTCCGCCATGGGTGACGAACCGGCGCTGCCGCTCCCGCCCGGAGCTTCGGATGCGGGCGCCTCCGGATTTTCGACGACGATACGCCTGATCGGCGGCGGCCTTTCGACCTGAAGCTCTCGCTGGGGAGCCGAGCGGACCTCCGGTGCCGGTGCCGGGTTCACCTCCTTCGGTGGTGCGATCTCGACCTGTTGCTGCGGCGACAGCGTCCTCGCTTCGGGCAGCGGCGCGACGACCGTACGGCTCGTATCCGCCGTGCGCGGCTGCTCGTCGGCTGAGCGGGTTCCGAGCCAGTAGGATCCGCTCGCGACCACAAGCAGCAATCCGGCGGCGGCGGGGCCCCAAAGGCTCGAGCGCGACGCCTTCCGCGGCGCCGGCCTCGCCTTCGGCTCGTCGGAAAGCCATGGCAACCGGTCTGAGCCAAGTGCCGCCCGGCTGTCGGTCATGGTCAGCGCATCTCCTCGGCCGCCGCCACTCCCATCAGCGCGAGGCCGCTCCTGACGATCTGCCCGACGCCGAAGGCAAGTTCCAGACGCGCCCGAGAAAGTTGTGGATTGTTTTCAACGAGGAAGCGCCGGTCGGGATCGTCGTTGCCGCGGTTCCACAACGCGTGGAACTCGGCCGCGAGATCGTAGAGGTAGAAAGCGATCCGGTGCGGCTCGTGCGTCAGTGCCGCGCTTTCGAGCACGCGCTGATATTGCGCCGCGCGCTTGACCAGCGCGAGCTCTTCGTCGTCGAGCAGAGACAAATCCGCTTTGCTGACGAGGTCGACTCCCGCGTCGGCCGCCTTGCGCTTGAGTGAGCTGATCCGCGCGTGCGCGTACTGCACGTAGAAGACCGGATTGTCCTTCGACGCTTCGACCACTTTCGCGAAGTCGAAATCGAGCGGCGTATCGGCGCGCTTGGTCAGCATCATGAAGCGCACCACGTCCTTGCCGACTTCCTCGACAACCTCGGCCAGCGTGATGAAGTCGCCGGCGCGCTTGCTCATCTTCACCGGCTCGCCGCCGCGGAACAGGCGCACCATCTGAATGAGCTTGACGTCGAGGTCGACGCGGCCGTCAGTCAGCGCCTTCACCGCCGCCTGGACGCGCTTCACGGTGCCTGCGTGATCCGCACCCCAGATATTGACGAGATGATCGGCGTTTTGCGACTTCTGCCAATGGTAAGCCGCATCCGAGCCGAAATAAGTCCAACTCCCGTCGGCCTTCTTCATCGCACGGTCCTGATCGTCGCCGAACTGGCTCGAACGGAACAGCGGAAGCTCGACCGGCTCCCACTCGTCGTGGGGGTCGAGGCTCTTGGGCCGCTCGAGCGTGCCTTCGTAAACGAGGCCCTTGTCCCACAGCACCTGCACCGCCTCGTCGACCGCGCCGGAGCGCTGAAGCTCGGCTTCCGAGGAAAAGATGTCGTGATGGATGTCGAGCAGAGCGAGGTCGTAGCGGATGAGGTCGAGCATCGCCTTGATCGCGCATTTGCGGAAAATCGGGAGCCATTGCTCTTCGGGGACCTCGACGAGGTCGTCGCCGTAATCGGCGGCCATGACGATCGCGACCGGCTTCAGGTAATCGCCGGGATACATCCCCTCGGGGATCTCGCCGATGTCCTCGCCGAGCGCCTCGCGGTACCTCAGGTGCAGCGAGCGGGCGAGCGTATCGACCTGCGCGCCGGCGTCGTTGACATAATATTCCTTGGTGACCCGGAAGCCAGCCGCCTGGAGGATCCGCGCGAGGCTGTCGCCGACCACGGCGCCGCGGCAATGGCCCATGTGCAGCGGCCCGGTTGGGTTCGCGGAAACATATTCGACATTGACCCGCTCGTCGTCGCCGACGGTACACAGCCCGTATTCCTCGCCCTCGCGCAGGATCGTCCTGAGCTCGTCCCGCCACGCGTCGGGGTTGAGCCGCAGGTTGATGAAGCCCGGCCCGGCGATCTCGACCGAGGTCACCGGCGGAAGCGCGGCGAGCTTGGTCTTGATCAACTCGGCAAGCGCGCGCGGGTTGGTTCCCGCGGGCTTGGCGAGCACCATCGCCGCATTGGTCGCGAGGTCGCCGTGCGCCGCATCGCGCGGCGGCTCGACCGTCACATGCCCGCGGTCGAGCTCCGTCGGGATCACGCCCTCGGCAACGAGTTCGTCGAGCACTCCGTCGAGGAGCGCGGCATATTGGGCGTAGATGCTCAACTTCGGCTCACCAATGCTGGAAGGCGTGCCCCGTAGCGCAGCCGCCGCCGCGCGTCACGCGTTAGAAGCGGCCGGCCGGCAGGTTGACCGCGCCCACGATTTCCTCGTGCCGGGCGATCGCGAAGCGGTCCGTCATTCCGGCGATGAAGTCGCCGAGGGTACGGAGCTGCTCGACCTCGCCGCCAGCGCGGCGCCAGTCGGCCGGGAGAAGCGCCGGATCGGCGCGATAGGCGGCGGCGAGGTCGGCGACGACGCGCTGCGCTTCCTCGCGGATGGGCCTGAGCTCAGGCAGGCCGTAAAGCCGCGCATAGAGGAAGCGCTTGAGCTCGCGCTCCTCACCGCCGAGCGCATCGGAAAATCCGGCAAGCTGCTGGCCGGCGGAACGCACGCCGTCGATTGTCTCGACCCTCGCTTCGCGCACCCGCCGCTCGGTCTCGGCAAGGACGTCCCCGACCATCGTGCCGATCATGTCGCGGACAAGCGCGCGCTGGCGCTTTTCGACCGAAATACCGGGATGCCGGTCGCCGATCGCGTCCCACAGCCGCTTGACGATGGGCAACTCGACCAGCTCGTCGATGTGGAGCAGCCCGGCGCGGAGGCCGTCGTCGATGTCGTGATTGTCGTAGGCGATGTCGTCGGCGATGGCAGCGATCTGCGCTTCGAGTGCCGGCCAGGTGCCGAGTTCGAGATCGCGCTCGGCGTTCGCCTCGGCCAGCGCCCAGGTTGGCGCCGCAACAGGGCCGTTGTGCTTGGCGAGGCCCTCGAGCGCTTCCCAGCTCAGGTTCAGCCCGTCGAAGCCGGGATATGGGTTCTCGAGCCTGGTGAGGATCCGGATGGTGTGCGCATTGTGGTCAAACCCGCCCGCCCCCACGAGCGCGGCGTCGAGCGCGTCCTCCCCCGCGTGGCCGAACGGCGGATGACCGAGATCGTGGGCGAGACAGAGAGCCTCGGTCAGGTCTTCGTTCAGCCCGAGCGCCCGCGCCATCGTTCGGCCGATCTGGGCGACCTCGAGGCTGTGGGTAAGGCGGACCCGGTAATGGTCGCCGTCGGGGGCGATGAAGACTTGGGTCTTGTGGCGAAGGCGGCGGAACGCGACCGAATGGACGATGCGGTCGCGATCGCGCTGAAAGACGTCGCGCGGCCCACGCGGGCCGGAGCGGTGTTCAGGATGAAGGCGGCCGCGCGATTTCGCGGGATCGGCGGCAACGCCGGGCGGAAGGCTCATTCCACCGCGATTGGCACAATCCTGTCGCTGGCGGAATTGGTCCAGCGGAAAGCATCGATGCCGACCGTGTGAAGGTCGTCGGCGAAGATGCGCGCATCGGACGTCCCGCGGAACGGGCCGACCAGCAGGCGGTCGCGGTCCCCGCCCTCGGCGACATAAGCGGTAATGCCTTCGAACAGCTTGTCGTAACGCGACTTGAGGTGCGCGAACTGCTGCGACAGCGCGCCGGTGTCGCGGCCGCTGGCAAGCTGGAGCCAGATGCGCGGCTCGCGCGTCTGCGCGGAGGCGTTCTGGACCGTCGCCCGGCGCGGCGCCGGCGCATAGGCGACCTGCACCGCCTTCGGCTGCGCCTGGAGCGGCGGCTGCTGCCAGACGGGCTGGCTAACCTGCGAAGCCGAAGGGGCGCGAAGCAGCGCGTCGACGTCCGCAAGCCGATCGGTGCTCACGGTCTGGCTCATCGCCACGGTGGACGGCACGGTGCGGACCGGTGCGGCGTAAGCATAGGCCGTCTGCCCGGCGTCGGGAAAGATGCCAAGGTTCACCGCCGCGGCCTTGGCGCCCGGGGCGAGAGTCGGAAGCCGCGTCAAGAATGGCGACACGCGCGACCAGCTTCCGGGCATCGCAGCGTCGATGGCGGTCATTGCGGCGGTGGAGTTGCCGGTCAGCGCAAGGATGAATGCGCGCACTCGCGGAACGGCGGAATCGCCCTTCGCCGCGAGCGGCGCGATGGCGGCGATGGCGCCCGCCTTGTCGCCGCTGATGGCGAGGCTGAGCGCGAGGCGGCGGCGGGCTTCGTCGGCATCGGCCCCGCTCAGCGCGGTGCGATAGTCGGCCTGGGCCTGCGCCTGCTGGCCGAGGAGGTCATAGGCGAGGCCGCGGTCGCAGCCCAATGTGACGGCGCTCGCGCCAAGCTCCTGCGCCCGGCTGAAGTAGGGCATCGCCGCCTTGGCATCGCCGAGCGTGACCTGCACCGCGCCCATCCCCGCCTGCGGAAGCGGGCTCATGGGGTTCACTTCGTCGGCGTGGGCGAAGAAGCCCGCGGCCGCCTGCGTGTCGCCGAGCTCGAGCGCCGAGCGGCCAGCGCCGATCAGCGACTGGAAATCCCTGGGATCCTGGGCCAGCGCGCGGACATAGCGGGCGAGCGCGGCCGAGGGCGTTTCGTCATAGGGCGAATAGCTGCCCTGCGCGGCGGCGGGCGCGCCGACCGCGCACGCCAAGCCCGCAGCGCACGCGCAACATGCCGCGACGAACGAAATTCCTGAATATCCCCGCATCGACCCTCCCGGTGCAGCAGAGAATCTTACCGGGAGCTTTCTGCCTAGAGCGGTTACGGCCAACCGTGCGAAGCGGGCGGTGAGGTGCACCGAACGTAAGCAATTAAACGCGAAAATAATGGGAACGCGACGCGACGGAGAGCGGCAGCCGCCTTGGGGACTGTCCCTGCTTCAGTTGCTACTGGTTGTTCTGGCGGTTGAGGAAGCGCGGGATGTCGATCGGCTCGCGGCGGTAGCCGGTGTCGTCCGCGTCAATCTGCGCCTTGGGCGCGCCGCGAGCGATGTTCGACATGCGCTCGAACAAGGTGCCCCCGGCAGCGGCGTTCGGCTGCGCGGTGTCGTCGTCGTCGCTCGGCGGCGCGATCGGCGTCGGGCCGACCGGGCTGGTGAGAATGTCGTCGGTGCCGAGGAGAAGCTCGTCGTCGCCGTCGGCATCGGGCGTCAGGTCGACCTCGAGCGTATCCTCCACAGCAGGAGCATCCGGCGCCGGAGCGGCCACGGGCGCGGGAGCCGCCTGGCGCGTGGGGAAGCTGAACACCTTGGCCGGCGCCGGCTGCGCGCCGACCTCGGCCTCGATTCCGGTCGCGACGACCGACACGCGGATGCGGCCGCCAAGGTCATTGTTGAACGCCGAACCCCAGATGATGTTGGCGTCGGGATCGACCAGTTCCTTGATGTGGCTCGCGGCCTCGTCGACCTCCATCAGGCGCATGTCCTCGCCGCCGGTGATCGAGATGATGACGCCCTTGGCGCCCTTCATCGACACACCGTCGAGCAGCGGGTTGGAGATCGCTTTCTCGGCGGCCTCGATGGCTCGGTTGTCGCCGTCTGCCTCGCCGGTGCCCATCATCGCCTTGCCCATCTCGCTCATCACCGAGCGGACGTCGGCGAAGTCGAGGTTGATGAGGCCGGGCATGACCATCAGGTCGGTGATCCCGCGAACGCCCTGCTGAAGCACCTCGTCGGCCATCTCGAACGCCTGCTTGAAGGTCGTTTCCGAATTGGCGAGCCGGAACAGATTCTGGTTCGGAATCACGATCAACGTGTCGACGTGCTGCTGAAGCTCTTCGATCCCCGAATCCGCCGAGCGCGAGCGGCGGGCGCCTTCGAACGCGAACGGCTTGGTGACCACGCCCACGGTCAGGATGCCCTTGTCGCGCGCGGCCTTGGCGATGACCGGCGCGGCGCCGGTGCCGGTGCCGCCGCCCATGCCGGCGGCGATGAAGCACATATGCGCGCCTTCGAGCGCCTGAAGGATTTCCTCGAGCGTCTCTTCCGCCGCGGCACGCCCGATTTCCGGCCGCGATCCGGCGCCCAGCCCCTGGGTAATCTTGAGCCCGAGCTGGATCCGGCGATCGGCGGTCGAATTGTTGAGCGCCTGGGCGTCCGTGTTGGCGACGACGAAATCGACGCCCTGGACGTCGGCCCCCATCATGTTGGCGATGGCGTTGCCGCCCGCGCCGCCGACTCCGATCACGCTGATCCGCGGGCGAAGCTCGTCAACCTCCGGCCGGATGAAATCGATGCTCATGGACGTTTGACTCCCCCTAGCGGGCAAGGCGTTGGACCCTCGGAGAGAATCTTTGAATTATCCCGAGTCGCCTGCCAAGCGGAAAAGTTAACCGATTTCAAAAAAATGGGGAGAAGTGTCTCCGCAAAGACTCACTTATCCACAGCTTTGCCGCTGGCGAGGCTGAGGCGCGGCCACTGTAAACGATCGCCAAGGCGCGCTAAGCTCGCCGGCATGGACGTCGATGCACTCAATCGCGAGTTCGATCGCTATGATCAGGTGCGCAAGGCACACACCTATCGGCTCGCGGAAAACGAGCGCGACCAATTCGACGAGGATTACGCAATCGCGACCCTCGATTTCGAGCCGTTCCTGCGCGGCGGCGAGGCGGAAAAAGCGCGGTTCACGGGCGAATTCAGCGAAGCGCTCGAGGAAATCGGCTTCGCCGTGCTCGTCGGCCACGGGGTCGATCCGGCGCTGTACGACGAGATGCACGAGCAAACGCTCGACCTGTTCACTTCGACGTCGATGGCCGACAAAATGCGCTTCCGCGCCGAGCGCAACGGGTCGGTCAACCAGGGTTATTTTCCGATCGAGGAAACCAGCGAAATCCACCCCGACCTCGTCGAGGGCTGGGTCTGGTGCCGCCGCGCCTTCGACATGCCGCAGCGGCGCGACGCACGGTATCGCGCCGGGGATTATTGGCCGAACGCCCGATACGAGCCGATATTCCGGCGCCTCGCGCTGGCCCACGAGGCTCTGTTCAAGCCGATCGCGCAGGCGATGCTCGGGGGGCTGGGCTGCGATCCCCACACTTATGATTCGAAGCTCACGCAGACCAATTTCGGCCTGCGCCTCAATTATTATCCGCCGATGAGCGCGGAGCAGGACCGCTCCGGCGCGGGGCGGCTGCTGGGGCACGAGGACGTCGATTTGTTCACCATCCTCCCCGCCTCGCGCACCGACGGGCTGCAGGTGTGGAATCACCGCTCGGGCAAATGGGTGCGGATGAAGGCGCCGCCCGGGTCGATCATCATCAATACGGGCGATTACATGCAGCGCATCTCGAACGATCGCTATCCTTCAACGACGCACCGGGTCGGGAAGCCGAGCGACCGATCGCACCTGGGAAGCCCGCGCGTCTCCTTCCCGATGGCCGTTTACGTCCGGGAGGATGAGATGCTCGAAGTGCTGCCCGGGCTCGGCGAGCCCAAATATCCGCCGGTGAAAGCCATTACTTTCCACACCCGCAGCACGAGCAAATTCTACGGCGACGGCTACGCGGTCGAAGCGGACTGATCGAGTTCGACCTCGCGGATCGGCGGGACCGCGAAGACCCACCACAAGGCCCCGGCGGCGGCCACCGCGGCAGTGACGATGAATGCCGTGTTGTAGCCGGCGTCCTCGACGATGAAGCCGGTGACGATCGGGCCGAAAATTCCGGAGAGATTGCCGATCGCGTTCTGGACCCCGACCCAGGTGCCGGTGGCGCGCGGACCGGCGAACATCTGCGCCACAGCATAGGTGTTGAGCGACAGCGCGCCCGTCGCGATTCCCGCGAGGCACAGCAGCAGCCCGATTTCCAGCCGGCTATGCGCGAAAGCGAGCCCGAGCACGGCCGCCGCGGCGAGAGCCTGGCCGAGGATCATCATCCAGCACCGCATCCTGCCTTCGTCGCGGCCGGCGCGAGTCCAGCGGTCGGAGACTAGGCCGAAGCCGATCGCCGCGACGGCCTGGACCGCGTAACCGAGCGTCGCGAGCAACGTCATTTCGGCGATCGATAGGCCGCGCGAGCCGGTCAGGAACAAGGGCAGCCAGCCGAGGATGAAATAGAAGACGTAATTACTGGCGATATGCGCGACCGACATCGCCCACAATGGCCACTTTCCCAGGATGGCGCGGACCGGAACGCGCTCCTCCGTCCGTCGTTCGCTCGCGCCCGGCTTCGGCGCGAAGTGCCACGGCAATAGCCACAGCAGGGTCACGATCCCGAAAGTGAGGAAAATCGGCCGCCATCCGGCGGTGGCGAGCAGCATTCCGCCGACCAGCGTTCCCGCGGCGGGGCCGAGCGCGATTCCGAGCGCCAGCGCGGCATTCGCGGCGCCGCGGCGATCGTCCGGGACGTGGCGGCTGATGATCTTCGACGCGCCGGGAAAGGCGATCGTCTCGCCGACGCCGAGCATGATCCTGAGGACGAGCAGCGAGGCGAATCCACCCGCCAGCCCCATGAGCAAGGTGCTCGCCGCCCACAGCAGCACGCCCGCGGCGATCAGCCGATAGACGTTGAAGCGGTCGACCAGCCAACCGACCAACAGCTGGACCGGCGCATAGACCCAGAAGAAGGCCGAGACAGCGAACCCGAATTCCTTCGGCGACAGGTGCAACTCGCTGGTCATCAGCGGCGCCGCGATCCCGATCGCGCCGCGGTCGACGTAATTGAGGAAGACCACGGCGCCGAGAAGCAGGACGATCGCGGTGCTCGTCCGCTGCCCGGTATCGCCTGCTAATGTTGCCATGGAATCCGCCCCCGCCGGGGCGCGGTCATATCAACGGCAGGAGAGCTTGTCGCGCCTCAGTCGAACATGATCGTCAGCAGCAGGACCGAATCCTCGATTCCGCGCACGCTGTGCGGCGCGCTTCGGTCGAGATAGATCCAGTCACCGGCGCTCAGCTCGATCTCCCGGTCGGCGACGAAAATGGCGTGCCCCTCGATGCAATAAACGGTGAGGAAGCCGGGAACCTGGTGCGCCGGTATCGTCGTTCCCGCCGCGACGACCAGCCGCACGGCCTCGAAACGGTCGCGCTTCACCAGGGCCGCGGTCTTGGATTCGGCAGCGCCAGGTGACTGGAGATTGACCACTTCACCAGCTTCGGCATGTTTCAGCGCCACGCGATCACTCCTTCGATCCTGTGCCGGGCTGCTCCGCGGCCAGGCGTTCCGCGACGGTCTCGACCAGTCTTTGATGCACGTCGGACAAACGCCGCTCCGCGGCATCTTCGCCATCGGTTACACACACGCAATAGGCCTGGGAGACGGCGGCGAGGGCAATTGCGCCCAACGGCGCTTCTCGCTCACGCAGCATCGCGCGCCCGATTGCAACGGCGCGATCCAGCGCTTCCGGGGTGACGGCCTCGCCATATTCCATCAGGAATCGCCTTCCCCGCCGCCGCGATCGGTGCGCCGGCCGAAACGACGCATCAACCTGACAATCAGCGAGCCGCGCGACTGAACGACGATCCGGGCATCGAGCGGGCCTGGAGCGGTCACCTCACCGCATTGCGGGCAAAGCATTAGTCGCCTCCACTCTGCTACTGATAATCATTTGTATAAGTTTACGGACAGGACAAGGTTATCCGTAAACCAACGTAGGCGCTGATCCCGCGGCTCAGTAACTGCCTTTGATCGCACTGATCAGGCGTCCGACCATGCCCTTCCCGGGCCGGCGAATGACGGTCATCCCGATGTCCCGGATGTCGCCGCGGCCCGAGGCGGCGAGGATGGCCAGCCCCACGAGGGTCGAGAATGCCGGACCGCTATGCGCGTCGGGCAGGCCGGTGATCTGTTTCGGCCGGCCAACCCGCACGGCGCGGCCGAGCACGCCCTGCATGTAATCGGCGATATTCTTCAGTTCGGCCCCGCCGCCGGTGAGGACGACCTGCCGCCCGACCGGCCCGGTGAAGCCGACGTCCTTGAGCGCGCTGTCCACTTCGTTCGTCAGTTCCTCGATCCGCTGGCGGATAACCATCATCAGTTGAGCGCGCGTAAGCTTCAGCGGCTCGGCGCCCTCGTCCGCGCCGATCTGCGCCGCTTCGATCATCTCATGGTTGTCGCGCGGGCTCGTCATCGCCGAGCCGTAGAAGCATTTCAGCCGCTCCGCGTCACGGCGCTGCACGGCAAACGCGCAGGCGATGTCGTTGGTGATGTCCTTCGCACCGATCGGAATTGAATGAAGGCCGACGAGCATCCCGCCAAGATGAACGGAGACGTTGGTCACTTCCGCCCCAAGCTCGACCAGCGCGACCCCCAGATCCCGCTCCTCCTCGCTCAAACAGGCGAGCGCGGCGGCGATCGGCGACGCGACGATGGCTTTGACGCCGAGGTGCGCGGATCGGATGACCGTGTCGATGTTCCTCAGCGGCGAGGGGTCGGCGGCGATGACGTGGATGTCCACGCCGAGCCGGCTGGCGTGGAGCCCGATCGGCTGCTGCACGCCCTGCGCCCGATCGATCGTGTAGAGCGCGGGATGGGCGTGGAGCACGACCTGGCCGTTGCGGTCGATCGCGCTCTTGCCCGCGTGCAGCAGCTCGTCGACGTCGGCCTGCTCGACCGCGTGGCCGCCGAGCTCGACCTCGACATTGGCGACGTCGCTGACGAGTCCGCCCGCGCCATAGCTTGCCCAGACCTCCTCGACCGTCAGCCCCGACATGCGCTCGGCTAGCTCAACGGCTTCGCGCACGGCGAACTCGCTCGCGGGCATGTCGGTGATGTACCCGCGCTTGACCCCGCGGCTTTCACGCTGGCCGGTGCCGAGCACCGTCAGGCGTCCGTCCGCCTCTGTGCGCGCGATCATCGCGCTCACTTTGGATGAGCCGATGTCGAGTGCGGCGATGAGCGGAGCGTCGGCTGACTGGACCACTAGCCCTCCGCGGCCGGATGGTCCGCCGGCTGTCCGACGGGGTGCGCCAGGCGAACGGTCATTTGTCCCGGGACGCGCAAGTCGAAGCGGACGACGCCGCGGCCGAGCAAGCCGTTGGTCTTGTCGAGACGGGCGAACCTGGCGAGAGCGGCGCGTGCGTCGACCAGGCCTTCGGGCAGCGAAACCACTTCGCCCGACTGGAAGCTGAGGTCCCAGCGCCGGCCGCCGACCCAGGTGGCCGAGGCGAGCTGGGGCTTCAGAGTCGGCACGTCGGCCATCAGCCTCGCGAGATGTTGCTCCTGCACATTCGCGCCGGGGCCGATGAGCAATGGAAGGTCGGGCATTCGATCGACGGGGACGCGATCGAGCACCACGCCGTCGGCATCGATCAGCGCGAGCTGTCCCCTGCTCTGCCACAAGGCGGCGGGCGTGCGCTCGACGATGTCGATCACCAACGTATCGGGCAGCCGCCGAAGCACGCGCGCATCCTTGACCCAGCCGAAGCGCAAGAGCTTCTGCCGGATGGCCCCGGCATCGACCAGCGCCTGCGGCGCCTTGTCGGTCCCGGCTTCGTCGGCCGCGCGCTTGAGCTCGTCGTTGACCACGCCGTCAATCAGCGCCCGATTCATGTGGCTGATCCCGACGATCTGATAGCCACTGACCATGAAGCCCGCGCGGCCGACCGCGGCACCGGCTGCACGCTCCGCCTTGGCCGGAATGTCGAGCGCGAGCAGCACGACGATGCCGATAGCCAGCAGGAAGGCACCGAAGAACAGGGCTGCGACCTTGTTCGCGTGCGCCTGATCGACCGGAAGCCGCTTGGCGATCTTCTTCGGGACCGCGACCTTGGACGGCTTTTTCGCCTTCGCGCGAGCGGCGCCGCCGCGGCGGACATGGGCGGCGCTCATTGGAGCGCCTCCGCGATCAGCCGTTCAACCAGCTCTCCATACGGAATTCCCTTGAGCTTCGCCTGCTCGGGCACGAGGCTCAGCGGAGTCATGCCCGGCTGCGTGTTGACCTCTAGCAGGTAAAGCCCCGCCTCTCCCTGCCCGTCGTCCCACCGAAAATCCGACCGCGACGCGCCCTTGCAGCCAAGCAGCCGATGCGCCTTCGCCGCCATGTCCATCATCGAGCGGGCGATATCCTCGGGTACATGCGCGGGGCATTCGTGGACGGTGAGGCCATCGGTATATTTGGCCGCGTAATCGTAGAAGCCCGCCTTGGGTTTGAGCTCGGTCACGGCGAGCGGCTCGTCGTTCAGCACCGCCACGGTCAGCTCGCGGCCCTTGATGAAGGGCTCGGCCAGAAGCTCGTCGAACTCGTGCCACGGCCCCGGCACGTCGCGGCCGATCGGCTGGCCGTAATTGCCATCTTCGGTGACGATGGCGACACCGACCGACGACCCTTCGTTGATCGGTTTCAGCACATAAGGCCGCGGCAGCGGGTCTTCGGAATAAATAGATTCGCTCTCGACGATCCGTCCCGCCGGCATCCGGATGCCGTGGGGCACCAGCACCATCTTGGTCAGTTCCTTGTCGATCGCGATGACCGAGGTTTCGAGTCCGCTGTGCGTATATTTAAGGCCCATCAGGTCCATCATGCCCTGAACGGTGCCGTCCTCGCCCGGCGTTCCGTGAAGCGCATTGAAGACGACGTCGGGCTTCAGCTCCGCGAGCCGCACGGCGACGTCGTGCCCCATGTCGAGCTCGGTGACGTTCGACCAACCGCGATCGCGCAACGCATCGGCAATTCCTCGGCCGCTCGTCAGCGATACGTCGCGCTCTTTCGACCATCCGCCCATCAGGACGACGACGTGGATGCCCCTGTTCATGGCGTGCCGACCCGCTGGATTTCCCATTCGAGGAGGATCCCGGATTGCGCCTCCACGCGGCTGCGGACCTCTTCGCCCAGAGCCTCGATGTCGGCGCTCGAAGCGTTGCCGAGATTGAGCAGGAAATTACAATGTTTTTCCGATACTTGGGCGTCACCCACCTGGAGTCCGCGGCAGCCCGCCGCATCGATCAGCGCCCAGGCCTTGTGTCCGGCCGGGTTCTTGAAGGTCGAGCCGCCGGTGCGGCTGCGGAGCGGTTGCGATTCCTCGCGGGCGCGGGCGATGGCGTCCATCTCCGCGCCGATCGCCTCGCGCCGGCCCGGCGTACCCCGGAAGACCGCCTCGACGACAATCGCGCCGGCCGGCACTTCGCTGTGCCGGTAGGTGTAGCCGAGCTTGTCGAGCGGCCATTCGACGATTTCGCCCGAGCGCAGCACGAGCCGTGCCGAAACGAGAATGTCGCTCACCTCGCGGCCGTAGGCGCCGCCGTTCATCCGAACGAACCCGCCGACGGTCCCCGGAATTCCGCGCAGGAATTCGAGCCCGGCAATGCCCGCGTCGCGCGCGGTCGAGGAAACGAGGATACCGCTCGCGCCGCCGCCGCAGCGGAGGGTCACGTCGTCCACCCGCTCGATCTTCGCGAACGGCTTCCCCAGCCGAACGACGACCCCCGGAACGCCGCCGTCGCGGACGATCATGTTTGACCCGAGGCCCAGCGCCATCAGCGGCACCTCCGGATCGACCTCGCGGAGGAAGTGGACGAGGTCGTCCTCGTCGGCGGGCTCGAACAGCCATTCCGCTTTGCCGCCGCTCTTGAACCAGACGAGCGGCGCAAGCGGTGCGCCGGGAGTCAGCTTGCCTCGGACGGAGGCCAGCCCCCCGTCCAGCTCGCGGGAGGGGGTTAGGGGGTGGGCTTGTACCTTGAGGCTCACGCGCCCACCCCTTCGCCGCTTTGCGGCTCTGCCCCTCCCGCAAGCGGTAGGGGAGATTTCCGCGCCCTTGCGTCGCAAATGCCGTTCGCGAGTGCCGCCGCCCATTTTGTGATGTCGCCCGCACCCATGCAGATGATCATGTCGCCGTCGGCGGCGAGGTCGCGGAGGTTGCGGCAGAGATCGTCAACGTCATCGATGGCGCGAACCATACGATGGCCGTGGGCACGCAATCCTTCGACCAAGGCATTCGAATCGACGCCCTCGATCGGCTCCTCGCCAGCCGGATAAACGGGCGTCACGAATACTACGTCCGCGTCGTTGAACGCGTTCTCAAACTCGGGCATCAGCGACTGGAGCCGCGTGTAGCGGTGCGGCTGCATGACGGCGATGACTCGGCCTGCGCCGTCACGATCCTCGCCGGTGGACGACGACACTCCCTCGCGAGCGGCGGCGAGCACCGCCCGGATTTCGGTCGGATGATGCGCATAATCGTCGATGACGATCGCGCCGTCCGCCTCGCCCACCTTGGTAAAGCGGCGCTTAACGCCGTCGAACCGTTCGAACGCGGCAACGATTGCATCATCAGAAATACCCAGCTCGAGCGCAACGGCAATGGCCGCAAGGGCATTCTGTACATTGTGCCGCCCCGGGATCGGTACGTGAACGTGCAGCGTGCGCCGCTCACCCTCCTTGTCGAGGATCAGCGCGTCGAATTCCGTCCCGCCCGGAACCGGCGTGACATTGTCGGCACGCACGTCGGCCAGCGCCGAGAAACCATAAGTGACGATCCGCCGGTCGCGGATTCGCCCGATGATGTTCTGCACCTCGGGGTGATCGACGCACAGCACGGCGAGACCGTAGAAAGGCACGTTCTCGACGAACTCGACATAGGCATCCTTGACCGCGTCGAACCCGCCATAATGTTCGAGATGCTCGGGATCGATGTTGGTGACGACCGCGATCGTCCCGTCGAGGCGAAGAAAGCTGCCGTCGCTCTCGTCCGCCTCGATTACCCACCAGTCGCTCTTGCCGAGCCGGGCGTTCGATCCGTAGCGATTGATGATGCCGCCGTTGATCACGGTCGGGTCGAGCCCGCCGCCGTCGAGCAGCGCCGCGATCATCGAGGTGGTCGTCGTCTTGCCGTGCGTGCCGGCGACCGCGACCGTCTTTTGCATCCGCATCAGCTCGGCCAGCATCTCGGCGCGTCTGACCCGCGGCAGCCGCCGCTCGGCCGCCGCGTCGACCTCCGGGTTCCCGTCTCGGATGGCTGAAGAGCAAACGACTACCGCCGAATCGCCGAGATTGTCAGCCGAATGGCCGATGCTGACGGAAATGCCCGCCTTGCGCAGCTTCTCGACCACGTAGGATTCCGACAGGTCCGAACCCTGGACCTTGTAGCCGAGCTTGTGCATGACTTCGGCGATCCCGGACATGCCGATGCCGCCGATCCCAATAAAGTGGATCGTGCCGATGTCGGTGCCCAGCGCCTTCATCATGCGGGAACGCCCGTCGAGGGAACGATGCTGCGCCTGCGCGGGCCGAGGACCGGGCCGACCGCGACCGGCGACGCGCCATTCCCGACCCGCTCGACCAGGTCGGCGAGGTCGCGCGCGGCATGCGGACGGCCGACCGACAGCGCCCGCGCGGCGGCATTGTTCAGCGCCACCGGGTCGATTGCCAGCGCCTCGATCTGCCGCGCCAGCACGTCCGGCGTGAATTTCGACTGCTGGATGGCCCGGGCGCCGCCGGCATTGACCATCTCGCGCGCATTGGCGGTCTGGTGATCGTCGGTCGCCGCGGCGAAGGGGATCAGGATCGCGGGGCGGCCAGCCGCGGTCAGCTCGGCGATCGTCGAGGCCCCCGCCCGCCCGATCACCAGATGCGCGTCGGCGAGCTTGCCGGGCATGTCCTCGATATAGGTGGTGAGCTCTGCCGGAATGCCGAGGTCGACATATTCCTTGCGCACCTCCTCGATGTCGTCGGGGCGGCATTGCTGGACGACCTGCAGCCGGTGGCGCAGCGGCGGCTGGAGCATTCCCAGCCCCTCCGGCACGACGGCGCTCAGCACGCTCGCGCCCTGGCTCCCGCCGGTGACGAGAATCTTGAGCGGCGCGGTCTCGTCGAACGCCGGAAACGGCAGCTCGCCCAGCCGCGCGATCTCCTTCCGGACGGGATTGCCGATCAGCACCACCTTGTCCGCATATTTGGGCTTCAGCCGGTCGACCCGGTCGTAAGCGGTGCCGATCGCCGCGGCGTCGCCCGCGAGCAGCCGGTTGACCCGGCCGATCACCGCATTCTGCTCGTGCAGCACGGTGGGAACCTTCATCGAGCTGGCGGCGAGAAGCGACGGGAAAGCAGGGTATCCGCCGAAGCCGACCACCGCATCGGGCCGATGCTCGCGATAGATGCGTTTGGCCTCGGCCCGGCCTTTGACCACCGATCCGAACGCCTTCAGCCAGCCGATCGGCCCGCCGCCGAGCCGCCCGGCGGGAAGGATATGCACCGGCACGTCCTCGAACAGCCCGGGGAAGCGCGCGCCGCGATCGTCGGTGATGAGCAGCACGCCGTGGCCGCGGCCTTTCAGCTCCGCGGCCAGCGCATGGGCCGGAACCATGTGTCCGCCGGTCCCTCCGGCGGCCAGCACGAAGTTCATGTCGCCAGCGTCTCCCCGCTCCATTTCACGACATAGGGCGAACGCGTGAGATAGGGGTTCCGGCGCGTGAAGGCGAGCAGCAAGCCCATGCCGATCGACAGCGCCAGCATCGACGACCCGCCGTAGCTGATGAACGGCAGGGTCATTCCCTTCGACGGTGCGAGCTGGACGTTGACCATCATGTTGATGAGCGCCTGAAGCCCGAACTGGATGACGAGGCCGGCCGATGCGAGGATCGCGAAGCTCGAATCCTCGTCAAGCAGCTTGACCAGCACCCGCGCGACGATCCCGAGATAGAGCAGCGCGATAGCGAGGCAGGCGATCAGGCCGAACTCCTCGCCGATCACCGAGAAGATGTAGTCGGTGTGCGGTTCGGGGAGCCCGAACTTCCGCGTTCCGCCGCCCGGCCCCATGCCGAACAGCCCGCCCGCGGTCAGCGTCCGCATCGCGTTTTCGGTCTGGAAATTGTCGCCGGTGCCGAACAGGAACTCGTCGATGCGCGCGGTCGCGACGTCGTAGAAGAAATAGGCCAGCACGATTCCAATGGCCCCCGCGACGGCCAGGCCGATGAGGATGCGCATGTTGACCCCGGCGAGCGCCAGCATCGCAACCCACACCGCGCAGAAAATGATCGTGCTCCCGAAGTCCGGCTGCTTCATCAGCAGATAGGCGACCCCGCCGACCACCACGGCGGAGATTGGATAGACCGGCAGCGACTTGTCGGCTTCGCGCAGGCTCAGCAGCCAGGCCATGGCGACGACGAAGAAGGGCTTCAAAAATTCCGACGGCTGAACCTGGCCGACGCCGAAATTGATCCAGCGTTTCGCCCCGTTCACTTCCGGCCCGATCACGGGCACGAAAATCAGCAGCACGAAGAAGAAAGCCGCGCCGAACAGGCTCAATCGCCGCGCCCGCTCCTTCGGCATCATCGAAATTCCGATCATCACCGGCACGCCGACGGCGATCCACGCGAGCTGCCGCCAGAAATAATAAAGCTCGGAGAAGTGGACGTCGCCGCCCGAATAGCGTTGCGCCGCGGCGGGCGAGGCGGCGGCGACGGCGATCAGGCCGATGCCGATCAGCACGCTGACGAGCAGCAGCAGGACCTTGTCGATCTCCCAGAACCAGCGGCCGATCGGCGACGTGTCCGAGCGGCCGTAATGGCCCGGGTCCATCAGCGCCGCCTTTTCCTTGATCTTGCCGGATATGCTGCCGATCATAGTCCCTCCACCAGCGCCCGGAACTGGTCCCCCCGGTCCTCGAAATCCCTGAACTGATCGAACGAAGCGCAGGCGGGCGACAACAGCACCGTATCACCGCCTTGCGCATCCGCAGCGGCCTCGCGCACCGCGGCGTCCAGTTTTCCACAGTTTTTCACAGGCATGTGAGGACTTAACAGCCGTTCGAACAGCTCCGCCGCCTCGCCGATCGTGTAGGCGGAGCGGACGTGCCCGAAATGGGCCAAGCATTCGTCGAGATTGTCCATCTTCGCCTGCCCGCCAAGAATCCAGCGGATGCTGTCGAACGCGGCGAGCGCCGGAGCGGTCGCGGTCGGGTTGGTCGCCTTGCTGTCGTTGACGAAGAGAACGCCGTCCTTCTCGCGGATGCGCTCCATGCGATGCGGGAGGCCCGGGTAGGTTCTTGCCCCGTTTTCGAACACCTTGAGCGGTAGCCCAAGCGCTTCCACGACCTGCATCGCGGCCCAAAGGTTTTGGCCGTTGTGAGGTCCTTGGAGCGTGGGCGTATCGAGCTGGATGTAATGGTCGTCGGTCTCAAACTGCATGACAGGATAGGCGACCTCCTCAGGTCGAGGCCAAGTGTTCAGAACTCGCTCGATCAGGTGCTGATCGATTGATGCGATGACGGCAACGCTCTGGTCCGATTGAAGCTGAAACAACCTCAGCTTTGAATCGCGATACGCCTCGAAGCTCTCATACCGGTCGAGATGATCCGGCGTGATATTGAGCAGCACCGCGACGTCGCAATCGAGGCTTTGCGTCAGGTCGATCTGGTAGCTCGACAACTCGAGCACATAGACGCCGCCTTCGGGCAGCGGGTCCTGGGCGAGGATCGGGAGGCCGATATTGCCGCCCATCGTCGTCGGCACGCCCGCGGTCTTGAGAATGTGGTGGACGAGCGCGGTGGTCGTCGACTTGCCGTTCGTGCCGGTGATTCCGACCAGCTTGTGCGGCGGAAGCTCGGGCCGGGCGCGGGCGAACAGCTCGATGTCGCCGATGATTTCGGTGCCGGCCTCGCGGGCGCGTTGCGCGATGGGGTGGCGGTTGAGGGGGAGGCCGGGAGTGACAACGAGAGAATCGAACTGCGCGAGGTCGGCAGTGTCGAGGTCGGCGATAATCAAATCCTCCCCGGAACGGGGAGGGGGACCATGCGAAGCATGGTGGAGGGGGCCCACCTCTCCGCCGCTTCCACGGTGGGCCCCCTCCACCACGCCGCTTCGCGCCGCGGTTCCCCTCCCCGTTCCGGGGAGGAGCTTGTTGCGCGCCTCTTCCTTCGCGTCCCACGCCGTGACCTTCGCGCCGCTCGCGAGCAGCGCCTCGACCGTCGCCAGCCCCGACCGCGCGAGGCCGTACACCGCATAATGACGCCCCGCGAAGGCGCGTGCCGTGATCACCTGAGCTTGAGCGTGGCCAGCCCGGCCAGGGCAAGCACGAAGCTGATGATCCAGAAGCGAATCACGACCGTCGGCTCGGACCAGCCGAGATGCTCGAAATGGTGGTGGATCGGCGCCATCAGGAAGACGCGCTTGCCGGTGCGCTTGTAGACCGCGACCTGGATGACGACGCTCAGCGCCTCGATCACGAACAGGCCGCCGATGATCGCCAGCACGAACTCGTGATGCGTGGCGACGGAAACCGCGCCGAGCGCCCCGCCGAGCGCGAGGCTGCCCGTGTCGCCCATGAACACCGCGGCCGGCGGGGCATTGAACCACAGGAACGCGAGGCAGGCGCCGACGATGGCGAGCAGCAGGACGGTCAGATCGCCCACGCCCGGCACATGCGGAATGCCGAGATAATTCGCGAATTTCACATTGCCGACGAGGTAAGCGATCAAAAGGAAGGCGATCGACGCGATGATCACCGGCATGGTCGCCAGCCCGTCGAGCCCGTCGGTCAGGTTCACCGCGTTTCCGAACGCGACGATCACGAACGCCCCGAAGGCGATGTAGAACCAGCCGAGGTCGAGCACCGTATCCTTGACGAACGGCAGGTGAAGCCCGGTCCCGCCGCTGCGGATCATCAGCCAGGTCGCCACGCCCGCGATCAGGAATTCGAGCGCCAGCCGGGTCTTCCCCGACAGCCCGGCATGATGGGCCTTCTTCACCTTGTCGTAATCGTCGAGGAACCCGATCAGCCCGAACCCGGCGGTCACCAGCAGGCACGCCCAGACGTAAGGATTGGAGAGGTTCATCCACAGCAGGACCGAAATCGACACCGAAATCAGGATGAGAAGCCCGCCCATCGTCGGAGTCCCGCGCTTGGCGAGGTGGCTCTGCGGCCCGTCGGCGCGGATCGGCTGCCCCTTGCCCTGCCGCACACGCAAATAGGAGATGAACCAGGGGCCGAGCAGAAGCCCGATCAGTAGCGCGGTCGCGCTCGCCGCGCCGGCGCGGAAGCTGATGTAGCGGATGAGGTTGAGGATTCCGGGGAAGCCGAGCTGCTCGGCGATCACATAGAGCATGCGAGCCCCCCTGCCACCCGCTCGACCAGCTTGGCCAGCCCCACCGAGTTCGACGCCTTGACCAGCACCGCGTCTCCCGGCCGAAGCGAGCGCATCAGCACATCGGTCGCTTCCTCGGCATTGGCCACGAGGTCCAGCGTGATCTTGCCGACCACCTGCACCGCCAGCGGATGCATCTCCTCGCCGATCAGGATCAGATGGTCGACACGCGCTTCGAACACCGCCGGCGCGAGCCCCGCATGGAGCGTCGGGCCCTGCTCGCCGAGCTCGCGCATCGGCCCCAGCACTGCGATCCGGCGGCCGACGTCCCGTTCGGCGCCGAAACTCTTGAGCGTCGCCGCCATCGAAGCCGGGTTGGCGTTATAGCTCTCGTCGATCAGCAGCACCTCGCCGCCGTCGAGCGGAATCGCATGCCGCTCCCCCCTGCCCTTGATCCCGCCCATATCAGCGAGCGCAAGCCCGCCGAGCGCCACATCGGCGCCGACCGCCTCGACCGCCGCGAGCACGGCAAGCGCGTTCGACACCCAATGCTCGCCGCGCTGGGAAATCGTGAAGGTCAGCTCATGCTCCAGCAGCCCGGCGCTGATCAGGCTCCCGCCATTCTCCGCGACCACCGCGTGCACTGCGTGGACGTCGGCATCGCCGCCGCCGAAGGTGACGATCCGGTCGGTATGGCGGCGTGCCGCCTTGACCAGCCGGTCGCGATGCGGCGTGTCGTTGGGGACGATCGCCACTCCATCGGGCTCGAGCCCCTCGAAGATTTCCGCCTTGGCGTCGGCGATCGCCTCTTCGCTGCCGAGCATCTCGATATGTGCCGGGGCGATGGCGGTGATGATCGCGACATTCGGCCGAACCTGCCGGGTCAGCGCGGCGATCTCCCCCTTGGCATTCATGCCCATCTCGAACACGGCAAATTCCGTGTCCCGCGGCATCCGCGCGAGGCTCAGCGGAACGCCGGTATGATTATTGTAGCTCTTGACGGAGCGGTGGACCTTGCCGGGGCGGTTCCGGTCGAGCGCCGCATAAAGCGCTTCCTTCGTGCTGGTCTTCCCGACGGAGCCGGTCACGCCGAAGATCGTCGCCTGCACGCGCTCGCGCGACGCGCGTCCCAGGGCCTGGAGCGCCGCGAACACGTCCTCCACCAGCACATGCGGTCCGCTGACCGGCCGCGACACGACCGCGCCCGCGGCACCCGCCGCGAAGGCGGCATCGACGAACTCATGCCCGTCATGAACGGTGCCGGGCATGGCGACGAACAGGTCCCCCGGCCCAACCTCGCGGCTGTCGAAGGTGACTCCTGTCACTTCGAACGGCCCGCTCGCCGTCCCGCCCGTCGCCGCGGCGATTTCCTCGGAGGTCCAGAGAGCGGTCACGCCGCGCACTCCCGTGCGACCAGCGCGTCGTCGAAGGGCAGAACCCGGTCGCCGACGATCTGACCTGTTTCATGCCCCTTGCCGGCGACGAGCACGATGTCCCCTGCCCGCGCGATCCGGATCGCTTCGGCGATGGCTTCGCGGCGACCGGGCACTTCGATTGCATCGGACGCTCCAGCGAGAATGTCCTTGCGGATGCGCGCCGGGTCTTCGCTTCTGGGATTGTCGTCGGTGACGATCGCCACATCCGAAAGCCTTGCCACGACCGCACCCATCTCCGGCCGCTTGCCCCGGTCGCGATCGCCGCCCGCTCCGAACACAATGATCAGCCGTCCTTCGACATGCGGCCGCAGCGCCGCGATCGCCGCTTCCAGCGCGTCCGGCGTATGCGCATAGTCGATATAGACCGGCACGCCGCCGCGGCTGATGACCGCCCGCTCCAGCCGCCCGCGCACCGGCGCCACGCGCTGCATCGCCGAGAAGGTCGCGTTCCACTCCCCGCCCGTCGCGAGCACCAGCCCGGCGGCGGTCAGCACGTTGGATGCCTGATAGGCGCCGATCAGCGGAAGCGCGAGCCGGTGCGCCTTGCCGCGATGCTCGATGACCAGGGTCTGGCCGAGCGCGGTCGGGCTTTGCTCCACCAGCCGGATCGCCTCGCCCTTTCGGCCGACGGTCAGCAGCTCGTGCCCGCGCTTCCGCGCGCGCTTCATCACCTCTTCCGATTTCGAGTCGTCCGTCCAGATCACCGCCGGCTTGCCCGGCGGAAGAAGCTCGTCGAACAGCCGCATCTTGGCTTCGAAATAAGCCTCCATCGTCTCGTGATAGTCGAGGTGGTCGCGGCTGAAGTTGGTAAAGGCGGCGGCGGCGAGCGGCACCCCTTCGCAGCGGTGCTGGTCGAGCCCGTGCGACGATGCTTCGTACGCCACATGGGTCGTCCCCATGCGCTTCAGGCCCGCCATGTTGTGCAGGAAGGTGACGATGTCCGGCGTCGTCAGCCCCGTCTTCACCTGGTCGTCGGAAGTCGTCACTCCAAGCGTTCCGATTGACGCCGAACGATGCCCCGACATGCGCCAGATCTGCCGCGTCATCTCGACCGTCGAGGTCTTGCCGTTCGTGCCAGTGACCGCGACCACCGTCTCCGGATAGGGCGCATAGAATTTCGCGGCGAGGCTGGCGAACAGCTTGCGCGGAACCGGGTCGGCAAGGAGCGGCACATCCTCGACCTTCGCGCCGGGCCGGGCGACCACCGCCACCGCGCCGCGTTCGACCGCCTGCGGAATGAAGTCTTCGCCGTTGAACACCGCGCCGCCAAACGCTCCGAACACGCTTCCGCACTCGACCTTGCGGTGATCGATGGCAAAGCCGCTGACGCTGGAATCGGAATCGACCTCGACGATATCCCGCAATCTCACGCCGTTCAGTCCTTCTTCGAATCTTGCTTCGGGTTGTGGATGAACGGCAGCACCTCCGACATATTGGGCTCGCGGTTCATGTCCGGCGTGACTCCGAGCATCGGCGCGATCCGGCTGATGGTTTTGCTCACCACTGGCGCGACGTTCCAGCCGGCGGTCGTGAATCCATAGGTTTCGGGCGTGGCCTTGGGCTCGTCCAGCATCACCACGACTACATAGCGCGGGTCGTCCATCGGGAACACACCGGCGAAGCTCGTGACGTTGACGGTCTGGCTGTACCGGCCGTCGATGACTTTCTGCGCGGTGCCTGTCTTTCCGCCCACGCGATAGCCCGGCGCGTCGGCCTTTCGGCCCGTGCCCTTCATCACCACGAGGCGAAGCAGCGATCGCATCCGGTAGCTCGTGTCGGCGCTGAAGACCCGCCTGCCGGGCTTCAGCGGATGGCCGGGGCCGACCTTCAGGATCGTCGGCGGGTGATAGATTCCGTCGTCGAACAGAGTCGCATAGCCCATCGCGAGCTGCAGCGGCGCGACCGCGATGCCCTGGCCGAAGCCGATGGTCATCGTCTCGAACGGGCCCCAGCGCGATCCCGGCGTCAGCGGCCGTCCGCGCTCCTTCAACTCGATTTCGACGCGGTCGAGGAAGCCCATTTTCTTGAGCCAGGCCTTCTGCCGCGCCGTACCCAGCTGATCGGCCATCTGCGCCATGCCGATGTTCGAGCTTTCCATCATGATCTCGGCCACCGAGCATTGGCGCCCGAACGGATGGGTGTCGTGAACGACCTGACCGTATGCCGGCAGCACTTCGGGGCAATTGAACATCTGCCCCGGGCCGGACACGGTGCCCGAATCCATCGCCATCGCCAGCGTGAACGGCTTGAAGGTCGACCCAAGCTCGAACACGCCCAGCGTCGCCCGGTTGAACATCTGGTCCGGCGTGCCCTGCCCCGGCACGTTGGGATTGAACGCCGGGAGCGACGTCATAGCGAGGACTTCGCCGGTATGGACGTCCATCACCACGCCGGCGGCGCCGATCGCCGAAAAGTGCTCGAGCGCTCCCTGAAGCTCGGCCTGAAGCGCCTGCTGAACCTTGCTTGAGATCGACAAGACGAGCGGAGTCCCGCGAGTCTTCGGATCGGATAGATAATCGTCGAACGCGCGCTCGGCCCCGGCCGCGCCGTGCCCGTCGATGTCGGTGAATCCGATGACGTGCGCGGCAAGGCTCATCTGCGGATAGAGCCGGTCGGGCTCGCGCTGGATCGCGAGGCCGGGCTCGCCGATCGCGTTCACCTTTTCGACGAGCGCGGGCGATGCGAGGCGCCGCAGGTAAACGAACGACTTGCCAGACCGGAGAAGCGCGAAATATTGCTCCTCCGTTTTCTCGGGCATCAGCGCCGCGAGCTTCCGCGCCAGCGCGAGCTTGTCGCCGATCACTTTGTTCGGGTGGACCGCGATGGTCCAGGAATCGATGGTGCGTGCCAGCGGCTGACCGTCGCGGTCGACGATGTCCCCGCGCTCCGGAACGAAGCTGGTCAGCTCTTCCTTTCGCCCGGCGTGGTCGCCGAAGGCCGCCAGCCACAGAATCCGAAGCGCGATCAACGCGATGATCCCGGCATAGACGAGCATGCCGAACATCAGCCGCTGGTGCATGACGGCGAGCATTTGCCGGCGCTGTCCGACGAGCCGGAGCCGCTCGGGCCGTGACGCGACGAGAGCGGGTGCCGGTGCGTTCATCGTCCGGAAGGCGAGTCCTTGGTTGTGCCTGAATGCCTCTCCGGAAGCGGAGCGAGCGGATCGGTCTTCGCAAGCTCGATCCGCTTTGTCACCGCCTTCGCGCGCGCGACGACCGGCTTATCCACCGATTTCTTCGCCGGCCTGGCCGACGCCGTCGAAGCGTGCTTTTTCAACGGTTTGGAGGATTGGGCGGCCGCGAGGCCCGGCTCATCCGTGGACTTCAGTGGCGCCGGCTTCGCCGCTGCAGCCGGCCTGTCCGCGGACTTGGATTCGGCAGGCAGGGGCATCTGGCCAGCCGATTGTGCCGGGACCTCGCGCGTCTCGGTCTTGAGGCTCGCTTCGTGAAGCAAGCCGGATGGTGTGAGTGACGTCGTGCTCGAATCGTCGTCGCCGAGCGCGCCGATAGGCGGCCTCTGCGGCGCGGGCGCGGCCGCGAGCACGACCGGCGCCTGGAAGTCGACCTCGCGCTGCGGCCGGATCAGCCGGGCGAGCTCGAAACCGCCTTTCAAAATCTGGTCGGCCTGGGGCGCGGAAAGCTCGAACGCACCCGCGTTCCACCGCTCCAGCTGCGACAGCCGTCCGCGCGTGCCGATCTCGGTCTGGAGCATTCGAACCTCGCGCTGCGTGCGCACGATCCGCGCCTCGACGGTTTCGAGCGACGCGCGCTCCGACGCCACGCGCAGCGAGACGAGATAGCAGCCGAGCGCGGCGGCAGCGCAGCTCGCGACCATGAACAGGGAGCCGAAGCTTCGTGTACTCATTGCAGCCTCCCCTTGCGCGCGGGCGACGAACTCCGGACCGCGCTCCTGAGGCGCGCCGATCGGGCGCGCGGATTCGCGGCCAGCTCGCGCTCCGCCGGGGAAACCGGCCTGGCGACCCGCTCGAACGTCGGCTCTTGCGGATCGACAACCGCGGGACGGTGGCGCGAACCGGCCGGCGTTCCTCCGCTGCGTTCGCGGAAGAAGCGCTTCACGATTCGATCTTCGAGACTGTGGAAGGTGACAACGGCAAGGCGGCCGCCCGGCCTCAGCGCGCGCTCCGCGGCCTCGAGGCCTTCCTCAAGCTCATCGAGCTCGGCATTCAGATGAATCCGGATCGCCTGGAAGGTGCGGGTCGCGGGGTCGCTCTTCTGGCCTTGCCGGAACCCGGCCGCGCGACGCACGATCGCGGCAAGCTCGGCGGTGCGCTCGACCGGACGCGCGGCGACGATAGCGCGGGCGATCGCCCGGGCGCGCGGCTCCTCCCCATAGTCGCGCAATACCCGGGCGATCTCGGCCTCTTCGGCCGCATTCAGAAATTCGGCGGCGGTCAGGCCGGATTTACTCATCCGCATGTCGAGCGGCCCGTCGCACTGGAACGAAAAGCCCCGCTCCGAACGGTCGAGCTGCATCGAGCTGACGCCAATATCGAGCGCGATCGCATCGACCAGGCCGATCCCGCGCTCGGCGAGCACCCGGTCCATCTGCGAAAAGCGCTCTTCGACCAAAGCGAGGCGGGGGTCGGGGACGAGTGACCTTCCCGTTTCGATCGCCTCGGGGTCGCGATCGAACCCAATCACTCGTCCCGCCCCCGCCGAGAGCATGGCGCGCGTGTAGCCGCCTGCTCCAAAGGTCCCGTCGACGACCGTGTCGCCGGCCGTGATCGACAATGCGTCGATCACTTCGCTGACCAGCACCGGCACATGTGGGGCCTGGTTCGTGCCGGTGCTGGTCATGACGCCCTCCGCTCTTCGAGCCGGAAGCGGGCGATGTCCTTGAGGTCCTCGGGAATGCGGGATTCGTCGAGAAGCAGCTGCGGGTTCCAGATCTGGAACGTCTCGCCGGTGCCGAGAAACAGGGCCAGATCGCTGATCTGGCCCTTGCGGCGCATCATCGGGGGCATGAGGATGCGGCCGGAACTGTCGTAGGGAACTTCCTCGGTGGCGGCGAAGGCCATGAGGTTGCGCTGCTGATATTCGAGCTCGGCGGCGGGGCCGGTCTCTTCCTTTTCGAGCAGCCGCTCGAGCTTGGCATGCTTCAGCGCCGCATAAGCGGGGTCGTAGGCGCTGAGGCACGGGAAAGACTGATGCTTGGCGAGGACGATCGTGCGCGCGTCGCCGCGCCGCTCGATCACGCCCCGAAGGAATGCGGGAATCGACACGCGGCCCTTGGCATCGACCGCGTTCAAAGCGCTGCCCTGAAACAGATGCTCTAGCGCCACGTCCAACTCCCCGTTCGCAGCGCGCGAGGCGTCGTTCGCGAAACGCGCGCCATCGCGCGCGCCGCGTCAGCTTCGAATCGACGGGATTGCCCCCCGCGCTACAGCCCTTGTTGGTAAACCAAGGGCCTGCGGGATACAATGGCTTTTCGTGGGATTTAATGGGAATTTATGGAAACTGGCGGATTTCCATCGCTTTTTTCTGCCACGGCGGCGGGATGTTCTGCCCTTGTTCTTCTTTCTTCAGCCTGTGGATAAGTCTGTGAGCATCCGAATCACTGCTCAAGGCGTCCCAGCTCCGTGAGAATCGCATCCATGTTGTGGCGGCCGGCGCTCCCGAGGTCCGGGATGTCGAGGAGATCGGCGTCGGCGATCACCGTCGCCTCCCCTTTTCCGATGGAGCAGCGAGCGACCAGGCCGCCGGCACTGATCCGGCACCCGCCGGTCAACTCGCCGGGCGATACGGTGGCGACCTCGAACCCCGAAAGCTCATCCCGCTCAGGACCTCGCCGGTCGGGCGCCTCCAGCCGCAGGCCCCAATGAGCAAGCAGGCCCGTGTCCATGAACATCGGCGGTGGCCGCAACGCATCTCCGAGAGGGCGCTTGCTCGGCCATTCGAGCATCGGGTCCGCGAGCAGCATCACCCTTCCGCCCGCGCGCACCCAATCGTCCAGCGCGACCAGATCCTCGGCCGGCTGCGCGAGCGGATGCGCCATGAGCAGCAGACGGCCTTTCGCAAGCTCCTTGGGATCGGCGACGCTGATCGGAACGACCCGGTAGCGGGTCTCGAGCGCCTTCAGCGCGGGCGACCCGCCGCCACGAAGCGAGAAGTCCTCGCCGAACACCAGCGGCAGGCTCGTCAGGAGCAGCAAGACGGGACGCTGGGCGGCCGCGCGCGGCGGCGGCGCCTTCGGCTCGTGACCAAGAAAAGCTCCCGCAATTGCTGCGCCGGCCACGATCGCCAGTAACAGAATGACGAGCGCGCGCGGGCGCGCGGACCTCATTTCTTCTGGCTGCTGCTGTTGTTGGTGGCGCTTTCGGACGCGCCGGGCGCGACCCCGAGCTCGGCAAGCGGCTCGCTCGGTTCATTCGAGGTGGCCTGGCTCACGCTGTTCACTTCACCGTCACGGCTCGCGCGCGAGATTACCGATCCCAACAGGACGATCAAAAAGGCGAACGCAAGACCGGTGAGACCCCATCGAATGCGTTGCGCGCTGCTTCCAGGCTGGTGGGGCATCGCTATCGACGAAGCTATGGCTCACTTCGACAATATGCAAGGTCGCGCCCTTGACGACTGTGGTTCTGGCCGCAAATGGTCCGCCCATGACTCGGACCCCTCTACTCATCGCACTTGCTGCGGCCACCGCGCTCGCCGGCTGCAACAAGGAAAACCACACCATCGTCGCCGGCCCGGACGGCGATACCAGCAACAACGTCACGGCCAATGCGAACATTCAGCTGCCGCCGTCGATCGCCGCGACGAAAATCTATCGCTGCGCCGACAATGTCGTCGTCACGGTCGATTATCTTTCGGACAACAAGTCGGCGACCGTCCACGTAGGCAAGAGCGGCTCACCGGTACAGGTGGTCGCGGCCGAGCCCGGCCAGCCCATGACCGCGCCAGGCGGCTACGAAATCACCGGATCGCCAACCGGCTCGACGGCGAGCATCGCCGTTCCAGGCCACTCGTCGCAATCCTGCAAGTCCTAGTCCCTATCATGGCTCGCCGTCTCCGCGGCGGTCGGCCATGCTGATCACCCGCAGGGCATTCACCGGCGGGACACTCGGCGTCGCGCTTGGTAGCCAGCTCGCGTTTCCCGCCTTCGCGCAGCCTTCGGCGGTATCGGGGGCGATCGCCGCGATCCGCGCTTATGGCGAGGCCCATCTCGCTTATTTCGGCTTGCCCGGCATGACCCTCGGACTGACGACGCCGGACGGCTTCAGCACGGTTCTCGACTTCGGCTTCGCCAACCGCGACAGCCGCGCCCCGATCGGGCCGGATACGCTGTTCCAGATCGGCTCGATCAGCAAGTCGCTGGTGGCGGCGCTGGTCCACCAGGATGCCGCGGCGGGGCGAATCCGCCTCACCGACCGCATCAGCGACCTGCTCCCCACCATTCCGCTGCCCGCCGGCAATGGAATCACCGTCCAGCATTTGCTCGATCACACCGCCGGGCTTCCGGACTCGGCGCCGGTCTTCGCCGACGGCGGTCTGTGGACCGGCTTCGCGCCGGGCGAGCATTGGTCCTATTCGAACACCGGCTACGTCATCCTCGGCAAGCTCCTCCAGCATCTCGGCGGCAAGCCGCTCGCCCAGCTTCTCGAGGAGCGGATCTTCACACCGCTCGGGATGAGCCGCAGCCACGGCGCGATCGTCGGCGCCGACCGGCCGCGATTCGCGCAGGGCTATGAAGCCGCCGACGAGACGGTGCCCTACGCGCGCGGCGTGCCGTTGGCGCCTGCGGCCTGGGTCGACGTCACCGACGGCGCCGGCTGCGTCGCCTCCACCGCGGCGGACATGGGGCGCTGGATGCGTACGCTCGCCAACGCCGTGCAGGGCCGTGGCGGAATTGGCCTGTCGCCCGAAGCGGCGCAAGCCTACGCTACCCACTCGGCGCCGAGCGACACGGCGGGCATGACCTACGGCAACGGGCTGATGCACGTCCGCGGGCATGGCCGCTCCTATCTCCACCATACCGGCGGAATGGTCAGCTTTTCCTCCTCCTTCCACGTCGACAAAGCGAGCGGGATCGGCGCGTTCGCGAGCGCCACGATCAGCGCCTTCGCGGCTTACCGGCCGCGACTTCTCACCCAGTTCGCGGTCGACGCGCTGACCAGCGCGCTCTCTGGCCATCCCCTGCCCGAGCCGCCGTCGCTGGAGACGCGGCTTGCGCATCCCAATGTTTATGTCGGTCGTTATTCGGGACCGGGTGGCGAATTCGAAATCCGCGCCGGCAAGCCGCTGACGCTCGTGGCTGGCGGGCAATCCGCCGATCTCCAGCCGTGGGGCGGGGAGGTTTTCCGCACGACGCACCCGCTCTTCCGTGAATTCAGCCTGCTGTTCGAGCGGAGCGGCAACTCGGTGGCCGGCGCGAGCTGGGGCCCGAACAGCTATTCCAAATCCGGCGCCGGCCGCCGCGTGCCGCCGTCCGATCCGGCGCTTGCCAGGCTTGCCGGCCGCTACATCAACGACAGCCCCTGGCTCGGCACCGCGCGCGTGGTGGAGCGCGGCGGGAAGCTGTGGGTCGGCACCGAGGTCCCGATGGAAAGCATCGGCGGCAATCTCTGGCGCGTCGGCGACGAACGCTGGTCGCCCGAACGCGCCAGCTTCGCCGATACCATCGATGGACGCCCGCAAACCTTCGTCTTCTCAGGCGAGAAGTTCCTCAGGCACGACGTCTAGGTCAGACCGTCTCCGCCTGTTGCTGCTTCGGCTGCGACGCCTTCATCCGCTCCTGGAATTGCTCCGGCGGAACATCCTCGACGTGCGTTGCGATGCTCCACTTGTGGCCGAAAGGATCGGTCAGGCTTCCCATGCGGTCGCCCCAGAACTGATCCTGGACCGGCATTTTCTCGGTTCCGCCGGCGTCGATCGCCTTCCGGAACGCCGAATCGACATCGTTGGTGTAGATGATAAGGCCGACAGTGGTGCCTCCGCGCGATTTCGGACTCAAATTGTCGGACTCGGGAAACTCATCGTTCAACATGATCCGCGTGTCGCCGATCTGCAGCTCCGCGTGCCCGATCCTGTCGCCCATCGGCAGCCGCGAAATTTCCCGGGCGCCGAACGCCTTCTTGTAGAAGTCGATCGCTTTCGCCCCGTCATCCACCGTCAGGATGACGTTCACGCTGTGATATCCTTCGGGAATTGGCTTGGTCATTGCACGCGCTCCTTGTTCGAGCCCGCCCCGGCCCAGCCACATTACCGCCGTTCGCCGAGTCGTTCCAAGGTCGCCGGTCGTGCCCTAGCCCCCGCTTGGCCCGCCCGCTAAAGGCGCGCGCATGGACGTCCTCGAAGCTCCCGCAATCACTCCCGAAACGGTCGCCGACCATGGCCTCAACGATGAGGAATATGGCCGCATCCTCAAGAGCCTGGGCCGCGAACCGAACCTGCTCGAGCTCGGCATCTTCTCGGTCATGTGGTCGGAGCATTGCAGCTACAAGAGCTCGCGCGTCCATCTGAAAAAACTGCCGACCGAGGCGCCCTGGGTGATCCAGGGGCCGGGCGAGAATGCCGGCGTGATCGACATCGGCGACGGGGACGCCGCCATCTTCAAGATGGAGAGCCACAATCACCCGTCCTATATCGAACCCTATCAGGGCGCGGCGACCGGCGTCGGCGGCATCTTGCGCGACGTCTTCACCATGGGCGCGCGCCCGGTCGCGAACTTGAACGCGCTGCGCTTCGGGCGGCCGGATCATCCCAAGACGCGGCACCTCGTCGCGGGCGTGGTCGCGGGCATCGGCGGCTACGGCAATTGCGTCGGCGTTCCGACCGTCGGCGGCGAGATAAATTTCGACGCGGCCTATGACGGCAATATCCTCGTCAACGCGATGACCGTCGGCGTCGCGCGAACCGACAAGATTTTCTACTCGGCCGCGGCGGGGGTCGGGAACCCGGTCGTCTATGTGGGCTCAAAGACCGGCCGCGACGGAATCCACGGCGCGACCATGGCTTCGGCCGATTTCTCCGACGACAGCGAGGAAAAGCGCCCGACGGTCCAGGTCGGCGACCCGTTCACCGAGAAATTGCTGATTGAAGCCTGCCTGGAGCTGATGGCGTCGGACGCGATCGTCGCCATCCAGGACATGGGCGCGGCGGGCCTCACCTCTTCGTCGGTCGAAATGGCGAGCAAGGGCGGGGTCGGGATTCGGCTCGACATGAACAAGGTCCCGTGCCGCGAAACCGGCATGACGCCCTATGAGATGATGCTTTCAGAAAGCCAGGAGCGGATGCTCATGGTCCTGAAGCCCGGCCGCGAGCCCGAGGCCGAGGCCATCTTCCGCAAATGGGAGCTGGATTTCGCGGTGATCGGCGAAGTGACCGACACCGGCCGCATGGTTCTCGAATGGAACGGCGAGAGCGTCGCCGACATCCCGCTCGGCCCACTCGCCGACGAAGCGCCCTGCTACGAGCGGCCCTATGCGGTCCCGAAAGCGCCCGAGCCGCTGACCGACATTCCCGAGAGCACCGACATCGCCGTCGATCTCCTGAAGCTGATGGCCTCGCCCAACCTCGCGAGCCGGCGCTGGGTGTGGCAGCAATACGATCAGCAGGTCGGCGCCGACACGGTCCAGCGGCCCGGCGGCGACGCCGCCGTCGTGCGCGTCCACGGCACGAAGAAAGCGCTGGCGATTACCACCGACTGCACGCCGCGCTATTGCTACGCCGACCCGGTCGAGGGCGGAAAGCAGGCGGTCGCCGAAGCCTATCGCAACCTCTGCGCCGTCGGCGCCAGGCCGCTGGCGATCACCAACTGTCTCAACTTCGGCAACCCCGAACGGCCCGAGATCATGGGCCAGTTCGTCGGCTGCGTCGAAGGCATCGCCGAGGCCTGCCGGGCCCTCGACTTCCCCGTCGTGAGCGGCAACGTCAGCCTCTACAACGAGACCAAGAACGAGGATGGCACCAGCACCGCCATCCTGCCCACGCCCGCGATCGGCGGCGTCGGGCTGCTGGAGGATTGGGAGAAGTCCGCGACCATCGGGTTCAAAGCCGAGGGCGAGCATTTGATTCTCATCGGCCACAGCGACAGCCATGTCGGTCAGTCGCTTTGGCTCGAGGTCTGCCACGGTCGACGCGAAGGCCGCGCTCCCGCCGTCGATCTCGGCGTGGAAAGGCGCGCCGGCGAATGCATCCGACAGTTGATTGCGCAGGGGCTGGTCACGGCCGTCCATGACTGCTCAGACGGCGGAGCTGCCGTGACGGTCACCGAGATGGCGCTGGCCGGCAACCTCGGTCTGCACATGACGATCGTCGAGCAAATCCCCAATCCGGCGGCGATCCTCTTCGGCGAGGACCAGGGCCGCTATGTCGTCACGACGCGCGATCCCGATGAGGTCCGCGCCGCCGCAAATGCCGCCAAGCTGTTTGCCGTCCCGATCGGTACCACGGGCGGCGACCGCATCACATTCGATCTTGTCGGTCGTGGCGGCGAGCAGTCCGTCTTCCTCGCCGACCTACGCACCGCGCACGAAAGCTTCTTCCCCAAGCTGATGGGAAGCGAGCTGACGCCTGAGTTCTGATCTCCGGCACTCGGCGCGCGCCATTCGTCGGTAAAAAATGCGCGTTTGATGGTGAGCGGCTGGACGAACGCGGCATTGCGCGCTCTGTTGTGACGATGTCGAAACAAACGCTCAAAGCCATCGCCATCGCGACCGCGATCTCCGGCACGCTGGACATCCTCTTCGCGATGATCCTGACGCTCTGGTTCGGCCGCGAGATTCCGGACATGCTGCGCTTCGTCGCCTCTGGGCCCTTTCCACGAGCGACCGGCATGGGCGCGCCCGGCGCGATCCTCGGTCTCATCGTCCATTTCGCGCTGATGGCCACCATGGCCACGGCGCTCGTCATCCTCGTCCAGATTCGCCCGAAACTTGCCGAGACGCCGCTCCGCACCGGCGTGGCCTACGGTCTCTTCACCTATTTCATCATGAATTGGGCCGTCGTCCCGCTGCGCTTCGATGCGCCATTGCCCCCCAAGCCGCTGTCGATCGCGACCCAGTTATTCGCGCACATCGTCCTCGTCGGAATCCCCATGGCCTATATCGCCGCGCGCGCCCGCCAGACCGCCGCACGATAACAGTTGCGAATGGTTCTCATTATCGCTAAATAGCAGCGCATGATCGTGTGCAGTTGCAACCGCATCACCGAGCGCGAAATCCGCGAGGCCGCGCGCGCCGGCGCGCCCAGTCCGGAGCGCGCTTACGCCACCCTCGGCTGCGAGCCGCAATGTTGTTGTTGCCTCGACTATGCCCAGGAGCTGATCGACGACGAGAACGCCAGGCGTCCGCGTTTGCGCGCCGTCGCCTGACTTGACCCCCGCTCCCTGACAGCGCAAGCCCGCCCCGCGACGCGTCGGAGGGATGAATGCAGGGCGATCCCAAGGTCATCGAATTGCTGAACGAGGCGCTCAAGGAAGAGCTGACCGCGATCAACCAATATTGGCTGCACTACCGGATGCTCGACAATTGGGGCGTCAAGAAGCTCGCCGAGTTCGAGCGCGGCGAGTCCATCGACGAGATGAAGCACGCCGACCGGCTCGCCGATCGCATCCTGTTTTTGGACGGCCTGCCCAATTTCCAGGCGCTCGGACGGCTCCGCGTCGGCGAGAATGTCGAGGAAATTCTGAAGGCCGACCTGGAGGCGGAGCATCAGGGCGCCAAACTCTACCGCGGCCTCATCGCCCACGCCGAGACGGTCCAGGATTATGTGACCCGCGACCTCGCCCGCGAAATCCTCACCGACGAGGAGCGGCACATCGACTTCATCGAAACCCAGTTCGAGCTGATCGCGCGCATGGGTCTGCAGAATTACGTCCAGCTGCAAAGCGAGCACGCCGAGGATTGAAAACCCTCGTCATGCTGAACTCGTTTCAGCATCCATTCTTGAAATTGCGCCACAAGCGGAAAAATAGGTCCTGAACCAAGTTCAGGGCGACGACTCTGCGCTCAAATCCGCCCGAAACCCTGATTGTTGACCTTGCGCCCGAAGCCGGATGGTCCGCCCCGGGTGACGAGCGGATTGGTGGCCTTGTCGAAGAGCGCGACGGTCTCGTCGAACATCCGCCGCAGCTCGACCACCTCCGGAACCAGCTCGTCAGGGAAGCGGTGCGTTTCGATACAGAAGCGCGCGGTGGTTTCGATCAATTCGGCGATCTTCGCGATGGGCTCGGCGCCGAGCTGCCGCGATTCGCCCTTGAGCGTATGCGCGGGAAGGACGAGCGCGGCCGTGTTCTGCTCGCGCATGGCATCCTCGATCTGGGCGATCGACTTGACGCCGTCTTCCTTGAAATAGCTGAGAATTCGGATGAAGCCGGGGCCAAGCTCGCTCCGGCTTTTCTCGAAATGCGCCCAATCGACGATGTCTCGAGCTTCGTCGCCCAAACTCAGGCTCCTCGATTGCCGGACCGCGCCGGCGTGGTTCCACAGTTTGAACGGATAAGGGGAAAAGGGTAAAATTCTCCTTAGCGCCCGCGGCCCTTGTCGAACGGATTGGAGCGTCCGCGGAAGTCGAGCCGAAGCGGCACCGGCCCGAATTGCAGGTCGCGGCGCATCGTGTTGAGCAAATAGCGCCGGTAGCTTTCCGGCAGTTCCTCGAGCCGGTTCCCGAACACCACGAAGCTCGGCGGCCGGCTTTTCACCTGCGTGATATAGCGCAGCTTGATTCTTTTGCCCTTCGGCGCCGGCGGCGGGTTCGCTTCGACGGCGGCCTCGAACCAGCGGTTGAGCTCGCCGGTCGGAACGCGCCTGCTCCAAGCCTCGCGGAGATCGAACGCGACCTTCAGGATCGTGTCGATTCCCTTGCTCGTCTTGGCCGAGACGGTGAGCAGCGGCACGTCGCGAAGCTGCGCCAGCCCTTCTCCGAGCGCGGCCTTGATGCCGTTGAAGAGCGCCGAAGCGTGCTCGGCCACGTCCCACTTGTTGACGGCGATGAGCAGCGCGCGCCCTTCCTCGATCACCTGGTTGGCAATCCGCAGGTCCTGCGATTCGAGGCCGCGCGTGGCGTCGAGCAGCAGCACTACAACCTCGGCATAATCGATCGCGCGTTTGGCGTCGGCCGCCGACAGACGCTCCAGCTTGTCTTCGACCTTCGCACGCTTCCTGAGGCCCGCCGTATCGACCAGCCGCACCGGCCGGCCCTCCCATTCCCAGTCGAGGCTGATCGAATCGCGCGTGATCCCCGCCTCCGGGCCGGTGATCATCCGCTCCTCGCCGGCCATGCTGTTGACCAAAGTCGACTTGCCGGCATTGGGCCGGCCGACGATCGCCAGCTTCAGCGGCCCTTCCTCAGGGACTGTCCCTTCTTCTTCAGGGACTGTCCCTCCTTCGACATGCGGGCGCAGCGCGTCGAACAGATCGGCGACACCCTCGCCATGCTCGGCGCTGATCCCGACCGGATCGCCGAGGCCCAGCCGGTAGGCGTCGAGAATTCCGCTTTCGCCCGCCCGAGACTCGGCCTTGTTCGCGACCAGGATCACGGGCGTGCTTTGTACCCGCAGCCAGCGTGCGATTTCCTCGTCGAGCGGGGTCACGCCCTCGCGCGCGTCGATCAGGAACAGCGCCGCATCCGAATCGCCCACTGCCGCCTCGGTCTGGCGGCGCATCCGCCCGGGCAGCGTCTGCGGGTCCTCGTCCTCGAACCCGGCCGTGTCGATCACCCGAAAATCGAGCCCGAGCAGCCGCGCCTCGCCCTCGCGCCGGTCGCGCGTCACCCCCGGCCGGTCGTCGACCAGCGCCAGCCTTTTACCGACGAGCCGGTTGAACAGGGTCGATTTGCCGACGTTGGGCCGGCCGACAATGGCGACGGTCGGGAGAGACATGGGAGCGGCGCCTAGCTTATTACGTTCCTCCCTGCGAGGCGCAGCCTCGTGGGGAGGGGAACCATTGAACGAAGATTCAATGGTGGAGGGGCCGCTGCGGTTGGCCCCTCCACCATGCTTCGCATGGTTCCCCTCCCCATCGCTTCGCGACGGAGAGGATTGTCGGCTCACCGGTAGGCGTGCAGCCGCGCGTTGTCGTCGAGGATGTAGAGCGTCGAATTGGCGACCACCGGCGGCAGGCTGATGCTGGCCTTGATCGACATCTGACTGATGTAATTGCCTGTCGCCGGATCGATTTGAACGATCGTGCCATTCGACCCGGTGAGGATCAGCCGATTCCCCGCCAGCACCGGGCCCTTGTAGTCGATCTCGCCCTTCTTCGACTTCGGCTTCTCGAACTGCGGAAGCTGGGCGATCCAGCGGACATGGCCGTTCTGGCGATAGATGCACAGCAGCTTCGCCTCGTCGGTCACGACGTAAATCCAGTCGCCGACGAGCCACGGAGTAGCGATTCCGGCGATGTTGAGCTCCCACATCCGCTGCCCCGAGGTGAGGTCCAGCGCGACCATCCGGCCGCCCTGCCCGACCGCGAACACCTGTCCGCTGTCGATCACCGGATCGGCGTCGATGTCGGACAGCGACGAAACGCTGGTTGTGATGCTCGTCCGCTGCAGCGTGTCCTGCCACACCTGCCGCCCGTTCTCGTAGCGATAACCGTTGAGCTCGCCCGACGAGAAGCCGGCGACGATCGTGCCCTGGCCCGCCGACGGCGAAGCCGATCCGAACACGCCCGCGATCTCCAGCGAGGCGGCCTCCGACCAGTTGGTCGACCCGTCCTCCTCCTTCAGCGAGTAGATCTGGTTGTCCTCGCTGACCACATAGACCGCGTCATTGGCGATCGTCGGCGCGCCGCGCAGCGGTCCGCCGGGCCGTACCTTCCAGACGATTCCGCCATTGCGCGCGTCGAGCGCCGCGACAAAGCCGAGGCCGTTGGTCGCGTAGATGCGCTCGTTGTCGTAGGCAATTCCGCCCCCGTACAGGGATGCTTCATTGCCTCTGACGTCCGGCGTCGGGCTCTCCCAGACCTTAGCGCCGGTCTTTGCGTCGAAGGAACGAACCGTGCCAAGCGTGTCGATCGTATAGACCCTGCCGTTGGCGACGATCGGCGCGGCCGCGAGGCGCGCGGTGAGGCTGCTGCCGCGGCCCGACTCGACGTCGAACGCTTGCGTAAGCGATTGGCCGAGCGCCAGCTGCCCCATGGATTTGGTCGCATTGCCGCCCGACTGGGTCCAGCCGCTGTTCTCGACCGCCGGCGGCAAGCTGAACGGCAGCGCCAGGGTGGCCGGATCGGCCTTGACGTCGGTTTCACTGGTGAGCACCGGGATTCGTTCGCCGAGCACCGGCGTTTTGGGTCCGGAACCCTTCTTGAAAATGCCGCAGCTGCTCGCCGCGAAGGCGGCGACGACGAGCACGGCAATCCGGAGACTCTTCAATCTGATCATATGGGTCCTATTGGGCCTTGGGTCCGAGCTCGGCGCTCGCATCGACCCCGAGGCTGCTCGCAATCTGGATGGAGCGGTCGCGAATCGACTGCGGGACGTCCTTGTCCTTGGCGATGGCCGCGAACAGCTGCCCCGCCTCTTTCGTCTTGCCCTGCTTGATCATCGCCAGCGCGGTCATTTCGCCGGCCGATCCGAACCACGGATTACCGGGCCTGGTGAGCGGCTCGAGCCGCTCGATTACCTGCTCTGGCTTCAGCTGGTCGAACTCGAGCGCCGTCTGCCGGATGAGCGCGACATCATGATAGGGCTTCGGAAGCGAGCCTTCGGCGACGATTTCCCTATATTTTGCGATCGCCAGCTTCTGATCGTTCTGCTGGAGCGCGAGCGCGGCGCGGGTGAACAGCGCGGAGGCGCGGACGCCCTTGCTTCCCGCCTTGGCCAGCTCGTCGAGCTGCGCCGGGAGCTTGCTCGTATTGCCGGTGCCGATGTCCTTGTAGATTTGCGACAGCTGCTCGACTTCAATCTTGGACCGCTCGACCTTGTGCTGCTGCCACCAGATCGCGCCCCCGCTCGCGGCGAGGAACAGGATGACGAGCACAATGACCCAGATGCCGTTCTTCGTGAAAAAATCGCGGAGCTGGTCGCGGCGGAGGTTCTCGTCGACCTCTTTGACGAATGTATCCGCTATGTCCGGGGGTTGCGCCAAAGACGTGCCTCAGTCCGTTGCGATTGGGAATCCTCTTGCCGCGCTTCCCTTCCCCACGCCAGATGAATGGAAGCTGGCGGCGCTCCATCTACCCGCTGCGCCGCGAAAGGCAAAGGGGGTGGCCGAGCCGGCCAGCTTATTTCGGCCGGTAGGTCTGCTCGGCCGTCGGGAAGCTCCTTGCCCGCACTTCCTCGGCGTAGGTGCGCGCCGCTTCGCCGATGCGGGTGGCGAGATCGTCGTAGCGCTTCACGAAGCGCGGCGTGCGCTCGAACATGCCGAGCATGTCGTCGATGACCAGGACCTGGCCATCGCAGTCGGCCGAGGCCCCGATCCCGATCACCGGAACATCGACCGTTTGCGTGATTTTGGTGGCGACCTCTTCGAGTACACCTTCGGCGACGAGGCAAAAGGCGCCGGCACGCGCGACCGCGCTCGCGTCGGAGACGATCTTGGCTGCTTCAAGCTGGTTGCGCCCGCGCGGACCGTAACCGCCGAGCGCATTTACCGCCTGCGGCGTAAGGCCGACATGGCCGATCACCGGAATCCCGCGCTCGGTAAGGAAAGCGATCGTTTCCGCCATCGCCTCGCCGCCCTCGAGCTTCACCGCCGCACAGCCGGTCTCCTTCATGATTCGGGCCGCCGAATCGAACGCCTGCGCGGGCGAACCTTCATAAGAGCCGAACGGCATGTCGACGGCGACCAGCGCGTGCCAGCTCCCGCGCACCACCGCGGCGCCATGCGCGCACATCATTTCCATCGTCACCGGGATCGTCGACGGCAGGCCGTAAATGACCTGCCCCAGGCTGTCCCCGACCAGGAGCATGTCGCAATGCGGATCGAGCAGCTGAGCCATGCGCATCGTGTAGGCCGTGAGCATGACGAGGGGCTGCTCGGTCCGGCCCTCGACCTTGCGCGCGCGGATCGACGGCGCCGTCTTGCGCTTTCCCGGAACCGGCGAAGGAGTCGCCCGGCTGGTGCCGGTGTCGATGGTGAAGGTCGACATGGCCCTGACTTCTAGCCGCGCCCGGCCTGCTTCGCCAGCGCGGCTATTTCCCACCGTTGGGCAGGCGCTCCTCCCATCCCGCGCCCTCGGCCAGCGAGATCGAATCGAGCACCGCCGTGCTCTGGTCGCGAAGGATGGTGAAGGCGCGGCGGATGGCGCAGGTCGCTTCGTCGTGGCAGTCGCCGCACGGCGCGTAGAAATTGACGCTCGCACAGGACACGAGCGCGATCGGCCCTTCCATCGTGCGCACGATATCCCCGAACGATATCTGCTCTGGCGAGCGCGTGAGCTTGTAGCCGCCTTTGGGCCCGCGGGCGCTTTTGACCAGCCCCGCTTTCTTCAAGTCGAGCATGATCAGCTCGAGATATTTGGGCGGCACGCGCTGCGTTTCGGCGATCCGGCTGAGCTGTACCGGCGCGCCGCCCTGCTCCTCGGCCAGAAACAGCAGCGAACGAAGCGCGTAACGAGTCTTTTGCGCAAGCATGCCGCACCCGTCCTAACGCTCTTCGTCCGTGAGGCAATGAACAAGCTTTAATCCGGCTGTCAGCGGCTCGCCAAAGGCGTTCCCATAGATGAAGTCCGCGCTCGACTCCCGAGCGATGATTCCAGGAGAATGACAGTGAAACGCACCAGCCTGATCGCTTCCCTCGCGGCTCTGGGAATGATGGCCGCGCCGGCCATTGCCGCCGCCCCGGCGAAGCCAAATACCGCCACCAACGCGAAAACGCAGAAGAATGCAAAGCCTGCCAAGTCCGCGAAGCATGCTTCAAAGACGGCGAAGACGTCGCCAAAGCCGAAGGCGCACTGACGCGCCGCATTTTCCGGATTTCCGGGCGCCGGGGCCGGGCCGGAAGGCTCGGCGCCGGCGTCTTCCATTCGCGATGAACGGCATTTAACCTTGCTTCCACGCCCGTGAGATTCGCACCCGCATAGAGGCGTCTCCGCCGGCTCGCGTTTGCCGGACACGAGGAGAAGAGTGATGAAGGCCCTGATTGGATCGCTGACAGCGCTGGCGTTGATTGCCACTCCGGCGCTGGCTGCACAAAAGAGCTCGACGAAGAAGGCGGTGCCGGCCAAGACCTCCATGGCCAAACAAGCCAAAGCCGAGGGCGAATCAACGGTCACCGAGGCCAAGGAGCATCGCGCCGCTGCGCGCCACCACCATGCGCGGCGTCATCACGCGACGGCGAAGTCGCACAAAAAGATGACGCACAAAGCGACTGCCCACAAGATGGCCGCCAGGAAGTCCACGGCGCCCAGCACCACAAAGACCAACTGAGGCCATGCGTGCGGCGCTGGGAAATGACTCCTGCCCAGCGCCGCGCGGATTTCTCCTCCAGCCCCGACCGAGTGCGAATCAGGAGGCGTGAATAGCGATGGGACGGAAGATCCTGCTGGTGGAGGACGATCGGGAGACTGCCTCCTATCTTGCCAAGGGGCTGACCCAGGAAGGCCATAGCGTCGAGCAGGCGGCCAACGGCCAGGACGGCCTGTTCCGCGCCACCGACGGCAGCTTCGATCTCGTCATCCTCGACCGAATGCTCCCGGTGCTCGACGGCCTGTCGGTGCTGAGAGCACTGCGCGCCGCGCACATCGACACGCCCGTGCTGATCCTCTCCGCGCTCGCCTCGGTCGGCGACCGGATCGACGGACTCGACAGCGGTTCGGACGATTATCTGGTGAAGCCCTTCTCCTTCGCCGAGCTGCTGGCTCGGGTAAATGCGCTGCTTCGCCGGCGCGAAGCGCGGGTCGATCCCGCCGATCATCGGCTGACCGTCGGCGATCTTGAAATCGACCCCATGTCGCGGAGCGTCAGGCGCGCCGGCCAGAAGCTCGACCTCAAGCCCCGCGAGTATCTGCTGCTAGAATATTTCGCCCGCAATGAAGGCCGCGTCGTCACCCGCACCATGCTGCTCGAACAGGTCTGGGACTATCATTTCGACCCGGGCACGAACGTCATCGACGTCCACGTCAGCCGCCTTCGCCGCAAGCTCGACGACGGGTTCGAAAAACCGCTCCTGCATACAGTGAGAGGCGCGGGCTACATGCTCGCGGCCTGACAGCCTACAACCGACTTCGTGCCCACCACGATCCGAATCGCGCTTCTGGCCGGTCTCCTCGCGCTGCTCTCCAATCTTGCGGTCATCGCCTTCATCTACGGCCGCACGCACGACGAGGCCGTTGCCAGCATCCACCGGCAGGTCGCCGAACAGGCCAGGGTCCTTTCAGACGTTTATCGCACCGGGGGCAGGACCGCGCTGACCGACGCGATATCGGACTCGCTCGCTTATGCGGACCCGCAGACGGTCGTCGGATTGGTCGGCCGCGACGGCAAAGAGGTCGCCGGCAATATCGCCGCGTCGCCATCCGTGCAGCCGTTCCAGGAGGGATACCGGACCTCGGTGATCCGCCTGCGCGGCCAGCCCAATCCGCGCGAGGCGGCGATCGTCATGCACCGGCTCCCGAATCGCGAATGGCTGATCAGCGGACGGATGGCCGGCGAAGGATTCGCGATCCGCGAAACGCTCGAGCGTTCGCTCCTTATCGCGCTGATCGTCGCCGGCCTGTTGGGGCTGCTGTGCGGCCTGATCATCGCCCATTATGTCGGCCGCCGGATCGGCGCCATCGCCACCGTCGCCAACCGGATCGGCGCCCGCGATCTCTCCGAGCGCGTGCCGGTCTCGCGCGCCGGCGACGCCTTCGACCGGCTCGGCAGCCAGATCAACGCCATGCTCGATCGGATCGGCGCGCTGATGGAGCAGCTTCGCCTCCTCACCGATTCGCTCGCGCACGATTTGCGATCTCCGGTCAGCCGGCTCCGCAGCGCCGCCCAGGCCGCGGCCGAGACCGACGATCCAGCCGAACAGGAGGAGTTGCTCACAAGCGTCGTCCGGCAGGCCGACGCATTGATGCGGATGCTGACCACCGTCCTCGAAATCAGCCGGTCGGAGGCCTTCACCGGCCGCAACCAATTCGCCTGGTTCGACCTCGGCGAGCTCGCCGCCGAGCTTGCCGAGATGTACGATCCGCTCGCCGAGGAGCGCGGCGCCCGGCTCGACTATGCGCCGCCGGATCGCCCCGTGCCGCTGTTCGGCCATCGCCAGCTGCTGGCGCAGGCCGTCAGCAACCTGATCGAAAATGCGATCCGATACGGCTCTTCGGGCGGCGAAATCCGGATTGGCGTCGCAAGGCGCAACAAGCTGGTGACGATCGAAGTCGCGGACCGCGGCCCCGGAATCCCGCCCGACCGCCGCGACGAGGCGCGGCGCCGCTTCGGCCGCCTCGATTCGAGCCGCTCCGACGAAGGCGCCGGGCTTGGCCTCGCGCTGGCGGAGGCCATCGCCCATCTCCACGACGGACAGCTGGTGCTCGACGACAATCGGCCGGGCCTGCAGACGCGGCTCGATCTGCCGGTCCATTCGGCGCCGCCGGGTGCCTGATCGGCCGTTGCGGCGCTCGCCGCCTAGCCCTCGATCACCACCTTCGAACCGAGCTTCGTCAGGCCGAACAATTTCTCGGCGAATTTCATCGGCATCCGGATGCAGCCGTGGCTCGCCGGATAGCCGGGGTTCGCGCCCCCGTGCAGCGCGATTCCGTAATCGTCGATCCGCTGCATGAACGGCATCGGCGCATTGTCGTATTTCTTGGAGCGGTAGAAGCGATGCTTCGCCAGCACCGACCAGTAACCGAGCGGCGTGATATGCCCCTTCTTGGCGGTCGAGACGCTCGCCGCGCCGACCAAAATATCGCCTTTGTAGGCGTAAGCCATCTGTGTCAGCCGGTCGATGACGATCCGCGCATCGCCCTCCGCCGGAAGCGTGCTTGCCCAGACATATTGGCCGGGCTTGAGGCCGAGCTTGCCGAAGGTCGCGACCAGATCCTTGTGCGCCTGGGGGGCATTGCCGACGGTCCAGAGGTACGGAACGGCAGCGCTGGTCTCGACGGGAGGCGGCGCGGCTACGGCGGTCCTGGGCGTCGGCGCCGTCTCGCAGCTTGCCAGCACGAGCGCGCCAAGGATTGCAATTGCGCATTTGAACAGTGATTGCATCGACGGCCCCGACCGTTTCGCTTGAAGATTCTGATGAGCAAATCCGCGGCCCGAGAGTCAATCCAACGGCAAACGGCGGTTTAACCGTTAACCGTCGGTTGGCATCGCCTGCTGAGTCCTGGAGCAGAAACAAGTGGTCCCCGCCAGAGGCCTGCTCGCTATGCGGACGGCTACCGTCATAAGGAACCGACATGACCCTGACCGCTCTTGATCCGAATAAAGCCCTCGGGGAAACCGGAACGACCGACGACGTCCTTGCGCTGCTGGAGCGCGCATGAGCTTTGCCGCTACAGAAATCTTCCGATCGCTCCGTATCGTCAACTATCGCATCTGGGCCGCCGGAGCGCTCGTCTCCAATATCGGCACCTGGATCCAGCGCACGGCGCAGGACTGGCTGGTCCTGACCGAGCTGACTCACCAATCCGCCTCTGCCGTCGGAATCGTGATGGCGCTGCAATTCGGACCGCAGCTGCTGCTCCTGCCCTGGACCGGCTTTGCGGCCGATTATTTCGACCAGCGAAAGCTCCTGATGGCCACCCAGGCAGTGATGGGGGCGCTCGCTATCGCACTCGGGTTGCTGACCGTCACCGGCGTGGTTCAGCTCTGGCACGTTTATGTTTTCGCCTTCCTGTCCGGCTGCGCATCGGCTTTCGACGCGCCTGTTCGCCAGACCTTCGTCGGGGAACTTGTCGGCGACTCGGACCTGCCGAATGCCGTGGCCCTCAATTCCACTTCCTTCAATGCGGCGCGGATGGTCGGACCCGCGGCGGCCGGCTTGCTGATCGCCTGGGCCGGGACTGGTTGGGCTTTTCTGATAAACGGGGTGTCATTCGTCGCGGTGCTCGCGTCACTGTGGGCGCTGCGCACTTCGGAGCTTCGCCCCAAGGCAAGGGCAAAGCGCACCAGCTCGAGTTTCACCGAGGGCTTTCGCTACGTGCGGGACCGGAAGGACCTCACCATGGTGCTGATGATGCTGCTCCTGATCGGCACGTTCGGGCTCAATTTTCCAATCTTCATTTCCACGATGGCCGTTCGCGTCTTTCACACGGACGCTGCGGGCTACGGCCTGCTGTCGTCGATCATGGCCATCGGAACGCTGTCCGGAGCGCTGCTCAACGCCGGGCGCGACAAGCCGAGGTTCCTCTATCTTCTCTACGGCGCCGGAGCATTCGGCTTCGGGTTCCTCCTCGCGGCCGTTGCCCCGACTTACTGGCTGTTCGCGGGAGCCCTGCTGATCATCGGAGTCGCCGCGCTCACCTTCCTGAACACCAGCAACAGCCTGATGCAGCTGTCGACCGAGCCCTCCATGCGCGGCCGGGTGATGGCGCTGCGGCTCGCTGTCGCGCTCGGTGGCGCCCCGCTGGGCGCGCCGATCGTCGGTTGGGTCGCCGATGCCGCCGGGCCGCGCTGGGCGCTGGCGGTCGGAGCCGCCGCCGGATTTGCGGCAGCACTTTCGGGCACCTACGCAAGGGCAAGGCTTGCGGTTCGGACGGTCGACCGTTCGCGCCGCCCAAGGGGCGGCAGACGCGCGGCACCGGCGGCCGAAACCATCGACCTTTCCACCACGCGCGAAATCTAAGCCATGATCCGCGCAGCTTCGGCGCACTGCCCGGGTTCCGCGCCGGTGGGTTCGGCTCGTGGACTATCCGTTCCCAGGCGTGCGGAAGAAGCTGTCCAGGAACGCCGCCGCCTCCGGGGAAATTCCCCCGATCTTGTCGGTCGCCTGCCGGTAGAATTTGAAATTGAGCTCGGTCTCGGGTCGGCCGTCGTTCCAGTCGTCGAACGGCTTCAGCTCGCGCCGGCCGAGGCGCCGGGTCGCGGCCGCGGTCGGTTCGACGGTGATGCTGACGCGCGGCGTGTGGCGCGCGACGCCCGCTGGCCTTGGCAGCGCGAGGGCGCCCAGCACGATCCCGCGCGCGATCAGTCCGTCTCCGCCCTCGTTCTCGCTGGCGAAGATGTAGATCGTGTCGCCCGCCGCGATTTGCTTGCCGCCGTACATCGTCTTCTGCGCCGCGAAGCTGAATCGCTCGGCGCCCGGATCGCGAACCGCCGCCTTGATGACGAACGCCGTCATCGGCCCGGCTTCAGCGTGCTCCCGGGCTTCCACGCGGGCGGGTCCGGATCGTCCGCCACCCGATCGACAAGCTTGTAGAAAAAACGGTTGAAGTCGGCCGCCGCCTGGAAGTCCATCGGCTGCTTCAGATCGTCCTGCGGCTTGTGATAGCCCGTCTTGTACCATTGCCGGTAAACGCGCTCGCTCGGCGAACCGGGCCGATAGCCGAAGATGAACCCCGTCGCCGGAATGCCCGCCTCGATGAACGGCCAGTGATCGGACCGCCGGAGCATGTTCCGCTCCGGCTCCGGATCGACCTGCACCTCGATCCCGAGACTGCTCGCCACCGCCCGCACGTCGTCGCCCAAGGTCGTGTCGTTCAGCGCGTGAACCGTCAGCAGCTTCAGCGGAAAGATCGGCCGGAGCTGGTCGAGATTGATGTTCCCCGCGATCCGCGAAAGCGGCACCGTCGGGTGCGCGACGTACCAGCGCGAGCCGAGCAGCCCTTTCTCCTCTCCGGTCCAGGCCGCGAACAGGATCGGCCGCTTATATGCTTCGCCGTGCCGGCGCTCGGCCAGCCGGATCAGCAGCGCCACATAAGCCGCGTCGTCGAGCGTGCCGTTGTACAGCCGGTCGCCGTCCACCGGCTCGCCATAGCCATAGCCGTCGAGATGCGCCGAAAGGACAATCGCCTGGTCGGCCAGCTTGGGGTCCGAGCCCGGCAGCATCGCCAGCACGTTCGGCGACTCGATGTCGCGCTGCTGGATGGTGAAATCGGCGGTGAGCCGCTGCGCCAGCGCGAAGCTCGGCAGCGGCCGCCCCGCGCTTCCCGCCGCGATCAATGCCGCCGCGTCGCGGCCGCTCCCGGCCAGCAGCTTGCCGAACGACTCGGCATTCAGCGTCATGCGCAGGAAGGAATCGTCCTTCCGTCCAGCCTCGCCTGCGAGCGCCACCGTCCGCGCATAAGCATAAGGCCAGCGCGGCGGCTCGACCGTGAAACCGGGATCGGCGATGGTCAGAACGCCGATCGCGCCCGCCACCCTCAGCGCCGCTTCCCGCTGGCCGGTGCTCGGCAATCCTTCGCGCCGAGTGCCGTGGCAGATCACGATCTTGCCGCGTACGTCGCCCAAGGCAGGCCAGCTGCAATAGCCGCCGTAAGCAAGCGGCGCATCGACGTGCGCCGGAGTCGCGCCCGTCGGCGAAATCGTCAGGTCGTGGAGAAAGACGAGCGGCTGCTTGCCGACGCTGATGGTCGCGCGCTCCACGCGCACCTCGTGCATCGGCACGCGCTGGAACCAGCTTCCCTTCTCTCCCGCCGGCTTCAGCCCCGCCGCCTCGAACTTCGCCGCGACCAGCTTCGCCGCGCGCAAATAGGCGGCCGAGCCGGTATCGCGCCCTTCCATCGAGTCATTGGAAAGCTGCGCCGTCGCCGCCCACCAGGCCGCCGTATCGGGATCGAGCTTCGGCGAAGGCGCCGCACCAGTAAGCAGAATCGCGGCGGCGGCCGCAGTCGCAAATTTTAACGTCACTCGTCCCCCCAGCTCGTCGCTCCCTTCGGCCAACCGTCCCGCTGCACCCGAACGATGCAGAAGCGCTGCCCGCTGGGCGCCTTCATGACAACCCAGCGCTCCATCCTGGTGTCAACCGTCGCCCCGAGCTTCTCCAAACGCGCGACCTCGGCCTCAATGTCGTCGGTCTCGATGTCGACATGCACGCGGCTCTCGTGCTCGACGCGCTGGATCTGCACGCTGATCTCGTCCGGCGGCGTTTCCAGCATCACATAATTGCCGCGCGTGCCCGGATGATCCCGGTCGATCGGCCGCCCCAGCGCCTCCGCCCAGAACCGCGCCGCCGCGTCGATGTCCGCGACGTTGCAGTCGATCAAAATCCCGTTGATCCGCGATCGGTGCATCGTTCCTGCCTAGCTAACCGTGTCGAAGAATACCCATGGATAGACGATCAGGTAGAGCACCGCGATGATCGCCAGGACGCCGTGATACCGTTCGTTCCTCGTGCGCATCGCGATCAGGAACAACAGGGACAAGCCGACGATCGACGCCGGATAGAGCGGACCAAGCGATCGAAAATGGTCAAGGCCCTTCGATAAGGTATCGACCACATCGATCGCCTGGGCGGCCACGCCAAGCCCGAAGAACCAGCCCCGCCGCGCATAGAAATAGTCCTTGAACCCGTCATATCCGTCGAGATCGCGCGGAAACAGGAAAGCGCACCACAGATAGATGACGAACGCATAAGCGAGTACGAAGACGTACAGCGTGAACGTCCATTCCGCGGTCTTCGACAGGCGGAACTCGAACCACCACCAGAAGATCGCGCGAAAGAAGGTCGCGGCGACCCACAACAGGTGAACCCAATAAAGCTTCTCGCGGCCCCGTTGCTGGACGATGGAGGCTATGCCCTGGAGCAGATGCGTGATGCCGAGCCCGATGATGACTCCAGCGAGCACCATCACATAATTGAACATCTCCATCGCACGCTTTCCCCCGACAGCGAACTAGGAACTAGATCGCGTAACCGCTCACTCCCACTCGATCGTCCCAGGCGGCTTCGACGTATAATCGTATACCACCCGGTTGATGCCCTGAACCTCGTTCACGATCCTCGTCGCCACCCGGCTCAGGAACTCCGCGTCGAACGGATAGACGTCCGCCGTCATTCCATCGACGCTGGTCACCGCCCGAAGCGCGCAGACGTAATCGTAGGTGCGATAGTCGCCCATCACGCCGACGGTGCGCACCGGCAGCAGCACCGCGAACGCCTGCCAGATCGCGTCGTACAGCCCGGCGTTGCGGATTTCCTCGAGATAGACGGCGTCGGCCTTCCTCAGGATATCGCATTTGTCTTGCGTGACCTCGCCGGGGATCCGGATCGCCAGACCCGGGCCCGGGAACGGGTGGCGCCCGACGAACGCCTCCGGCAGCCCCAGCTCGCGGCCGAGCTCGCGCACCTCGTCCTTGAACAATTCGCGCAGCGGCTCGACCAGCTTCATGTTCATCCGCTCGGGCAGGCCGCCGACATTGTGGTGGCTCTTGATCGTTACCGACGGCCCGCCGGTGAAGCTGACGCTCTCGATCACGTCGGGGTAGAGCGTGCCCTGGGCGAGAAAATCGGCCCCGCCGATCTTCGTCGCTTCAGCCTCGAACAATTTGATGAATTCAGCGCCGATGAACTTGCGCTTCTTCTCGGGGTCGGTGACGCCCTTCAATCCGCCGAGGAAATCCGCGCTCGCGTCCACGTGGACCAGCGGGATGTTGTAGCTGTTCCGGAACAGGCTCACGACCTGCTCCGCCTCCCCGAGCCGCATCAGGCCGTGATCGACGAACACGCAGGTGAGCTGGTCGCCAATCGCTTCGTGGATCAGCACGGCCGCAACCGCGCTGTCGACTCCACCGGACAACCCGCAGATCACCCTGCCCTTTCCGACCTGCTCCCGAATCTCGGCGATCTTGGCGTCGCGGAAGCTTGCCATCGTCCAGTCACCCGAGCACCCGCAGACGTGCCGGACGAAATTGGCGAGCAACTTCCCCCCGTCGGGCGTGTGCACCACCTCGGGGTGGAACATGAGACTGTAGCGCTTGTCGGTCTCGTTGGTCGCGATGGCGAATGGCGCGCCTTCCGAGGAAGCGACGACCTCGAACCCCGGCGCGAGCGCCTCGACGTGGTCGCCGTGGCTCATCCACACCTGATGCTTTTCGCCGACGGTCCACAACCCGTCGAACAAGGCCGAAGGCGCGACGATGTCGATGAAGGCGCGGCCGAACTCCCGATTGTCGGAGCTGACGACCTTCCCGCCCAATTGCTGGTGCAGGGTCTGCTGCCCGTAGCAAATGCCGAGCAGCGGCACGCCGCTGTCGAACATTACCTGCGGCGCGCGCGGGCTTTCCGCCTCGATGACGGAAGCCGGCCCGCCCGAGAAGATCACGCCCCTGGGCTGGAGCCGCTCGAACGCTTCTTCGGCGGCATTGAACGGCGCGATCTCGCAATAGACCCCCGCCTCGCGGACGCGCCGGGCGATCAGCTGCGTCACCTGACTTCCGAAGTCGACGATGAGGATGGTTTCGGGTGGCTGGACCGTCATGGCGGGCCGATAGGGAGCATCGCCGCAAGAGTAAAGTTAAGTGACAGCTTAAGTATCTTGACTCCCTCAATGCACGAAGATACTTAACCACATGCTTAACGATTTGGCCCAGCTCGACCGGACGTTCGCGGCAATGGCGGACCCGGTGCGGCGCGGAATGCTGGCGCGGCTGTCGCGCGGGAGCGCGTCGGTCTCCGAGCTCGCGCGGCCATATAGAATCAGCCTCCCGGCGGTGCTCCAGCATCTGCGAGCGCTGGAGCGGAGCGGCCTCGTCCGCTCGGAGAAGAAGGGCCGCGTGCGGACCGTTCAGCTGCAGCCCAAGGCGCTTTCGGCGGCAGAGCACTGGATCGCCAAACGGCGCGCCGATTGGGAAGCGAGGGCGGACCGCCTGGAGACGTACCTTTCAACCCTTCAAAAGGATGGAGACGAATGATGGCCGACACTCTCGACCTGGTGCTGGAGCGGACTCTCGACGCCCCGCGCGACCTTGTATGGAAGGCCCAGACCGAAGCGGAGCATCTAAAGCAATGGTTCGCGCCGAAGCCCTACGAAATCACTGAAGCCGAGCTGGATCTTCGCCCCGGCGGCATCTTCCGGTTCCGCATGGTCGGTCCCGACGGCTTCGATACCGGCCACGGCGGCGCGGGCTGCGTCCTCGAAGTCGTCGAGGGCGAGAAGTTCGCCTGGACCAGCGCGCTCGGGCCCGGATACCGGCCCGCCGAAATGGGCGAAGGCTGCGAATCCTTCCCGATGACCGCGATCGTCACCCTCGCGGACGCGCCCGGCGGAAAAACGCTCTACCGCGCCGTCGCGCTCCACAAGAACACCGCCGACCGCGATACCCATGAAAAAATGGGCTTCCACGACGGCTGGAGCACGGTCGCCGGCCAGCTCGAGCAATTCGCGAGGTCGCTGCGAGTCAGCGCCTGAGCCGCAATTGGCTCAGTAACGGACGTAGCCGTATTTCGAATAATCGTACGGATCGTCGCTTGCCTGCTCATTCTGCTCGACCGGCGGCGCGGGCTGCGCTTCGTTATAGCCGTAGGCGGGCTGCGCGCGCCTGACGTCGATGTCGACTACATAGCCGCGATAGTCGGTCCGGCAGCGCCAGGTGAGGTCCGGCTCCTGCCCGTCATAACCGTAAGGCGCACGCCCGCTGCTCGCCACGCCGTGAACCATGAAGCCGCCGGTTGGGAGCGGTTCGACCCGGCTCACGCCGAGGACCCGCGCGCCCGCCTGGCCGCCATACGCGTTGCCGTAACCGTAGCCGCCGTAGCCGCCATAACCGCCGTACCCGCCCTGGAGCCGGTCCTGCACCGCGGCGACGCACTGGCCGACGCCCGGCTGGTTGAAGGCCCCGCCGAACCCCGGATTCGGCGCCGGCGGCGCATAAGGAGGCGGGGGCGGGTAAGCGTAACCGTAAGGCGGATAGGCATAGCCCGGATATTGGGCCGCCGCCGGTGCGGCCAGAGCGATTGCGGCGACAGCGCCGCCGCCCGCCAGCAACATCGTGATCGCCTTCATGGCCCTCGTCTCCTGTAGCCTCTCGTAATGCACTGCCACCGATCCTATGCACGGCTGCTTAACCGAGTGTTGGCCCACGGTTCATCAATGTTGCCAGTCCGTTAATCGGGGAAGACGGGATCGGCATCCCAATGCTTCAGCTTGCGGTGCAGCCGCCACAGCTCCATCGGCTGGGTTCCGCGCCAGGTCTCGGCAAGTTCGAACGCGGCCGAATCCTTCTCCGCTTCGAATTCGCGGAAATGGTCGATGTGCCCGCTGAAGCGGTCCATGAAATAGAGCCGGTAATAAGGCATGCCGCGCACCCCCCGGTTCGGCGAGTCGCATCTTACCACTTATCCACAGGCCCGCCGAGTCGGCGCGGATTCATGGTGAAAGACTCGTTTACCGTTAAGTTACCGTTTCCGATTAGAGCCGGTCGCGGGTCGGGCTGCCGCCCATCGCTCAGGATTGCACATGTCTCTTCCTCTGCTCGATTCGTGGCTCGCCCGGCAGCCCATTGCACGCAAGCTCAATGCCCTCACCGCCTTGACGATCGCGATCGTCGCGCTGGTCGTCGGCGTGCAGATCGTCGCTGCCTTCGAAGGATTGCAGGCGTTCGAGCGGACCAAGCAGCTGCACGCGCGCGCCATCGCCAGCCTCAGCCTCGAAAAGGATCTCGCCTCGCTCGAGCGCGACGTCTTCAAGGCAGTGGCGAAGCCGACCCCGGCGACGATTGCGGCGGCGGAAGGCAATATCTCCGATCTCAAGGATTCGATCCGCTCGGCCGAGGCCGCGGTCGGCGAAGATCATGAGGGGCAAGTCCATCAGGTCCAGGCGTCCGCCGCACGCTACGAGCGACTCTTCGCCCGGCTGAAGCCCGAGCTTCAGCACGGCAACCGGGAAGCGGCGACAGCGACCTCGGTTCAGCTCGCCGGAATCGGGCGCGAGATGGATTCGACCATCGAAGGCATCCGCAACGACTATAAGGACAAGGCGGCGGTCGAGGATTCGAACATCGCCCGCGCCGCGATCGTCGACCTCATCCTGATCGCCATCGGCGGATTGCTGGCGGTGATCGCCGCGCGCGCGCTGACCAGGAGGATCGGCGGCAGCGTCTCGGACCCGCTCGCCCGCATCTCGGCCATTCTCCAGCGCCTGACCGCCGAGGATTATGCCGTCGACATCGACGGCGCCGGCCGCGACGACGAAATCGGCGCGCTCGCCCGCGCGGCAATCGCTCTTCGCGAGACCGGCCTTCGAAAGACGGCGCTCGAAGTCAGCGAAGCCGAGCTTCGCCAGCGCGATGCCCAGTTCGCTGAGCGCTCCGAGGCGGAGCGCCGCGCGGCGGTCGCCGCCACCGCCGACGAATTCGAAAAGAGCGTGATGGACATCGTCAACACAGTTGCCGCCATCTCGGGGCAGATCGAATCGGCGAGCCGCGAAACCAATTCGGCGGCCGAGCGCAGCCGCGGCGTTTCCGCCTCGGTCGCGACGGCGGCCGAGCAGGCGAGCGGCAACGTGCAGGCAATGGCCATCGCCACCCGCCAGATGTCGACCTCGATCGCCGAGGTCGCACAGCAGGTTTCCGAATCGAGCCGCATCGCCGAGCGCGCGGTTGAGAAGGCCCGCGACACCGACACCATCATCGCCGGGCTGTCCAAATCCGCCCAGACGATCGGCGAGGTTATCGGCCTCATCCAGTCGGTCGCCGGGCAGACGAACCTGCTGGCGCTCAACGCGACGATCGAGGCCGCCCGCGCCGGAGAGGCCGGCCGCGGCTTCGCGGTGGTCGCCGGGGAGATCAAGAATCTCGCCGGTCAGACGGCGAGTGCGACCGCCGGAATCACCGACCAGATCGTCTCGATGCAGCAGGTCTCGTCGGAGGCGGTGAAAGCGATCGCTCAGATCCGCGGCACCAACGCCGAGCTCAACGAAATCCTGAGCTCGGTCGCCGCGGCGGTCGAGGAGCAGGCCGTCGCGACCCATCAGATTTCCGACAATACGTCGGAGGTCGCGGCCGGCACCGAGAATGTCGCGCACAGCATCGCGGAGGTGCGCGAAGGCGCGAAGGTCACCGAAGCCGCGGCGCGCGAGGGTCTGGAAGCGGCCAGCGAGCTCGCTGCCCAGGCCAACAGCCTCAAGTCGGAGGTCGACCGCTTTCTCGGCAACGTCCGGGCCGCCTGAGGGCGGCGCCGGCTCAGGCTTCCTCGAGCTCGTCCTCGGTCATCACCGGGCCCGAATCCTGGCCCTTGGCGGAAACGTCGCGGTCGACGAATTCGATGACCGCGATCGGCGCCGCGTCGGAGATTCGAATGCCCGCCTTGATGACCCGCGTGTAACCGCCGTTGCGGTTCGCGTAGCGCTTGGCCAGCACGTCGAAGAGCTTCGTCAGTTGCGCGTCGTCCATCAGCCGCGACTGAGCGAGCCGGCGGTTCGACAGGCCGCCGCGCTTGGCGAGCGTGATTAGCTTCTCGACATAGGGACGAAGCTCCTTCGCCTTGGCCGTCGTCGTGGTGATCTGCTCGTGCTTGATGAGCGCGGCCGCCATGTTGCGGAACAGGGCCGCGCGGTGGCTGGAGGTGCGCTGAAGCTTACGGCCGCCAACACGATGGCGCATGGTGTCATTCCTTTCGTTCGTCAGGGGTCCGTGCGAGGTAACCCCGGCCACGCAGCACTTCGGGCGGCTGCGCAAAAGCCCATCAAAACCCGCTCAACCTGAGGAGGGATCGAGCTTGTCGAGAGACCGTCTCAAGGGACGGACGCGCCGCCCTCAAGCGGAAATGCGCCCATTAGTCAAGGTGCTGCGAAACTTCCCGAATAGCCAATTCAATACTCCGGAGGGCCACGCCGCGCTGCGACGCGAGCAAAGGGTCCGTCACACTTCTGAATCGCTCTCGTCTCGCGCGCATTGCTCTTGCTTGAGCCTTGAACTGATCCACGAAATTGTCGCTCAGCATCCGGACAGCGTCAGCGAGATTTATATCCGTCAACTGTCCGTGCTTGGTCATCAAAAGCAATTCTCGTGGATGGTGATCACCGTAAGACCCAAGAGCGACCAGCGCGTCCTCCAGTTCGCCTCCATCGAGATGCTTTAGATGAAGGTGCTTTGCGAGGCAGAGGGCGCTTGACGTGTCGCCGCTCTCGGCGGCTCGCTCCAGGGCGCTTGTCGAGACGCCAGGCGCCCATAGCCTGGGACAGTCAACCACGCGCGATTTTGGAGTGGCAAGTGCTGCAGTTGATCTTGCTTCCGATGCTGACACACCACTCGCCAGTAAACACGCGGCAGTGATCTTAAGGCACATCTCCACTGGAATTGTCCTCCGATTGCGACCCGGCAATCGAACATAGGAGTTACCGCCTACAAGAGTGTTAGCGTGCTTTGACGCCCCGCCAGGTGTTCTTCGCCAGCCGCATCGCCAGAGCCGACAAATGGCGGTGCGTCGAATCGTGATAGACACTCGTCACGTCCAGCTCCCGGCACAATCGCCGGTGCGCTTCGCCCAGCGCATGATAGGGCAGCCCCGGCAGCAAATGATGCAGCGCATGATAGCGCAGGCCCACCGGTGCCCACAGCGCCGGCAGCGTTCCCGGCGGCGGGACGTTGACGCTGTCGAGGAACTGCGCCGTCACGCTCATCGGCTCGCCGTCATTCTCCCACAGATGCGCGACCAAGGTCCGCACCTGGTTGAGGAACATGACGCCCGCCGAAATGCCGAGGAAGATGAGGAACGCACGCAGCGGGATCACGCCCGTCGCGACCATGGCCAACAGCGCGATCGCCCAGACGCTCGCCGCCGCTTCCTGCCACGCCCAGTCGCGCGCGAACTCCCCCTCCGGCTTAGGGCGGACGAATTTCGGATTGATCTGCAGCCCCGAATAGCGCCCGACCACCGCCGCCCGAAGCTTCGGCGAGAGCAGCGACAGCGGCGCCAGGATTCCGAACCGGATCAGCATCCCGACCGGCGCCAGCGCCGCAACGATCAGGAACAACGGCAAAGTCCACGGATGCATCAGCGCCAGCGGCAGATATTCGGGATCGTCGGCCGTCCCGTAATAGCGCTTGGCGTGATGCTGATTGTGCACCCCTTCGTACATGAAGCTCGGCACCAGCAGCGGCACGCCGACGATCAAATTCCAGGTGAAGCGGAAGCCCTTCACCGCGCCCTTCTTGATATGCGTCAGCTCGTGGATGAACGAGCCGGCGCGGTACAGCGCGAGCACCGCGACGATGCCCGCCGCGAAACCGATCCACGTCGAATGCGCGAAAATCGCCGTGAACAGCGCCGCGTAACCGAGCAATGCCGACCCGAGCATGTCCGCCCAGTAAATCGCCGATCTCGGCACGTTGAGGTCGCGCGTCAGCTTCGCCGCGGCCTTCAGCATCGCGGCATCGTCCGCTCCGCCGGCGCGCGCGGCGGTTCGCTGCGTGGGGGCAGCGGTATTCGTGCGCTCGAGGGTCGCGGTGTCGTTCATGTGAATCTCTGCTGAGCCGAAGCCTTTGTCAGCAGATAGTGGCACGAGTGCGGCGCGCAACCGTCGAGCGCATGAAAACGGCCCGGCGCGGGGGTGCCACAACCGGGCCGGAGGCACGTGCCGAGCAGAGGCAAGGCGCGAGTCTCGCGCCCTCCATAGACGGGCCGATCGGCGCGGTTCCTTGCTATTTCACAAACCCGCGCCACAAAATCTCACGGGTGGCCTCCTTTGCGCGAGACGAAAAGGCCGCTAGCGCCGGCACATGAGCAGCGCGCCCGTGGCCATCCGCCCCGTCCGGACGAAGACAGACCGAAAGGCCTTCGTCGACTTCGCCTGGGCTGTTTACGCGGACGACCCCGCCTGGGTCCCGCCGCTGAAGGATGAGGTCCACGGCCTCATCACGCCCGGCAAGAACCCCTGGTTCGAGCATGCCCGCGCCCAGCTCTGGCTCGCCGAGCGCGGCGGCAAGATCGTCGGCCGGATCAGCGCCCAGGTCGACGATCTCGTTCAGCAGCACATGGGCCAGGGCATCGGCCAATGGGGCATGTTCGAGGCGCTCGACGAAGCCGCCGCGCATGCTCTCATCGCCACCGCCGAGGACTGGCTGCGCGCCCAGAACATGACCCGCGCGCTCAGCCCCATCAGCCTCTCCATCTGGGATGAGCCCGGGCTCGAGATCGAAGGCTTCGCCGAAGACCCGACGGCGATGATGGGCCATCACCGTCCCGAATATCGGGGCTGGATCGAGTCCGCCGGCTATTCCAAGGCCAAGGATCTCCTCACCTATGAAGTCGACATCGCCCACTGGGACGATCCCAAGATCAACCGCCTGATCGCCATGGGCGAGCGCAACCCGCGCATCCGCATCCGCATGGTCGACAAGTCGCGCTTCGCCGAGGAAGCGCGGCTCATCCTCAACCTGCTGAACGACGCCTGGTCGAGCAATTGGGGCTACGTGCCGCTGACCGAGGCGGAAATCGCCTACGCCGGCAAGAAATTGAAGCCGATCATCTACAATGAGCTGGTGCGCATCGCCGAGATCGACAGCGAGCCCGTCGCGTTCATGATCACGCTGCCCGACATCAATGAGCTGATCAAGGATTTGAACGGAGAGCTGTTCCCGTTCGGCTGGGCGAAATTGCTCTGGCGCCTGCGCAACCCGCGCACCCGCCGCGCCCGAGTGCCGCTGATGGGCGTCGCGAAAAAGCTCCACCACTCGCGCCTCGCCAGCATGCTCGCGTTCATGCTCATCGAATACACCCGCCGCGACTGCGTCGGGAAATTCGGCATCGGCACCGGCGAGTTCGGCTGGATCCTCGAAGACAACAAAGGAATGCTGTCGATCGCCGAGCTGCCGGGAGCGCGGGTCAATCACCGGTACAGGGTGTTCGAGAAACATTTATAGGTCCCCGGCGCAGGCCGGGGCCCAGGAGCCCGCAAGGGCTACTCTTTGAATTTTGTTGCGGACGTGCTTCCGCACGCCTGGGCCCCGGCCTTCGCCGGGGAACTCAGCTTAGCTCCACCCAGGTCGGCGCGTGATCGCTGGCTTTCTCCTCACCCCGGGCCCAGCGATCGACGTCGGCGGCGACGAGCCGGTCCGCGGCTTCGGGC
>DASSOB010000004.1:0-20493 GCA_035701045.1 Sphingomicrobium sp. | reverse complement strand
TTCCTCAATATCTCGACGCGCCAGAGCGAGTGGGATGACGTCATTTCCGTCGCCGAGCAAAACGCGGACGTCTGGGCGACCGTTGGCGTCCATCCGCACGAGGCCGATGCTCATCCGGACCTCGGCTCGGCTGCCTTGGTCAAGGCCGCATCACATCAGCGTGTGATCGCCATCGGCGAATGCGGGCTCGATTATTATTACGACAAGTCCGATCGCACCGCACAGCGCGAGCGCTTCCAGGCCCATATCGAGGCCGCGCGTCAAACCGGACTGCCGCTGGTCGTGCACACCCGCGAAGCCGAGGCGGACACGGCGGAAATTTTGAGCGAGGCGGTGAGAGAGGGGGGTATCACTGGGGTCCTCCATTGCTTCACCGGCTCGGCCGAGCTCGCGCGCAAGGGCCTCGACCTCGGTTTCTACGTCTCTTTGTCCGGCATCGTGACCTTCAAGAATGCCGCGGACCTGCAGGCGACCGCCAAATGGCTGCCCGCCGACCAGATGCTGGTCGAAACGGATTCACCCTTCCTCGCGCCAGTCCCGCATCGCGGGCAGAAATGCGAGCCCGCGTTCGTCGCCGACACGGCGAACTTCGTGGCGGCGCTGAGGGAAGAGGAGCCCGAAGAGCTGGCCGAAACGACCACCGCCAACTTCTTCAGACTGTTCAAGAAAGCCCAGAGCTAGCACTTGCGGGTCCGGATCCTCGGCTGCGGAACATCGACCGGCGTTCCCAAGATCGGCAATGAATGGGGCCAGTGCGACCCGGCCGAGCCGCGCAATTACAGGCTGCGGACATCGATCCTCGTCGAAAGCGGCGGCGAGCGCATCCTCGTCGACTGCGGACCGGACCTGCGGCAGCAGCTGCTCGCGGCCAACGTCAGTCGGCTCGACGGCCTGATCGTCACGCACGCTCACGGCGACCATTGCCACGGCATCGACGAATTGCGGCCTGTGGCACACGCGATCGGCGGTCCGGTGCCTTTGTACGCGAGAGGCGATGTGCTCGACGAGCTTCGGCTTCGCTTCGCCTATGCGTTCGACCGATCGGACTTTTACCGGCCGATCGTCGAGGCGCGCGAACTCGCCGGCGAGCTTCGCTTCGGCAACGCACGCGCGCGTTTCGTCGATCAGCCGCACGGCGGCCCTACATCGCTGGGGATACGGTTCGAAGAAGGCGGTTATTCAGTCGCTTACGCGATAGACTTCAGTTATTTAACGGATGAAATGGCCGCGCTTTACGAAGGCGTGGACGTGTGGGTCGCCGATTGCCTGACGCGCAAGCCGCACCCGACCCATATGCACCTGGATGGCATCCTCAACGCCGCTCGCGACCTCCGGGTCGGACAGGTCTATCTTGTGCACATGGGGAACGGCCTCGATTACCGGACTCTCGTCGCCGAGCTGCCCGACTGGGCGGCGCCGGCTTATGACGGGCTGGAGACCGGCGCGCCGTGACCAACGACCTGATGCTCGGCGGAGTCTACATCCTGATGGCGATGATGCTCGTGCTTGGGGCGTTGATGGCGCGGCGGGAGCCTGCGGCGAAGCTGATCAAGATGGCGCTGGCCTGGATCGTGATTTTCGCAGCCGGTTTCGTCCTGTTCGCTTTTCGCGACAATCTCGCCTGGGTCGGCCAGCGGTTGAAGGCCGAAGCGATCGGCACTCCGGTGCAGCAAGGGATGGAGACGCGCATTCCGATGGCTATCGACGGCCATTTCTGGGTGAATGCCACGCTGAACGGCAAGGACGTGAAATTTCTCGTCGACAGCGGCGCGACCATGACCACGATCGACCGCGCCACCGCCAACAAGGCCGGAGTCGAGGTTTCGCCGCACCGTGACGAGTTCGTTCGTACGGGCAACGGCATCATTCGCGTGTCGAGCGGCCGCGCCGACGAGCTGACGATTGGCTCGATCACGCGCCGCGACGTCGGGCTTCAGGTCGCCGACAACGACGATTTGAACGTCCTCGGCATGAACTATCTGTCGTCGCTGAGCCGCTGGGGGGTGGAAGGGCGCTGGCTGGTGCTGGTTTCCTGATCCCCTCTCTGGTTTCTGTATGAGTTTACATAATGCATATTATCATACATGCAGATTTGCACCATGGAGGGGCCCCTCGTGAGCACTGAGCGCCCGATCGACCGGCTCGTCGCGATCATGCGCCGGCTGCGCGATCCGGAACATGGCTGCGAATGGGATCGCCAGCAAAGCTTCGCGACCATTGCGCCCTACACCATCGAAGAAGCCTATGAGGTCGCTGACGCGATCGCGCGCGACGATATGGACGCGCTCGCCGACGAGCTCGGCGATTTGCAGCTCCAGGTCATCTTCCACAGCCAGATGGCCGAGGAAGCCGGCCAGTTCACGCTCGACAACGTGATCGAGCGCATCTGCGACAAGCTGGAACGCCGTCATCCACATATCTTCGGCAGTGCCGAACTCAGCCCCGGCTGGGAAGAACTGAAAGCCGCAGAACGCATGACATCGCCTGATGCCAGCGCCTTGGCCGGCGTTGCACTGGCGCTCCCGGCACTGGAACGCGCGGCCAAGCTGCAGCGCCGTGCCGCACGCGTCGGCTTCGATTGGCCCGATGCGTCAGGTCCGCGCGCGAAGATCGACGAAGAGCTGGCCGAGCTCGACGCCGAAAACGAGCACCGGCGCATATTGGAGGAGCTAGGCGACCTGCTATTCGCCGTCGTGAACCTCTCACGCCATCTCAACATTGAGCCCGAAGCCGCACTGCGCGAAGCCAACCGAAAGTTCGAACAACGCTTCCGTTCGATCGAAACCATGCCCGGCTTCGCTGATATGTCTCTAGGCGAGAAAGAACGTCTCTGGGGCGACGCGAAAAAGGCTCAGGCGGATTCCAGCGCCTGAAAACGCGCCCAATTGTCGGGCGAAAGCCTGACCGAAAGCATCATTTCGTCATGGTCGAGCTGCTGTTCCAGCACCTCGCCGCGTGAGTGGAGCCAGGCGATCTTGCCGCCCTCTCCCGCCGGCAGGCGGATTTCATGGACCTGCTGGCCGCTGCGCAGGCATTCGGCCATGCACTGGCGAAGCTCGTCCAGCCCTTCGCCGGTCAGCGCCGAGATCGGAACGACATGCTGCCGCCGGCGCGCTTCCTCCAACAAGCGCGCCCGCTCCTCTTCCGGCAATATGTCGACCTTGTTCCAGGCCTCCAGCCTTGGAGGCGCGCCTTCGTCCGCAAGGCCTAGCGATTGCAGCACGTCATCGACGTCCTCGCGCTGCGCCTCGCGGTCAGGGTGGCTCATGTCGCGAACGTGCACGAGCAAATCAGCCGACGCGACTTCCTCCAGCGTCGCCCGAAAGGCGGCGATCAGCTCGGTCGGCAGGTCGGAGACGAACCCGACCGTGTCGGAGAGGATCGCCTTGTCGAAGCCCGGCAGTCTTAGTTCGCGCATCGTCGGGTCGAGAGTCGCGAACAGGAGGTTCTCGGCGAACACGGCTTCACCCGTCAGCCGATTGAAAAGCGTGGATTTTCCCGCGTTCGTGTAGCCAACCAGCGCGATCACCGGCCAGGGCACCCGCTGGCGCCGACCGCGGTGCAGCTTGCGCGTCCGCTTCACACGGTCGAGCTCGCGGCGGATCTTCGCCATGCGCTCGCGGATCAGCCGCCGGTCGGCCTCGATCTGGGTTTCGCCCGGACCGCCGAGAAAGCCGAAGCCGCCACGCTGCCGCTCGAGGTGGGTCCAGCTCCGGACCAGGCGTCCCGCCTGGTAATCGAGATGCGCCAGCTCGACCTGGAGCCGCCCTTCCGCAGTCGCCGCCCGTTCGCCGAAAATCTCTAGAATCAAGCCCGTTCGGTCGATGACTTTGGTTCCGACCTCATCTTCCAGATTCTTCTGCTGGATGGGCGTCAGCGCCGAATCGACAATCAGCAGACCCGCCCCGTCCTTCTTCGCCAGTTCCGCGATCTCTTCGACCTGACCCTTGCCGAGCAAGGTCGCGGGCCGGACCGTCCGCACGCGAACGGGGCGCGCGGCGACCACGTCGATGCCGATCGCTTCGGCGAGTCCCTCCGCCTCCTCAACGCGCGCCTCCGTCGAGCGCTTGCCGGCGTCGCGCGGCAGCTCGGGGACCGCGATGATCGCCCGCTCGCCTCTGGCGACCTCGATTGCGCCGTTGCCGTCGAAATTGTTCAGGCTTCGCCCTCCGCTTCCCCGCCCTCTTCCGATTCAAGGTTGAGCGGGTGTCCCGGCTGCAGCGTCGAAACCGCATGCTTGTAGACGAGCTGCACCTGTCCGCCGCGCTCCAGAGCCAGGCTGAACTGGTCGAATCCGATGACCGTGCCCTGGAGCATGACGCCGTTGACCAGGAACAACGTCATACGCTCGCCGTCCCGTGCGGCGGCGGCGAGGAACAGGTCCTGGAGCTGCGCCTTGCGGCCGTCCACCGCAACCGAGGTCGGCACGAAATCGGACGGCGTCTCGGACGGCATGATGGTAGAAATCGAATGTTTATAGACCAGTTGCGACGCGCCTTCGCGCCTCAGCAGCAGCGAGAAAGCGTCGAACCAGGTGATCACGCCCTGGAGCTTGACCCCTTTCACGAGGAAGATGGTGACGGGAAGCTTGGCGCGCCTGACGCTGTTCAGGAAATGGTCCTGCAGGCTCAACGGTCGCGGGGCCATCTACTCTTGCTCCTGCTCGACGCCCCCTCTTACTCGTCCCCTTCCCTTTTGTCCCCGATTCCGAGTGCCTTGAGCTTTCGGTGCAAGGCGGAGCGTTCCATGCCGATGAACGATGCGGTGCGCGAGATGTTGCCTGAAAAGCGCCGGATCTGGATCCTGAGATACTCGCGCTCGAAGGATTCGCGGGCTTCGCGGAGTGGGCTTCCCATGATTGCCATCGCGGTCGTCGCGCCGCCGAGCGCGTTCTGATTGTCGATGATTTCCGGCGGAAGCAGGTCAACCTCGATGCACGAAGCGCGCTCGCCGGGCGTCAGGATGAGCGTGCGCTCGATGACGTTCCGGAGTTGCCGGACATTGCCGGGCCAGTCGTGCGCCTGCAGCGCCGCCATCGCTTCCTCGGAGATGCGCGGCGGCGCCATGCGCCGCTCCGCCGCGATCCGCGCGAGGAAGTGGCTGACCAGCTCGGGGATGTCCTCGCGCCGCTCGCGCAGCGGCGGAAGCCGCAGCGGCACGACGTTGAGGCGATAGAACAAATCCTCGCGGAAATGGCCCGCGGTGATTTCCTCCTGCAGGTTGCGCGAGCTTGCCGAAAGCACGCGGACATCGACCTTGATCGGCCGCTGCCCGCCGACGCGATGATAGCTCTGGTCGGTCAGCACGCGCAGGATCTTTGCCTGCGTCGTCACCGGCATATCCGCGATTTCGTCGAGGAACAGGGTGCCGCCATGGGCATGTTCGAGCAGCCCCGGCCGCATCGCGCCGTCGAGTTCGCTCCCGAATAGCTCTTCCTCGACCCGTTCCGGGCTCATCATCGCCGCGGACAGCACAATGAACGGCGCCTTGGCGCGCGGGCTCCACAGGTGGATCATCCGCGCCGCGATTTCCTTGCCGACGCCGGGCGGGCCGGAGATGAGCACGCGGCTGCCCGTCGGCGCGACGCGCTTCAGGGTCGCGCGCACCGTGTTGATCGCGACCGAGCTGCCGTGGAGCTGATCCTCCTGCCCGACCTGCTGCCGAAGCGTCTCGTTCTCGCGCCGCAGCCGGTCGGTCTCGGTCGCACGGTCGACCAGATAGAGCAGCCGCTCGGCCTCGAACGGCTTTTCGATGAAATCGACGGCCCCTTCCCGCACCGCCGCGACCGCGGTGTCGAGATTGCCGTGGCCCGAGATCATCAGCACGGGAATGGTCGAATCGCGCCGCTTGATCTCCTGGAGAAGCTGTAACCCGTCGAGCTTCGACCCTTGCAGCCAGACGTCGAGCAGCACCATCGACGGGCGGCGATCTTCGACCGCTTCGAGCGTCGAGTCGCTGTCCGCGGCCGTGCGGACGCTGTAGCCCTCGTCTTCGAGGACCCCGCTGACCAGCTCGCGAATGTCGGCCTCGTCGTCAACAACCAGCACTTCAAGCGCCATCAGGCTTCCTCGTCCTCGTCTTTGTTCTCTTGGTTCTCTGCATCCGTTCCCTCGCTGGCGAGCGCCGCGAGCCTCGCCGCGTCGAAGGAAATGCGGACGCGAGTCCCCCCGCCCGGACGGTCCATGAAGGCGATTTCGCCCATATGCTCCTCGACGATCTTCTTGACGATCGCGAGCCCCAGCCCGGTCCCACGCACCCGCGTGGTCATGTACGGCTCGGTGAGCCGCTCGCGGTCCTCGGGCAGGCCTATCCCCGTGTCCAGCACGTCGACCACCAGCAGATTGTCCTCACGATGCAGCTTCAGTTCGACGCGATCGCCGGCAAGGCTGTGCTCGCCACGGTTCCGTCTACTTTCAATGGCTTCAACACCATTTTTGACGACATTCGTTAATGCTTGTGCGAGCTGGCGTCGGTCGCAAACCATCGGGAAATCGCCCTGCGGCGGCTCCAGCACAAAGCTGATTGCCGGGTGCGCGACCTCGTGCAGGAACAGCGCCTGCCGCGCGATCTCGAAGACGTTCTCCTCGCGGAACACCGGTTTGGGCATGCGCGCGAAGTTCGAAAATTCGTCGACCATGCGGCGAAGGTCGCCGACCTGGCGGACGATCGTACCGGTCAGGCGCTCGAACGTTTCCTTGTCCGACGAGACTTCCCCGCCGAAGCGCCGTTGAAGCCGCTCGGCGGCGAGCTGGATCGGGGTCAATGGGTTCTTGATCTCGTGCGCGATCCGCCGGGCGATGTCCGACCATGCGGCGCGGCGCTGGTCGGTCAACTGGTCGGTAATGTCGTCGAAGGTCAGCACCGACCCGTCCTGATAGCGCACGCGCTTCACCGCCAGCGTGCGCGGAACGCCCTCGGCAGCGACCAGCACGTTCGCCTCGGACTGCTGCCCGCGCATGAATTCCTCCAGCTCCGGCGACATCGCGCCGAGCGCCTTCCCCTCGATCGCCTCACCTTTCTCGAGCAAGGTCCCGGCCGAGCGGTTGAGCAGAAGGATCCGGTGCTGCGAATCGACCGCGATCACCCCCGCCGTGACGCTAGACAGCACCGCCTCGATGAACGCGCGCCGGGTTTCCAGCTGCGTGTTGGCGCTACGCAGCTCGTTGGTTTGCTCCTCAAGCCGGCCGGTCATGCGGTTGAATGCGGTGGCGAGCGTCTGAACCTCGTCCTCGGTCTTGCTGACCGGAACCCGAGCCGAGAAATCCCCCTCCTCGATCCGCCCCGCTGCGTTGACCAGCTCGCCAACGGGACGAACGAGGCGATCCGCGAGCTTCAGGGCAGTCAGGATTGCCAGCGCGACGATCAGGAGCGAGCCCAACAGAAGGGCCCCGTTGAATTTCAATTGGTTGGCGCGCGACCGCTTTAGCAAAGAGCGGTAATCTCGGAGGATGTCGTTCGAGCGCTGCATCTGAGCACGGAACTGCGGATCGAAAACTCGTGCCGCATAGACGTAGGTATCCGGACCGAAATCGATTTTGGTGAGTGCGCCGATCCGGTCAGTCGAGTTCACTTGTACAACGGGATGATTAGCCAGTTCGGCAATCGCGCCGGGCGGAATCGCTTTTTCCAGGGACCGATTGTACGGGCTTACAAGTGCAAATGAGCGAATCTGCTTGTCCGGCCCGTAGGTAAATATGATTCCTTCCGAGAGCTCGCGATTAAAGACCTGAATCTTCGCGAACGCCTCCGCGAATCTCGGATCGTCGATCGGGACCTGTCGTAGATAGTCCGCGAGATCGTGGCTCATCGCGAGCGTTTGGTTTGCAACGCGATCTTCCTCATTGGAATAAACATATTGAGCAATTGCCGACGCGTTCTCGAGCATGTTGCGGGCGCGGTTCGAGAACCAGAATTCCAGACCGCTTTGGAACAGTACAGAAGCAAAGATCGCGACGAGTACTGTCGGGATCGCGGCAACTGCAGTGAACAACGCGACGAGACGAACGTGGAGTTGCCCGCTGCCTAGCCCTCCTCGTTCTGCGCGGCGGATTGCGATCTTGCGCGCGAACAGCGCCATCAACGCGAGCGCTGGCAACAGGATTGCAACCAAGAGCAGCGCAATGAGCGGCGGCGACAGCAGCGTGCCCGGTTCGACGCCTCGGCTCAGGAGCCACGCGCTCAGCGCGAGCATGCCGACGAAGAGCACAGCAGCCAAAGCCGCGACCCGGTCGTAAAACCGTCCGCTTGCGCGCTCGCGTTGGAGCCAGCTTTCCCGCTGCAAGTTCACCGGCGATTCGGCCGTCCGCGCATCCATTCGCACCGGCCTAGCACGACCGTTGCATCAACAACACACTTCTGTGCACGCTTTTGAGTCAGGCCGCGGAGCGCGCCAGCCACGGAGCGTAGAAATCCTGCAACATCCGAATGACTACAGCAGGATCGTCCTGCTGGTTCACACGATTTCTCATCTCCGCCGAACCCGGCAGCCCCTTGGTGTACCAGCCGATATGCTTGCGGGCGAGGTTCACGCCGGTCTGCGTGCCGTAGAGCGCCAGCATCTCGTCATATTGCCGGAGCATCGTTTCGAGCTGCTCGTCGAGGCTCGGGTCGGGACCGCGCCCTCCCCCGCCCAGCTCGGCCATCACCTGCGCGACGAACCATGGCCGCCCATAGGCGCCGCGGCCGACCATCACCCCGTCCGCGCCCGACTGGCGAAGCGCCTCGCGCGCATCGTCGAGCGAATTGATGTCGCCGTTGACGATCACCGGGATCGAGACCGCCTGCTTCACCCGCCGGACGAACGCCCAGTCGGCGATGCCCTTGTACATCTGGCACCGCGTGCGCCCGTGGATGGTGATCATGTGGATGCCGAGGTCCTCGGCGATCCGCGCCAGCTCGGGCGCGTTGAGGCTGTTGTGGTCCCAGCCCATGCGGGTCTTGAGCGTCACCGGCACCTTCACCGCCTTCACCGTCGCCTCGATGATCGCCGCCGCGCCCTTAAGGTCGCGCATCAGCGCCGAGCCGGCCCAGCCGTTCACCACCTTCTTCACCGGGCAGCCCATGTTGATGTCGATGATCGCGGCGCCGCGCTGCTCGTTGAGCTTCGCGGCCTCGGCCATCACGTGCGGCTCGCACCCGGCGAGCTGCATCGACACCGGCTCTTCCGACGGGTCCCACATCGCCTTCTGGACCGACTGGCGCGTCTCGCGGATCATCGCCTGGCTGGCGATCATCTCGGTCACCGTCAGGCCCGCGCCGTAACGCTTCACCGCGCGCCGGAACGGCAAATCGGTGACGGCCGTCATCGGCGCCAGGATCACCGGCGACGCGACCTCCACCGGGCCGATCCTGATGGGCTTCAGAGTGCTCATGCGAAGGCGGAGATAGGGGAACAGCCCTTGGCGGACAATGCGAGCGCGCCTAGACGCGCCGCCGTAATGAGCGTCACCGCCCTCATCGTCGCCGCCGGCAAAGGCGAACGCGCGGGCGGCGGCGTGCCCAAACAATATCGGATGCTGGGTGGTAAGACGGTGCTGCGCTGGGCCGTCGAGGCGTTGATCGGCCATCCGGCGATCAGGTCCACGCGCGTGGTGATCGGGCCGGATCAACAGGAGCAGGCGGCACAGGCGTTGCATGGGCTGGACGTCGGTGCTTTCGTACAAGGCGGCGCCGAGCGCGCGGATTCGGTGCGGGCGGGCCTCAGTTCGATCGAGGGTGACGCGGTGCTTGTCCACGACGCCGCGCGCCCCTTCTGCCCGCCCGACGTGATCGACCGGTTGATCGCCCAGCTCGAATTTTTCGACGGCGCCGCGCCTGTGCTGCCGGTCGGCGACACGCTCGCGCTTGCTGGCGGACAGCTCGGGGATGCGGTCGATCGGACGAACCTCGTCCGCGTGCAGACGCCGCAGGCGTTTCGACTGGCCGCCTTGAAAGCCGCCTATGGCCTGTGGTCTGGTCCCTCCCCCACCGATGAAACGACCGTCCTCCGCGCGGCCGGAATGACCGTGGCGACAGTCGAAGGCGATCCCGCGCTGGAAAAGCTCACGAGGTCGGCAGATTTCGACCGCGCCGCCCAATGGCTAGACGGCAGGCTGACGCCCCGCACCGGCATGGGGTTCGACGTCCACGCATTCTCCGGCGAAGGCCCGATCATGCTCGGCGGAGTCGAAGTGCCCCACGCCCGGGGGCTGTCCGGCCACAGCGATGCCGACGTCGTCCTTCATGCCGTCACGGACGCGTTGCTGGGAGCCGCCGGACAGGGCGACATCGGAGAACATTTCCCGCCGTCCGACGCGCAGTGGAAAGGCGTCGATTCCTCGCAATTCCTCGCTCACGCCGCCGGGCTCTTGCGCGGCCGTGGAGCGATCGTCGATCATGTGGATTGTATCATTATCGCGGAGGAGCCGAAGGTCGGCCCTCACCGGGCGGCGATGCGCGCGCGTATCGCCGGGATATTGGGCTTGAGCGTGGACCAGGTGAGCATCAAGGCGACGACCACCGAAGGGCTCGGTTTCACCGGCCGGCGCGAAGGCATTGCCGCGCAGGCGGTGGCCAGCATTCGCATGGAGCTGCCGCGGTGAAGGACACGCTCCTTCCCGACGCGCTCGTGGACAAGGCGCGCGAGGTCGTCGATGCCAACCGCAATGCGGGCCGACGTCTCGCGGTAGCCGAAAGTTGCACCGGCGGGCTCGTCAGCGCGGCGCTGACCGAAATCCCGGGCTCGTCCGACGTGTTCGAGGCGGGATACGTCACTTATTCCAACGCCGCCAAGGTGGCCGAGCTCAAGGTCAGCGAGGAAGTGGTCGAAACCTTCGGGTCGGTCAGCGTGGCGACCGCCTGGGCCATGGCCCGCGGCGCGCTGGCGGCTTCGGACGCGGATGTGGCGGTGGCGATTACGGGAATTGCGGGCCCGGGCGGCGGAACGCCGTCAAAGCCGGTCGGGACGGTCGTGTTCGCCCGGGCCGAGCGCGACGCCGATCCCGCCAAGATCGTTGCCGACCAGAAATTCTTCGATGAAAAGACCCGCTCGGGCGTGCGGCTTCAGGCGGCGCTCTGCGCGCTCGATTTGCTGATGCCGTAGAGCGCGGCGGCGCGCTGTTCGAAGGCGTTCGTCATGCGTCTCAGCGCACGGTCGAACATCGCACCGGCGAGAGTCTCGAACAGTCGCGATCGGAAGGCGAAATCGACCGCGAAGCACAGGTTCGTGCCGCCGTCCGCCGCGCGATCGAACGTCCATTCATTGTGCAGATATTTGAGCGGTCCCTCGACATAGTCGACACAGATCCGCGCCGGGCGCTCCTTCACCACACGGCTGGTGAAACGCTCCTTGAAGGCGTTGAAGCCGACGACCAGGTCCGCGACCGTTTCCTTCTCGCTGGACGACCGCACGCGCACCGCGACCACCCACGGCAGGAACTCATCGTAGCGCGCTACGTCCGCGACGAGGTCGAACAATTGCTCGGGCGTGTATGGAAGGTGTCGGGTTTCGCTGTGCCTCGGCATCAGGCGTTTGAACGCTCCAGCTGTGCCAGCCGTGCCGACTGCATTTTCTTGAAATCGTCGCCAGCATGATAACTCGACCGCGTGAGCGGCGAGGCGGCGACGAGCAGAAAACCCTTGGCGCGGGCGATCGCGGCATAAGCGTCAAACGCCTTGGGCGTCACGAATTCCTCGACCTTCGCGTGGCGCGGGGTCGGCTGGAGGTATTGGCCCATGGTCAGGAAATCGACGCCGGCGGAGCGCATGTCGTCCATTACCTGGTGGACTTCGAGCCGCTCCTCGCCGAGTCCGACCATCACGCCCGACTTGGTGAAGATGTGCGGCGCCTTGCGCTTGACGCTCTCCAGCAGCCGCAGCGAGGCATAATAGCGGGCGCCAGGCCGGATCGTCGGATAGAGCCGCGGCACCGTCTCGAGATTGTGGTTGTAGACGTCCGGCCCGGCTTCGACGATCGCGTCCACCGCCGCCTCGCCCTTGTTGCGGAAGTCCGGAGTCAGAATTTCGATCGTTGTCGTCGGCGTGTTCCGCCGAAGCGCCTCGATCACCTTCACGAATTGCGACGCGCCGCCGTCGGCCAGATCGTCGCGGTCGACGCTGGTGACGACGATATGCTCCAGCCCCAGCTCGGCCGCCGCCGTCGCGACATGCTCGGGCTCCAGCGGATCGACGGGCCGCGGCATCCCCGTCTTGACGTTGCAGAAGGCGCAGGCACGCGTGCAGGTGTCGCCGAGGATCATCACCGTCGCGTGCTTCTTGGTCCAGCACTCGCCGATGTTCGGGCAGGCCGCTTCCTCGCACACCGTCGCGAGATTGAGCTCGCGCATGAGACGGCGGGTCGCGTGGTAACCTTCGCTGACGGGGGCCTTCACCCGGATCCAGTCGGGCTTTCGTTGCTTGGGGACAGCGGCGGGGACGTTCATGGCGGCGAGATAGCGACTGGCGCGGGGCCTTGCCAGCCCTGCCCTCGTGCCGGTAGCGGCGTTCCATGCCGTACATGAAGCAGCTGATCGAAGGTTATCGCCGGTTTCGCGAAAAAAATTGGGAACGGGAGCGTGAGCGCTGGGCAGAGCTGGCCGAAGGACAGAGCCCGCAGGTGATGATCCTCGCCTGCGCCGACAGCCGCTCCGACCCGGCGCAGATTTTTGATTCGCGGCCGGGCGAGATGTTCGTCGCCAGGAACATCGCCGCTCTCGCCCCGCCCTACGAAACCAGCGTCGGCCTCCACGGCGTCTCGGCGTCGCTCGAGTTCGCGGTCACGCAGCTCAAGGTCGGCGAGATACTGGTGATGGGTCACGGCAAGTGCGGTGGATGCGCGGCGGCGCTGACCGGGCAGTTCGACGATACCCCGCCCGGCGAAGGCCATTTCATCGGCGACTGGGTGCGGATGCTCCAGGGCACGCGCGATCAGGTGCGCGCGCGCCATAGCGACCTGGACCGCGCCGCTTTCCTCGATATGGAACATGAGGCGGTGAAGGTCAGCCTCGCCAACCTCCGCACGTTTCCCTGGATCGCGGAGCGGGAGAAGGCTGGCGAGCTGAAGCTCCACGGCGGCCATTTCTCGATCGCCGAGGGCCGTCTCTACCTGCTCGACGAGGCGGAAGGCACCTTCCACCCCGTCTGAACAGCATGAACTAGCACCTTACGTTATAATTGTAATGTGCTTGGCCATTTTGGTCGACGTAGTAACAATAGCCGCGCGTGTCCCGATAATATTGGCGGCCGCCGACGACCGCGCCGACAACGCCGCCCAGAACCGCGCCGGCGATCGCGCCAGTGGCGGTTCCGAGGCCCGGAAGGACGGAGCCCGCAATCGCGCCCGCGCCGGCGCCGAGCGCCGCTCCGGTCGCGGTCGTGGCAACCGCATGATCGTAAGCCGGTGTGGTTGCGCAGCCGCCGAGCGCGAGGCTGCTCGCGGCAGCGGCCGAAATCAGCAGACGTTTCATTCGATTATCCTTCCAACGCTGACCTACCCCCTTGCGCGTTTCAGTGCGTTCGCGGCAGTTTCGTTCCCGCAGCTTTCGCGACCGGCCGCGAACCGTGGCGAAAACGGAATGGAACGGAGTCGAATCGCAACAAAGGCGGAGCGGAAGCGAACTTCCACCCCGCCTTGACTGAATCACAAGCGACATCCGCGCGGGCGGATATCTCCCGCGGGGCTAACAGCGGACGTTATAATTGTAGTGCGGGCGGCCGTACTGGTCGACATAGTAACAATAGCCGCGCGTATCGCGATAATATTGACGGCCCTGGACCACGGCACCGAGAACGCCGCCAAGGACCGCGCCGGCAAGCGCGCCCTCGCCGACGCTGAGACCCGGGATCACGGCCCCGGCGACTCCGCCGGCAACCGCACCGCCGACGGCGCCCGTGGCGATCCGCCGGCCCTGGCTGTCGTAGGTGTAGCCCTGGTTGTAATAACCATTGTTGTAGTACGGATCGTAGCCGTACTGGTTCGGGTAACTGGCGCAGCCGGTCATCGCGACACTGGCGGTGGCAAGGGCTGCGGCAAGACCAAATTTCCTCATCGTCTCATCCCTTTCGAAACACGCCCACTCATTGGGCCAATAAGCGGTTCAGCCGCCATTTCGTTCCCGCATCGAGCATGTACGTTTCATGTACGAAACGTCCGTGCAAGGCGGGATGTGGCGATTGCGCGTTGCGGCGCTAGAGAGGCTGAAAAGAGGGACTCGAAATGCGCGAGCGAATGCCGGATCAGGAAGCCAACATTGCCCTGCTGATCGACGCCGACAATGCCTCGCCCGAGCATCTCGACGAAGTGCTGCTGGTGCTGGGCGAACTCGGCACGATCAATATTCGTCGCGCCTACGGCAATTGGGCAAAGGCGAGCCTCAAGGGCTGGAGCTCCCTCTCCAGCAGCCATTCGATCATCCAGATGCAGCAGCCCGACATCGTCAAGGGCAAGAGCGCGACAGACATGAAGATGACGATCGATGCGATGGACCTGCTTTATCGTGGGCATATCGACGGGTTTGGAATCATGTCGAGCGACAGCGACTTCCTGCCCTTGGCACAGCGCCTCCGGGAAGATGCGCTCGACGTGTACGGCTTTGGAACTGCCAAAACTCCCATTTCATTCCAGCAATCGTGCACCCGCTTCTATGACGTCGGCGCGCTCGCGCTCGACGACGAAGAGCTGGAACAGCCAGCGACGGGCAAGGGCCAGCGCCCGGTCGATCCCGAGCTGCTCCAGGTGCTCGGCTCGGCCTACAAGGCATCCAAGCGCGACGAGGAAGGCTACACGCCGCTTTCCGAGCTCGGTCAGCGCGCCAAGGCTGTCTCCAGCTTCGCCGCGCGCAACTACGGCTACACGCGGCTTTCCGACCTCATCAAGGCGGTACCCAATTTCGAGGTGAAATCGGGCGAGGACGGAGGCCTGTTGGTCAAGCGCCTGCGCTGACGACATCGCGCGACTGTGGATTGTTCATCCACAGATATTTCGTCGTGGGGCCGATTCCTCCACTGTTGTCCATAAACCACAGGGTCTTAGATTTCGGGCGTCAGCGCGGAACTGCGCCGCGTGCGGCCTGTTTGGCATCAAACCCGAAGTGCAATCTCAGTTCAGGACATGCTGGCCCAAACCGAACCCGAGCAGCTTCTCGACACAGCGCTCGCCGCGCTCGCCGACAGGAATGACTGGCGGAGGATTCTCGATGAGCTTCCCGTCCCCATCTACATCGCCGATATGGAGGGAGCGGTCACTTACTGGAATCACGCCTGCATCGAGCTTGCCGGGCGGGTGCCGCAGCTTGGCCGCGACCGCTGGTGCGTGACGTGGAAAATCTACACCACGACCGGCGAGCTCGTGCCGCACGCCCAATGTCCGATGGCTCAGGCCATCAAGGAGCAGCGGGTCGTCCGCGATTCGGTAGCCATTGCCGAGCGGCCGGACGGCAGCCGGGTGGCGTTCATGCCCTACCCTTCGCCGTTATTCGACGAGTCCGGGTCGATGACCGGCGCGGTCAACATGCTCATCGACGTTAGCGACGAGCAAAGCACGGCGCTGGTCGAGCAGGCCGAGCGCTGCCGCCGTCTCGCGGGCGCGCTCTACAGCCGCGAAAGCACGATCGTGCTGGAGAACATGGCGCAGGGCTTCGAGCGCACCGCGCAGGATTTGAAGCACTGATTTGCGGCGATGCGCCGGAACGGCGCGACACATAGGCCGTTCCTTCGATCGAAGGAGACGGTCATGGACAATCGCCGCGCCGACACCGCTCGAGAAAATGACGACAGTGAGTTGCTCGACAACGGAGAGCCGACACCCTCGCAGGGCGGCCGCTCCGGCGGCAATCTGCAAGAGGATGTCGCGACCCAGGCCGAGCTGGAACGGGTTCACGATCCCGAAGCGCATGAAGGCGTCGACAAGCAGGACGACATCGATCACCAGCAACGCTACGAAAAGCGGCACCCGGCGGACAAATCGTCCGGCGGGAACCCGTCAGAGTAGCTTTAGCCTGACCGTCACCTCGTCTCCGGCGGCGATGCCAGCTTTCCGCCGGATCTCGGCCTTCACCGGCAGGAAATAACCGCCGCTTTTCATCGGGAAGACCGAGGTGCGCCAGGTGACGTCGCCGACAGTCGCCTCGATCCGCGCGGACTTGAACCCGCGCATGATCGCCAGGCAATGCGCGCGGATCTCGTCCGATTGCTCCTCAGGCACTGTGAGGAAATGCCAAGTTCCGTTCTCGCCGGTCCAGATCGACAAAGGGCCGGTGAAGATGATCATCGCCTAATAAGCCAGAGCCAGTCCGTCGGCGCGCATTTCGCTGGCGGCCGCATAGACCCGCTCGCCGCCGCTCGACCGGTGCTCGACGCAATGATAGCGGCCGAACCCTCCATCCGGTTCGCCGATCTTCCAGCCCATGTCCGCCAGCGCGCGGCGCGTGCGCTCGGGGATTCCGGTTTCCAACCGAAGCAAGCCGATCGGCCCGAGGCCCGGCGCATCCTCCCCCATCGACTGCGACGAGCCTTCGTGGTGCCAGCGCGGCGAATCCCCCGCGGCCTGAACGTCCAGGCCGTAATCGACGCGATTGACGATGATCTGGGTCTGTCCCTGCGGCTGCATGTCGCCGCCCATGACTCCGAACGACATCCACGGCGCTCCATCGCGAGTCGCGAAGCCCGGAATGATCGTCTGGAATGGTCGCTTGCCCGGCGCATAGATATTCGGATGGCCGTCCTTAAGGCTGAACAGCTGCCCCCGGTCCTGGAACATGAAGCCGAGCCCGTCCGCCACAAGCCCCGAGCCCATGCCGCGGAAGTTCGACTGGATTTGCGACACCATCATCCCGTTCGAATCGGCGACCGTGAAATAGGTCGTGTCGCCATGCGAGGGCGCCTGACCCGGGGAGACATGCGGATTGATCCGGTCGGGCCGGATCAGCTTCGCCCGCTCGGCTGCATAGGCTTTCGAAACGAGATAGGCCGCCGGGACCTTCGAGAAATTGGGATCGGCGTAATATCGGGCGCGATCCTCGTAGGCGAGCCGCTTGGCCTCCGCCTGGAGGTGGATCGACAGCGGCGACTGGAACCCCGCGCCGCGCATGTCGAAATGCTCGATCATGTTGAGCATTTCGAGGGTCGCGATGCCCTGCGTGTTCTCACCGATCGCGTGGACCGTCACGCCGCGATAGTCGGTCTGGTAGGGCGTGGTCCAAACGGCGTGCTGCGCGGCGAGGTCCGCGCGCGTCATCCACCCGCCGATCCGGCGAAAATATTTCTCGATCGTGTCGGCGATCGGCCCGTCGTAGAAAGCGTCCCGCCCGCCCTGGGCAATCATTCGGTAGGTGCGCGCAAGGTCGGGATTGCGGAAGATTTCGCCGACGCCCGGGCCCTTGCCGAAGGTGTGGACGGCATTGGCGGTCTCTTCGATGCCCATGCCCGGGCGGACGAAATTCGCCATGCCGCGCCGCATGTAATAGCTGATCACTTCCGGCACCGGCACGCCGTTCTCGGCATAAGCGATGGCCGGCTCGAACAGCTCGGCCCATTTGAGCTTGCCGTAGCGCTGGTGGAGCGTCCACCAGCCGTCGAGCGCCCCCGGCACCGATACAGCGACGGCGCCAAGCGGCGGTATCGCCCCGTTCTTCGCCCGCGAGCGCACCGTTTCCAGGCTCAGGCCCCTCGGCGACCGTCCCGATCCCGCCAATCCGACGACCTTCTTTTGCGCGGGGTCCCAGATCATCGCATAGACGTCGCCGCCGATGCCGCTGCTGGTCGGCTCGAGGAATCCGAGGCAGGCGTTGATCGCGATCGCTGCGTCGGCAGCCGATCCGCCTTTCTTCAGCATCTCGATCCCGGCCAGCACCGCGAGCGGCTGAGCGGCCCCCGCGGCGCCGTTGCGGCCGTACACGGCGGAGCGTGAGGCGAAGCTGGCCCCTACTGGCCGGTCGCCGGCGTGGACATCGAGGCGGATGAAGGTCTCCGCGCCTGCGGGTTCGAACGCGGGCATGTCGCCCTCGACCGTCGGCGCCGAGCCGCTGCTCTTGCCCGATCCCGGCCCTCGCGGCGTCTGCGCTTCCAGCGCCGCTCCGATGGCTACGGCGGGAACGGCGGCAAGAAAGGTCCGACGACGCATGGCAAGCTCCCCATCACAATGGAGAGCTGGTCTTAGCCGCTTGAAACGTCGCCGCAACGGCCAGGGGGATATTTGATGCTCATCAGCGGCGTCAGACCGCGGGAACGGTGGCCGCGGCCTTGCGTATGCGCCGCTGATGCTCGCGCCATGCGATATAGAGCCCGCTCGCCGTGATCAGGCCCGCGCCGGCGATCGTGTGTTGGCTGGGCACGTCGGAAAACAGCAGCCATCCGTAAATCGTGGCGCCGATGATCTGGAGATAGTCGAAGGGCGCAACGGCGGACACGGGCGCGCGGAGCGAAGCCGTCATGAACAGCTGGCCGGACCCGCCGGCAATGCCACCGATGAGCACGAAGAGCATCGCCTCCGCGGAATGCCAGCGGCCGAAGACCGGCATGAACAGACCGCCCACGACAACCCCCGCCACGGCGAACCAGAAGACGATGGCGGAAATGTTCTCGCTCCGCTGAATCTGGCGGAGCGTCGTCGTGACGCCCGCCTGACCCAGAGCGGCGAGAAGGCCAATGACCACCCCGAGAACCGGCAGGCTCGATCCGCCGGGCCGCGCGACAATGAGGATCCCGATGAAGCCAATGACGACCGCCCCCCATCGGTGCACGCCGACGAACTCGCGGAGGACCAGAAATGAGAGAATCGTCGCGAAAATCGGAGCCGTGAAATTGATTGCGGTCGCCTCGGCGAGCGGCAGCAGGATCAGCGCCTGGAAGGTCAGCCCCATCGACAGCAACCCGAGCCCGCTCCGCCACACATGCGCCAGCGGGTTGTTCGGCCGGAGCATCGCCAGGCTTTCGCGCTTCAACACCCAGAAGAGCACCACCGGAAGGCTGAACAGCGACCGGTAGAAAACCAGCTCCGGCGCATTGAGCCCCTTCGTCGACGCCAGCTTCAGCATCGCCCCCATGGTCGAGAAACAAATCCCCATGCCGATCCGGCAGAGGATTCCCGTCGTTATCTGTTCGTGCTGGTCAGGGTCGGCGTGATTCATTCCGGGCGCCGATGTCACATTAGTCGAGCCGCCGTCCAGCACGGCAGCCGGGTTGAACGTTTATCGCGGCTTCCAGTAACAGGTCATCATGTTTGACGTCGCGATCGATCTTCCCGCAAGCCCCGGTTCGCTTGCTCGGTTTGGAGAAGCGTTGGGTTCGGCCGGTGTGAGCCTCGAAGGCGGCGGCGTGTTCACCGTTGGCGGAATCGGCCACGCCCATTTCCTGGTGGAAGACGGCGAAGCGGCCGCCGGCGCTCTCGCAGACGCGGGTCTCGGGACCGCGACCATCCGCCCCGTTCTGATCAGGCGCCTCAAGCAGGACGTGCCCGGTCAATTGGGCGCAATCTCGCGCGCGCTCGCCGACGCCGGCGTCAACATCGAAACCCAGTACAGCGATCACGCCAACCGGCTGATCCTGGTCGTCGACGATCCCGTAGCTGCGGAGCAAGCGACGAGCGACTGGGCCGCCTGAGCGGCAAGGAGAGCTACCGCGTCAGCTTCCGATAGCTCGTCCGGTGGGGCCGCGTGGCTTCCTCGCCCATGCGCCGAACCTTGTCCTCTTCGTAGGCCTGGAAGTTGCCCTCGAACCATTCGACGTGGCTGTCGCCTTCGAACGCGAGGATGTGCGTGGCGAGGCGGTCGAGGAAGAAGCGGTCGTGGCTGATCACCACGGCGCAGCCGGCGAAATTCTCGATCGCTTCCTCGAGCGCGCCCAGAGTCTCGACGTCGAGGTCGTTGGTCGGTTCGTCGAGCAGCAGCACGTTGCCGCCGCGCTTCAGCATCTTGGCGATGTTGACGCGGTTGCGCTCGCCGCCTGACAGCTTCCCGACGTTCTTCTGCTGGTCCTGGCCCTTGAAATTGAAGGCGCCGACATAGGCGCGCGTCGACTGGTCGTGGCCGTTGACCTTCATGTAGTCGAGGCCGTCCGAAATCTCTTCCCAGACGTTCTTCGAATTGTCGAGATGGTCGCGGCTCTGGTCGACATAGCCGAGGTGAACCGTCGGGCCGATGTCGATCTCGCCCGAGTCCGGCTTCTCGGCCCCCGTGATCAGTTTGAACAGGGTCGATTTGCCGGCGCCGTTCGGTCCGATGACCCCGACGATGCCCCCGGGGGGCAAGGTAAAAGACAGGTCCTCGAAGAGCAGCTTGTCGCCGTAGGCCTTGGCCACGCCCTTCGCCTCGATGACGAGCGTGCCGAGCCGCGGGCCCGGCGGGATGACGATCTGGGCCTGCCCCTGCGCCTGCTGGCCGCTTTCGGCGAGCAGGTTCTCGTAGGCGGTGATGCGCGCCTTGCTCTTGGCCTGGCGCGCGCGGGGCGACTGGCGGATCCATTCCAGCTCCCGGTCGAGCGTGCGCTGGCGCGAGGATTCCTGCTTCTCCTCCTGCTCCAGCC
>DASSOB010000003.1:0-102170 GCA_035701045.1 Sphingomicrobium sp. | reverse complement strand
GCATCCGGAGATCGAGGAATTCCTCGAAATCCGCAAACCGTCGGGCGACTTCAACCGCAAGGCGCTGAACCTCCACCACGGCGTGCTGGTCACCGACGAGTTCATGGAGGCGGTCCGCGAAGGCACCGAGTTCGAGCTTCGTTCGCCCAAGGACCAGAGCGTTCGCGGCACCGTGGACGCCCGCGCCCTCTTCCAGAAGCTGGTCGAGACCCGGCTTGCGACCGGCGAGCCCTACATCATCTTCATCGACCAGGTGAACCGGTCGATGCCGAAGCATCACCGCGACCTCGGCCTCAAGGTGACGACCTCGAACCTCTGCTCCGAGATCACGCTGCCGACCGGCAAGGACCATCTCGGCGCCGACCGCACCGCGGTCTGCTGCCTCAGCTCGCTCAACCTTGAGACCTGGGACGAGTGGCATGGCGACAAGACTTTCATCGAGGACGTGATGCGCTTCCTCGACAACGTGCTCAGCGATTACATCGCCCGCGCGCCCGACGAGATGGCCCGCGCCAAATATAGCGCCGAGCGCGAGCGCAGCGTCGGTCTCGGCGTGATGGGCTTCCACTCCTTCCTCCAGGCGCGCGGAATCCCGTTCGAAGGGGCGATGGCGAAGAGCTGGAACCTCAAGATTTTCAAGCACGTTCGCGCGCAGGTCGACGAAGCCTCGATGATGCTCGCCAAGGAGCGCGGGCCGTGCCCCGACGCCGCCGACATGGGCGTGATGGAGCGCTTTTCGTGCAAGATGGCGATCGCGCCTACCGCGTCGATCTCGATCATCTGCGGCGGAACTTCGGCCTGCATCGAGCCGATCCCGGCCAACGTCTATACGCACAAGACCCTGTCGGGCTCGTTCGTGGTCAAGAACCCGCACCTCAGGCAGTTGCTCGAATCCAAGTCCAAGGACAGCGACAAGGTCTGGAACTCGATCCTCGAGCACGGCGGATCGGTCGCCCATCTCGACTTCCTGACCCAGGAAGAAAAGGACGTGTTCAAAACCAGCTTCGAGATCGATCAGCGCTGGCTGATCGAGCTTTCCGCCGACCGCACGCCCTATATCGACCAGGCGCAGTCGCTGAACCTGTTCATCCCCGCTGACGTCGACAAATGGGACCTGCTGATGCTGCACTTCCGCGCCTGGGAGCTCGGCATCAAGTCGCTCTACTATCTCCGCAGCAAGTCCGTGCAGCGCGCGGGCTTCGCCGGCGGCGTCGAAACCGACAACACCCCCGAGCTCCGCGAGATCCCGGTGCAATCCACCACCGATTACGACGAGTGTTTGGCCTGCCAGTGAGTCGGCAATCCAAAGCCTCCCCCCTTGTGGGGGAGGCTTTGGTGGGTCCCATTCACTTCTGAATCGCCAGCTTCAGAACCGCAACGTCACGTCCGCTGTCGCCCGGCGGTCGTCGAGGGCGCCGCCGCCGACGCTCGCCTGAACGGCGGTGCCGAGTTCGAGCGGGCCGTTCGTCAGCCGCAGCCCGCCGCGGACTTCGCCCCTCGACCGGCCACCGTCGGCGATCGGCAGGAAGAAGCGGTAATCGGCGGCATTGGCGAAGCGCACCGCCATACCGTCATTCGCGCCCGAAACGACGCGGACGTAATTGGCCTCGAGCTCGGGAACGAACGACCACCCCTTGCCCAGGGACGCGCTGCCCGTGAGCTTGGCGCCGATACGCGCCTCGACCTTCTGGAGCCGCAGATCGTCCATCTGCAACGCGGCCTCGCCGCCATTCTCGCGGAAGCCGTCGAGATGGTAGTTCGAGTAAGCGAGCTGCGCCCGCGGCGTCAGCATGAGCTTGTCCGCGACGCCGACATTCACGCCCGCTTCGATGCTCGCCGTGTAACGCTGCGACCGGGTCGCGCCGGTGAGATCGAGCACCGTGTCGCCGGTCGAAACGTTGCGCGACATTTCGGCGCTGCTGGTTTCGGCCGCCGCCAGGCCGCCGACATAGGCGCCACCGCCGAGGCGGTAGGAGCCGTACATCGCGACCTGGCTGGTCTTGGTTTTCGACTGATCGGCGCCGGGAGCCGAGCTGCCCTCGGCATAACCGATCGCGGTGCCGAACGTGAGCCGCGGCGCCACCCGATATTCGAGACCGGAACTCATATAGGTCGAGAATTCGCCCTGTCCGAACGCCGCGCCGCCATACGCCGACGAATGCGCGTTGCTGCCGCCGGCGACGAAGGCCGATATGCCGCTCGGCAGACCCTCGGCGTAGGAATGCGACATGCCGAGATCGGTCATGCCCTGGCGGTACACGCCCTGATCGCGCAGACCGAACGCCGACGGCGTTCCGTAAACGCTAAGGCCCGTCTGCTGCGGCGTGCCCAGCATCGACAGGCGGTTCGATACCGTAGTGAGCATCGTTTTGCTTTGCCGGTCTTGCAGCGTCATGGTTTCGTTCGAAATCCGCGGCGCGAGATTCTCGAACGTCGCCGCGACCGCGTCCGGCGACATCAGGTCGAGGTTGCCGTAGAGGCCAGAGAGGTTGCTGTAGGAGCTTCCCCGAAGCGCGTCGAACGCATTGGCGAACGCCGTGACGAGCGAATTGGCGTTCGTCAGGAAGTCGATGAAGCGGCCCGCGCGGAGCTTCGCCACAACGTCATTCGGACCGTAAGTCAGGACCGGCTGAAGATTCCCGAGCAGCGAGGCGACGTTCCCGAAGGTTCCGTCGACTCCGCCCGCCGCCGAAGCGAAGGTGAACGTATCGCCATCCCTCGGCTTGGCGCCCTTGGCCTTGCTGAAGATGACCGTCCCGCCGTCGAGCGCGAGTATGCCGTTGTTCAATGAATCCCCGACGACGTTGAACAGGTCCGAACCGTTGCGATTCACATCGATGGCGAGCGTCGACCCCGATGAAAGGATCACGTCGCCTTTGACGGTCAGCGTGGAGGGATCATTGTCGCTCCCCGGCGAGACGATGGTGTTGATCGCCGTCAGATAGGTCGGGTCGAGCACGCCGCTGCCGGACAGGATTCCCGTCACGTACAGGGCCTCGCCCGTGGTGAGCAGGCCGTCGACGTTGGTCCACCCGGAAACCTGGGTCATGTCGCCCCACACCTTGAGGCTGCCTGCGTCCTGAATATCCAGCCGGGAGAAGCCCTTCACGGTCAGGCGGTCGATCGTCACCGAATCGTTCAGCCGGGTCGTGCCGGGCGCCGACAGGGTCACATCGTAATAATGCGACCGGATGCCGAGAGCGGGATTGCCGACGACGTTGTTGGGCACGAAATTCTTCGTCCCCGGACCACCCGGAACGAAGATCGGCTTGCCATTCCCCGTCGGGGCTACGCCGGTTTGCGGATCGCTGCAGATGTCGAAGAAGCAAACCTGCCCGAAGGTCGCGCCGTCACCGGAAACGCCGAGCGCCGGCGTATCCGGAAGGCCGTTCACCAGCTGCCCGTTCTGGTCGATCATGTAATTGGGATCCATCGCTTGCACCCAGTGCTTGGGATCCATCCAGTCGGCATTGCCGGGCCGGTTGTCGGCATAGACATAAGGGTTGTTGGCGACGATCGCGTCCCAGAACAGGTACAAAGGCTGGTAGATGCTCGTCGTGCCGTAGCTGGCGCCCGGCTGCGGGCCAAAAAAGCGCGATCCGCCCGAAAGCACGCCGGCAACCACCGGACGATCGTATTTCTGGTCGACGATCAACGGGCCGCCGGAATCGCCGCCCGCGGTAATGCCTTCCCGCGGCGTGGCGGCTCCGCCAAAGATGTTGAAGTCGAACGGGTTCGCCGTCGCCGTCCCGAAGTTCGGGTCGTCGAAATCGGTCATGTACAGATTCTGCGGAAGGCCGTCGGTGACGCCGAACAGGAACCCGTCGGTCGTGTCGAGCGAGCCGAGGAACGACACCATGTTCTCCGCCGCCCGGCGCCTGAAGTCGATGCCGAAGCTGTCGCCGCCGGTTCCATTGCCGGCGCGTCCATAGCCCACGATCGAAACATGCTCTTCCTCCGTCAGCGGCGAGAAGAGCAAAGCCCAGGTCGGCACGCCGAACGCGGGCGTATCGAGCGTCCCGAGCGCGATGTCGGCCTCGAGGAACCCACGCGCGTTGGGATTCTGCAGCGCGCGCGGGTCGTACCAGATTTGTTCGATATTATAGATGTTGAGGTTGGTATTGGTCCCAAACCGCGGCCCTCCGCTGCCAAGCAGCCAGCTCAGCAAAGCGGGAAAATTGTCCGCCGAAAAACCGACGCTGATCCCGACTCCGCCGGACGCCGCGCCATAGGCGTTGGCCGGCAGCTCGTTCACGCAGTGCGACGCGAAAATGACGGTTCTGGGATTGATCAGGGTTCCGGTGCACAGGCCCACGAAGCCTCCGCCGAGGTCGGTCGTGATCTGGCCGATGCCGGTGACGCCGGTATCGAGATCGCCGCCCGGGGCCGGCTGGTTCGGATTGATGCCGTCGCGGATCACGATGTTCGGATTGGTATCCGAACTGCCCGGATCGGCGGCGCATGCCGGAGCGGCGGTGATCGCGATGGAGAGTGCCGCCGTGGTAAGCAGCGCGGTGCGGAACGTAACCCTGTTGCCCATGTGGAAAACCCCCTTTTCACAACGACTCAGCACTGAACCGGCGAGCGTAACGAACATGACAGGATGGTTAAACCCGCATTAACGACCCTTTCCTGGACTCATCTGGGACATTGTCCCACTTTGGCACGGGCAAGCGTCGACGGGCGGCTCGCCGCGAGCGGCGTGGAGACTCGGTCGCAACTTCGCCGCAACATCATCTAGCGGTCAGCGTGTGGCCTTATCCCCATACCTTGTGGTTTTTTATCCCCAACTGATTCCCCGCCCGCCCGCTTTGATGTAGAAAAGTCGCATGGGCTCGAATAGTCTCCGGCTTTCCTGGGCGCGCGCCGGGTCACGGCGCGCCTGCGCCCGTTTTCGGTGGGGGGATATTCAAGCGATGAGGCTCAACCGTTCCGCGTTCCTGGCTTCGGCCGCTCTTGCTCTTTGCGCGATGCCGGCGTTCGCCGCTCCCGCGCCCGGCCGGCAGGCGCTCGAGCGATCGTTCGACGCCCTCATCAGCCCCGCCGAGCAGCAGCAATGGCTGAAGCAGATGTCGTCGGAGCCGAACCATGTCGGCTCGCCGCACGACAAGGCCAATGCGGAGATGACGCTGGCGCTGTTCAAGCAATGGGGCTGGGACGCGCATATCGAACGCTTCGACGTCCTCTATCCGACGCCCATCTCGACGACGCTCGAGCTGGTCGCGCCGGAGCGCGTGACTCTCGGCGGCCAGGAACCGCCCATTCCCGAAGACCCGAGCCTGACGCCCGAGAATCTCGCCAAGGCGCTTCCGCCCTACGTCGCTTTCCAGGGCGACGGCGACGTCACCGCGCCGGTGGTTTATGTGAACTACGGCATGCCCGACGACTATGCCGCGCTCGAGCGGCGCGGCATCAGCGTCAAGGGCAAGATCGTGCTCGCGCGCTACGGCGCCGGCTGGCGCGGGTTGAAGCCCAAGCTGGCGCAGGAGCATGGCGCGGTCGGCTGCCTCATTTATTCCGATCCGGCGGACGACGGTTACGCCGAAGGCGATCCCTATCCGAAAGGCGGCGCTCGCCCGCCGCACGGCGTCCAGCGCGGCTCGGTCGTCGACATGACCAAATATCCGGGCGACCCGCTGACGCCCGGCATCGGCGCGACGGCGAACGCGAAGCGGCTGACCCGCGAGACGGCGACGACGATCCTCAAGATCCCGACGCTCCCGATTTCCTACGCCGACGCGTCGAAGATCATGGCCGGTCTCGGTGGGCCCGTCGTCACCGGCGACGAACGCGGCGACCTGCCGCTCGCTTACCATTGGGGCGGGACCGACGCGGTGAAGGTCCATCTCGCGGTGAAGTCCAACTGGTCCTTGAAGCCCGCCTACGATGTCATCGCGATGCTCCGCGGCAGCACCCACCCCGACCAGTGGATCGTCCGCGGCAACCACCGCGACGGCTGGGTGTTCGGCGCCGCCGACCCTTTGACCGGCCACGTCGCGCTGATGAACGAAGCCAAGGCGCTGGGCCAGCTCCACCGCCAGGGATGGAGCCCGGCGCGGACCATCGTCTACGCGAGCTGGGACGCCGAGGAGCCGGCGCTGCTCGGCTCGACCGAATGGGCCGAGGAGCATTCCGACGAGCTGAAGCGCAAGGCGCTCATCTACATCAATACCGACAATAACGGCCGCGGCTATCTCTACGCCGAGGGCAGCCAGGAGCTGCAGCATTTCGTCGACTCCGCGGCCGGCGACGTGCTCGACCCGCAGACCGGCGTCCCGGTGACCGAGCGCGCCCGCGCCCGAATTCTCGCCCGCGACTACGCCAACCCGGATTCGGTCCGCGACGACCTCGTCGCCGCGGCGAAATCGGGCGGCGACCTCCCGATCGGACCGCTCGGCTCCGGCTCCGATTATTCGCCCTTCGTCCAGCACTTGGGAATCGCGTCGGTGAACCTCGGCTTCGGCGGCGAGGATTTCTCCGGCGGAAGCTATCACTCCGCCTACGACACTTATTATCACGTGATGCACTTCGACGATCCGGGCCTCGCCTACGGCGCCGCTTTGTCGAAGGTCGTCGGGCGCATGGTGCTCCGCGCCGCCGACGGGACCCGCGTCCCCGCGCGCTATTCCGATTTCGCGCGCTCGGTCTCGACCTATCTCGACGAGGTGATGAAGCTCGCCGACAAGCAGCGCGAGAAGGACCGCGCGCTCGCCAACCTCAGCCGCGAGGGCGATTTCAAGCTGTCCTCCGAGCCTTACGATCCGACGACCGCTCCCGCCGACAAGGGCGTCACCCCGCTGATCGACATGCTTCCGCTGCAGAACGCCATCGACCATCTGAAGCGCGCCGCGGGCGACGCGGATTCGATGCTCGCCGGCGAGGACAAGCTCCCGCCCGCGACGCAGGCACGAATCAACGCCAGCCTTGCCAACATCGCCCAGCTCCTGCTCGATCCTCAGGGCCTGCCGGGCCGCCCGTGGTTCAAGAACCTAATCTACGCGCCGGGCACGCTCACCGGCTATGGCGCCAAGACCCTGCCCGGCGTGCGCGAGGCGATCGAGCAGCGCCGCTGGGACGATGCCCGCACCTACGTCCAGCGCACCGCCGCGGTGATCGAGAATTACGCCAACCGCCTCGACCAGGTGGTGGCGATGGCGGGCGGGTCATGACCACCGGCCGGATGATCGAGCTCGGCGTCGCGGTCGTGCTGCTCGCGGCCAGCGTGTTCCTCTACCGCCGCAAGCCGGTCGACGATGGCTCTGGCCCGAACAGCTACGGCAATCAGGGCGCGGTCCTGCTGTTCGTCGTCGCCGCGATCATGGCCATCCACGCCCTCGGCGCGCTCGATTATCATCCAACCAAGGCCGAGGCCGACATGATGCGGAGCGGGTCGCGATGAGCAGGTCGAAGCGCGCACCAGGCAAAGCCTCCCCCCTCGTGGGGGAGGTTGGAGGGGGGCCGGCCGCGGACGCGGCCGAAAAGAATCGTTTGTGGCGTCACCTGCTTACGCAGCTGACGCGCCCCCACCCAAACCCTCCCCACAAGGGGGAGGGCTTTAAGCTGGCCCCCCTCCTCTCCTTCCTCGCCCTCGCCGCCTGCGCTGCCCAGCAGCAACCGGACGCCGTCTCCGCAGATGCGCCCGGCTTCTGGCTCGGCCTGTGGCACGGCTTCATCTTCCCCGTCGCCTGGATCGTCTCCTTGTTCGTGCCCGACGTCGCCATCTACGCCGTCCCCAACAACGGCGGCTGGTACGATTTCGGCTATTTCGTCGGAATCGTCTTTTTGGGCGTCGGCGCCCGCAAAACCCGCACCATCTACAAGGACCGAATCATCAACGTCCGCGCGCGGAGGATCAACTGATGCGCCGCCCCAACCCCGTCATTCCCGCGAAAGCGGGAACCCAGCCCTTCCTCCCGAGCCGAGCAGCGGCTCAACCGCTTTTTCTCACGCGAAGGCGCGAAGGAAAGGAAATAAGGCGCGAAGGAGCTTCGGCCCCTCTTCGCGCCTTCCCTTCTTCTTCGCGCCTTCGCGTGAACCCATTCCCCCCTTCTGCCCTTCGCGCCCGCGCGCGAAGTCCCTATATTTCAGTGAGGAGTAACGCCCATGTCCCTGTTGCAAGCCAGTAAGACCTACAAGCCCTTCGAATATCCCTGGGCGTACGATTATTGGAAGCGCCAGCAGCAGATCCACTGGATGGCCGAGGAAGTGCCGCTGGGCGAGGACTGCCGCGACTGGGCGCAGAAGCTCACCCCGCACGAACGCAACCTCCTCACGCAAATCTTCCGCTTTTTCACCCAGGCCGACGTCGAGGTGCAGGATTGCTACCACGACAAATACGGCCGCGTGTTCAAGCCGACCGAGGTCAAGATGATGCTGACTGCTTTCTCCAACATGGAGACGGTGCACATCGCGGCTTACTCGCACCTCCTCGACACGATCGGCATGCCCGAGAGCGAGTACAGCGCCTTCCTCCAGTACAAGGAGATGAAGGACAAGCACGATTACCTTCAGCAGTTCGGCGTCGACACCGACGAGGACATCGCCAAGACGCTCGCCATGTTCGGCGGCTTCACCGAGGGGCTTCAGCTCTTCGCCAGCTTCGCCATGCTGATGAACTTCCCGCGCTTCAACAAGATGAAGGGCATGGGCCAGATCATCAGCTGGTCGATCCGCGACGAGAGCCTCCATTGCGAGGGCGTCATCCGCCTGTTCCACGCCTTCGTGAAGGAGCGCAACTGCCTCACCGGAGCGGTCAAGGACGCGATCATCGAGGCGTGCCAGAAGACCGTCCGGCTGGAGGACGCGTTCATCGACCTCGCGTTCGAAATGGGCCCGGTCGAAGGCATGACCGCCAAGGGCATCAAGAAATACATCCGCTACATCGCCGACTGGCGCCTCGGCCAGCTCGGCTTCGCGCCCATCTACATGGTCGACGAGCACCCGCTGCCGTGGCTGGCCCCGATGCTCAACGGGGTGGAGCACGCCAATTTCTTCGAGACGAGGGCGACCGAATATTCCAAGGCCGCGACGCGGGGGAACTGGAACGAGGTGTGGGACAATTTCGACCGCAGGATGAAGGCGAAGGCGGCGAATGATCCGGCGTCCGAAGCCGAGAGCGAAGGTGGGGATATGTTCTCTGCGGCTGGAGTGGCGGCCGAATGAGGTTGAATTAAGGACACTTTCGTTCTACTTTTGTTCTCACGCGGTGCGGAACTCGGCCGCCCCATTGCTGGAGCGCGCGTTGTGGTCGATCTTCAAACCCTGTGGGACCTCCTCAATTCGAAGATAACGAAGAAGCGATTTGATGAACTGACTGCTAAGACGCCGAAGCGCATTTGCTTTGGTTCGACGCACCAAAAGGCATTGAAGTCGGCGCCCAGCGGGCCAGTCGGATATTTCAATGTCCCATTCACCGAGACCATCGGGACGCTCTTCCCTTGGCGCATCTTCTCGAACAAGTACGGATATTCTCGGACGATCAAAACAGCGACCGAATTCGACGAAGTCTCGGCATGGATTGATGCAAATCGCGATGTGGTTTTCATCCGATCGCTGCTCGACTCGTGTGTCGCCACATGCGAGCACCAGACAGATGATCATCGCTCGGAAGTTGGAGAGCTCGAATACAGAGCGAAGTGGCGCGACGATGAGGAAGCAATTGTTCGATTAGCCACAATCTTGGTAGAAACGTTTCAACGGCTGCTAAGCAACGCTCGCATTGATGCGGTGACGGCTATCCCTTCGTCCACGCCCGGAAAGAAAAGTGTCCCTTGCAAGCTGGCGGAAGCTCTCGCTACCGAGTTGGGAATAGAGAATATCACTGAACGCGTCTTCTGGGCTGGAAAGAAAGACACTATCAAGGACAAGGGGGCCTCCGAGAAATGGGCAATCCTTGATCAGGTCGGAATGACGGTCGATGTCGACCTGAAAGGTCGCAGAGTCCTGATCATCGATGACATGTATCAGTCAGGTGCAACCGTGCACTTTGTCGCGTCCAAGCTCCAGGAGGCAGGGGCATCCACCCTGCATTGCCTCGCAGTCTCCAAATCTCGGGGGGATAAGGACAACGTGTGAGCGATCTCCCGTCAATCCGTTTGCTCAATCTTGAGGACGCGGACTATCCTGCGCGCCTACGACGACTCCTCGGAAAGCACTCGCCCGAGAGAATTTTTGTTCAAGGTAATGTGAGCCTCATTTATGAGCACTCGATCAGCTTTTGTGGTGCACGCGACGCGTCCGAAAAGGGCATCGATGCAGCCGCCCTGTGCGCACGAACCGCATGCAAGAACTCGTTTGTTGTAACGTCTGGGAACGCGCGCGGAGTCGATCGTGCTACACATCGCGAGGCGTTAGAAAATGGGGGTGCAACAATTCTCGTTTTGCCCGAAGGCTTCAATCACTTCCGAATTCCAGCCGAATTAAGAGATGTCTGGGATTGGGATCGTGTTTTGATTGTGAGTCAGTTTGAGCCGAGGACTGTCTGGAAATCGTATCACGCCATGGCTCGCAACAAGGTCATTATGGGTCTTTCGTGCGCAATGATCGTGGTGGAAGCTGGTGAGAAAGGAGGAACACGCGCAGCAGGTGAAGAAGCGCTCAAGCTGCAAATTCCACTTTTTGCCGTCGACTACGGCTTTGATGAAGGGGTCGCCCCAGGTAATCGAGCTCTCATCGCTCGCGGCGCGAAGCCATTGAAAAGGTCAAAGGAGACGGGCGAACCTAACCTTCGTCGTTTGCTGGACGATGCGGCCGTATTTTGCGCGGCTCTTTGTGCCGACCCAAAGCACAGTGCGAAGCAACCTCAAGGAGTGCTCTTGTGAGCGCCCACTTGCGCGAAACTTTTCGTTCTGATCTCCTCTTTGCAAAAGGAGGCAGCTATGACTTGGAAGGAAGCCGTTGAGGCTGCGGTACGACGGGAGGCAGCAAGAAGCGCAAACGGAGTATTCACACGCCAGGATCTACTCGCGAACGAGCAAGATCACATTGAGACAGATTGCGGCGGAGGTGGCGAAACGCCTGGACAAACCATTAGTCGCTGTCTCCAGGAGCTCGAAGACGACGGAACAATCAGATTCCTTGATGGGCAAGGAACATACCAGATAAATAATTGAAAACGATCCTCTTTTGGTCTTGATCAGCTGTCGAAACCGATCAAGTATCGGCCTCGCAGGGGAGCCGAGATGCTCGAAAACATTCCAGAGGACGTTAAGCCCCACAGTCGAGTAATCCTCGAAAATGATCGTTGGCTCGTTGGCGTGCCACTTTCTCCTGCCGCGATGTACTGGTGGGGCAACTTTACGGAGTGGTGCACGGCGTCCGACGGTGCATTTTTCTACGACTATGCGGCTAAAGGATCGCTCATCGTTTTCCGGTCTCGCTTAACCAGCTTCCGTTGGCTGCTTCATCCTGCGACCGGAGAGTTCCGCGACTACCGTAACAAGCGAGTGAGCTGGAACGGATTCCTGATGCGAAACGCAGACGTCGCCGGCGAAATGATGCTGGAACTGGCAGCTGTGCGATGAGCAGTATTGGTCAGGATGAACTTGTCCCAGTGCTGCAAGGAATACAAGCGATGCTGATGCTGCTTGCATTTCGGACAACGTCCGATCACACCTTGAACGAATTGCTACATCGTGCAGCGGAATTGCTGGATGAAGCAGTAGAATCGCAAATCTGAATCAGAACTCCGCCTTCGACTCTGCCGCCCCCGCCTGATCGCGAGCGCGACCACCGGTCCACATTGCTGGAGGCCTGGAATGGGTATTTAGGCGGAAGCCGCTGACGAACGGGTCGCTGACGTGCGCTTCGATTCCGATCGGATCATCGTCGATCTGATGGACGGACGCACGATCTCCGTGCCGCTCGCTTATTACCCGCGCCTCCTGAACGCTACGCCCGAGCAGCGCACCCATTGGGAGGTCGCCGGTGCGGGATATGGAATCCACTGGCCCGAAATCGACGAGGATTTGAGCACCGAAGGGCTGCTGAGGGGCATTCCCGCCCCTGGCGTGCGCCCGCGCGCAGCCTGACCCGATTTTCTGGGTGATCCCGGTTCATCAGCGCTTCGCACCTCCGCATCCGCTCATCTTGAACTCGTCGAAGGACGCGCGAATCCGATAGCCCTTCCAAAGTAGGATTCCGGCTGCCAACGTCCGTCCCGAGTCGCTCTCCAGGCGGCCTCCGGCTCTTTCGATGCGTCGATCTCTGCTCATCCCGGCGCCCGGCGTGCGAATAGGATTCCGACATATCCGACAACCCCCGAATCCGGAAATTCGAGTGTCGGATTCGAGCGACTTCGCGCCTTCGCGTGAAACAGAAGCGCCGGCGCGGCCCGGCGGCTCAATGACTGGTATAATCGCTGACCGCGACCGTGATCACGGCGATCGCCAGCGCGAACAGGATGACTCCGATTGCGACCGTCCAGATTTCCCGCTCGGTCGGGTAAGGCTTCACCGCCTTTTGCGCCTTCACCGGCACGGGATCGCGCCGGATGCGCGAAGGGCGCGGCGCGGGTGCCGGACGGCGAACGGAACGCTTGATCGTAATCACGGACAGAATTCTATGCGAGGCGCCTTACCGATCGGTTACCCTGAAGCGCACGGCCATGCCGGGGCATGCCGGGCACTGGAAGCCACGCTGACCGTCATTGCGAGCGTAGCGCGGCAATCCAGAAGCACCAGCCGCCACGAGTTGTCCCGTTACTCCCAGCAACCATTCCGCTCATCGCTCGTAATGCTCCGCACGTCCGTTTGGCAGACACCCGCCCGCGGCGGCGACGGTTGTTTGGCACAGTGAAGGAGCAAGACGCATGAAGACGATGATGATCGCACTCGCCACGGCCGCCGTCGCCATGCCGGCGGCGATGCCCGCGCCGGCGCTGGCGCAGCGGCACCACAGCGATCGGCACCACAGCGACCGGCACGCCCACCAGCGCGACCGAATCCGCGACTGGCAGCGATCGCGCAATTACGACTGGAATCGCTACGAGCCAGGCTACAACGCTTATTACGCCGACCGCTATTACCGGCCCGGCAATTACCGGGAGCGGCGCCTCGGCCGCAACGAGCGCATCTATCGCGGCCGCGACGGGCGCTATTACTGCCGCCGCCGCGACGGCACGACCGGCCTCATCGTCGGCGCGGCGATCGGCGGGCTGCTCGGCAACCAGCTCAGACTCGGCGGATCGGCGACGGTCGGCACGTTGCTCGGCGGCTCGATCGGCGCGATCCTCGGCCGCGAGATCGCCCGCGGAAGCCTGCGCTGCCGCTGATTCCGGCGCGCGGGTAGCGACGCTGCGTTCCGCGATTGGACATATGGGAAATTACGGGGTGGCGAAGCGCACGCGAACGGGCCACAAAGGGCGAACCGCTGCGGCGTCAGCTTCGGCGGCGAAGACCGGGGGTTCCGGCAGATACCCCCGGTCTTCAACTTCTCGTGTTCAGGTCAGCACCACGGCTTTCTGCCGCGCCCATATTCGCGCGCGACGCCGGCGGCGATCATCGCCTCGCCGATGTCCTGCCCGCCCACAGCGACGTTGCGCAGCAACCGGCCGTAGCGGTCCCGGTCGCGGTCGATGCTCGTCATCGTGACCGCGCCGCTGTTGAGCAAGGCGTGAAGCCGCTCGGTCGCCTGATTGCCGAGCCGCGCCTCGGTATCGCATCGCGACGGGTGCGTCTCCGGCGCATCGATCCCCGCAATCCGCACCTTCTGGCCATTCATCCAAAAGGTGTCGCCGTCGACTACGCAATTGGTTCCGCCGCCCCATTTGCAATAACCAAAGCTTGCCCGCACGGCGCTCGGCGAACCGGCGGCCGCTCTGCTGGCAGACGCAACCTCGGCCCCGTCATCCGCCCGCGCGAGCCATGCGGCATCCTCCACGCCCGGAGCGCGCGTCGGCACGGCCTGCACCGCATTCCACTCGATTTCCGCTCCGGGCTGGACCGGCTCGAGCGGGCGAAGCGCCGAATAAAGTCCCGCGACAAGGCCCAGACATGCTCCCGCGATCAGTACCAGCCCCGCCTTCGCCCCCTCGGGCAGGCGCTTCGCCGGTGCATGGCTTTGCGGCACGTCCCCACGGCCCGCTCCGCGCAGCGCGAATGCGGTCGTTCTTGCCCGGCGGTTTCCAATGCCTCGCCACGCCCGCACATCTACGCGCCGCGGGTTAGCGGCTGGTTATCGCCGCTTCCCCCAAGGTGGCAGGTGCTCCGCTCGGCAAGCACCGTTTCTTCCCGGCTTGTCTCCCTGCGTCGCTCGTCTAGGTGAAAGCCGAATGGCCGACATCGCACCCGTCATCGAAACGCTCGAAAATCGCTGGATGCGCGCCTGGGTGCAGCGTGACCTGAAAACATTGAAGGCACTGACCGCGCGCGACTTCATCCTGCTCGTCGGCTCGAAGCCGCCGGCGATCCTCGACCAGCGGAGCTGGCTCGACGCCGCGAAGGAGCGCTATCGTTGCACGTCCTTCCGCTTCGGCGACATCCATGTCCGGCGGATCGGCGCGCTGGCGCTGTTCGCGACGCGGCTCGAGCTCGAAGCTCGGATGGACGATCGCGACTGGTCGGGATCGATGTGGATGACGGACCTGTGGCGCAAGAAAAGGATCGGCGGGTGGCGGATGGTCGAGCGCGTGATCTCGCGACCCGACGACGCTCCCGAAATCCCCGCGGCGATCCGGTCGCTGCAATTGTGGAAGTGAAGCCGCGTCAGATTCTCACCCCGACATTACGGACGTGAAATGCTAATCGGCAAGGCGACGGATGCATGCCTGTCCGCCGCTTGAGGGGGGAATGAATTCCATGCCCAACAACAAGCTTCTGTCTTATGCGCTGATCGTCTTCGGGATCGCCTTCTGCCTCATTTATCCGCTCGCCATCGTCTGGCCGTCGGGCTGGGCGTGGCACTCCGGACCGCCCGCCTCCAACGATTATTACATGATGATCGTCGGCGTTTACGCGACTCTCGGCGTGTTCATGATCCTTGCCTCGCGCGACCCTGGCGCGAACCGTTCGCTGATCTGGTTCGTGATCTGGTCGAGCATCGTCCACGCGCTCATCATGGCGTGGGAAGCGATGCGCAATCCGGCGATGGGCGGGCATCTGACGGGCGACGTCCCGGCGCTCCTGCTGATCGCGATCGTGCTCGGCTTCCTGATGAACCGCTCGACAGCGAGGCAGCCCAGAATGGCCGGCTGAGCGGTCGGTCTCAGGCCGCGGCGCGCTTGCGGGCTTTGATTCTCTTCGGCGGCGTTCGGCGCTGCAGTCGGTCCAGCACTTCGACAGTCATGTCGCAGGGTTCCGCGTTGCAGCGGCGGTGACACAGGCAGAGGTTGTCGAGCGCCGCCGTCGCGGCATCCTCGCCGGACCGGATTGGCTCGAGCTTCGGCGCGCAGTCGTGCCCGCCCGGCAGGTCGAAGCGCATCGGACGGCGGCATCGGCGGCAATTCTCGCCGTCGCGCTCGCGCAACGCCTCCAATTGGCGGCGCAGCGTGTCGCGCCGCGGCATCAAGCCTCTGAAACAGCGGGCGAGCGAGCTTTGCATCGGGTTTGAGCATAACGTGAAGCCGTTTCGAAAAAATTACGGCGGACCATTCGCGTGGCTTTCGCGTTTGTTCCGGGTCCATGGACATTTCGAAAAGGAGCAGCGGCATGAAACCTGTCTTGCTCGTCCCGGCGGCCTCGCTCGCCGCCGTCCTCGTCTCGCCGGCGTCGGCGCAGACATTCACCGGCAACCCGCAATTCGGGAACGGCCCAAGCGCGCCGCCAGGATCATTCGTCAGGGAGCGGTCGCCCCGCGACGGCTTCCCGGCCTTCGGATGCGACGGACGCGATCGGCATCACCGGGGGCGCGGACACGGCGACTTCAGCCGGTGTGCGTTTTTCGGCGGGGGCTGGGGCTATTATGACCCCGACATCAACCGCAGCTGGGATTCGGACAGTTACAACGATTGGTGGCACGACCGGCCGGACCGCGCTTTCCCGCGCTGGGTCCGGCATAACCAGAATTGCACGCCGGACCGCATGTGGTGGTCAGGCAGCGGCTGGCATTGCTGACGAAGCTATCGCCGGACCGATTGGTCATCGGACTGGATTGAAGGTGGCTGCCGAACCGCCGCGGCCGCGGCTTTTGCTCTAGCCTTGTCGGCGGCTTCCGCCTCGCGCTCCTCGCGCCTTTGCTTGGCCATTTGGTAGAGCTGATATTCGGTCGGATGCGGGTCGGTGATGAACATCTCGCCGACATTTTCACCCTTCACCGCTTTCTCGGCCATCGTGATCGCGGTGATCCCCGCCGCGAGCAAATTGATCCCGGCAGTCTGACAGCCCATCGGCCCGACCGGGCAGCCAGTATTCGGAGTCGCCCCCGGCCTCGGCGGGCGTCCCCCGCTCTTCAGCTCGCGTTTGGCTTCCATGACGTCCGGGTTGATTCGATAACCGTTCGGCCGCGGAGCGCAGATGACGATGTGGCTGTCGTCGCTCGCCGCTTTCGCGGGTGCGCAAGGATCCTCGGCAGAGGATTTTTCGGGCGGATTGCCGGTCGGCGGCGGAGTCGCCGGTGGAGCGCTCGCCGCCTGGGCGAGCAGGGCGGCGGCGACGACGGGCAGGCCGGCAGGCATCGCACAACCCTGAGCCCTTCGGCCTTGCCGCGCAATGAACCTAGCGGTGAAATTCCTTCTGCGCCTTCTGGAACCATCCTTTGGGTGCGACGCCTTGCTCGTGAGCCGCGACCCGCTCCGGCTTCGGCGGCGGCTGGCTGCCCGGAAAGGCCGCGATCATGATCAGCACAGCGAGAATTCCGAGCAGTGCGATGAGCGCCAAAAACGGTAGAGTCGAAAGGAGCGCCCTCGGCGCTTCTGGCTCACTGCGGGCCTGCCGCGACGGGCGCGCGGCGCGCTTGCGGGCCATCGCCGCGACATAATCGCCTGCCCGCGTCCATCGCTCGGGCCGCGACTCAGCCAGCCGCTCCTTCTTCATGCTTCCAACCCTTGGCCCGTTCACGGCCGGTTTCAAGCGGCGCGTCAGCCTTTTCGAGGCACGTCGAGCGTGGCGAGCGTCTTATCGCCGCAGGTGACGGTGACCGTCGTAACCGCCTGGCTGTCCGGGATAGTCTGCTCGACATCCCACCAGTTTCCAGGCGCGCCGTAACCGGTGTCGTTCTGGGTGAGCGTCGGCGCGACGCTGGCTTTATCGCCAGTCACGACAGCCGGACTGAGCAGCGCCTTGTACCGCGTGTCCAACCGATAGGCCTTGCCACTGACGATGACATTGCCGATCTTGTCGAGCTTTGCCTTCCAATCTTTGGTTTCGCTGTCCTTGAAGAAGCAATAAGCCGGTCTCGGCTTTTCGGCGGCGGCGTTGGCCGCGGCCTGGTTCGCGGCCGCTTCGTCGGTGGATTGGCCGCAAGCCGTCAGGCCCGCGGCGACGCAGATCAGCAACAGGTCTTTGCGCATGTTCGCTTCCCCCCTTCAACTCCTATTGGAGCCAAAGGCGGGCGCGAGACAAGTTTTCGGGCGGCAATCAGCCGATCGGCTGTCCGCTTTGCTCCTGCTCGAACAAGTCGGCGACGACGTCGCCGCGGGCCGTCAGCCGCACCTTGTCGCCTTCCACTTCGGCGACGAGACCGCGCGGGACATAATGGTGCTCGCCCTGATGGCCGATGCCACTGTCGGCACGGATCAGCTTGATTCTATTTCCTTCGACCCTGTCGACGGTGCCGAGGTGCACGCCGTCGGCGCCGATCACTTCCATATGTTCGCGAATGTCTTCGAAGCCGCTCATGACCTTCTCCTCGCTTGGATGATGGTTCAACGCTTCGCTCGCGCCACGGGTTCACCGGCGCGGAGCGCGCTTACGCTCGTTTGCGGCACGAGTCATCGGTGCTGGCGTCTTGTGACGCCACAGGACCCGGCCTAAGCCGCCGTCATGCTTGACGTTCGCACCACCACTATTCCCGACACGCAGACCGCGCCCGAAGCGCCGCCTTCACCCACCCATGTCGCAATCCGCCGCGAAGACTACCGACCGCCGGACTGGCTGGTCTCCCACATCGCGCTGAAGTTCACGCTCGGGATCGAGAAAACCAGGGTTCAGTCGAAGCTCACGGTGGAACGTAATCCCGAGGGATCGCCGGGCGCGGTCCTCCGGCTCAATGGGGGCGAACTCGATCCGGTTGGCGTGTGGATCGACGATACATTGTGCGACGACTGGAAGATGGAGGGCGGTGATCTGCTGATCTCGCTTTCTGGAGACGAGCACGAGGTCGGGATCGAGACGCAAATCAATCCCGCGGCCAACAGCAAGCTGATGGGGCTCTACGCCTCCAATGGGATGCTCTGCACCCAGTGTGAGGCCGAAGGATTCCGCCGGATCACTTTCTTCCCCGACCGGCCGGACGTGCTCTCTAAATATCGGGTGCGGATGGAAGGCGATGCGAAGCTCTTCCCCGTGCTGCTTTCGAACGGCAACCGGATCGCGGCCGGCGACGCGGCGGATGGCCGCCATTGGGCCGAATGGGAGGACCCGTTCCCCAAGCCTTGCTATCTGTTCGCGCTCGTCGCGGGCGATCTGAAGGCGAATCGGGACACCTTCACTACGATGTCCGGACGGAAGGTCGATCTCGCCATCTGGGTCCGCGAGGCCGATCTGCCCAAGACGCAGCACGCGATGGACAGCCTGAAGCTCGCCATGGCGTGGGACGAAAAGGTCTATGGCCGCGAGTACGACCTCGACCAGTTCAACATCGTCGCCGTCAGCGATTTCAACATGGGCGCGATGGAGAACAAGAGCCTCAATATCTTCAACTCGGCCTACGTCCTCGCCGACCAGGACACCGCGACCGACGCGGACTTCGACAATATCGCCCGAGTCGTCGCGCACGAATATTTCCACAACTGGTCAGGCGACCGCGTCACCTGCCGCGACTGGTTCCAGCTGAGCCTGAAGGAAGGCTTCACCGTGTTCCGCGACCAGAGCTTCTCGGCCGACGTCGGAAGCGCGCCAGTCAAGCGCATCGAGGACGTGCGCGTGCTCCGCGCCGTGCAGTTCCCGGAGGATCAGGGGCCGCTCGCCCATCCCGTGCGGCCGGACAGCTACATCGAAATCTCGAACTTCTATACGTCCACCGTCTACAACAAGGGCGCCGAGCTCATCCGCATGTTCCACACATTGCTGGGGCCGGAGAAATTCCGCGCCGGCACCGACCTCTATTTCTCGCGCCACGACGGCGAAGCGGCGACTTGCGACGATTTCGTGAAGGCCCTGGAGGACGGCAGCGGAGTCGACCTGTCGCCGTTCAAAATCTGGTATTCGCAGGCGGGTACACCGAAGGTCCGGGCGCGGCTGGAGCATGACGCGGCAGCCAAGACCGCGACCCTGCACCTCGAGCAGCATGTCGATCCGACTCCGGGTCAGCCGGTCAAACAGCCAATGGCGATCCCGCTGGAGACGGCGCTGATCGGCAATGAGAGCGGGCACGAAATCTGCGCGGAACGACTGATCGTGCTCGACGCCCCGAAGCAGACCGTCACGTTCGACAATGTGACTGAGCGTCCGCTCCTCTCGATCAACCGCAACTTCTCGGCGCCGATCATTATCGATGCCGAGCGCGGGACGGATGATCTCGAGCGGCTGGCGCAGACCGATACCGACCCGTTCGCGCGCTACGAGGCGATGCAGGAACTGATGATGCGCGCGCTCGTCGCTGGCGCGCGCGGCGAGCAGATGGATAGCGAACCGGTAATCAAAGCGATCGCCGCGACTTTGCGGTCGAACTCGCTCGACCCGGCGTTCAAGGCCGAGGCGATCCTGCTTCCGAGTGACAGCCTGATTGCCGACCGGATGGACATCGTCGACCCCGACGCAATCCATGAATCGCGCGAGCGCTTGCGGGAAGCGATCGGCAATGCGCTCAAAGATGAGTTGCTTGCCGCGCATCGCAGCGACGGCGTCGAAGGCGGCGACCTTTCCCCCAAGGCGAAGGGCATTCGTCGTCTTCGCACGATCGCGCTCGGTCTCCTCTCCACCGCGCACGAAGCGGAAGCGGCGACGCTCGCGAAGGCGCGGTTCGATTCCGCCGACAACATGACCGACCGGCAGGGCGCTCTCGGCGTGCTCGTTTCTACGGAGACGTCGGAGCGCGAGGACGCCCTCGAAGCCTTTTACGAGCGGTTCCGCGACGACCCGCTGGTGATCGACAAATGGTTCGCGCTCCAAGCGGCGGCGCAGCGGAAGGATACCATCGATCAGGTGCTGCGGCTGTCGAAGCATCCGGATTTCAAGATCGGCAATCCCAATCGCCTGCGTTCGCTCGCGGGCACCTTCGCCGGCAACCATTGGGCGTTCCATTCCGCGGACGGCCGCGGCTACGCCTTCCTCGCCGACATGATCATCGCCGCGGACAAGCTCAATCCGCAGGTGGCAGCGCGGATGGTTCCGCCGTTCGGCCGCTGGCGGCGGTTCGAGCCCAAGCGCTCAGCCATGATGCGCGATGCGCTCGAACGGATCGCCGCGACGCCGGGTCTGTCGAAGGACGTCTACGAGCAGGTCACGAAGAGTTTGGCGTAGTCTGCGCCGGCACCTTTTCGCGATGGGGACATCCCGGCCAGCAGCACGGACGGCGTTTCCCTTCGGTCAGGCTCGAGCAACCCCAGTCGATCCGCTTCCGCCTGGTCTCTTGCCTTTTCGCGGAATCGATCCAGCAGATCCACTCGTTGCGGGCCAGCGGCGTGATATCCATCCAGGTCGCCAGCGCGTCCGGGTGAAGCCTCAGCGTCTCTGCCAAGTCCTTCGGAAGCTCATGAACGACGCCGCCTGGTAGAGGTGTCTCGTCAGCCATGCGGCCTTGTTACAGCAGACTATTGTGCCTGCAATGAGTAGAAGGCAGACATTGGATGTCGTCGTCGATTGAGCTTCTCATCTATTTCGAAGGCCGGTAAATCTTGGCGGTTGCGGAGGGGGCGCCGTGAATGAAATAACGCCAGCGACGCCTGGGCAAAGCGGCCTCAGTCGATCCGTCTTCATCAGCTACGCGACCAAGGACCGCAAGCAGGCGCTGTCCGTTTGCAAGGCGATCGAGAGCCGTGGAACGAAATGCTGGGTTTCGATGCGCGATGTCGAACCGGGCGAGAATTATCAGGAAGCAATCGTCCACTCGATCCGCAATGCGCGGGCGATGGTGCTGGTCTTCTCCGAAGCCGCCAACCACAGCGACGAGATCAAGAAGGAACTATCGCTCGCCAGCCGCCACCATGTGCCGGTGATGGCGTTGAGGATCGCGGATGTCGAACCCAGCGACGCGTTCGCCTACGAATTGTCGACGCGCCAATGGATCGATGCGTTCGACGGGTGGGACCGGTCGATCGATGCACTCGTCGGCCGGATAGAGCGCATTTCAGGCACGAAACCAGTCACCAATACGACCGCCGGACGCACTGCCCGTCACAGGTCTTTACTCTCTCGACGTCGGATTTGGATTGCGGCCACCGCCGGCTTGCTTCTGCTTGTGATGGCTGCCGGCGCCTGGTGGATGCTATGGCCGACCAAGGCTGTCGCTCACAGCATGACGGTTCGCCTGGCGGGATTCCAGCTATTGTCCCCGGACCTGCCCGCAAGGATGCACGACACCGTCGGCTCCGAGATCATCGCGGCGTTCAATGCCGACGGGGTCATCGGCGTTTCGACTACGTCCGCTCCACCAACCGGCACGGCGCCTACCTATGCACTGGGCGGGACGATCCACCGGGTCGGTGACTCCATTCGCGTGATCACCCAATTCACAAATGAGCGCACTGGCGCGATCCTGTGGTCCGACAGTGTCGACTACGCCGCCGATCAGGTCTCGAACATCCCTCACAAAATCGCTGTCGACGCGGGCACGGTCATCCGCTGCGGATTGTTCGGTGCCTCCACCTACCGCAAATCCCTGCCGGACGCGGTCCTCGGCAATTACATGCAATATTGTCAGGAATATTGGGACTACGGCGGAAGCAAGACTCTTCGGTTCGCGCAATTGGTCGTCGCCGCCGTTCCCGATTTCTCCTGGGGGTGGTCCGGGGTCGCGAACGGCTTCCTGCAAGCCTCCTTTGAAGAGCCTGACAACCGCCGCGTTGAAGAATTGCGCGCGGCAGGGCGTCAGGCGGAGGACAAGGCGCTGGCTCTCGACCGCAACAACAGCGAGGCCCTGGCTCACAAGGCTTATCTGATCGATCCGCACGACTGGGCCAGCCAGGAGAGCCTGTTCAAAAGCGCAATCGCGGCCAAGCCGCTCGATTGCGGCTGCGAGCACTACGGTTACGGTCTGATGCTGGAAAACGTCGGACGTCTTGACGATGCGATAGAACAATATCGTGCCGCTACCGACATGCTGGCCCTTTGGCCGGACTCCCAGCGCTCCCTGGCTAGCGCGCTTGTAGCGGCGGATCGGGTCGAGGAGGCGATCCCGCACTTCGATGAAGCTATCCGTCTCAGCAAGGACCCGACCCTCGACCAATGGATCGCGGTAACCGAAGGTACCGAAACCGGTGACTATGCGGCAGCTTTGACCCCGCTCCGCGACCCGCGATACCAAATGTCCGAAGCGCGCCGCGCCGCCCGGTTGTCAGGATACGAGGCACTGGCATCGGGCGACCCCAAAGCGAAGTCAAAGGCTGTCCAGATGTTGCTTGCACTGCCCAAAAAGGAGCAGGGCAATTGGGTCGCTACAATGCTGGCGGCGCTGGGTGCGAATCGCGAAGCCTTACAGGCTGCAAGCCAGACGCCGGCGTTATTCTGGCATCGGAGCATGCGCGGCGTGTTGAACGATCCTGGCTTTCCCGCCGTTGCGAAACAGCTCGGGCTCATGGCCTATTGGAAGAACTCTCACACGAAACCGGACGTGTGCCTGACACAGGGCGCTCCACCCTTCTGCCGGTCCATTTAGCTTCAACTCGATCCAATGGCGCACACGCCGAAAGCGGGCGCTAACCGCCGACCCATTTGGCAACATCGAGCGCGATCTGGTTCGCTGCGCGATTGAGCGCCGGCGCGACCGTCGCGGCGCTGCCGTCTGCCGGAGCCGAAGCGGTGAAGCGGCGAGATTCAATCTGGCTGCCGGGTCCAGCCATCGACGCGTCATATTGGATGACGACCTGCCCCGTCGACGCATCGTAGCCGAAGCGCTGCAGGACTCCCGTGATCGTGCTTCCAGGATCGAGCGTGCTTTGTTCGGAGCTGAGGACCACTTTGCCAGTCGTTCGGCGGATCGTTTCCTCGAGCAAATGTTGGAACAGCCGCGCCGGTGAATCGACCAGCTGGAGGTCGGCGACGTATTGGATATCGGTGGGCGTGACCTGGACGGGGACACGGGCGACGCTCAGTTCCTGACCGGTGATAGGCGTTGCGATCGTGACCGTTTGCCCAACCGCCGCCGAGCGCACGGCCTGATCCGATTCCGCCGCTTCGGCCGTCAGCGTGACCAAGGTCGTCGGCGGTTTCCCGCCACCGCCGAGCATGCCGCCGAGCGAGCAGGCGCCGAGCAAGAGCGGCGCTGCGACCGCCAGGACAATCGGTGCTGTGCGCGGCATTTTCATTGATGCTTCCTCGGCTTGTATTCGGGCAGTTTCGCGGGGCCGAGCGCGCCGCCGATGCCCTGCTGATTGACTCGGGTGGAGACCGCTTCGAGCGATTTGGAGAGGTCGCGGAGATCGTGGACCAGCTTGTTCGCTTCCGGCAACGTTTGCTTGGTGAACACCTGCACGCCCGGCCGCGCGTCGGTGATCATGGCGTTCAGATTATCGGCCGCCTTCTGAGCGGAAACGATCGCCTTGTTCAGATTCTCGACCGCCTGCTGGCCGTCGCCAGTCACCAGCCGGTTGGTGTTTTCGGTCAGCACTGCGACATTGTTGGCGGCGACGCCCGCATTGTGCGTCGCAATCTTGATTTCGGCGATCGTCTCGCCGAGCTCGGGCGCGCGCTTGCGCAGCTCCTTCGTCGTCGCGTCGATATTTTCGAGGATATCCGAAATAGAATTCTGGTTCTTGTCGCTGAGCAGCTCGGTCAGGCGTTCGGTCAGCCGCTGGATGCGGTCGATCAGCTCCGGCGCGCTGTTCAACAACGCGCTGATTCCGCCTGAGGTGGCCGGGATCACCGGACAGCCTTGCGGCCCTTTCTGTTCGATCGTCGGACGGCCGCGCTCGGCGCCCGCGAGCTGAATTTCACTGACTCCGGTGAAGCCGACACCGTGGATTTGTGCGCTCGTGCCCTGCAGCACCGGCGTCTGCTGGTCGACTTCGATCCGGACCCAAACGAATTCGGGGCGGTTCGGGAGAAGCGAGATTTTTTCGACCTGCCCGACCGGAACGCCGGAGAAGCTGACGTTCGACCCCTTGTTGAGACCGCCAACCCCTTGCGCGAAATAGATGTCGTAGCATTTGGTCTGCTTGTTGGAGAGGCCGGCAAGCCAGACGATGAACAGTAGCACGCCGACGAGAAGCGCCACCGTCACCGCACCCACCATCACATAGTTCGACCGGGTCTCCACTAAGCGACGGTCCCTTCTTCGTAGCTCTGGGCCGCAGCTCTTCCCCGCGGACCGTTAAAGTACTCTTGTATCCAAGGATGGTCCAAAGCCAATAGTTCCGGGATCGTTCCGACCGCGATCACCGTCTTGTCCGCAAGCACCGCGATTCGGTCGCAGATGGCATGAAGCGTATCGAGATCGTGCGTGATCAGGAACACGGTGAGATTGAGCCGCTTCTGGAGCGACTTGATGAGTTCATCAAATGCGGCGGCGGCAATCGGGTCGAGACCCGCCGTCGGCTCGTCGAGGAAGAGCAGCTCGGGATCCAGCGCCAGCGCGCGGGCGAGGCCGGCACGCTTCACCATGCCGCCGGAAAGCTCCGAGGGATATTTCGGACCGGCATCCGGCCGAAGCCCGCCCATCGCGATCTTGTACGACGCAATCTCGTCGAGCAGCGGCGGCTTCAGATAGGGAAAATATTCGCGGATCGGGACCTCGACATTTTCCGCCACCGTGAGGGTCGAGAAGAGCGCGCCGTTCTGGAACAGGATTCCCCAGCGGCGGCGGATGTTCTTCGCCTCGTCCTCATCCCGCCCGATCATGTTTTCACCGAACACCTCGACCTCGCCCGTGTCGGGGGTCTGGAGGCCAATGATCGATCGGAGGAGCACGGATTTGCCGGTTCCCGAGCCGCCGACCACGCCGAGGATTTCGCCCCGGCACACCGTCAAATCGAGGTTCTCGTGCACGACTTGCTCGCCGAAACTGTTGCGCAACCCCCTGACGGTGATGACCGGATCGCAGTCCTTGGGAACGCCCGTCATACCCAGCCGATCGAGCTGAAGAAGACCGCGAACACGGCATCGAGGACGATCACGAGAAAGATCGACTGGACGACGGCATTGGTGGTGCGGAAGCCGACTTCCTCGCTATTGCCCTTGACCAGCATGCCCTGGAAGCAGCCGGCGAGCGCGATGATGAAGCCGAACACCGGGGCCTTGATGATTCCAACCCACATGTCGGTAATCGGGACCACTTCCTGAAGGCGTTGGATATAGGTGAGCGGTGGAATCGAAAGCGACGCCCAGACGAACACGCCGCCCCCAATCAGCGCCAGCAGCATCGACCAGAAGGCGAGCAGCGGCATCATCACCACGGCCGAGATGATGCGCGGCAGCACCAGTGCCTCGATCGGCGAGACGCCGATCGTCCGCATCGCGTCGATCTCCTCGGTAATCTTCATCGTTCCGATCTGCGCGGCGAAGGCCGAGCCGGAGCGGCCAGCGACCATGATCGCCGTCATCAGCGTCCCCAATTCGCGAATGGTGATCCTGCCGATGAGGTTGATCGTGTAAATTTCAGCCCCGAACTGGGCGAGCTGGACCGAACCCTGCTGGGCGATGACGATCCCGATGAGGAAGCTCATCAGCCCGATGATCCCGAGGGCCCGCACCCCGACCACGTCGAAGCGCGTGACGACCGCGTTCAGCCGGAACTTGCGCGGGCGCCGGATTACGTTCGCGAAGGCGATGAGGGTCGCGCCGAAAAAACCGAGGAGGCCGAGCAGCGTCTTGCCCGAATCCGCGACCCATTCCCCGATTTCCGAAATCACCCGGAGGAAGCTCGCCGGCTCCTCGGGACGAACCCTTGCCGGCTTGTCGAACTCGCGAACCTGGTCGAGCAGGCTGACCTCGTCACGGCTCGCGCCGATCACCTTCGCGTGCCGGTCGCGGACGCTGCGATAAATGAGCCACGCGCCGACCGTGTCCATTCGGTTGACCTCGGTGAGATCGATGGTCAGCGGATCGGGCAGCGCGTCGATTTCGCGCTGCGTGGTGGCCGCGCGCGTGATCGTCAGAGAGCCCGCGACCCGGTAAACCGAGCCGCCGTGCTGGTCCGTCGCCTCTTCGTTCGGATCGGCCATCAGGCGCGGATTGATGCGCGAATAACGTTACGGGGACAAGTCCGGTTCGGACATGCCCCTTCCCTGCCCCCCGTGGCACCTTTATGCGCCCCATCATGGTGGATGACACGCAGCTCCTGTTCGTGCCGGTGGGCAGGAACGAGGCGCGGCCGTTCGGGATGGATGCGCGCGAGCGCGCCTGCCGGCTCGCAACCAATGCCGGCCTCGAGCGCGCGGATTCACCAAAGCCCGGCCGAGCCGCGCTCCTCGCCAGCCTGCGCTTTGCCTGGGATCCTGCCTGGCTGAAGGCGATGCGCGGATTGCCGGGCACGATCCTGACGCTTGGCGGAGAACCCGTGATGGCGCATGTGCCGGAAGGCACGAACCCCGCTGCTGCGATTGCCGGGATCGAGGACCGCGTTGCCGTCGAGGGCTATGAACTGCTCCCGGCCGAAACGGCCGAGCTCAACTATGCGGAGCTGAGAAAGCGCGAGCGGCCGTTCGTGCTTCCGCTCGACGCGGCCGATCCGGAACCAGTCGAACGCGCCGCGTACGATGCGGCATACAAGGGCGTCACCGATTTCCTGACGCTGTACCTGTGGCGGAAGCCCGCTTTCTATCTGACCCGCTGGGCCGCGCGGGCGGGGCTTTCGCCGAACAGCATCACCATGGTCGGCGCATTGCTCTGCCTCGTCGCCTTCATCCTGTTCTGGATTGGACAATATTGGTGGGGCGTTCTCGCCGGCTTTGTCTTCATGGTGCTCGATACCGTCGACGGGAAGCTCGCGCGCGTGACCGGCGCATCGTCGAAGCGAGGGGAAATCTTCGACCACGGGGTCGACCTCGTCCACCCGCCTTTCTGGTGGTGGGCATGGTCGCATGGGCTCAAGGCCTACGGGGAGCCGATCGAGCCGATTTACGGCACGATGGTGCTTTGGGCGATCATCGGCGGCTATGTCGCGCAGCGCGTCATCGAAGGAATCTTCATGCGCCGCTTCGGCAGCATGCACATCCACGTCTGGCGGCCGATCGACAGCAAGTTCCGGCTGATCACCGCGCGGCGCAACCCGAACATGGCGATCCTCGTCCTGTCCTTGCTCTTCCAGCGCCCCGACATCGGCCTGAAGCTCGTCGCCTTGTGGACGATTATCAGCCTGATTTTCCACGCGGTGCGTCTTGCGCAAGCCAGCGAGCGCGCGTCGCGCGGGCAGCCTGTCACCTCCTGGCTCGCATGACGAAGTGGACGGCGCTGCTGCTCGCGGGCTCGCGCCCGTCGGGCGACCCGCTGGCGCGCGCGATGGGTGTCCAGCACAAGGCGCTGATCCCCGTCGCGGGAGAGCCAATGGCGCTCCGTCCGCTGCGCGCGCTGGTCGAAAGCGCGGACATTGGCGAAGTCATCGTGCTGACGCAGAACCCGGACGATTTACGCCCAGTGCTTCCCGGCGACCGCCGCATCAGCATCCGGGCGTCGCGCGGCACGATCGCCGAGACGATCGAGGAGCTGATCCTCAAGCGCGACATATCCTTCCCGGTGCTCGTCACAACCGCCGACCACGCGCTGCTCGACACGCAGATGATCGCCGAATTCATCAACAAGGCGAAAGGCGCCGACCTTGCCGTCGGCGTTGTGGAGCGACAGGCGCTTCTCGAGCGCCTGCCGCAGACGAAGCGCACCTGGCTGGCCTTTCGCGGAGGCGCTTATTCAGGCGCCAATTTGTTCGCGCTCGGCAGCATCAAGTCGCTCGCCGCGATCGAGCAGTGGCGATCGGTCGAGCAGGACCGCAAGAAGGGCTGGCGCGTGCTGGCGGCGCTCGGCCCTGCCTTGCTGCTCGGCGCTTTGCTGCGCCTGCGAACTCTCGACCAGAGCATTGCCTCGGTAGGGCGGCGGCTCGGCATGACCGCGCGCGCGGTCGTACTCGGCAACCCGCTCGCAGGAGTCGACGTCGACAAGGTCGAGGACCACACACTGGTCGAGGCGATTCTTCAGGGACGCGCATGAGCGATCTGGCGATTTACGACATGGACCGGACCGTCACGAAGGGGCCGACCTACACGCCGTTCCTGCTCCATTGCGCGATGAGACGAGCGCCGTGGCGACTCTTCCTTCTGCCGATCGTGGCCTTTTCGATGCTGGCCTATCTCGCGCGTCTGATCGACCGCGGCCGGTTAAAGGAGATCAATCATCGTCTCCTTCTCGGAGGCCGAGTCCACCCGCATGAGTTGAAGCCGCTAGTTGACAGCTTCGCCGACAGGCAGGTGGCGACGAACATCCGCCCCGGCGCGCGTGCGGCCATCGCGCGCGACAAAGCCGAAGGACGGCGGCTGATCCTCGCGACCGCATCCTACCGCCTCTACGCCGACGCAATCGCCGAGCGGCTCGGCTTCGACGACGTGATCGGCACGGGTTCGGTCATTGGTCTGGACGAGCGGGTTCACGCCAGGATCGCCGGCGAGAATTGCTACGGACCGGCAAAGATGCGGATGATCGCCGATTGGGTCGACAAGTCAGGCCTCAACGGCGCGCACGGTCACGTCCGCTTCTATTCCGACCACGTCTCCGATCGCCCGGCATTCGAATGGTCGGACGACCCGGTAGCCGTGAATCCCCACGGCAAGCTCCGCCGCCTGGCCAAACAGCGCGGCTGGGCAATCGAGGATTGGAGCTAAACGTTCCCCGGCGAAAGCCGGGGTCCATCACACCGCGTTTAGCGCATTCGCGAAATCGGCGATGAGATCATCGGCGTCTTCGACTCCGATCGAGATACGGACGAGGTTCGGGGTGATGTCGAGCTGCGCCTTGCGCTCGTCGGGGACCGACAAATGCGTCATCGCGGCGGGCGCGCTGGCGAGCGTTTCGGTGCCGCCCAAGCTCACGGCGAGGTTCGCGATTTCCAAGGCGTCCAGAAAAGCAAACGCCTCCTTTTCGCCGCCCTTGAGGTAGAGCGAGAAGGTCGATCCTGCGCCGAGCTTGTGGCGGCGGAAAATGTCCGCCTGGCGCGAGCCTTCTTCCAGGAAGCCGAGATAGCCGACCTTCTCCACCTTCGGGTGCTGGCGCAGGAATTCGCAAACCTTGGCGGCATTTTCGCCCGCGCGGGTCATGCGCAATTCGAGCGTCTCCAGGCTCCTCAACAGCATCCAGGCAGTGTTGGGATCGACGATCGTGCCGATCGTGTTGCGCATCGTGCGCACCTGATCGATCAGCGCCTGCTTGCCGACGATTCCGCCGGCGACGAGATCGCTGTGCCCGCCGACATATTTGGTGAGGCTGTAGACAGAGAGGTCCGCGCCGTGCGCGAGCGGCTTCGCCCAGAGCGGACCCAGGAAGGTGTTGTCGATGGCGATCGGCGGCCGTTCGCCTTCACCAAAGGCCGCGTCGCGCGCGGCGGCGACGGCTTCGACGTCGACCAGTTGGTTGGTCGGGTTGGCCGGACTTTCGAGATAGATGAGCGAAACGCGGCCTTTTGCTTTCGCCTTCGCGATCACCGCATCGATTTCTTCGCGCGTCGCCCCCGAGGGGAAATCGAGCCACGATACCCCGAACTGCCCGAGGATCTTGCCGATCATGGTCTCGGTCGCGGCGTAGAGCGGGCCGGACTGGACGATCACGTCGCCGGGCCTGACGAAGGTCAGGAGCAGGGTCGCGATCGCGGCCATGCCGCTGGAGAAAGCGAGAGAATCGTCGGCCTCTTCCCACAGGGCGAGCCGGTCCTCGAGGATTTCCTGGTTGGGCCCGTTGAAGCGCGAATAAATCAGCCCTTCGGCGCCGCCCGGCCGCCTGCCGGTCACGCCTTCGAAGAATCTTTTGCCAGCCGCCGCGCTCTCGAACGCGAAGGTCGAGGTCAGGAAGATTGGTGGCTTCAGCGAGCCTTCGCTCAGCTCCGGATCGAAGCCGTAACCGAGCATCATTGTCTGCGCCTTCAGCTTGTGATTCCCGATCTTCGTCGCTGAAGGTCTCGGCGGCCGGTGATGAGCGGGCGCGCCGCCGGTTTCGTTTTCGGTAGGCAAATCGGGTCTCCTCTTGCGCGCTTCCCTAATCGCTGCCCACCGGAACCGCTAGGCCAGGGCGATCGCGCTCAGCTGCCGACCGTAATCGGATTCGCCCCGGTGCGTCGCGCGGCGATAGCTGTAGAAGCGATCGGCATCCGCATAGGTGTCGAGATGCACGCCCTGGACCTCGCCGATTCCGGCGGCGATCAGGCGGTGAATGACATAGCCTTCGAGATCGAAACGCGGCTTTTCCCCCGTTCCGCGCGCAAAAAAGCGGTCATTGTTGCGGTCTGAGTCGAGAAATCGGGTGCGGAAACTCTCGTCGACTTCGTAGGAGTTCCGGCCGATGCACGGGCCGACCGTGGCGTGGATGCGGTCACGGCGGGCGCCGAGTTGCTCCATCGCGTCGATAGTCGAGTCCGTGACTCCGGCGAGCGCGCCGCGCCAGCCCGCATGGGCGGCGCCGATCACGCCGGCGCGTGGGTCGGCGAAAAGGACGGGCGCACAATCCGCTGTCAGTATGCCGAGCAGCAGGGTCGCCCGATCCGTGACCATCGCGTCGGCGCGCGGCCGTTCTTCCCTCGGCCACGGACGGTCAGCATAAACGACATCCGCCGAATGGATCTGGTGAATGGTTGCTAGCTCCGAGTGCGGCATTAGCGCGGCGATGGCGCGCCGGCGGTTCTCGTCGATCGAGTCGCGCTCATCGTTGCTGCCGTAGCCGACATTGAGCCCCGCCAGCTCGCCCGTCGAAACACCGCCGCGCCGGCCGAGGAAACCATGCGGCACTTCGCCGAGCGAGACCGAGCGAATGATGTCGACTTCGCTCATAAAAACTTCTTCATGACGATGTCCTCGTCAGCCTGCTTGCCCACCATGAAATCATAGCGCCCCACGGCCACAAATCCGTAGCGTTCGTAAAATCGCTTCGCACGATGATTGTCGATGAAGACGGTGAGATACACTTCGCGCGCGCCGCGCCTTCGCGCTTCTTCGAGCACCCAATCCATCAGCCCGTGCGCGATTCCCACTCCATGATAGTCTTTGAGCAGGTACAGCTGGTGGAGCATCATCGCCGGCGCGCCGGGTTCCAGCGGCAGTTTGAGCGGGCCGATCTTGGCGTATCCGACGGGGACATCGTCCGCTTCGGCGATACGGAATGCGCATTCGCCGTCCTGCAACTCCCTCTCCCAATCGGCGATGCCGAAGCTCGACAGGAAGAAGCCCAAGTCCTCGGGCCGATAAAGCTGTCCGAATGCGTCGCGGAAGCTCGTGTCGAAGATGCGATCGAGCGTCGCGGCATCATCCGGAACCGCATCGCGGTACGAGAAGATCATGCGAAACCCGACGGCGACGGCCAGTCCGGCGAATGGATCGCCATGACCTTGAACAATTCGCCCATTTCCTGCGGCGCCGTCAGCCTGTCGAGTGCGGACGCAATGTCGCCCGCGCGCTCCGGATTGGCGCGAGAAAGCACCTGGGCTCGCGCTGAAATCCCGAGCCGCTTAAGCCATTCGCCTTGGCGGGTGACGGCTGTAACCGCGGCGCCCGCATCAGCAGCGGCGCGCCGGATCGATTCGAAATCGACGTGCGCGGTCAAGTCCTGCTCGCCGGGATCGGATAGAACCGGCTGATAGCGATGGGCGCGGACCGCCTGAAGCGTGTCCCCGGCTGCGCTGCGCGCGTGGCCGTAATCGACGATCAGCGCGACACCGCCGTGCGCCACCAGATGTCTCGCGAGCGCTGCGGCAAGCTCCTCGCGCGCCGGCGACGTTTCGACGATCTCGCCGTCCCGGTCGAACGCCAGCCCGCCGGCCGCGACGGTAACTCGGCGTTCGACACCGCCGACGAACTGCCGAACAGGGAGGGCGTCGAGGAACTCGTTGGCCACGAGCAGCAACGGCTTTTCGGGAAGCTCGTCGATCCTGTCGTGCCAGACAGCTTCGGGCAGTACGGCTTTCTGCATTTCGCGGAGGGTCGGACTTGTCTCAACCAGGTGGGCGTCGCCGCGAAAGCCCGATGAGCCAAGCAACCGCAAAGCGTCCGCCGCAAGCGTGCTCCTTCCTGGGCCAAGCTCAGCATAGATTGCATCCACAGGGGCGCCTGACCTCATCCAGCAATCGGCCAGCGCGGCGCCAATCATTTCTCCAAACATCTGGCTGATCTCGGGCGCGGTCGTGAAATCGCCGCTTTGCCCGAGTGGGTCGCGCGTTGCGTAATAATAGCTGTTGCAGGCCTCCATATAGGCCTCGACGCTGATCGGCCCCTCAGCCCGAATTCGGTCCCGGAGCGCGCGCTCCAGCGGGGTCATGCTACCGAGGCGTCCCCGGCTACGGGCTCGACGCGCACGCGGCGCTTCTTCGCCGTCAACATCAGGTAAAGCCCGCCAAGGATCATCGGCAGCGATAGCCACTGGCCCATGTGCAGGCCGGTGGCCTGGGTGAACTGGATGAGTTGCTGGTCGGGCTCGCGGATGAATTCGATCCCGAAACGGAAGCAGCCGTAGAAGAAAAGGAACGCGCCGGCGAGCTTGCCCGGTTCGTAACGCGCCTGGGTTTTCCAGAACATCCAGCCGAGGATGCAGAAGAGGACGATGCCTTCGAGAATCGCCTCGTAAATCTGGCTCGGATGCCGCGGCGGGCCGAGGATAAGTCCTCGATACGCATCATATTCCTGGAATCGCACGGCCCAGGGAACGTGCGTCGGCGCCCCCCACAATTCCTGGTTCACGAAATTGGCCAGCCTGCCGAAGAACAGCCCGAACGGCGCGCAGCAGACGACGTAATCGTGGATCCGGAGCCAGGAGAGCTTCTCCTTGTGCGCGAAGTAGAAGATTCCGAGCGACGTGCCGATGACTCCGCCGTGGAAGGACATGCCGCCGTCCCACAGCTTCAGAATCTCGATCGGATGCTGGAGATAATGGCCGAAATTGTAGAAAAGCACGTAGCCGATGCGGCCGCCCAGGATGACTCCCAGCGCCGCATAAAAAACCAGGTCGTCGGAGTGCCGCCGGGCCATCGGCGCGCCTGGCTGCTTCAGCAGCTTCAGCAAATACCAATAGCCGATGAAAATGCCGGCAAGATAGGCGAGGCTATACCATCGAAGGTCGAACGGACCGATGTGCAGCGCGACCGGAGAGAGGCCCAAGTCAGGGAAGGCGATGAACTTCGAGTCGTCGGCGGCTTGCAAGGGCTTCCCCCTAAATGGTCAGCGTCTCATAAGGCAGGATGAAGCAAAGGCAACGCAGGGGCGAAGGAAGGAATGAACGAGCTCGATCGACGGTATGATGCCGAGCTTGCGCGGGTCACCGGGCCAGGCGGGCGGATCGTCATCGGCCGGGACGCGCAAGGCCGCGCAATCATCGAGAATTTTCCGGCGACGCTTCCCTCCTTCTTCAAGGCCTTTTGCGAGCTGAACGCGGCGAACGAGGCCCTGGTTTCGGGCGACGAGCGGTTCACCTTTGCCGATCTCGACCGGATTTCGGATCGGGTGGCGCAGGGCCTTGTCGCGCGCGGAATCGCCAAGGGCGACCGAGTCGTCATCGCGATGCGCAACTGCCCCGCGTGGATCGTCACCTACATGGCGGCGATCAAGGCCGGCGCTGTCGCAACGCTGACCAACGGCTGGTGGAGTCCACATGAGATGGAGCATGCGATCGGCCTCAGCGATCCGAGGCTGGTCATCGCCGACACGTCGCAGGCGCGCCGCATCGCCGAGCGTTGCGACAAGTGCGACATTGTCAGCATCGCCATCGAGCGGCCGGTCGAGGAAGCACTTGCCGGGCTGATCGGCGATGGCGCGGTTGCGCCCTTACCCGAAATGGCGCCGGAGGACGATGCGACGATCCTCTTCACGTCAGGCTCGACCGGCGGGGCCAAGGGCGTGCTTTCGACGCACCGGGCGGTCACCGCCGCGACCTATTGCTATGCAACAGGGCTGATCGTGCTGCTCGGCCTCCTGGCCGAGGAAGGGCGAGCGCCGGCAACCCCGCCGCGGACCCTCCTCAACGTGCCTTTATTTCACGTTACGGGCGAAGTTCCCGTCATGCTCAATAGCTTCGTCGTCGGCCGCTGCATGGTGGTCATGCCCAAGTGGGAGGCGGGCGAGGCGCTGCGGCTGATCGAGAAGGAGCGGATTACCTATTTCGTCGGTGTTCCGACGATGAGCCTCGAGCTCATGACCCATCCCGACCGGCACAAATACGACCTCTCCTCGCTCACCGATATCACAGCGGGTGGCGCTCCGCGTCCGGTCAGCCATGTCGAGAGGTTGCGGGTTGAATTCCCGCACGCCCAGCCGGCGCTCGGCTACGGCCTCACTGAGACGAACGCAGTAGGGTGCAGCAATTTCTGGGGCAGCTACGCCGCCAAGCCGGGATCGACCGGACGGGCGCAGAAGCCCTATGTTGAGGTCGCGATTCTCGGTGAAGGCGGGCAGCACCTGCCGTCCGGAGAGCCGGGCGAGATCGCCATTCGCACCGCCGCCAATCTGAAAGGCTATTGGCGAGCACCCGAAGCGACGGCGGAGCTGCTCACGCCAGACGGCTACGTGCGATCGGGCGACATCGGTTATCTCGACGACGACGGCTATTTGTTCATCGTCGACCGGAAGAAAGACATTATCATCCGCGGCGGCGAGAATATCTCGGCGGCCGAGGTCGAAGCCGGATTCTACGCCTGCCCGGCTGTCGCCGAAGTGTCGGTCTTCGGGGTACCCGACGATCGGCTCGGCGAAGTGCCGGTCGCGGTGATCCTCAGAAAGGACGGAGAGCAGCTGGAGGAAGAAGATCTGCGCGCGTTTCTCGACGGCAAGCTTGCGAAGTTCAAGATTCCTGAGCGAATCATCTTCTCGGACGAACCGCTCCCGAAGCTTGGCACCGGCAAGATCGACCGGCGCGCCCTGAAGGCCCGGCACGCGCGTTGAACCTCAACCGCCGGACTTTGCTGATCGGGGGCGGCGCCGGAATTGGGCTGGTCGTCGCCTTCGCCTTGTGGCCGCGCCACCCCGGCAGCGATCTCACCGTCGGCGAGCATGAGACGGCATTCGGCAACTTTATCAAGATCGCGAGAGACGGACGAATTACCGTAGCCGTACCGCAAACGGAGACCGGTCAGGGAATCTGGACCGCGCTCCCGCAGATCGTCGCCGACGAGCTCGGCGCGACGTGGGACAGCATCGCGGTCGAGCCGGCGCCACTGACCTCCGACTATGGCAACCCGCTGGCGAAAGAACAGGGCTGGCTCGACGGTTTCGGCTGGCTTCGCGCGCACAGTATCGAGAGCGGGTCACGCGTCCGCATCACCGCCGGATCCACCTCGGTACGAGCATTCGAGCAACCCATAAGGGAGGCCGCCGCAATCGCCCGCGCTATGCTGGTCGGAGCGGCCGCCGACCGTTGGAACGCCGACGCCTCCGAGTGCGAGGCAGCCGACGGATTCGTGATGAACCGCGGCAGGACCTTCACCTTCGGTGAACTCGCCGAAGAAGCGGCCGACCGAAGCGCTCCATCGCACCCCGATTTCCGCCAGTCGACGAAAGGTCGCCTGCTCGGTCAGCCGGTCGAGCGGCTCGACGGACCGGCAAAGGCGAACGGCAGCTGGCGGTTCGCCGGCGACGTCCGGCTGCCGGGGATGCTCTATGCGTCCGTGCGAATCGCGCCGCCGGGCGGAACACTGCGCAAGTTCGACCGCGAAGCGGTCAAGAAAATGCCCGGCGTTCGTTACAGCGCAGCGCGCGAGGGCTGGGTCGCCGTCGTGGCCGACACCTGGTGGGCCGCCGAGCAAGCGCTGGTCGAAGCGAACCCCGTCTTCTCCGGCACGCGCATCGGCTCAGACATGCGCCCGCTATTCGAGGAAGCCATTGCCTCGGGCCGGTCGCACCGACGGTTCCGGCGCGGCAATTACGAGTCCGCGGTCGAAGGTTCCCGCCCCCTCGCCGCGACCTATTTCATCGCGCCAAGCCAGCATTTCGGGCTCGAGCCGCTGACCGCGACCGCCCGTTTCGACGGCCGTCACCTCGAAACCTGGGCGCCGACGCAAGCGCCGGGCCTCGCCCGCGGCGCGGCGGCCGACGCGGCGAATATCGGCACGTCGCACGTGACGCTCTATCCCATGCCCGCCGGAGCGCCTTCGGGACGAGCGTTGGAAGCCGACGCGATTCCCTACGCAGCCGAGCTCGCGCGCGACCTCGGAGTCCCGGTCCAGGTCACGCTCTCGCAGAACGGGTCGCAGAATCACGATCTCCTTTCCGCTGGAGCGTTGGCGCGAATGACGGCGCTTCCCGGCGCGGGTGGAATCACCGCCGCCTGGAAGATGCAGATCGCGATGGTCAATGGAATGGGCGCGGCCATCGCGCGGATGCTCGGCACCGAGGATCCGGGCACCGTCATCCGCAACGCAATCAGCGGCATTCCGCCTTATTCGATCCCGAATGTGATGATCGAAGCGGTGCGCCCGGATTTGCCCTTCGCCTGCGGCTATATGCGCGGATCGCCCGAGCGCGAGTTTGCTTTTTGCACCGAGAGCTTCATCGACGAGTTGTCGCGCGCGGCCGGAATCGAGCCGCTTGCCTTCCGAATGCCGTTGCTCGGCACAAACGGCCGCCTGGCGCGGTGCCTCCAGGGCGCGGCGCGGCTCGCCGGGTGGGACGGCGGCGGTACTGGAAGCATGATGGGAATGTCCGGATTCTCAGCCTACGGCTCACACATCGGCCTGATCGCGAGTGCGACCATCGGCACGGGCGGGCGCATTGCCGTCCGCAGGCTCGTCGCGGCGGTCGACTGCGGACGCGCGGCCAACCGCGGTCTCGTCGCGCAGCAGATTGAAGCGGGGCTGATCTGGGCACTGGCGCAGGCGACCATTCCATCGCCCGAGTTCGTCGCAGGAATGCCGCGCGCCCGGCCGTTCGGCGGCCTCGGCCTGCCGCGTCTCCGCGACACGCCGGAGATTCACGTCGAGGTCATCCCCAGCAGCGATCCGCCCGGCGGCGTGAGCGGCCTCGGCATCACAGTTCTCGCACCGGCCGTTGCCAACGCGATTCACTCTGCGACCGGCAAGCGGATGCGATCCCTCCCGTTCGATCCCTTGGCCGCGTGATGGCCGATCGGTCCATCCGCGAGCGGCGCATAGGCGTGCTCCTGATCAACCTTGGAACACCCGACGCGCCGGAGGCACGAGCGGTTCGGCGCTATCTCGCCGAGTTTCTGAGCGATCCGCGAGTCATCGAGATTCCGGCCATCGCCTGGAAGCCGATCCTGCACGGGATAATCCTCCGGACGCGTCCGCGCCGGTCGGCCGAAGCCTATAATCAGGTGTGGACCAACGAGGGATCGCCGCTTCGGGTCATCGCGCATCGCCAGGCGCAGGCGCTTCGCGAGCGAATGGCCGGCGTCAGCGTTCATTATGCGATGCGCTATGGCAATCCGGGAATCGCGGCGGCGATCGACAATATGATCGGCGAAGGCTGCACCCGCATCCTCGCCGCGCCACTCTACCCGCAATATTGCGCGGCGACGACCGCAACCGCGAACGACTCCGTGTTCGCCGCGCTCGCCGCAATGCGCGTGCAGCCGACGCTGCGGACGCTCCCCTCCTACCACGACGATCCGCTTTACATTGAAGCACTTCGCGCCAACTTGCAGCGGCAGCTCGCCGCGCTCGACTTTGAACCGGAGCGCCTGCTGCTGAGCTTCCACGGTATGCCGCAGCGGACTGCCGAGCTCGGCGATCCCTACCATTCCCAATGCCTGGAGACCGCACGGTTGCTGGCCGACGCATTGGGGACAGTTCCTGGCCAGGGACTGTCCCCTGACCGTATCGATGTCGCGTTCCAGTCGCGCTTCGGCCGCGCAAAATGGCTCGAACCGGCGACGGAGGCCATGCTCGCCGAATATGCCGCGAATGGCATCAAACGGGTCGCGGTCGCGGCTCCGGGATTTTCGGCGGACTGTCTCGAGACCCTCGAGGAACTCGGCATTCGCGGACGCCAGACGTTCCTCGGAGCGGGCGGGGAAAAACTCGCGCTGCTCGACTGCCTCAACGATTCGCCCGAAAGCATCGCCATGCTGGAGCGGCTGATTGGCCGCGAACTTGCGGGTTGGCTGCCCGCCGCTTAATCGCCGGACCGGCTACAGGGGAGACAGATATGGCACGGGTTGCGATCGTCACCGGCGGCACGCGCGGCATCGGCGAAGCGATCAGCATCGCGCTCAAGGACATGGGGATGCAGGTCGCGGCGAATTACGCCGGCAATGAGGAGCGCGCGCGCGAGTTCACCGACCGGACGGGCATCAAATCGTACAAATGGGACGTGTCCGATTTCGAAGCCTGCCAGGAGGGCGCACGCAAGGTCGAAGCGGAACTCGGGCCCGTAGACATCCTCGTCAATAACGCCGGAATCACGCGCGACACGACGATGAAGCGCATGGACCGGCAGAAGTGGCAGGAAGTCATCGACACCAACCTCGGCGGCTGCTTCAACATGGCCAAGGCCGTTTTCGAGGGGATGATCGGCCGCGGATACGGGCGCATCGTCAACATCGGGTCGATCAACGGCCAGGCCGGCCAGTACGGGCAAGTCAATTACGCCGCCGCCAAATCCGGAATTCATGGATTCACCAAGGCGCTGGCGCAGGAAGGCGCGCGGTTCGGGGTAACCGTCAACGCGATTGCTCCCGGCTATATCGACACCGACATGGTCGCCGCGGTGCCGGAGGAGGTACTCGGCAAGATTGTCGCTCGGATTCCGGTGGGCCGCCTCGGCCGTGCGGAGGAAATCGCGCGCGGAGTCGCGTTCCTGTGCGACGAGAACGGCGGCTTCATCACCGGCTCGACGCTGTCGATCAACGGCGGGCAGCACATGTATTGATGGCGGAGCCGGATTACGCCCCGCCAAAGAAGCGATCTGTCCTCATTGCAGGACATCAAACCTCCGTCAGCCTCGAACCGATGTTCTGGCAGGCGCTGGAACAGGCGGCGCGCGAGCGCGGATGCCCGGTTAATGCGCTCGTGGCGGAGATCGATGCGAAACGGCTGAATGCCGACCAGTCCCCGAACCTGACGTCAGCAATTCGCCAGTGGCTCTTCGCGCGGGGTCTCGGCGGCTGAAAGAATGGCCCGGGCGAACGCCTCGCCTCCGTCCGGCGCGAAATCGAGGAACAGCGCCGGCTCGATCAACTCCAGCTCCATGATCCGCAGCACGCCGCCGTCGTCGGGAACCATGTCGACGCGGGCATAAGTCGCCTTGGCTGACGCGGCGGCCAGCGCCTGCGTCGCGAGTTCGACACCGCCAGGCGGCGGGTCAGACGGCAGAGTCACCCCGCCGTGATGCGCCTGGACCCGGAATTCGCCTGACCTGGGGCGCTTCACCACCGCGTGGCTGAACTCGCCGTCGAATAGCATCAGCGAGTATTCGCCGCTTCGTCCGATCTCCTCAATCAGGGGCTGGACGATCATCGGTCTCTCCAGGCTTTCGGGCGGGAGATCGTCGCCTGGTCCCAACCGGTGCGCGCCGTAGGCGCTGGCCGAAACCGGCGGCTTGATCACCAGCCATTCGCAGCCGAACTGCCGGCGCGCGTCTTCCAGGTCGGCATCGCGGCAAGAATCAAGGACGATCGTCGGGACAGTGGGTACGCCACTTTCCGCGAGTTCCGCGAGATAGGCCTTGTCGCCGTTCCACCGCAGCAGCGGTGCCGGATTGATCAGCGGCCAGCGCTCCGTCTCGCCCCGATCGAGGAGTTCCAGCCAGCGCCCGTAATCGCGATGATAGCCCCAGGCGACGAGCGGGAGGACGAGGTCGAAACCCGAGACGTCTCCGACTTTCGTCCACGGCACCGGCTCGACGGCGGCACCCGCGGCGAGAAGCGCGGCCGCTTCCACGTCGTACGCCCAACCCCACGGCTCCGGATATTCCGGGTCCGGGACCAGCACCGCAATCCGCATCTCAGCGCGCGAGCAGAATTCGCGCCTGTCCGGCGATCTGCGCCAGCATCGGCGCACTCACCTGCCCCTCGCTGCGGGCGCGGGCGATCAGGCTTCTGAATTGATCGATCCGCTCTTGTTGCCCCTCGATCCAATCCTCGACGCATTTGTCGACTTTCCCGCTGCAGCGGGACAGGAATTCGATCCGAAGCTGCTCAAAATCGCGCGCCAGCCCGGCGGTCAAAAGCCGCTCCCACTGATCCGCGGGAACGAAGCGGGCGACCTGCTGTTGCGCCCAGTCGAGGCCCAGAGCCTCTCCGAGACGCGTGTAGGCGCGCGTGACCGCCAGTTCGTCGAGCTTCTGACGAGCGGCGAGCGCGGCAATCCCGAACACGCCGTCGAGCTCGTACAGCCGCACGAGGCCACGAACGATGGTTTCGCTGGCGCCGAGAGAAAGCAGGCGGTCGCGCCGCGCGGCGGCCTCGTTGCGCACTTCCGCACGGATGAGCTTGGCGGCCGCGGCGGAGATTTTGCGAACCCCAGGTTCGAGCATCTCGCACAAAGCCGAAATGCGGATCTCCCCGCTGGCGGCGCGAAGAATGTCCGAAAGGTGCGCGCTAATGCTCGCGGCCGCGATCGAGAAAAGCTCGATGCGGACCGTCTCCGGAAGATCATCGAGCTCGATCTGGCTCCACAAGGCGTCGAGGCCGAGCAGCCGTTCGGCGACGAGAAAAGCGGCGACCACCTGCTGGAGGGAGGCGCCTTCCTCTTCAGTCATTTGGAAGGCCACGCCTGGGCCGAGACGGTTAACGAGACGGTTGGCGACCTTGGTTGCGATGATCTCATTGCTCAGACGATGCGCGCGGATCGAGTTCGCGTGAGCCTTGCGCATCGCCTTCGGAAAGGCGTCGAACAGCTGCGATTCGACCATCGGATCGCCCGACAGCTTCAAGTCTTCCGCCGCACTCTGCAGGACGATCTTCGAGATCGACAGCACGACCGCAAGCTCGGGTCGGGTAAGGCCGCGATTTTCCTGCATCCGCCGAAGCAGTTCCTCGCTCGAACCCAGTCCTTCCACCTTGCGGTCGAGACGGCCGGAGGCTTCAAGCAGCTCAATCGTCCGCACGTGCGCCGGAAGTGCCGTCGCCCCACCCGCCTCCGCGATCGACAAGGCCAGGGTCTGCAGCCGATTGTCCTCGAGCACGATCTCGGCGACGTCGCCGGTCATCTTCGCCAGCAGCTTGTTGCGCTGGTCGAAGGACAAGCGCTTGTCCCGCATCTCGCGATTGAGCGGGATCTTGATGTTCACTTCATTGTCCGAGCAATCGACGCCCGCACTGTTGTCGATGAAGTCGGTGTTGATCCGCCCGCCCTTCTCGGCGAACTCGATCCGTCCGGCCTGGGTGACGCCGAGATTGGCGCCTTCGCCGACGACACGCGCACGAATGTCGCGCCCGTCGGCGCGCAAAGCGTCGTTCGACGGATCGCCGACGTCGGAATTACTCTGTGTCGACGCCTTGATGTAGGTGCCGATCCCGCCGAACCAGAAGAGGTCGACGGGCGCCTTCAGGATCGCATTGATGAGCGCGGTAGGCTCCAGCGCCTTGTCGGTGACCCCGAGCGCCTCGCGCGCTTCCGCCGACAGGCTGATCGACTTTTCGGTGCGCGGGTAAACGCCGCCGCCCTTCGAGATGAGCTTGCGGCTGTAATCGTCCCAGCTCGATCGCGGGAGATCGAACAGCCGCTTGCGCTCGGTCCAGCTCGCTTGCGGGTCGGCGGGGTTCGGGTCGATGAAGATGTGGCGGTGGTCGAAGGCGGCGACCAGCCGCAGCGACTTCGACAGCAGCATGCCGTTGCCGAACACGTCGCCCGACATGTCGCCGCAGCCGGCGGCGGTGACGGCGTCCGTCTGGACGTCGATCCCCATCTCCAGGAAGTGCCGCTGGACCGAAATCCACGCGCCGCGCGCGGTGATCCCCATCTCCTTGTGGTCGTAGCCGTGCGAGCCCCCGCTGGCGAATGCGTCGCCGAGCCAGAAATTCTGCTCCAGCGCGATCGCATTGGCGACATCGGAAAAGCTTGCGGTGCCCTTGTCGGCGGCGACGACGAAATAGGGGTCGTCGCCGTCGTGGATAACGACACCGGTCGGATGCACGACCTTGTCGTTCACCAGATTGTCGGTGACCGAGAGCAAAGAACGGATGAAGATCCGGTAGCTTTCCGTGCCTTCGGCAAGCCAGGCGTCGCGGTTGGACATCGGGGGCAGCTGCTTGGGATAAAAGCCGCCCTTGGCGCCGGTCGGAACGATGACTGCGTTCTTGACGAGCTGCGCCTTCATCAGGCCGAGGATTTCGGTGCGGAAATCATCGCGCCGGTCCGACCAGCGCAGCCCGCCTCGAGCGACCGGGCCGCCGCGCAGGTGAATGCCTTCGACGCGCGGGCTGTAAACCCAGATTTCCCGCCACGGCACCGGCGCCGGCAGACCCGGAACCTGCGATGAATCGATCTTGAACGCGAGCGCTTCTTCGGCCGCGGGGGCGAAGGCGTTGGTGCGGAGGATCGCCTCGACGAGCGCGCGGAGCCGGCGCAGGATCCGGTCGTCGTCGATCGAGCGGACCTTGGCGAGCGAACGGGTAAGCTGCTCGCGGCATTCGGCGATCTGCTTGTCTCGTCCTTTGGCGCGCGGATCGTGAGCGGCGACGAACAGGCCGACCAGCGCACGCGTCGCGCCCGGCGCACGCCGCAGTGCATCCACGACCGTGACGAGGCTGAAGCTGCTGCCGGTCTGCCGCAGATAGCGGAACCACGCGCGCAGCCACACGACCGCCTGCGTATCGAGGCCCGCGTAGAGCACCAGCTGGTTGAATTCATCGTTCTCGGCGATGCCGCAGAGGACATTCGCGATCGCCTTCTCGATGTCGGAAGTGCGCGCGATGATCGAATCCATGTCGGCTTCGGCGCCGACCTCGAGGTGGAAGTCGTGGATGTAGCCGAGGCCGCCGGCGAGCGCGGTCGGCAGTTCCTCGAGGACCCGGAATCCGAAATTCTCGAGCACCGGCACGGCGTCGGACAGCGGGATCAGCCCGCCGTTGCGATAGGCCTTGAGGCGCAGCTGACGCGGAGCGTCGGTCGAAACGCGCGACATGCGCACGTCGCGATCCGAATCGTCGCTGAGCGCGCACAGGCGCAGGATGTCCGCCGCGCCTTCCTCGGGCGCCGTGCGAGCGCGATAGCCGTCCGGGAAGGTGTTGATGTAGGTGAGCGCGAGGCGCGTTGCCCTAGATGCCCCTGCCACGGCAATCAGCTCGGCCTCGACCGCCGGTGCCCAGCCGCGAACCATTTCGACCACCGCGGCGTCGAGCGCGCCCGCATCGGGAAGCGGCGCCTCCTCGTCGATATATTGCGTGTAGCGGATGAGCGCGAGATCGGCGTCGCCGAGCTCGACCGACCAGCTGGTGATCTCGCGCCCGACTTCGTTCTGAAGCAACGTCGCGATCGCCATTCTCCGCGCCGTGCTCAGCTCTTCGCGCGGCAGCCAGACGAAGGTGAACAGCTGCCCCTTGAGGATGCTTCGAACCTCCAGCAGCGCCGGGCGCGGGCGATCCGCGAGCGACATCGCCATCATGATGAGGTCGCGCATCGATTCATAATCGATGGTGATCAGCAGATCGCGCGGAAGCGACGCGACCGCGTGGCGCAGCGCCTTGCCCGAATGGCCCTTCGAATCGAACCCGAAATCCTTGTGCAGCCGCTTCAGCCGCTCGCGCAGCACCGGCACGTTCTCGGGCGAAACGCGAAGCGCCTCGCTCGTCCAGAGGCCGGCGTGGACGCCGATGCCCGTGATCTTGCCGTCCTCGATCAGCGGTACGACGGCGAGGTCGAGCGGGACGCGGCGGTGCACGGTCGACTTGCGCTCGGCCTTGGCCATCAACGGGACTTCGCCGCCCGCCTCGAAATAATGCATCGCGCCAAGGCACCCGCCTTCATCGGTCGGCGCCCCGGGAATGCTGAAGATGCCGAGCGCCTCGGACGGCTGCTCGTAGGGTTTCTCGATATGGTAGCCGAGCAGGGTCATCGCGCCGTCGGCGAACCAGTCGAGCAGCGCGGCTCCTTCCGAATCCGCTTCCTTCGCATCGGCGCGCATCCGCGCCTGGAGCTTCTCCCAGTCGCGCACCGCGAGGCGAACGTCGCCGAGGACCCGGTTGAGGTCCGCCGCGAGCTCCTGCCGGCCGCGCGCGTCGGCCCGGTCGAGCTCCAGATACATCATCGATTCGCGCCGGTCCTTGTCGTTGCACAGCGGCTCGACGCGGACGAGCGTGCCATCCTTCTCCCGCTCCACACAGACGACAGGGTGAAGCAAACGATGGATCGTCAATTGGCGCTGGGCCACGGCATTGGCGACCGAATCGACCAGGAAGGGCATGTCGTCGTTGACGATGCCGATCCGCATCCGCCGGCGTCCGGCTTCGCCGCCGGTGGACTCGATCGACAGCGCGAGCTCGCCTCGGCGGCGCTTTGCCGCGACTTCGGCGAGAAACTCGGAAGCCTCCCGCTCCGACTCTCGCGACAGTCCGTGGGTTTCTCCTGGAAGCGCGTTTCCTGTCAGCGCCTTGCGAATCGACTCGACCAGCGGGGGGTCCAGACGCGTATGGGCAGTCATGAAAAGATATTGCTCCGCGACTGAGGGGGCTGGCGGGCCTATAGCCCCGCCCCTCGCGCGCGGACAACCCCAGCAGGGCAGTAGAGTTTAGACGGCGCGGCGAATCGCGCGTTCGACCAGGCTTTCGTCGTCGATAATCGCGACGGGCTCATGCCGCCCGTCGGCGCCCCGGCGAGTCACGACCAGCGCGAATTCTTCGTCCGCGGGCACCTCGGCGAGCGAGATGGACGATGCGGCGCGCAGTCGCGCGCGGGCCGCTTCGCCCTTGGTGTCCGGTCTCGGCTCGGGACGGCGCGCCTTGCGCTCGGCGGCGACCAGCGCCTTGAGGCCGCCCGGCTGCTTCTCGATGAAATCCTGGAATGCGCCCAGCCCGATCTCCTGCCGGAGCGCATAGGACAATGCGGCGGCGAACTCGGTCAGCCGCGCCTTGTCGTAATCGATTCCGAAGACCAGCTTGACGATCGCCGTCATCGGCGCGCGGGTCTGAACCTTCATGCCCGATTCCTCGAGCAGCTCGGCATATTCGTCCGGGCTCTGGCGCGCGGCCACCGCGAAATCGTAAGCCAGCGACAGCGCGCGGTAGAGAGCGACCCGAGTCCGGCCCTCGCCGGCCTTGACCGCGTCCGCCGTCTCACGCGCCGCCCACAGGCGATCCGCGAGGCCGGCATCGGCGTCGAGAGCGATTTCGGGCAGCGCGTCGGGGTCGTCCTCGTTGAGTGGCCCGTCTTCCCAGGAGAAATGGATTGGCGCCGCTTCGGCCGGTTCTACGTCCTCGGCTGCCGTAAGCTCTCCGGAATCAAAGGAGGCTGCCGGTTCGGTCTTTGGCTCATCGCTGAGTCGAGGCGTGATTTCGCCAATGAACTGGGGCTCGTCCGCTTCCCGCTCGACCGGCGGCTCGGGGAGCGTATCGTCGACCGGATCCAAGTCGCCACAACCGGCATCGTCGGCCTCGGAACATACGCCCTCGACATGCTTCCAATTGATGACCCCATAGATGAAGTCGATCATCTCGCCGTCCGACGAGAAGGGCATGAGAATTCCGCGGTAGCAAATGTTCTCGCCGCGCTGGTTCACGAACTCGGCTTCGAAGCCGATCGGCGCGCGGTTGGCGATGATCTGGAGATAATGGTCGGTCAGGCGCGACAGGAGCGAGCGGCTGGGGACATCGTCGATCCTGCGCGCGTCGTCGGCAAGGCCGCATTCCTCCCGGATCGCTCCGCCGATGTACGGGATCGCCGGATTGTCGCGTCCGCAGGTGAAATCCAGGAGGACGCTGTTGGCCTCGAAATCCACGACGTCCGCCGGCTCGAGATCCTCGATCGAGGGAAAGTCGCGGCCGTCGAGCAGCGAAACCCAATAATTGTACGCGCGCACGTGCATCCGGCGTTCGTCGGTGCCGATGGCCGTCGCGACGTCGTCCGCCGCCGGCGTATCGCTCGACGGCAGATCGAAATCGCCCGGATGCTCGCGGTAACTGTCCATTTGGCGCACGTCCCCCACGCGTCTCTAATCGCGGCGAAAATGGCGGATGGCCGTTACCAAAGCGTTAAGCATAAATGGTCAGCGGGGAATGATTGCTGGCGCTTGCCCGCCCCGCGCACCGCTGATAGGGCGCGCGCGTCTCCGGAAACGAGAGCCAAGCCGCTTTAGCTCAGCTGGTAGAGCACATCATTCGTAATGATGGGGTCGTGGGTTCGAGTCCCTCAAGCGGCACCAGCCTGGGCTGGGCCTTTCCTCCCCAGCAGCCGCGCCATCGCGTAGAGGCTTGCGGCGGCGATGAGGGTGGAGACCATGCCCAGGCTGAAGAAGGCGGACGGGGGGATGACTAGCCAATAGGCGCCCATGAAGCCGGCGAGCAGGCTGCCGAGGAACTTGGCGATGTACCAGCCGCCCATGGCCATGGCGGCGAAGCGGACCGGGGCTAGGGATTCGATCAGAGTCAGCCCGACCGGGAGCACGAACAGCTCGCCGAGCGTCAGCAGGAAGAAATAAGCGACGACCCAGAGCGCGCTCACTCGCGCGCCGGCGGACCCGCTCGCGGTGGCCGCCAGAACCATGACCAGCATGGCGGCGGACGCGATGACGCAGCCGATCGCCATCCGACGCAGCAGGTGCGCGGTCGTCTCCTTCGCCTTCCGCCGCCGCCAGAAGCGGATCAGCACGGGCGTGCCGAGGATGATGAGCAGCGGGTTGATCGACTGGAACCATGTCGCGGGAATGGTCACGCCGCCGGTCGAGCGGTCGGTGAAATCCCGGACCCAGAGCGCGATCACATTGCCGCTCTGCTCGTAGCCGACGCGGAACAGCACGATCATCGCGATCATCAGCAGCAGGATCGCGACATGCTCGCGAATGACTGGCGACGCGTCCGCCCTCGCTTCGGCCGCCAGCTCCGCGCGGTTCGGCTCGGGCGGAAGATGCCTGAGGAAGCTGCAATAGATGACGAGTCCGATCGCCATGCCGACGCCGGCCGCGGTGAAGCCCCAGTGCCAGCCGTAAAGCTCCCCCAGCGTCCCGCAGACGAGCGGCGCGAGCAGGCCGCCCAGATTGATGCCCATGTAATAAGCGCTGTAGGCATAGGCCTTGCGCGGGTCGTCGTCGGCGTAGAGGCTGCCGACCTGCACCGCGAGCGGCGGGATGAAGAGGCCGTTGCCGAGCGCGACCAGGGCGAGCGCGGGGAACAGCAGGCCTTCGAACGCCATGGCGAAATGGCCGAGCATCATCATCGTGCCGCCGATGATCACGCTTGGCGTGCGGCCGAGCCAGCGATCGGCGATGAGGCCGCCGAAGAAGGGGCTGAAGAAGGCGGCCGCGCCGTAAGCGCCGTAAATCAGCGACGACTTGGCCTGCGGAAAGCCGAGCTGCTTCGTCATGTAATAGACGAGCAGCGCCTGCAGGCCGAAGAAGGAGAATTCGGCCCACATCTGGGTGGTGAAGAGGACGGTGAGGCCGGGCGGGTGCCCGAACAGGGTCCGGGCCGGCTTCACCCCGTCCGAGCTGACGCCGGCCGTCCCCATGTCCCTTAGTAATTGAGCGATGCGGTCAGCAGCCCGAGATCGAGGCACAGCCACACGAAGAATACGGCCGAAAGGGCGATCAGCACGGCCCAGATCGTTCTCACCCAATGCCGCCCCGGCGCGCTGGCCACGGTCCAGGCATTCCAGATCGCCGCCAGCGTACCGACGATCGCGACGATGAGGACAAGCTGGAGAAGCCGCATCCAGATGTCCATTCCGCCGTTGAGCGCCGTCAGGTCATTGTTGATCGCCGTGAGCACCCCGAACCAGCCGACGGCGAGCAGGATGCACAGCCAGGCCGTCCCGCGAGTCACGCGATGAAGCGTCAGCGCCCGGCCGCCGAGGTCGGACTGATATTTGTAGCGTCTGCGGATCAGCGCGACGATCGGCCAGCCGAGCGCGGCAATGAGCAGGATGAGCAGCGCCGCGCCGCCGACGGGGAAGATCCACCCGGCGTTGAGCGAAGCCGGCGCCGGCAGGAACTCGATGATCGGCGCGTACGGCGTGATCGAGAACATCTTGATCCCGCCGTTTCCGTTGGGGACAGCCTGCAGATAGTCGGCGCCGTTCACCTCCTTCCACAGCCACGGCCCAACCTCGCGCCATTTACGGGGCGAGCCGGACAGATCGGTAATCGAGGAAGCGACGAGATTGCCGTCCTTGTCCACGGCGACGGTCGTTTCGCCGAGCAGGGCCGCGAGGCGGAGGAAATTGAACCCGCCCGCGCGGCTGCTGACGTAATGACCGGCCATGACCGCGCCGTGCTGCCTGGCGGTGATCGCCGTCGGAAGGTTCTTCGCCGGAGCGGGATAATAACGGTCGAGGAACTCCTGCAGCAGCTCCTCGCGGAGCGAATGGGCTGCGCCGTTCTTTCCGACGCTGTTCATCGAGACATAGAGGCCGACGTTCTTGTCGAGGATCAGGTGCAGGTCGGAGTGGAAGAAGACGGTGTCGCCGCCGTGCCCGACGATGTTCAGTCCGTTGCGATCCTCATGGTAGAAGCCGAGCGCCATCGCCGGCAGGTGCGAATAAGGCTTGTTGGCGTTCGAATACATGAGCTGTGCGGTCTGCGGATTGATCAGCGTATGATTGAGATGCGCGATCATGAAGCGGCCCATGTCCGCTCCGCTCGAAGCAAGCGCTCCGGCCGGCGCCATGCCGATGACTTCATAGGGCTGCGGCTCGTCCGTGCCCGGCTTGTAGGCCTTCGACATCAACGGCCTGAGATTGGCCGGCAGCGGCTGCTCGAAGCTCGAATGGGCCATGCCCGCGGGCGCGAAGATGTGCCGCTGGACATATTGGTCGAACGGCTCGCCCGAGACGCGCTGGACGATATAGCCCGCGACCGACGCGCCGTAGTTCGAATAAGCGGGCATCGCGCCCGGCTCGTAAATCCGCTCGGGAACCCAGCGGGAGAGAATCTGGCCGAGCGGCTTCGGCTTCTTGTCGCCGAATTCGATGAGATATTTCGCCGTTTCCGCGAAGCCCGGCGTGTGCGTCATCAGATTGCGCAGCGTGATCGGCTTGTCGCCCTTCGGCGTGATCTTGAAATCGAGATAATTGTTGATGTCGGCGTCGAGGTTCAGCTTGCCCGCCTGGACCAGCTGCATGACCGCGGTCCAGGTGAACAGCTTGGAGACGGAGCCCGGACGGAACAGGGTGAGGTTCGGATCGACCGGTTTTTGCGCCGCGAGGTCGGAATAGCCGAAGCCGCGCATCGTCAGCGGCTGGCCGTCCTTGACGACCACGACCACTGCGCCCGGGATTCCGCCGGCCTTCAGCGCATAGGGCATGTAGCCGTCGAGCCAGGCGTCGACGTCCTGCTTCGTCAGCTGAGGCGTCGCGGTGCCGGTTGCGGTCGTCGCGGGCGGCGCAGCGGTTGGGAGCACCGCGACGTTCGATTTCGTCGGCTGAAGCTGAGTCGGGGATTGGGCGCTCGCCGGAATTGCGGCCGCCGCCGCGATCGCCACCAGCCAACCGAATAAGCGCATTGTGCAATTCCCCCCTTAAAGATCGAATCCCAGTGTCACGCCCACAGTTCTTGGACGGATGATGCCGGTACCGATCGCCCCATCGGGGAAGAGCGGAAAGCCGGTATCTGGCGATGGCCCGAAAACGGTGAGCGCGGTAGTCGACGTCACGCCGTGGCTGTTGCCGAGATTCTTGACATAAGCCTGGACGTCAAAACGCCCAAAGTCCACGCCGGCATTGAGGTCGATGACGCCATAGGGACGAACGTGCCGCTGCCGGCCGAAGGCGAGCACAAAATCGGAATCGTAGCCCGCGAGCTGGCCGGAAAGGTGGCGCCAGGATGCGCCGACATGCGCGCGCGTCTGCGGCCCCAGATGCCATTCGTAATCGCCGTTGAGCGCAACACTGAGCTTGGGCGTGAAAGGCAACTGGTCTCCGTCCCTGCCGCCGACGCTCGGCGGCGTATCGCCCGTCAGGCGCGCATTGGTGTAGGCGCCGTTCGCCGAAAGCGTCAGACCCGGCATTGGCCGCGCGGCGGCGGTGAACTCGAATCCATCGCTCTTGGCCGATGAGCCGTTGGCGTTCACGCCAAAGCCCGACACGACAGTGAAGAGCTGAATGTTCTTCCAGTCGATGTGGAAGGCCGCTGCATCGATGCTGAAGCGATGATCGGCCGTCTCGGCCTTCAGGCCGGCCTCATAGCTGACCACCGAGTCCGAATGGAAAATCCTCGGCACGTCGGGGGGGATGTTGCCCGGGGGGAGCACGTTAGGGCCACCGGGCCGAAAGCCCTTCGCCACGCGCACATAGATGGTCGTGTTCTTGTTCGGCTTGAACTTCGGTGCGACCGAGTAAGTGAACACATTTTCGGACGAGCGAGCGACGGGGAAGTCGTTGAATCCGCCCGCCAATGCGCCGTCCGATATCTGATGGGCCGATTGCTTGTTGTGGCTGTATCTTGCGCCGAGATCGAGATCGAATTGCTCCGCAAAGTGAACGGTCGCGTTCGCGAACCCGGCGATCTCCCGATACTTTGAATTGACGCTCGCGCTGCCCAGCGTCGTGCCGAGGATCGGCACCGGGTCGATCGGCGTGAGCGTCCCCGGCACCACCGCAACGAAGTCCTGGTCGATGAGACCACGCTCGTTCGTATAATAGCCGCCGACCAGCCAATCGAGCAGCCGCGTTTGCCCGCTGAGACGGACTTCCTGGGTGAACTTCTTGAGATTGGTGTCCTGCGCCTCGAAGAACTCATTGGGCGGGAGACCGAATCCGAGCTGGAGCAGCGGGCTCAGCGCGAACGTGAAGTCGATTCGCTCGTCCTGCTTTTGCGTGGCGTAGCTCGTCGATGACGTGAGGGTCGCGATACCGAGATCGAAATTCCCCGTCCCGTTGTACACCCTGTAATGAAGGTTGCTGAACTGCGGCACGAACTGCGATTGGCTGAGGCCATGCAGCGGCTTAAGGGTCACCGGATCGGCTTCGATGATCGAACCCGCGTCGGCTTCAATGTTCTGGGCTATTGCGGTTAGCCGCACCGAGGCCTTGTCGCTCGGTTGGAACAGCAGCGATGCGCGTCCGCCGAAGCTCTTTGAATCGTTGATGTTCTTCTCGACATCCGACCCACCGGTCCCAATCGAGTCAATGAAGCCGGCGTCCTTGCGATAACTTCCCGAGGCCCGGAATGCGATCGTAGGAGAGAGCGGTACATTCACGACCGCGTTTGCCGAATAGCCGAGATCGCCGCCTTTGACGCTTTCCAGGCCGGCCCTGCCGCGCACCTGAAAGGCGTCCACCGAGGGCGCATTGGTGACGAACCGAAGAACGCCGCTCAAGGAGCTTGCGCCATAGAGCGTGCCTTGGGGCCCGCGCAGAACCTCGATGCGATTGAGATCGAACGTATCGAAATCGCCGGCGAGAACCGCGCCATTGACGAGACCGCTGCTTGACCCGAATGGCGTGTCGTCGACGTACACGCCAACAGTCGAGGCAACGCCACCCGTATTGATGCCGCGCAGAATCAGTCGCCCTTCGCCGGGAGTCGACTGGTCGAGCTGAAGCCCGGGAACGAGCTTCAGATAATCCTGGAAGCTGTTCGCATGCTGTTGCTCGAGCGTTCCGCCAGTGACCACTGTCACTGACTGCGGAATGTCGATCAACACCTGCGGTCGCTTAGTGGCCGTAATGATGATCGCGCTTTGGTCGGTGTTCGGCGCGTCAGCGGTCTGCTGCCGCGTTGAATTTGTCTCGGGAGCACCCTGTTGCGCCTCGGCCCGCGCCTGCGCGGCGCCCGCCGAAAGACATGTGCCTGCAAGAAACAATGCGACCGAGTGATGAATCTTCACCCTAGCTCTCCCCGCCAGAATGGTGGCATCATTGCCATCTGTTTCCAGAATAGCAACTGGTTTCTAGTTTGGCGATGATCGGACGACGAAAGCAGAACGAAATGGCGAACCCCGAAGGCAGCAAGGGCGTACCCGCGCCGAGCCGTGCGATCCGCGACGTGCGGCTGGCGAACGGACTGAGTTTACGCGCTTTATCGGCGCGGGCAGGCCTCCCCTACTCCACGCTGTCGAAGCTCGAAAACGGGAAAATGACGCTCACCTACGACAAGCTTATCAGGCTTGCCCAGGCGCTGAACGTCGACATCAAGGACATCCTATCAAGTCCCGAAGAACGCACCGCGCCGGTCGCGGTCGGCCGCCGCAGCATCACGCGCGCGGGAGAGGCGCTCGACGCCGAGTCGGAAAAGCACGTCCACCACTATCCGGCAGCCGATTTGCTTGGGAAAATGATGACTCCGATCATCATCGACGTGCAGGCCCGGAGCGTCGACGAGCTGGGCGGGCTCGTCCGCCACGGCGGCGAGGAATATCTCTACGTCCTGCGCGGTTCGATGGAGCTTCACTCGGACCTTTACGCCCCCCTTCCGCTCGGTCCGGGCGACTCGGTCTATTTCGACAGCGGCATGGCTCACGGCTACGTTCGAACGAGCGCCGAACCATGTGTCGTTCTTGCCGTGTGCGCCGGTCAGGGGATTCAGCAATTGGCGGACACCGCGAGCAAGCGGCTGCGCCTCTCCGAAGAGCATGCGCAACATCGCGCCTGAGCGTTTCCATATTTGAAACTTAAGTTTCCATTGCTATGCGATGCGCATGGCAACGACCACAGCCTCTCGCACGCTGAGAGTGGAAAAGGCGGCGATTCGATTCGCCGAGCCGTTCCGAATCGCCGGCTATGTGTTCGAAGCGATGCCTTCGGTCGTCGCGCATGTCGGCGAAGGCGAATGCTTCGGCCGCGGCGAGGCGGCCGGGGTCTATTATCTCGGCGACGACCAGGACCGCATGATCCAAACGATCGAAAAGGTCCGGGACGAGATCGAGGCCGGGCTGTCGCGAGACGACTTGCAGTTCGTCCTTCCGCCATGCGGCGCGCGCAACGCGCTCGACTGCGCCTTGTGGGAGCTGGACGCCCAGCTCTCCCGCGTACCCGTGTGGCAGCTCGCCGGAGTCCCGCAGCCGAAGCCGCTCGTCACCACCTTCACCTTGCCGGCCGACGAGCCCTCGTTGCTGTCGTCAAAAATCGACCGACTGTCCTTCGCCAGGTCGATCAAGCTCAAGCTCGACGGCGATGTGAATGCGGACCGCGAGCGAATCGCATTGGTCCGCCGCGCCCGCCCGGACGCCTGGCTCATGATCGACGCCAATCAGGGCTTCACGCCGGCCGGGCTCGAAGATCTCGGCAAAATGGCGCGCGACTTCTCCGTATCGCTCATCGAACAGCCGCTGAAACGCGACGAGGAAGCGGCGCTCGACGGCTGGGCGCCGGGCGTCCCAGTCGCGGCCGACGAAAGCATCCTCGACCTCGAGGAACTCCGCGAACGCGCGCATCACTTCGATGTCGTCAACATCAAGCTCGACAAATGCGGAGGCCTGACCGAGGCGCTGAAGATGGAGCGCGCCGCGCGATTGTTCGGCAAACAGGTGATGATCGGGAACATGGGCGGATCGACGCTCGCCATGGCGCCCGGCTTCGTCGTCGCGCAGCGATGCGACGTGGTCGACCTCGATGGACCGTTCGGCCATTCCGACGACCCGCTCGCGGACCAAATCTATCGCGATGGCACCGTCTCCATTCCCGAGACCATCTGGGGCGTGGAGGCTTCCCAGCCCTGAACCGCGACACTAGGGCATCGTCATGCCCCCTCACGATCGCCTCTACCGCCACGGAGCGGGAATCATGCTCCTCAACAGCGCGAGCAAAGTGTTCGTCGGCGCGCGGATCGATAACCCCGACGACGCGTGGCAAATGCCGCAGGGCGGGATCGATGGCGATGAAGACCCGTGGCTCGGCGCCCTTCGCGAGCTGGAGGAGGAGACCGGCATAAAGCCGAATCTTGTCGACCGGATTGCCACCTGCCCGGAACGGTTGCGCTACGATCTCCCCGAGGAATGGCGGCCGCGCCTGTGGGGCGGAAAGTGGGCCGGGCAGGAGCAGGACTGGTTTCTCGCGCGGTTCCTCGGCCGAGACAGCGACATCGACATCGCGACGGAGCATCCGGAATTCCGCGAATGGAAGTGGGTCGAGCCGGAGCGGCTCCCCGAGTTCATCGTCCCATTCAAGCGCGAATTGTACCGCCGGCTCCTGACCGAATTTGCCGGCTATTTCTGAGCGGAAGGCCGAACGAATCGCAGCTTAGTGAATCTGCCCGCAGGCGCGGTTGGCGGGAACGGCCATGTCCATTTTCTTCGGCCGCGGGAGATCCAGCACGGCCATGATCGCGACGAATTCCTCCAGCGTCTTGCCGCCGCCCAGCCGCGGATTGCGCGCGCGTTCCTGACCGATGCTGCTGACTCGCCGCTGCTGATAGTCGTGCCCCGGATAAACGAGCGTATCGTCGGGCAAGGTGAAAAGCTTCTCGTGGACCGAGCGATAAAGGGTTGCCGAGTCCCCGTTCTGAAAATCGGTCCGCCCGCAGCCGTCGATCAACAGCGCGTCGCCGGTGAACACGCGCGCCGTCCCCGCGTCGTCAAGAAAGTAGCTGTGATGATCGTCCGTGTGACCTGGCGTGTAGAGCGGCCGCAGGCTGAGGCCTCCGACGCGGATCGGCTCCCCCTCGCGTACCGGCATGTCGACGCGCGCGGCCCCGCTCTGTTCCGGAAGCGCGCAGCGGCAACCGGTACGCTCCCTCAGCCGCGCCGCGCCGGTCACGTGGTCCGCGTGGATATGCGTTTCGATCGTATATTCGAGCGTCAGGCCGAGTTCGGCCAGCAACGTCAAATCGCGGTCGGCGGTCTCCAGCACCGGGTCGATCAGCGCCGCCTCGCGGCTGTCCGCGCAGGCGACGAGATAGGTGTAGGCCGACGATTGCGGCTCGAACAGCTGACGGAAGATCATTGAGGCGCCCCTTGCCCTTTGACGGCCTTCTAGCCCATCCGTGCGCGCATGAACATTTGCATCGTGGGGGCGGGCGCGATCGGCGGGTGGATCGCGGCGAGGCTGGCGCTTGCCGGAAATGACGTATCGGTCATTGCAAGGGGCGCGACGCTGGAGGCGATCGACACGGAAGGGCTGCGGCTTACCGACGCGGGCGAGACGCGCTGCGTCGCGGTCCGGGTTTCAGCCGATCCCGCGGAGCTCGGCGAGCAGGACATGCTGGTCCTCGCCGTCAAAGCTCCGGCCCTGGTCGAGATCGCGCGCGGCCTGGAGCCGCTGATCGGGCCGGATACCCAGATCGTACCGATGCTGAACGGCGTTCCCTGGTGGTTCACCGAGGAGCCGCTCTGGTCCGTCGACCCGGACTTGGCGATCGCCGATACGTTGCCGGTCGGTCAAGTCGCGGGCTGTGTCGTCCACGCCAGCTGCTATCGCGAGGCGCCCAATCACGTCGTCGTCAAACATGCCGACAAGCTCATCCTCGGCGCCGCGTCAGGTGGCAAGAGCGAGAAGATCGAAACGCTCTGCGCCCTGTTCACCAACTCCGGAATCCGTTGCGAGCAGAGCGACAATGTACGGCGGCCGATCTGGTACAAATTGTGGGGCAATGCGACGATCAACCCGATGTCGGCGCTCACCCGCTCCACCGCCGACAAGCTGCTCGACGACCAGGTTATCCGGGGCTTCATGGCCGAGGCGATGGACGAGCTTGCCGCCGTCGGCGCTGCCATCGGCTGCCCGATCGGCGAAACCACCGACGACCGGATGGCCGTGACGGCGCGCCTCGGTGCGTTTCGATCGTCGATGCTCCAGGACGTGGAAGCAGGCCGGCCGATCGAAGTCGAAGCTTTGCTCGGCGCGCCACGCGAAATCGCCGTCCGCGTGGGTGTGCCGACACCCCAACTCGACCGAATCTACGCGATGACCCGTTTGATGGGCGAGAATCTGGGGCTGCTACGAAAGCCGAGATGATCTAGGGAAGAGGCGAGGCCCGCGGCGTGGTCCTCCGCCGTTATTCCCGGCGGCACGTCCTCGCAACGGATTGTGACTTGGGTGCCGTCTGTGTCGGGCGCAAGCAGCCAGGTCATTTTCATCTGACCGGCAAAGGCAGGATCACCCGAGGCGAAGGTGACCAACTGGTCTCCGCGTGTCCGGCACGAGCGACTCGAAGTGAACGTCCACCAGATCCGCGTCGGATCGAGTCTTGCCTCGTCGGTCGCCCGCATTTCGGTACATTAATTCCATCCGATACCCGCCGCCGACCCTGAGATCGAAGCTTTAGAGATGAGCGGTCATTCCTTGGGGCGGAAGCCAGGCGGTCAGCTTTGCGGGTCCATCAGCGCCCGGTAGACGGCGGAGGGCGGCGCCGGCACCTTCCGCGAAGCCTGGTCAATGCGTCCTGTCATCCGACCTTGCTTGGCAGGGGAAAGAGCGTCACGAAACGCCTGGCAAGCTTCATGTCTCCACTGACCTCGATCGTTTCAAGAGGCGCGCCGCCGTAGATCACCGCGGCGAGTTCGACCGGCGCGCAAGTGAAAATGACGTCGCACCCATCGATCTCCCGCCGCTCAACGTCGAGAATTCCATCGTGCAGCGCCGCTACATAGCTTGTCTCGCCCAGCCTGAAGCCGAGCTTTGCGCCAAGGCCAGTGGCGAGTCTGGGATCAAGCATCGTCTGCAGCGACATCATGGTGGCGACATGGCTGATCGGAAGCGTGGGATCATGGAGCGGGCTTCGCGCCGCCCATTTGCCGAGCCGCGCGATCAGGGGCGCGGCTTCGAGGCCCCAGTCAGTCGCCTCGTAAACCTGGACCGATGCCGGCGGCGGGAGCCGGGTCTTGCGGAGGATTCCCCGCTCTTCGAGTCCCGTGAGGCGCTGGGTCAGGACGTTCGCGCTGATACCCGGAAGGTCGGTCTTGAGTTCCGAGAATCGCCGGGGGCCGAAAGCCAGTTCGCGAAGGATCAGCATCGCCCAGCGCTCGCCGATGAGATCGAGCGCATGTGCGAGACCGCACGCGTCGTCGTACCGCCGCTTGTGCCCGCTTTGTCGCATTGTAGTTATATTTTGTAACTTCACAGTTGCTATTTATAACTTCTTGGTCCAAAAGGCAAGCGAATCGAGTCGCAACGGAGGAAAAAATGACAAGCGCGGTAATGGGCAACGGCGGTGGGCGGACTTCGACTCCGGCTGGAGTGAAAGCCGGCCTTGGGCTGAGCGGACTCGCGATTCTCTTCCTCGCCGCAGATGCGGTCGGCAAGCTGCTAGCTCCCGAAATGATGATCGCGAACAGCCCGCCGCTTGGCATTCCCGCGGATGTTGGCTTCTATCGTCTGCTCGGCGCGATCCTCGCCATCTCGACAGCTCTTTATGCCGTGCCGCGCACTGCCGTTCTCGGTGCCGTGCTCCTGACCGGCTATCTCGGCGGCGCGGTGGCGGTCCAGCTGAGGGTCGGCAGCCCGCTCCTCACCTACACATTGTTCGGCGTCTATGTCGGCCTCGCCGTCTGGGGCGGCCTGTGGCTTCGCGAACCACGCCTTCGTGCCCTGCTGCCCCTTCGCGGCTAACCCGCCCATCCGCTCAAAAGGAAATTATCATGTCCCGAATGATTTTCGTGAACCTGCCGGTCAGCGACCTGCAGAAAGCCCGCTCCTTCGTCGAAGCGCTCGGTGCGGTAAACGAGCCGAAGTTCACCGACGACACCGCCGCGTGCATGACGCTGTCTGAGAGCATCCACATCATGCTTCTGACGCACGGCAAGTTTAAGCAGTTCACGCCCAAGCCAATCACCGATGCCAAGGCCGGGTCGGAAGTGTTGCTGTGCCTGTCGGCCGACAGCCGTGAAAGCGTCGATTCGACCATCGAACGCGCCATAGCGAATGGCGGGACTGCTGACCCCGCGCCCAAGCAGGACTATGGGGTCATGTACGGGCGTAGCGTTGCCGACCCGGACGGACACATCTGGGAAATCATGTGGATGGATCCGGCTGCCGCCGAGCGCGGCGCCGAAGCCGTTCAGGACGCGACCGCGACGGCGATCTGAGGGAGCGGGAACCATGCCGATCAATCCCAACGCAGCAATCGAAATCACCGCCTTCACGTGGGTCCCCGAGTTCGCTCAGGGCCTGGTCCGGGATCTTCGCGTCCGCTGGGCGCTCGAGGAGGCAGGGCTCGACTATCGAGTCCGCCTGCTCGGCCCGGAACGGCCCATCGACTATTTGAAGGAGCAACCGTTCGACCAGGTGCCCTGCTTCAATGACGGCACGGTCAACATCTTCGAGAGCGGGGCGATTCTCCAATATATCGGCGACAAGAGCGAAACGCTGTTGCCCCGCGACCCGCAGGGCAAATATCGTGCGATCCAATGGACCTATGCTGCGCTCAACAGCGTCGAGCCGGGGGTCCAGCATCGCGTACTCCTCGATGCCTTCTACGGCGACCAGGAATGGGCGAAGCTGAGAAAACCGAGCGCCGACGAATTCGCACGATTAAAGCTCAAGCGCGTCGCCGACCGATTGGGCGAAAATCCGTGGCTAGAAGGGGATCGTTTCACGATTGGTGACCTGATGATGGTTACGGTCCTGAGGCTGGCGAACAAAGGTGGCTTGCTCGCGGAAACCCCCAATCTCGCCGATTATGTGAAGCGTGGAGAGGCACGTCCGGCGTTCCGGCGCGCGCTCGAGGACCAGCTCGCCGCCTATCGCGAGCACCAACCCGAAGGAGTAGCAGCATGACCTATTTCGAAGGATTCATCGTGCCCGTCCCCGAGACGAACAAAGATGCTTTTGTAAAGCATGCGAACCAGATGGCGCCGCTGCTGAATGAAATCGGCGTCCAGCGCCAAGTCGAAGCCTGGGACAGCGACCTTCCCGAAGGCAAGGTGACGGACTTCCGCAAGTCGGTGGATGCCAAGCCGGATGAGAAAGTGGTCTTCGCCTGGTTCGAATATCCGGACCGGAAGGCCCGCGATGCAGCCAATGAGCAGATGAGAAGCGATCCCCGCATGGCGGAGGTGGGCGGCGATGCGCCGTTCGACGGGAAGCGCATGATTTTCGGCGGCTTCGACGCGATTGTCGAAGAGGGATCGGGTGGCGGCGGCTATGTCGATGGCTTTGTCGTTCCTGTTCCGGACGGAAAGCGCGACGCCTATCGCGCGCTCGCCTCCAAGATGGCCAAAGTCTTCCGCCAGCACGGCGCGACACGAGTGATCGAAGCATTCGGCGACGACGTGCCGAAAGGCGAGGTCACCGACTTCTACCGCGCGGTCAAAGCCGAAGACGGCGAAAGCGTGGTTTTCTCGTTCATCGAATGGCCCGACAAGACGACCCGCGACGAAGCCTGGAACAAGATCATGGCTGACGACAGCATGAAGCCGGACGACGAGATGCCGTTCGTCGGCAAGCGTATGTTCTGGGGTGGCTTCGAGAAAGTCATCGATACGGCCAGGCAGCAGGCAAGGCAGGCCGCGGCGCCGATCGGCGCCTGAACCGAACGAAAGCAGATCAACGAACGAGGAGGTCGAAATGTCTGACGTCCACACCCAGGATGCGCCCGCGATGACCCAGCAGAATCGCACCGGCCCCAACCCGGCGGGCGACTTCATCTGGTACGAACTGATGACCATCGATGCGGAAGGCGCGAAGGCTTTCTACGACGCGGTTGTCGGCTGGAACATCAGCGAGGGTGCCGCCGAATATGCGGGCTACCGGATGATCGGGACGGGCGACGGCGGCTTTGCCGGCGGGGTTCTTCCGATCACGGCCGAAATGCAGACGCACGGCGCCCGGCCCGGCTGGCTCGGCTATCTCAACGTCAGCGACGTCGACGATAAGGCGGCAGCCATCGAGACGGCGGGCGGCAAGAAATATATGGGGCCGCACGACATCCCCAACGTCGGGCGGATCGCGATGATGGCCGACCCGCAGGGGGCGCCCTTCTACGTGATGAAGCCGATCCCGCCCAAAGGTCGCGAGAACGAGCCGAGCACTGTCTTCTCGCCGACCGACCGGGGCCGCTGCGCCTGGAACGAGCTGTTGACCAGCGACCCGGTCGCGGCGCGGAAATTCTACGGCGATCAGTTCGGCTGGACGACCGACAACTTCATGGACATGGGCGAGCACGGCGAATACTGCTTCATCGAGCACCACGGGCTGACACTCGGGGCGATCGCCGGAACGATGGGCGAGCAGCCATCGCATTGGCGTTTCTATTTCCGCGTGCCTTCAGTCGGAAAGGCCAAGGGCGTCGTCGAAGCCAAAGGCGGCAAGATCGTGATGGGCCCGATGGAGGTTCCCGGCGGCGATCACATCGTCATCGGAATCGACCCGCAGGGCGCCGAGTTCGCGCTCGTCGGCAAGGCATAGGCGAAGCCGTGAAGACCGCCGCTATTCTGGTCGCCCGCCTGATCTTCGCCTTCGTCTTCGCCATGGCGGCATCGTTCAAGTTCGTGTTCATCGGCATGGACGCGACGGCGGCGGAGATCGCGGCGGCGGGCTTTCCGATCCCGCATGTGCTTGCCTGGGTCGCGGCCTTCTTCGAAGTGGCGCTGACGCTGGCGTTCCTGACCGGCGCCTTCTTTTCCGAAGCCGCGATCGTCGCAGCGGCCTATGTCCTCTTCCTGGCATTCAGCTTCCACGGACCCGACCGGTTCGCGAAGAATCCAATGGAATTCGGCTTCTTCGTCGACCACTTCACCTTCATTGCCGGGCTTCTGTTCGCCGCGGTCCACGGCCCCGGAACCGCGCTGGTCGCTCGCCGGCGCCACAACTGACGCAAAGGAGAAATCGCCATGACCGACAAGATGACCACCTGCCTGTGGTTCGACAAAGGCGAGGCGCGCAAGGCCGCCGAATTCTACGCGTCGGTATTTCCGGACACGCATGTGGGCCCCGCCCATGGGGCGGCGTCCGACTATCCCGGAGGAGAGGAGGGCGACGAGCTGACGGTGGAGTTCACCGTCCTTGGGCGGCCCTTCGTCGGACTGAACGGCGGCCCGAACTTCAAGCCGAACGAGTCGGTCAGCTTCATGGTTCTCACCGAAAGCCAGGAAGAGACTGACCGTTACTGGGATGCGATCACGAAGAAGGGTGGCGAGGAGAGCGCCTGCGGCTGGTGCAAGGACAAATGGGGCTTTTCGTGGCAGATCACGCCGCGCGCCCTGCTCGAGGCGACGACCAGTTCGGACAAGGCCGCGGCCCAGCGCGCGTTTCAGGCGATGATGACGATGCGCAAGATCGACATCGCGAAAATCGAAGCAGCGGTCGCGGGTGAGCCCGCCGATGCGTAGGATCGTTGGCGCGACATTCCTGTCGCTCGACGGCGTGATGCAGGGTCCTGGCGGCCCAGGCGAAGACCCGACCGGCGGGTTCCAGCTCAGCGGCTGGCTCCCGCCCGTCGGCGACGAGGCGATCGATCGCAAGATCGGCGAAATCTTCGGGGGCCCGTTCGACCTTTTGCTCGGCCGCCGCACCTATGAGATTTTCGCGGCTTATTGGCCCTATGCGAGCGATCAGATGGCAGGCATCCGCGACCCCTTCAACGCGTGCACGAAATATGTCGTGACGCACGGCGGTCGGCCGCTGGAGTGGGAGAACAGCGAGCGGGTCGGCGGGATCGAAGCGCTGCGCGGCATCAAGCAAGGCGACGGACCCGATCTCGTCATCCAGGGCAGCAGCACGCTCTATCCGCAATTGCTCGAGGCGGGATTGCTCGACGAGCTGACGCTGATGATCTCGCCGGTGGTTCTTGGCCAGGGCAAACGCCTGTTCGGCGACGGCACGCCGCCGCGCACGCTGAAGATGACCGAGCATGTTGTCTCGGATGGCGGCAACATTGTCGCCGCCTACCAACCGGCCGGACCGGTGGAGATCGGCACCTATGTCACCGAGCCGCCGAGCGAGCGCGAGAAAGTGCGGCAGGCCGAGATGGCGGAGGGCAGTTGGTGAGCCTGGAACTCTACGGACATCCCTTCTCGTCCTACACGTGGAAGGCGCTGATTCCGCTCTACGCCGACGAGACGCGTTTCCAATTTCTTCAGGTTCCGGAGAACGAGGAAAATTATTCCGAGCTCAAACGCATCTGGCCGTTCGGCAAGTTTCCGGTGCTGGTCGACGACGGGCAGGTGATCCCCGAAGCGACCTGCATCATCGAGCATCTGCAGGCGCATCATCCAGGCAAGAATGTCTGGATACCGGAGGGCGAGTTAGGCCGTCGCGTGCGCCTCCTCGACCGCTTCTTCGACCTCTACGTCCAGGGCAACATGCAGCCGGCGGTCAATCACGCGCTCCGGCCCGAGGGCCAGGGCGATGCCTATGGCGCTGATCAAGGCCGCAAGAACCTGCGCACCGCTTATGATTGGCTCGAAGCGAACTTGCCGCAGAGCGAGTGGGCTGCGGGGGACAGCTTCACGCTTGCCGATTGCGCCGCCGCCCCGGCGCTGTTCTATGCCGATTGGGTCGAGGAGATCGGCGACGGACGCCCGAAGCTGAAAGCCTATCGGGCGCGGCTGCTGGCTCATCTCCAGGTCTCGCGCGTAATCGAGGAAGCCCGGCCGTATCGGCCCTATTTTCCCCTCGGCGCACCCGACCGCGATTAGGCGAAGGCCGCGGACTTTCTCAGCAGCTGATAGGCCTCGATTACTTCGCCGAGCTTGCGCTCGTGAGAACGATCCCCGCCGTTCTTGTCGGGATGGAAGCGCCGAACGAGATGCGAATAGCGTTGGCGAAGCGTGTGGCGGTCCGAATCCTCGCCGAGCCCGAGCACTGAGAGCGCGCGCCGCTGCGCATCCGTGAACCGCGACGGCTTCGCCCGCTCACGAACATTGCCGAAGCGCATCGAGATGGCGTCGAGCGGGTCGGCGAAGTCGCTCCACGCGGGCGGCGGGTCGGCGCCGTTCGCCGCGAACCGGCGGCTCGGCCGGTCCCACCCCGCCAGCGGATGCTGGGCGCGCGTGATCTGGTCGGTGCTCATGCCTTCGAAGAAATTGTACTTCGCATTGTGCTCGCGGACGTGGTCGAGACACAGGAAGCGCCACTCGCCCGGCCCGTCGAAATTGGCCGGCTGGAGCGGCGCCTTATATTCGCCGGGCGCGCCGCAGCCCGGGACCGCGCACCGCGCCCTCGCCCCTTCGACCCGTCCATGCATTCGTGCCTGTTTCGACGCCATTGAACCTGAGTATATAGGAACCATGAACTTGTCTGAAACCGGCCCGGTCGCGACTGAAATGCTCCGCCGGCTCAACTCGGCGCTTTCGCCGACGCGCGTCGAGCTGATCGACGACAGCGAACAGCATCGCGGCCACGGAGGCTACAACCCCGCGGGCGAAAGCCACTTCACCCTGCGCATCGAAAGCCCCGCCTTCGAGGGCAAGAACCGCGTCGAACGCCAGCGGCTGGTCTACGCCGCGCTCGGCGACCTGATGCACGAACGTGTCCACGCTTTGTCGATTCGGGTGAGCGCTCCTGGAGAATAGAAACCCTAGTCTTACGCTAGAGAATTTACTATGGCGTGCTGCCGAATTGAAACGACAGCTGTGGGAGATCCGAATGACCTCTCGTTTCGTCTGCATCGCATCGCTCACCGCACTCGCGGTTTTCCTCTCTTCCTGCTCCGCCAATGATCAGCATCAGCGATATCAAGAGGACCAGGCCGGGGATACGAGCTCGCCACCCAATGTCTCACCCACGGCCGCACCCGGAGTAGCTTTCAATTACAGCTATCAGTTCAGCCTTCCGGACAAGCGCATTTCCGCGGCTCAGGAAGCACATGCGTCGGCTTGTGAAAAGCTTGGCATCGCTCGCTGCCGGATCACCGGAATGTCGTACAGCGTGGATCAGAGCGAGCAGGTCACCGCCGAGTTGGACCTCAAGCTCGATCCGCTGATCGCACGGCAGTTCGGCAAATCGGCAATGCACTCTGTCGAAGCAAGCGACGGCAAGCTGATCCGCCTCGATATCGGCAGCTCCGACGAAGGCGAAAGGATCGACGAGGCGACGAAGCAGAAAAGCGCCGCTGCGGCCCAGGTAGCCCAGCTTCAGCAGGAGATGGCCAAGACGAAGCCCGGAACCGATGCGCGCGCCAATCTCGTGAGCCAAATCCAGGCGCTTCAGCAGCGTTCGGCCGAGCAGAGCCGGACAATCGAATCGAGTCAGCAGGCGCTCGCGAGCACACCCATGCAGTTTCATTATTACGGCCGCGGCGGAGTTCCCGGATTCCGGGATAATCCAGTGCGCGGAGCATGGCAGACGTTCGTCACGACGATTGTGTGGCTGGCGAATATCCTTCTTCAGGCACTCGCAGTCCTGATCCCCGTTGGCGTGCTCGCCGCCTTGTTTATCGCTGTCTGGCGCACGCGGCCTATGCGCGCATTCCGGCGCTGGCTTATAGGACCCCAAGAGTCGGAGGCCTGAGTCTCGCACATCCAGGGCCTCGCCGAACGCGCGATGTCCAGGAGACGAACAGATGGCCACAATCGAGACAGCGTTCGAGCAAGTGATCGCGCCAGTCACGCACGACCTCGGCGCGTTCAAGGTCAACCGGACGCTGCCGGCGCGGGAGCGGACGATGGTAGGGCCGTTCATCTTCGTCGACGAGTTCGGGCCGGCGCGGCTGCCGGCGGGCGCGGGCATGGACGTGCGCCCGCATCCCCACATCAATCTCGCCACCGTCACTTATTTGTTCGACGGCGCGATCGAGCATCGCGACAGCATCGGGTCGCACCAGGTGATCGAGCCCGGCGCGATCAATCTGATGACCGCGGGCAGCGGGATCGTCCATTCGGAACGCTCGCCCGAGCATCTGCGGCAAACGGGGCCAAGCCTCTACGGAATGCAGACCTGGCTCGCGCTTCCGGACGGCCGCGAAGAGCTCGAACCGGCGTTCGACCATGTGCCCGCGGAAGGCCTGCCGGTGGTCCAGGATGCCGGCGTGCACGCGCGGGTGCTGATGGGCAGCCTTTGGGGCGCGACAGCCGCCACGCCGCAACAATCTCCGACAATCTATGCCGACATCGAGCTGACCGGCGGATCGCTTCCCATCGACGCGGAGGCCGACGAGCGCGCGGTAATGCTGGTTGGTGGCGAGACCCAGCTCGACGGCCAGGCACTCGACCTCTTCACCTTGTACGTGCTCCGGCCCGGTCACGAGGCACGGCTGTCGAGCGCCAGCGGCGCGCGAGTCATGCTCATGGGCGGCGAGGCGTTCAGCAGCCGGCGCTACGTCTTCTGGAACTTCGTTTCTTCGTCGCGCGACCGGATCAACGAGGCGAAGGACGATTGGAAAGCGATGCGCTTCCCGCTCGTCCCCGGCGACGACCAGGAATTCATTCCCCTCCCCGAAGTGCCGAAGACTGTCAGCTACCCATGATTTTCCTCCCCCGGTTTTCCGGGGGAGGGGAACCATTCACCGCAGAGTGAATGGTGGAGGGACCTTCTAACAGCGCTAAGAGACCCCTCCACCGCCTTCGGCGGTTCCCCTCCCCGGCAAATGCCGGGGAGGAAAGGGTTACGCCGACTCCTGCTCCGCGCTAACGGTGTCATTGATGACCAGCGCCACCCGTTCGCGTACCCGTTCCGCCGCCCGGCTCGCCGCCGTGCAGGCGCTTTACCAGCAAGAGATGGAAGGCACGCCGCTGCCGCGCCTCTTGAAGGAGTTCCACGACCACCGGCTCGGCGCGACTATTGAGGACGAGACCTATCACGCCGCCGAGCACGACTTCTTCGACGATATCGTGACCGGCGCCGACGCCCGCCGCGAGGAAATCGACGGGCTGATCGGCGAACGGCTGGCCGAGGGCTGGACTCTCGAGCGGCTCGACCGGCCGATGCGCGCGATCCTTCGCGCCGGCGCCTATGAACTGATCGCCCGTCCGGACGTGCCGGTCGGCTCGGTCATCTCGGAATATGTGGATGTCGCCCACGCCTTCTACGACAAGCGCGAAAGCGGGTTCGTGAACGGCCTGCTCGACGCGATCGCGAAGCAGGCGCGGCCGGCACGCGTCTGAGGATGCGCGAGAGCGAGATCATCGACCGTCTCCGCCGCTTCGCCACGGCGCCCGAAGCGCGCGGCCTGCTCGACGACGTCGCCGTACTCGACGGGCTCGTCGTCACCCACGACAGCATCGCGGAAGGCGTGCATTTTCGCCCCGACGACCCGCCGGCGAGCGTCGGCTGGAAGCTCGTCGCGGTGAACTTGTCCGACCTGGCCGGCAAGGGAGCCAGTCCGGCGGGCGCGCTTCTTTCGATGACCGTCACTGGACCCGGAGTCTGGGAAGAGGATTTCCTGACGGGAATCGAAGCGGCCTGCGAAAGCTATTCGCTGCCCTTGATCGGCGGCGACACGATCGGGCTCGCACCCGGCGCTCCACGCGTGCTCGGGATGACTGCCATTGGCCGAGCCGGCCCGCATGTCCCCGGCCGCTCGGGCGGAAAAGCAGGCGACCGGCTGTGGCTGGTCGGAACCGTGGGCGATGCTGCGGCGGGTCTGGCCCAGCTGGAGCATGACCGCCACGCGGTCGGCCCGATGATCGAAATCTACCGGCGGCCGGTCCCCCAACTCGGGGCAGGCCGCGCGCTCGCGCCGCACGCCCGTGCAATGATGGACGTGTCCGACGGCCTGTTGCTCGATGCCAAGCGCATGGCGGAAGCGAGCGGCCTCACCGCCGCGATCGAGCTCGACACGCTGCTGCTGTCGAATACCTTCGTCGCCGAGCGCGGCAATGGCCTGGGCGCGCGGCTGTTCGCGGCAACGGGCGGCGACGATTACGCGCTCCTCGCGGCGCTTCCGCCCGATCTCGATCCGTCAACGCTTTCTTTACCGGCGGGGACGAGGATCAGCGCGATCGGGAGTCTAGCCGCGGGTGAGCCGGGGATATCGCTCAGCAGCGGCGGCAAGCCGGTCGGACTGCCGGAAAGGCTTGGATTTGAGCATTCGGTCGACGAGCATCGCGGGCTTCCCGCTCCGCCAATGGCTGATTGGCCTTAGCGGGCTGCTGTCCGGCGTGGCCGCCGCTTTCCTCGTCCACTGAGCCCATCGCTCGCGCGCGGTTGCAAGCCGCGCGAACGCCCCCTAAAGACCGCCCGATTTTAAGGGCCGCCGCCGTTCTTGCGGGCGTGCCTGCTCGCCTGAAGAACGGGGAAAAACTAACCCATGAACCTGCTTTATATCGCCATCGTCTGCGGCGTGATCGCCGTGCTGTACGGTATCGTCACCAGCCGCCAGGTGCTTGCCATGTCGGCCGGCAACCAGCGCATGATCGAAGTGTCCGCCGCCATCCAGGAAGGCGCCGGCGCCTATCTCCGCCGCCAGTACACGACCATCGCCATCGTCGGCATCATCGTCGCGATCATCGTCGGCATTTTTCTTGGGGTTCTGTCCGCTGTCGCATTCCTGATCGGCGCGATCCTGTCGGGCGCGGCCGGCTTCATCGGCATGAACATTTCGGTCCGGGCGAACGTCCGCACCGCCGAAGCGGCGCGCAAGAGCCTGCAAAGCGGCCTCACCACCGCGTTCCGCGCCGGAGCCGTCACCGGCCTCCTCGTCGCGGGCCTCGCGCTGCTCGCGATCGCGGTGCTGTTCTGGTACCTGACCGGGCCCGGCGGCTATGCGCCCAACGACCGGGCGGTAGTCACGGCGCTGACCGCGCTCGCGCTCGGCGCCTCGCTGGTGTCGATCTTCGCCCGTCTCGGCGGCGGCATTTTCACCAAGGCGGCGGACGTCGGCGCCGACCTCGTCGGCAAGGTCGAGGCTGGAATCCCCGAGGACGATCCCCGCAACCCGGCGGTGATCGCCGATAACGTCGGCGACAATGTCGGCGACTGCGCCGGCATGGCGGCCGATCTGTTCGAGACTTATGTCGTCACCGTCGGCATCACCATGGTGTCGGTCGCGCTCGCGCTTGGCGCTTCGCCGCTGCTGATGCCGCTGATGATTCTTCCGCTGCTGATCGGCGGCGTGTGCATTATCACCTCGATCATCGGCACCTACATGGTGCGGCTCGGCAAGGGCGGGTCGATCATGGGCGCGCTCTACAAGGGCTTCTGGACCGCGACCCTGCTTGCGGTGCCGGCGATCTATGGCGCCGCATATTATTCGCTCGGCGGCGACCTTGGCCAGACCATCACGGCCGCGGGTGGCCTCAGCTTCCCGGCGATGCACCTCGTCTGGGCGAGCTTCGTCGGCCTCGCCGTCACCGCGCTCATCGTCTGGATCACCGAATATTACACCGGCACCAACTACCGCCCGGTGCAGTCGATCGCCCGGGCGAGCCAGACCGGACACGGCACCAACATCATCCAGGGCCTCGCGGTCAGCCTCGAATCGACGGCGCTTCCGACCATCGTCATCGTCGTCGGAATCATCGTCAGCTACATGCTCGCCGGTCCGCTCGGGATCGCCTTCGCCGCCTCGGCGATGCTTGCGCTAGCAGGCGTGGTCGTCGCGCTCGACGCCTATGGGCCGGTCACCGACAATGCCGGCGGAATCGCCGAAATGTCGGGCCTCGAGGAGGACGTGCGCACCCGCACCGACGCGCTCGACGCGGTCGGCAACACGACCAAGGCGGTTACCAAGGGCTATGCGATCGGCTCGGCCGGCCTTGCCGCGCTGGTGCTGTTCGGCGCTTACACCGCCGACCTTCGCGAGTTCGGTGCCCAGCTTGGAGTCGTCACCAACCTCGACGCTTTGTTCAGCCTGTCGAACCCCTATGTGATCGTCGGCCTGCTGCTTGGCGCGTTGCTGCCCTATTTGTTCGGCGCGATGGGCATGACGGCGGTCGGCCGTGCCGGCGGCGCGGTGGTCGAGGAGGTGCGCCAGCAATTCCGCGACAATCCCGGCATTATGGACGGCTCGGTTCGCCCGAATTACGCGCGCACCGTCGATCTCGTCACTAAGGCCGCAATCCGCGAAATGATTATCCCGTCGCTGCTGCCGGTTCTGGCTCCGATCGTGGTGTTCTTCATCATCCAGGCGGTGGCCGGGCGCGAGAATGCGTTCGCCTCCGTCGGCGCGCTGCTTCTCGGGGTGATCGTCTCCGGCCTGTTTGTCGCCATCTCGATGACCAGCGGCGGCGGTGCCTGGGACAATGCCAAGAAATATATCGAGGACGGCAATTACGGCGGCAAGGGCTCGGAAGCCCACAAGGCGGCGGTCACCGGCGACACGGTCGGGGACCCCTACAAGGACACCGCCGGCCCGGCCGTCAATCCGATGATCAAGATCACCAACATCGTCGCGCTGCTTCTGCTCGCGGCGCTAGCGGCCCACGCCGCGGTCTGATGCCCGTCAATCCTGGGGACGGTCCCTCGACGGAGCGACTGTCCCCGGTTAGGCGGGAGATCCATGTCCCACGCGATCCGAATTCATCAGACCGGAGGGCCGGAGGTCCTCAAATGGGAAGAGATTGAAGTCGGGGAGCCCGGCCCGGGACAAGTGAAGCTACGCCAGGAAGCGGCGGGCCTGAACTTCATCGACGTCTATCACCGCACCGGCCTCTACAAGCAGGAACTGCCGTTCACGCCGGGAGTCGAGGGCGCGGGCGTCGTGGAAGCCGTCGGGGCGAACGTCACGAATGTGAAGCCCGGCGACCGGGTCGCTTACGCGGGCCCGATCGGCGGCTATGCCGAAGAGCGGCTGATCGACGCTGATCGCGTGGTGAAGCTGCCGGACGCGATTTCGTCGGAACAAGCCGCAGGCATGATGCTCCAGGGCATGACCGCCCGGATGCTCCTGCGCGCCGTTTACCCGGTGAGCGAAGGCGACATGATTCTTGTCCACGCAGCGGCCGGCGGAGTCGGCCTGATCATGTGCCAATGGGCGTCGGCATTGGGCGCGACCGTATTCGGCACCGTCAGCACCGAGGAGAAAGCCGAGCTCGCCCGCGCGAACGGCTGCGCATATCCTATTCTCTACACCAGCCAGGACTTCGTCGCCGAAGTGAGCAGCATCACGGCGGGCGAGAAACTTCCGGTCGTCTACGACTCCGTCGGCCGCGACACATTCATGCAATCGCTCGATTGCCTGCGGCCGCGCGGGCTAATGGTCAGCTTCGGCAATGCGTCGGGTCCGGTCGAACCGATGTCGCCGCTGCTTCTCTCGCAAAAGGGCTCGCTCTATCTCACCCGGCCGACGCTGTTCCACTACATCGCCACGCGCGCCGAGCTGGAGCAGAGCGCCACCGAGCTGTTCGAGATGGTCATGAGCGGCAAGGTGAAGATCGAAGTGAAGCAGAGCTTTCCGCTCAAGGACGCGGCCGAAGCCCACCGCGCGCTCGAAGCCCGTAAGACGACGGGATCGACCGTTCTGACGATCTAGCCGGTCCCTCCTTCACATTTCGCCGCTCCGCCGCTAAGCCTCCGCGACTTTTCGTCAGCTTAGGAAGAGAGATCTTTTGGCCAAGGAAGAATTGCTCGAGATGCGCGGGACGGTGGTGGAACTGCTGCCCAATGCGATGTTTCGCGTCCGTCTCGAGAACGGCCACGAGATCCTCGGCCATACCGCCGGCAAGATGCGCAAGAACCGGATCCGCGTGCTGACCGGCGACGAAGTGCTCGTCGAACTGACGCCCTACGACCTCACCAAGGGACGCATCACCTATCGCTTCATGCCCGGCCGCGGAGGCCCGCCCGGCTACACGGGCTAGGAGCGCCGATGCGGTTGATTCTCGCCTCGGCGAGCCCGCGCCGCCTCGATTTGCTGGCCCGGATCGGAGTCACGCCTGACGCGGTCGTTCCCGCGGAAATCGACGAGAGCGTTCCCAAGGGCGAAATGCCGCGCACACACGCGCTGAGGCTCGCGCGCGAAAAGGCCGAGGTCGTCGCGGCGAGAGAGCCGGACGCGTTGGTCCTCGGCGCCGACACGGTCGTGGCGGTGGGGCGGCGCATCCTTCCCAAGGTCGAGGACGAACCGACGCTGCGCACCTGCATGACATTGCTGTCGGGGCGCCGCCATCGCGTGCTGACCGGTGTCGCGCTCGTCATTCCCGGCAACGGCATTCGGGAGCGGCTGGTCGAGACGACGATCGCGATGAAGCGGCTGTCGCCCGAGGAGATCGAATTTTACGCTGCGCATGGCGAGTGGCGCGGCAAGGCCGGGGGTTATGCGCTGCAAGGCTATGGCGAAGTCTATGTCCGCCACATCGCGGGCAGCTATTCCAACGTCGTCGGGCTGCCGCTTGCCGAGACGCGCGTTCTGCTGAAATCGGCGGGATATCCGATTGCCTGAGTGGCTGATCGAGCGCGGCATCGGCGAGACTCGTTGCGCGCTGGTCGAAGACGGCGAAATCGTCGAAGCGCGCATTTCGCTTGAAGGTGCGATTCCGGCGAAGAGCATCATCTCGGTTCACCTCGCGAGCACCGGCACGAACGGCCGCAATGCCGTCGCCACGGACGAGCGGGGAACGGAATATCTCCTGCCGCGTGGGTCTCCGGGCACGACCGAAGGCGCGATGCTCAACATCGAGGTCGCGCGCGAGGCGATTCCCGGAAACGAGCCGTGGAAGCGGCCCCTCGCGAAGGTCAGTCATGAGCCGGTGCGCGAAGGCGGGCCTATCGAAGGAAGGCGGCTGGCCTTCCCCGCGCCGCAGGACGCGCTTGGCGCCGCCGGCTGGGCAGACCTGATCGAACAGGCGCGGAGCGGCATCGTGTCATTGGCAGGCGGCGAGCTCAGGATTTCCCCGACGTCCGCGATGACGTTGATCGACGTCGACGGCTACCTCGAACCGCAAGAGCTGGCGGTTCGCGGCGCGGCCGCGGCAGCCCAGACGATCCGCCGGCTCGACATCGGCGGATCGATCGGCATCGACCTTCCGACTACGAGCGGTCGGTCCGCCCGGCAGGCTGCTGCGGAGGCCATCGATGAGCATCTTCCGCAACCGTTCGAGCGAACCGCCGTGAACGGCTTCGGCTTCGTCCAGATCGTCAGGCCGCGCCAGCGTGCGTCGCTCGTCGAATTGGCGCTGGACCGCGCGTCATTCGAGGCTCGCGCGCTCCTCCGGCGAGCGGCCCTTGACCGACCCGGTGCCAAACGGCTGGTTGCGCACCCGGCGGTCATCGCGATCCTGGAAGGCAGACCGGACTGGCTCGACGCGCTGGCCCGGCAGGTCGGTGGAGACGTCGGCTTGCGCGCCGATGCCTCTCTCCCCATGTCCGGCGCCTATGCCGAACAAGCCTGACAAGCCGAAGAAATGCCCGCTCTGCGGCAAGCCCGAATCCCCGGAGCACGCGCCCTTCTGCAGCCGCGGCTGCAAGGACCGCGACCTGCTGAAATGGCTCGGCGAAGGCTATCGGATTCCTGGTCCGCTCGCTGACGAGCAGCCGTCCCTGGGGAGGGTGGACAGCGAAGAAGGCGGCGGCTAACGGAGCCGCTCGCTTGCGGGCCGACCCGCCCGACGCGAACGCCCCAAATCATGGGCCCAGGTAGCTCAGTTGGTAGAGCACGTGACTGAAAATCACGGTGTCGGTGGTTCGATCCCGCCCCTGGGCACCATCGCCGCCTGCAGCTGATCCGGGGGATCAGCGAAGCCGGCGATCCGAGCGACAGCGAGGTCGGTCGCGCACAGTTGATCCGGAGACTTGCGCGTCAGAGAGCGTAAACGCCAAGATCGCCTTCGTCGCCATAAGGATAGGGATCGGGGCCGCAGAATGCCTCGGTCGCCTGGCGATCCTTCAACACGATCTCCCGTCCGCGGAGATAGAGCCCGTTCGCCGAGAGGGTCTGAAGAGTCCTCGACAGAGTTTCCGGCTGCATTCCGACGCGCGAGGCGAGCTGCCTCTTCGAAAACGGGACCTCCGGGACCGTGCCGGGGGTCTGGGCATCATAAAGCCGCAGGAGAAAGGAGGCGAGCCGCTGCGACGGCGTACGGCACTTGAGGTCGAGGATGATTTTGAGCGCAAGGCGCCACTGGCCCGCGATGATCCGGGCGATTCCCAGGGCAAGCTCGGGTGACTTGCGCGCTTCGTCGCGGAACGCCTTGCCGTCGATCATCAGGATCCGCGCCGCCGTCAGCGCCCGCGCCGAAATCAGATAATGTTCCTGAAACAGCGCCGCCGCCGGCATCGAAATGTCGCCCGCCGACATGATGAGCGCCGTGCATTCGTGGCTTTTGTAGGTGCAGGACAGATCAACGATGCCGCTCAGCACGACATGAAGGTCCTTCGGGACTTCACCTTCCCGGAGCAGCATCTCCCGCGCGGCGAACCGCTCGATGCGCGCATTCTCCAGGAGGCGGTTGCGGGTTGCGCCCGGCAGGGAGCCGAACAGCGGAACCTCGCTCGCGACCGCCCGCAGGCGGCTGGCACGATCGGTGCTCGTGACACTTTCGGCGGCCGTACTCATGCGCCGCCAGCTTTTGTGCCAAACCGGCCCAAAGAGCAAATTAACGGCGAATCGGACGCAGGCGTTCGCTCCGAAGATTGCACCGCGCCGCGCGATGAATGACGTGGCCCGCTTCTTGCCCGACTAACCACCGCCGCAACCTTGAGCCGCGCCGTCCATCCCCATAGGGTTATGCATGAGGGGAGGGTTGAGCATGCGCATTTGGTGTTTGGCGTTGATTGCAATGGCTATTCCGGCGACGGTCACGGCTGCCCCGGCGACAAGGGCGACCTGGGTGCAGCGAACGCTCGCTTCCGCCGCGCCGTTCATCAACAAGGCCAATGCAGACTGGAGCCGAGCGATCGTGTCCAGAAATCTGGACGTGCTGGTCGAGCCCTACGGAAAGAACGCCGTGTTCGTCGGCCCGGATGGAACCGCGATCCGAGGCAAAGCGGGCATCCGCACCATGTACGCCCGTCGCCCTTCCACCGTGCACGTGCTCCAGGCCTCGATCCGAAGCGACGGCCGCACCGCAGCCGACGCTTACAACGTCTATGAATGGGGGACGGCGAAACTGACCGTGAAGCGCGGCAAGAGGATCATCCAACGGAGCGCGCGCTACCTCACCGTGTGGCACCATACGGGCCGGCGCTGGTTCATCACACGGAACATTGCCTTCTGATTGGTCAAGATTGGAAGCGAACCGGTCGCTCGGGCGTTCTCCTCGCAACCCCCAAGGAGAACTCACATGCCAGCCAAATCCAAAGCCCAGCAATCGGCCGCCGGAATCGCGCTCTCCGTAAAGGAGCATGAGAAGCCGAAAAGCTCGCTCAAGGGCGCATCGAAAAGCATGTACGATTCGATGAGCGAGAAAGAGCTGAAGAAAATGGCCTCGACCAGCCGCAAGGACAAGCCGGAGCACAAGAGCAGGAAGAGCTAGGGTCTGGCTGGGCAGACTGCCCTTCCCAGTCGCGCGGACGCCGCTAAACCACAGGGATGCGATGTTTCTGGGACGAGCGGCAGCGGGCGCACGCGCCGGCCGCTGAATTTTTCAACGGCAAGCTCCACCCGGCAGCGGAGCACCAGGGCCGCGCCGATGCGATTCTGGCGACCATCGGTCCAACGGCAGCATCGGAGGACCACGGCATCGAACCGTTGCTGCGCGTTCACAGTCAGGATTATCTCGATCTGCTCCGCGATGCGCATAGCGAATGGCTCGCCGCCGGGCGCGAAGGCGACGCCTTTCCCTACACCTTCCCCATCGTCGGCCGGCGTCCGCTCCACATTTCGCGCATCGACGCTCGGCTTGGTCAGCACAGCTTCGATACGTCGACGCCTATCGGCCGGGGCACATGGGATGCCTGCTACTGGAGCGCACAGACGGCGCTCGCCGGCCTTGATGCGGTGCTCAGAGGCGAACGCACCGCGTTCGCCTTCACCCGGCCGCCGGGTCACCACGCCGGACGCGACTATCTCGGCGGCTATTCATACCTGAACCACGCCGCGATTTGCGCGGAGGCGGCGCTCGCCGCAGGCGGGCGTCGGGTCGCGATCCTCGACGTCGACTATCATCATGGCAACGGCACGCAGGACATTATCGCCGGCCGCGAGGATGTCGTCTTCGCCTCCATCCACGCCGATCCCTCGACCGATTATCCCTTCTTCTGGGGCCATGCCGACGAGAGCGAAGGCAATATCCTCAACCTGCCGCTGCCGCGCGGCACGGACTGGAGCGACTATGCGCCAGCGCTAACGCAGGCGATCGACTGGCTGGAGACGAGCGCCCCTGACCTGCTGATCGTCAGCTACGGCGCCGACACGCACGAGGCCGACCCGATCAGCCATTTCGAGCTCAAGACCAGCGACTATGCCCCGATGGCGCGCCGCATCGCCTCAATGGGCGTCCCGACGCTGATCGTGATGGAAGGCGGCTACGCGGTCGAAGCACTCGGCGCCAACGTCGCCGGATTCCTTTCGGGATTTTGAACCGTCATTCGAAGAGCAGTTGCGGTCGGTCGATTGCTCCTATCGCCAACCTCTTTGCCGGGCCGCTCGCTCCTGCGCCGCATCGAACGGCTCGCCCGCCATGGTCGAATCGACGAGCGCGGCGAGGTTCGGGTCCATGCCAGCGGCCATGCGATACGCGCCCGCTTGTCCTTCGGGCGCGGCGAACAAGCCGCGCACGGCCCAGCGATTGCCGTCGCGGCAGGCGAGGCCGCTCGCCCTCGGCTGAGTGAAGCTGCGGCAAAGATCTCCCGCCTGATCCCGGAAGGTGAGGCCGATCCTGACGTCACCTTCCGGCGCGCTTGCGAGCTCCGTGTTCAGCGCTTGGTCGAGCGAAGCAGACGCGTAGATCCGGCCGCCCTGCACTTCCACGGGTGAGCCAGCCCGGTGCGGAATCAGCGTGCCGACAAGGACCCCGACAACGAGCGTGGCAGCAATCGCAGCCCATTGCGGGAGCGAACGCCGAAGCCGCAGCTCGCGGGCGCGCCGCGCACCGCCAAGATCGAGCACTTGCGCTTGCGGCGCTCGAACGGCGTCCAGCAACCGCGCCGGCACCGAAGCGTCAGCCACGGAGTCGAACGCGCCTTTGAGCCGGACCTGCATGGCCCGATGCTCGGTCGCCAGCCTGGAAAGTTCCGTGCTCGCAGCCACATGCCTTTCCATCTCGGCCGCATCCGACGCGCTCAGCTCGCCGTCGAGCCAGGCAAAGAATTTCTCGTCCGCTTCCGTCATGGCTCACCCACCATCGCCAAAAGAGCAGTGCGTCCCCGCACCAGCCGGCTCGACACGGTCCCGATCGGCAGGTCGAGCATGTCCGAAACCTCCCGGTACCCGAAACCCTCGATCAGGATCAGCGCGACGATCTCGCGCTGCTCGTCCGGCAGGCGCTCCATTGCCGCCATGATCCGCCCGAGATCGACCGCGGCATCCATGCTCTCGCGCGGATCCTCGCCGAGCCGGTCGGCTTCCTGTTCCGGCGCTTCGACCTTCTCCTTGCGCCAGCGCGCCCGGACCGTGTCGATCCACAGGTTGCGCATGATCCGGTACGCCCAGCTGTCGAGGCGCGTGCCGGCCTGCCATTGCCCCCTGGAGCGAAGCGCTCGTTCGATCGTCAATTGCGCGAGATCGTCCGCGTCGGCCGAGTTCCTGCTCAGCGCATGCGCGAAGCGGCGCAGTCGCGGAAGCAGCGCGATCAGTTCGTCTTCGAACGGCGTCGGTTGGTCCATTCGGCCTCATGCGGATGAAACGTTGCTTCATGCTCGTTTCATCCCGTGAACGCATTGAACGCATAGAAAGAGGTCCGCCGATGTCCAAATTTGGCCGTCATGTCTTTTGCGCTGCCCTTGCCGGCTTGTTGGCGGCCGGAAGTGCGGGGGCGCAGCTCCTGCCGGGTGTGTCGCTGCCGCTTCCTGTTCCGCCGGTGAGCAACGTGCCGGTCGTCGGACCCGTCGTCCACGACGTGCTGGCGCAACCGCAGGCTCGGCAGGCGATTCGTCCGAGCCTCGACAAGGTCGGCGGGCTGCCTCAGTCGCTCGCCGAAGCGGGCGCGCCAACCTTGCTCCAGCTTCGGCGGCTCCGCCTGCAGCAGCTGATCCGGGAAAATCGCGCGGCGCTCGACAGCGACGGCTCCGGCCAACCGGTGCGACGAGGTGTGTTGATCGCGATCGATCCGGATTCCGCGTCGCTGCTCGCCGCGCAGCGGGCAGGCTTCCGGGTCGTCGCTCAAGACAGCGAGCCGAGCCTCGGCTTGCGAACCGCCCAGCTCGCGGTCCCGCCGAAGATGAGCGCCCGCGAAGGATTGAAGCGCCTGCGAAAGGTCGCGCCCCGCCTCGACGCGGATTTCGACCATCTGTTCGAACCGGCGGGCGGCGCACTCCTCCCGATTCAGGCTGCCCTCGCCTCCTCGGCCGAAATGGCGCGGGGGCACGTCATCGGAATGGTCGACGGGGGCGTCGCCTCACACCCGTCGCTCGCCGGCGCGTCGATCGAGCAGCACGGCTTTGCCGGAAGCGCCAAGCCGACCGGCCATGGAACGGCAGTGGCATCCTTGCTTGTCGGCAACCAGGGGCCCTTCCACGGCGCGGCAACGGGCGCGCAGCTCTATGTCGCCGACATCTATGGCGGCAGCCAGGCGGCCGGCTCCGCCTCGGTGATCGTGAAGGCGCTCGGCTGGCTCGCCGGACATCGCCCGCAGGTGATCAACATCAGCCTGGTCGGGCCCTCGAACAAATTGCTGCAGCGGGCAATCCGCGCGGTGCAGGCGCGCGGCATTGAAGTCGTGGCCGCCGTCGGCAACGACGGACCCGCGGCGCCGCCGCAATATCCGGCATCCTATCCCGGAGTTGTCGCCGTGACGGCCGTCGACGCACGGGGCCGCGCGCTTCCGGAGGCGGGCAAGCCGACTCACCTCGATTTCGCGGCGCCAGGCGCCGACATGGCCGCCGCGCTTCCCGGACAAGGATATGCTCGCGTTCGCGGAACGAGCTTCGCCGCTCCGTTTGCCGCCGCACGCCTCGCCCTCGCCGGCTCGGTCGGGCGTCTCGCGGCGGAAGCCCGCCCGGGCAAGGGGCGCGTCGGACGCGGCATCGTCTGCGGCGATTGCCGGATCGACCCGCGAACGGTTGGAGCAAAATAATCGGTCGTCCGGGATGAAGACGGAGTCCGCGGTCGTTCTCAATCTCAGGAGCCCTTGTGCTCCCGAATCGAAGACAGGAGAACGACATGAGGAAATCCATCCTTTTCGCCGCTTCGGCGCTGGCGCTCGCCGCCGCTCCCGCTGACGCGCAGCTGCTCGGCAACCTCGGTGGGAGCGTCGGCGGCGCGCTGAACGGCGCGGTCGGCGGGACGCTCAACGGAGCGGGATCAATCGGTGGAGCGCTGAACGGCGTCGGCAACCTTGCCGGCTCCACCGGCAACGCCGCCTCGATCACCAACAGCGTGAACGGGCTGGCGTCAGGCAACGCGTCGGCGAGCCACTCGGTCAAGGCAAATCGAGGCTCGGCCAGCGGCAATGTCGGACTGGCTGGAACCGTCACGGGTACCGCAAACACCGTCACGTCGGCCGCCATGGGCGGAAACACGCTCGGGCTCAGCGGTTCGGGATCGGGCAGCGCCTCGGCCAACAAGAACGTCGGATTTGCCGCCGGCACCAGCCAGGTCGGAGCGCTCGCCGGCCAGGTGAGCGGTGCAGCGAACGGTGCGGTGAACGCACTAGCCGGGACCGCTGCAAACTCGGATTCCGTCGCCGGCTCGGCAAACGGCTCGGCGAACGGTTCCGGATCCGCGCGCGCCAAGGCGTCGCATCGCCATCCCGATCGCCGCGACCGGCGCTAAGTCCCCCAGCCCTCCTCTGAGGGTTGCCCCAGGCCCGCCGTCACCCCCGCAGGGCGGCGGGCCTTTTTCGCCTACAGCTTGTCCGTCAGCTCCGGGACGATTTTGAACAAATCGCCGACGAGGCCGATGTCCGCGACCTGAAAGATCGGGGCTTCCTCGTCCTTGTTGATCGCGACGATGGTCTTCGAATCCTTCATGCCCGCGAGGTGCTGGATCGCGCCGGAGATTCCAATCGCGATATAGACTTCGGGAGCGACGATCTTGCCGGTCTGGCCGACCTGATAATCGTTCGGCGCATAGCCCGCGTCGACTGCGGCCCGGCTCGCGCCTACGGCGGCGCCGAGCTTGTCGGCGAGCGGGTCGAGCAGCGCGTGGAATTGCTCGCTGCTGCCGAACGCGCGGCCGCCGGAAACGATGACCTTGGCGCTGGTGAGCTCCGGGCGCTCGCTCTCCGACGCTTCCATCGAGACGAAGGCGCTGTTCCCGGCCGCCTGACCGGCATCGACCTGCTCGATCGATGCGCTCCCGCCTTCCACGGCGGCGTTGTCGAACGCGGTCGTCCGGACGGTAATCACCTTCTTCGCGTCGTTCGACTTGACCGTGGCGATCGCATTGCCCGCGTAGATCGGGCGGGTAAACGTGTCCGGCCCCTCGACCGACATGATCTCGCTGATTTGCATCACGTCGAGCAGCGCGGCGACGCGCGGCGCGATGTTCTTGCCGAACGTGGTCGCCGGCGCGACGAACGCGTCGTAACCGTCCATCAGCCTCGCCGCGACCGGCGCGACATTTTCCGCCAGCTCGTGATCGAGATGGGCCGCATCCGCGACCAGCACCTTCGCCACGCCCGCGATTTTCGAAGCGGCCTCGGCGGCCGCGCCGACGTTCGCCCCGGTGACCAGCGCATGCACCTCGCCGAGCTTCAAAGCGGCGGTAACAGTCGCGAGCGTCGCGTCCTTGATGCCGCCGCCGTCATGTTCGACCAGAACCAGAACACTCATTTCGCAATCCCCAAACCCTTCAGCCGCTCGACCAGATCGTCGACGCTGCCCACCTTGATTCCCGCCTGCCGCTTGGCTGGTTCGGCCACCTTGATTGTCTCCAGCCGCCGAGCGACGTCGACGCCGTAATCTCCCGGCGACTTGGTCGCGAGCGGCTTCGACTTGGCCTTCATGATGTTGGGCAGGGATGCGTAACGCGGCTCGTTGAGGCGAAGATCGGTGGTGACCACCGCCGGCAGCTTCAGCCGCTCGGTCTCCAGCCCGCCGTCCACTTCGCGCGTGACCGTCGCCGAATCGCCGCCGGCCTCGACCTTCGAGGCGAACGTGCCCTGTGGCCAGCCGAGCAGCGCCGCCAGCATCTGCCCGGTCGCGTTGTTGTCGTCGTCGATCGCCTGCTTGCCGAGGATGATCATCTGCGGCTGTTCTTCCCCGGCAACCTTGGCGAGGATCTTGGCAACGGCGAGCGGCTCGACCTCTTCGTCGGTCTGAACGAGGATCGCCCGGTCGGCGCCCATCGCCAGCGCTGTACGCAGAGTCTCCTGCGCCTTCGCCGGCCCAATCGACACCGCGACGATCTCGGTCGCCGCGCCCTTCTCCTTCAGCCGGATCGCCTCCTCGACCGCGATCTCGTCGAACGGGTTCATGCTCATCTTGACGTTGGCGAGATCGACGCCCGAGCCGTCCATCTTCACCCGCGGCTTCACGTTGAAATCGATGACGCGTTTGACCGCGACCAGGATTTTCATCGGTTCACATCCTCCGTCGCCGAAACGTTCGCCTCGGCAAATTCTTGAATCAGCGTCGGCCATTCCTCCATGGCCGGAAGCTTGTCATAACAATGAGCAGCGCCAATGCGCGCCCACGGCAGCGCTTCACTGACGTAGGTTTCCATGAAGGGTGGATCGCGGCGCGGTGCGTCGAACTGCGTCGAGCGTACGTTCACGAAGTCGGGCACGGCCTCCGGTTCTGTGTAGAGCCAGCTTTTACAGTAATCGCAAAAATAATGCCGCGTCGGACCGTGAATCCCGCCGATCACCACGTCACCTTGAGTCACCCGGAAAGCCGCCGACGAATATCCTTCGGACAACGAAAAGGCGCTCGCGGTCATGAGCTGGCATCCGATGCAATGGCAGGCCATCGTCAACATCGGTTCGCCGGTGACCTCGAAACGCACTCGTCCGCAGCGGCAGCCTCCCTCGCGAACGACGCCGCTCAAGCCGGAACCGCCTGCTTCACTTCGGCGACGATCTTCTTCGCGGCGTCGCCAAGGTCGTTCGCGGGGATGATCGGCAGGCCGCTGGTCGCGAGGATGTCCTTGCCCTGCTGGACGTTCGTGCCTTCGAGCCGGACCACAAGCGGCACCTTCAGGTCGACCTCGCGCGCGGCGGCGACGATGCCTTCGGCAATGATGTCGCAGCGCATGATGCCGCCGAAGATGTTGACGAGAATTCCCTGCACCGCTGGGTCGGAGAGGATGATCTTGAACGCCGCGGTGACCTTCTCCTTGTTCGCGCCACCTCCGACGTCGAGGAAGTTGGCGGGCTCGGCGCCGTTCAATTTGATGATGTCCATCGTGGCCATGGCGAGCCCGGCGCCGTTCACCATGCAGCCGATGTTCCCGTCGAGCTTGATGTAGGCGAGGTCGTATTTCGACGCCTCGATCTCGGCCGGATTCTCTTCGGTGAGGTCGCGCAGCTGCTCGAGGTCCGGGTGGCGGAATTCGGCATTGTTGTCGAAACCGACCTTGGCATCGAGCACCAGCAACCGCCCCTTGTCGTCGACCGCGAGCGGGTTGATCTCGATCTGCGACGCGTCCGTGCCGAGAAAGGCGTCGTAGAGCTTCGTCAGCACCTTCCCCGCCTGCTTGGCGAGGTCGCCGCTGAGCCTCAGCGCGGCTGCGACCTCGCGGCCATGGTGCGGCATCAGCCGCGTCGCCGGGTCGATCGTCAACGTCGTGATCTTCTCGGGCGTTTCGTGCGCGACCTTCTCAATCTCCACGCCGCCTTCGGTCGAAGCGACCACCGCCACCCGGCCGCTTTCCCGGTCAACCAGCAGCGCGAGATAAAATTCCTTTTCGATGTCCACGCCGTCGGTGATGTAGAGCCGCTGCACCTGCTTGCCGTGCGGGCCGGTCTGGACCGTGACAAGCGTATTGCCCAGCATCTCGGCCGCGTGCTCGCGAACCTCATCGATCGACCGGGCGAGACGAACGCCGCCTTTCGCGGTGTCGGGAAGCTCCCTGAATTTGCCCTTGCCGCGACCGCCGGCGTGAATCTGCGCCTTGACGACCCACAAAGGGCCGGGAAGCTTCTTCGCCGCATCGACCGCTTCCTCGACGCTCATCGCCGGATAGCCCGCAGGCACCGGCACGCCATATTTCGCGAGCAGCTCTTTCGCCTGATATTCGTGGATGTTCATGGGCAGCGCCCTTAATCAGAACCCTGCTGCGATGCAAAGCGACGACCGGCCAATCCGCAAGATCATCCATGTCGACATGGACGCTTTCTACGCGTCGGTCGAACAGCGCGACGAGCCGTCGCTCAGGGGGCAGCCGGTCGCGGTCGGCGGCGGGCACCGCGGAGTCGTCGCGGCTGCAAGTTACGAGGCGCGCAAATTCGGGGTCCGCTCCGCCATGCCGTCGGTCAGCGCGAAGCGGCGCTGCCCGGAGCTCGTCTTCGTGAAGCCGCGCTTCGACGTCTATCGTTCAGTCTCGCAGCAAATCCGCGCGATTTTCGCCGACTATACGGACCTCATCGAACCGCTGTCGCTCGACGAAGCCTACCTCGACGTGACCGAGGACCGGCGCGGCCTCGGCAGCGCTCGGGCCGTCGCCGAGGCCATCCGCCGCCGAATCCGCGAGGAGCTTGGCCTCACCGCTTCGGCCGGCGTGTCCTATTGCAAGTTCATCGCCAAGCTCGCCTCCGATCACCGTAAACCCGACGGACTATGCGTGATCACGCCCGAGAAAGGCCCGGGGTTCGTCGCCTCGCTCCCGGTCGCGCGCTTCCACGGAGTCGGTCCGGTGACCGCGCGCAAGATGGAACGGCTGGGAATTCTCACCGGCGCCGATCTCAGGGACTGGAGCGTCGCCGCGCTCCAGGCGCATTTCGGAAGCTCGGCCGAATGGTACTGGCGCATCTGCCGCGGCATCGACGAACGCGAGGTGAAGCCGGACCGGCCGTACAAGTCGGTCAGCGCCGAACGGACATTCGACGAGGATTTGCGCGATCCCGAGCGGCTGGCGGCGGAGCTGGACCGTATCGCGGGCTATGCCTGGACTCGCGTCGAGCGGTCGGACGTCGCCGGTCGGACTGTGACGCTCAAGGTGAAGTTCGGCGATTTCACGACGATCACCAGGTCGAAGAGCTTCGCCTCCACGGTGCCGGACCTCGATGCGTTCACGCTCTCCGGCCAGGCCCTATTGTCGGCGCTTCACCCGCTTCCGAAGGGCATCCGGCTGCTCGGCCTCGGCCTTCACAACTTGACCGAAGTCAAGGGCCAGACACCGGCCCAGCTCGGACTGGCAATCTGAGCTTCGTTGTGATATAAAACCTTCATGTGGGGCCGCCGCGATCCAGCTGCGGCCTTATATTCAAGGGAAGCCAACAACAGGCAGCTGAGCCACGGTTACCACGCCGTCTTGGGGGGCGATGCGGATGTGTATCGGTTCTGCTGCCGCAAGTGGAAAGGTGAGCAATGGCTACAAAGGCGCTTAGCTTCGATGTGGGCGATTATGTCGTGTACCCCAAGCACGGTGTTGGCCGCGTCGTCGAGCTTCAGAGCACCGAAATCGCCGGGACCCGTCTGGAGCTTTACGTGCTTCGGTTCGAGAAGGAGAAGATGACCCTTCGCGTTCCGATCAACAAGGCGGACTCGATCGGCATGCGCAAGCTGTCGAGCGACAAAACCATGAAGGACGCGCTCGAGACCCTGAAGGGCAAGCCCAAGGTGAAGCGCACCATGTGGTCGCGCCGCGCCCAGGAATATGAAGCGAAGATCAACTCCGGCGACCTGACCTCGATCGCCGAGGTGACTCGCGACCTGTTCCGCCCCGACGATGCGCCCGAGCAGAGCTATTCCGAGCGCCAGATTTTCGAGGCCGCCTCGTCGCGCCTGGCGCGCGAGCTCGGCGCGATGGAGCAGACCGACGAAAAGTCGGCGCTCGCCAAGATCCTCGAGATCCTGAACGACGTCGCGCCGATCCATCACAAGTCGAAGGAAGACGCTTAAGTCTCTCCCTCCCTGCAGGGAGGGGAGAAATGGGGCGTCCCTCACCGGGCGCCCTTTCTTTTTGAGCTTGCGGCCGAGCACGCGCCACTGTATTGTGACTGTAATACAGTGCGCAGCAGGAGGAACGAGATGCGCAAGTCCATCGCCGCGGCCCTGATTGCCGCTTCCACCGCGACCGGCGCGTGCGGGCAGATGCACAACGAAGGCGCAGGACCGACCGTTTCGCGCAACTATCAGGTCGGCGGCTTCCAGCAGATCGAAGTCAGCGGCCCCTATGAGGTGAGCGTCCGTACAGGCGCGAATCCGGCGGTCTCCGCTCAGGGCTCCCAGAATCTCCTCGAACGCACGGTCGTCGAGGTGAAGGACGGCAAGCTGCTGATCCACCCGCAGGAACACCACGGCTTCCGTTGGGGATGGAGCTCTCACGGCAAGGCCGACTTTACGGTCACCGTCCCGCAGCTCAGTGGAGCGACGATTGCCGGATCGGGCGATATCCATGTCGACCATGTGCGCGGCGATCAGTTCAAGGGCAGCGTCGCGGGTTCCGGCGGGCTGAACGTCGACACGGTCGAGGTCGGATCGCTCAAGATGTCGATCGCCGGATCCGGAAGCGCGAAAGCCGCCGCCGGAAAGGCGAAGACGGCGAGCTACGACATCGGCGGTTCCGGCGACATCGATGCGGCCGGCGTGCAGGCCGATCAGGCGAAAGTCTCGATCGCGGGTTCGGGCAGCGTGAAGGCCCACGCCACCGGCACGGCCGACGTCAACATCATGGGCTCCGGCGACGTCGATGTTTCCGGCGGCGCCAAATGCTCGATCAGCAAGGCCGGTTCGGGCGACGTCCGCTGCTCTTAAAGGCCTCTTAACCATAAGAAGAGAAGGTGTGTGGATGCGCACCTTTCTTTTTGTCCTGGGCATTGCGGCACTCGCCGCGCCGGCCGGCGCGGCGAGCCGCAATTTCGGGATTACGAGCTTCGAGAAGGTCCGGGTCGACGGGCCGTTCAAAGTCAGCCTCAAGACCGGCGTCGCGCCTTTCGCGAGCGCGACCGGCTCGCCTCAGGCGCTCGACCGCGTGGCGATCGACGTGCGCGGCAATACGCTCGTCGTCCACACCAATCTCGACTCGTGGGGCGGCTACCCGGGCAAGGACCCCGGACCGGTCGAGATCAGCCTCGGCACCCACGATTTGTCAGCTGCCTGGCTCAACGGCTCGGGCGTGCTGTCGATCGACCGCGTGAACGGCCTGACGTTCGACTTGTCGGTGCAGGGAAGCGGCGCGGGCGAGATCGGCCAGGCGAACATCGACCAGCTGAACGTCAGCGTCGTCGGCACCGCCAGCGCGAAGCTCGCGGGTCAGGCGGCGAAGATGACCGCCGTGATCCGCGGAGTCTCCACCCTCGACGCGGCGGCGCTCTCGACCAAGGACGCGACTCTCGGCGCCGACGGCGCGGCAACGATCGCCGCCAACGTCAGCAATTCGGCCACCGTCGATGCATCTGGACCGGCGACCGTACGCCTGAGCGGCGGCCCCTCCTGCACGCTGCGGGTCAGCGGATCGGCGAGCGTCAGCGGCTGCCGCTGATCAATTGACCGTCGCCCGGGCCTCCACGCCCGACAGGAAATTCCACAGCGCGCCCGCAAGCTCCTCGCCCGCGGCAATCGCCTCTTCTTGCTCGCCGGCCGGCAGCCGTTCGAGCAGCCGGCGGCAGACGGCGCTGTGCTCGACGTCGGCGCTTTCGTGGACCCGGAAGAACCGAAGCGTCTCCTCGTCCGCGATAGCGTAGCGGTCGACCAAGCCCTCGATCTTGGCCCGTGCGACTCCAGGGAACTGGCTCTCATAGGCGTAGAGCGCGCCGAGGCCCGACGCATAGGACCGGCGCGACAGCTTGCGGAAGGTGTCGATCAGCGCCTGTGTCTCCGGGTTGAGCGCCTGCGCGCGAACCGCGTCCTCGCTCTCGCCGAGCCCGGAGGCGAACATCAGCCACAGGCTGGCATGGTCATGCTTGCCCGATTCGACACCCTCTTCCTCGGCGAGATTTTCGGCGAGCATCCGGCGCCCGTCGCGCTCGGGACAGGCGCTGTGAACGGCGCTCACGGCGCGCGGAAATGCTTCGACGTGGTGGAAATACTGGCGCGCATAAGCGCGGAGCGTGTCGAGCGGCAGCCGCCCCTCGGTCCACGCCTGGTAGAAGGGATGGCTGAGCATCGCGCGTCCGGCCACCTTTGCGTCGATCGTCGCTGAAACCGTCATGGCTGCCTCCTTTGGTTCGCGCCGCCGTTACCGGTGCACCGCGGAGTCGGCAAGCCGACTGTTTCAGACCAAAGCGAGAGCCGCGAGGCGTCCGTAAAGCTTCGGCGGAAGCGTGCCGATTCCGGTGCCGTCGTCGTCCGCCGAAGGCGCGTCCGCATCCTCGAGATAGCGCCAGCCCTGATGTGCCCGCCGAGGCATCGGCGAAACCGTTTTGAGCTCGGCCGAGCAGACGATGTCGATTCGCCCGTCGTCGCGATCCTCGATGCTAAGGATTTCGATTCCGGCGACGATGCGATGCTTGACGATCCAGTAGAGATTGCCGCCGATCAGCTCCGCCGCGCGCTTCGGCCGCATTCGGGTCGCCACCCGGACCTCGCCGCCGGTGGCACGGCGATCGATCCGGTTCTTGAGCGCTTCGATATCGCGGCACGCGAACGCGACCTTCGTCAGATGAAGCTTCGGCACTTCACGCCGATGCCGACTTAGCCGATGATTCGCAATCGCTTAGCCGCCGAGGCCAACCAGCGAAGCAAGGCCGAGGAAGCTGAAGAAGCCGGTCACGTCTGTCACGGTCGTCACGAACACCGCGGACGACACCGCCGGGTCGATGCGCAGCCGGTCGAGCGTGACCGGTACGAGAATTCCACCCAACCCGGCCGCCAGATTGTTGATCACCATCGCCGCGCCCATGACCGCGCCCAGCAGCGGATTGCCGAAAATCAAAGTCACGCCAATGCCGATCAGCACGCCGAGAGAAACCCCGTTGGCAAGCGCTATCGTCAACTCTCGCGCAAAGGTACGAATCGTGTTCGATTCAGTGAGCTGGTTGGTGGCGAGCGCCCGAACCGAGACGGCCAAAGTCTGAGTACCCGCATTGCCGCCCATTCCGGCGACGATCGGCATGAGCACAGCAAGCACCGCATATTTGCCGATCTCGCTCTGGAACAGGCTGACCACGCTCGCGGCGATCATCGCCGTACCGAGATTGATGACCAGCCAGAACAGTCGCCGGCGCACCGTCATCCGGATCGGCTCGTTGATATCGCCCGGGCCCGCGCCGGAGAGAAGCAGCACGTCCTCGCCCGCTTCCTCCTGAATGATGTGGACGACGTCGTCGACGGTGATCATTCCGACCAGGCGCCCGTCATCGTCGACCACGGCCGCGGAGACCAGCGCATATTTCTGGAATCGGAGCGCCACGTCCTCCTGGTCCATGTCGACCGGGATCAGCGTCTGTTCGCGCGACATCACCTCGGCCACCGGCGTGTTGCGCGGCGTTCTCAGGACCGTCGAAAGCTTGCACGTGCCGACCGGGTGATGGTCGGGGCTGACGACGAACACTTCCCAGAAATCCGTGGGAAGCTCTTCGGTCGAACGAAGATAGTCGATGACTTGACCGATCTTCCAATGTTCGGGGACCGCGCACAGCTCGCGCTGCATCAGGCGGCCGGCCGATTCTTCGGGGTAGCTCAGCGCCTCTTCGACCGCGGCGCGGTCGTCCGGCTCCATCGCCCGGAGCACTGCACGCTGCTCGTCGTGGTCGAGATCCTCGATCAGCGCGACCGCGTCGTCGGTGTCGAGCTGACCCGCGATGTCCGCGACCTGCTCCGGCTCCATTTCGTCGAGCAGGCCCTCGCGGACGTAATCGTTCATCTCGGCGAGCACGTCGGGGCTGATGATTCCAGCGAGCGCCTTCACCAGCCCCTCGCGCTCGTCGTGCGCGGCGAGCTCGATCAGGTCGGCGACGTCGGCCGGGTGGAGCGGCGCGACCAGCATTCGCGCGGTCTCGTCGTCGCCCGCCTCGACCGCATCGAGCACCCTGCTGACGAATTCGGGGCGCAGCCGGTCTTCCTCGTCCACCGGAGAGGCGGAATCCGGAAGGGGCGCGGCGGCGATGGGCTCGCTCTCGCTCATGACGCTCCCCTCAATTGGACCCGGTGCCGCCCTCCTATGGGCGCCGCCGCTCTGGCGCAACCATCGGAGCGTCCCTAAATCGCGCTTCTGTCCAGCATTTCACATGGGAGTTCAATCATGGCCAACGCCGACCGCCTTACCTTGACCCTTTCGAGCGGCGGCGACGTCGTCATCAAGCTCCGCCCCGATCTCGCTCCCGGCCACGTGGCGCGGATCACGGAGCTCGCCAACAGCGGATTCTACGACGGGGTGGCGTTCCACCGCGTGATCCCCGGCTTCATGGCCCAGGGCGGCGATCCGACCGGCACCGGCATGAGCGGATCGGACCTGCCCGACCTCAAGGCCGAATTCAGCCGCGAACCGCACAAGCGCGGCACCGCGTCGATGGCGCGCAAGCCCAACCCCGACAGCGCCAACAGCCAGTTCTTCATCTGCTTCGACGACGCGTCGTTCCTCGATGGCCAGTACACCGTCTGGGGCCAAGTCGAGAGCGGGATGGAGCATGTCGACGCGCTTCCCGTCGGCGAGCCGCCGCGCGAGCCGGGCAAGATCGTCAAGGCGAGCGTCGGTTGAAAAGCATAGCGCTGATCACCGGCGCGTCGGCCGGGCTCGGCGTCGAATTCGCGCGGCAGCTGTCGAAGCGCGGCCACGCGCTTGTCCTCGCCGCCCGCCGCAAGGAGCGGCTCGACGAACTCGCGAAGGATCTCGGCAACGCCCGTGCGGTGGCGATCGATCTGTCGACGCAAGACGCCGCTGCCACGCTGATGGCCGACATCGACCGGGCGGGTGAGCAGGTCGAATTGCTGGTCAACAATGCAGGCTTCGGCCTCATAAGCGAATTCTCCAAGGCTGACGCGAAGCGGCTCCGGCAAATGATCGACCTTAATGTCGGAACGCTGACGGATTTGTGCCGCGCGGTGGCGCCGGGAATGATCGAATGGAAATCGGGCGCGATCCTGAACGTAGCCTCGACCGCGGCGTTTCAGCCGGGCCCGAAGATGGCGGTCTATTTCGCCACCAAGGCCTTCGTCCTGTCGCTGACCGAAGCGCTTCACGAGGAGTTGAAACCCCACGGAATCAAGGTGAGCTGCTTGTGTCCCGGCCCGACCCGCACCGAGTTCGGCGACGTCGCCGGCTTCGGCGGAAACAAAATGTTCGACAGGGTGGCGATGAACGCTCGGGAAGTCGTCGAGGCGGGCCTGGATGCGCTCGACCGCAACCATGCGCTCGTCGTGCCTGGCTGGATCAACAAGATTGGAGCCGCGAGCACGCGGTTCGCACCGCGTCCCGTCGTTCGCAAAATCGCCGGAGCGATCAAATATTGAGCGCGCAAAGCGAACCCTCCCGCTTTGCCTCCGTTGCCAATCCGCTATGAGGGTGCGAGCCAGGAGACATCATGCCTGAAGCAGACACGATCGATCGGGTGACATCGCGCAAGGTGCAGGTCGCGAGCTTGCCGCCGGCGGACAGCGGACGCGGATTCGCCCGTCTGCCCGACAAGCTGATGGAAGAACTCGGCCTTACCGAAGGCGACGTTATCGAGATCGTCGGGAAACGCTCGACCGCGGCCCGCGCGATCCGGCCCTATGGCGAAGACAAGGGAATCGACATCATCCGGCTGGACGGGCTGCAACGGGCAAACGCCGGAGTCGGTTCGGGCGATTTCGTCGAGGTCCAAAAGGCGGCGTCCAAACCCGCCACCCGCGTCGTCTTCGCGCCCGCGCAGCCGAATGTCCGGCTGCAGGGCTCGGCCGACGCCTTGAAGCGGACCTTCGCAGGGCGGCCGCTGGTCGAAGGCGACACCGTCTCGACCACTGGTCACCAGCGGGTCAACGCCGACATGCCCGAGCATGTCCGGCAGATGCTCAATGCGCCGGCGTTCGCGCTTCAGGAGCTTCGGCTGGTCGTGGTTTCGGCCGCGCCGAAGGGCATCGTCCACATCGACGCCAAGACGAATGTGGAGCTCCTGCCCGAATACAAGCCGGAGGACGGAGAGCGCCGTGCCGACGTCACCTACGACGATCTCGGCGGCATGCGCGACACGATCGACGCCCTGCGCGAGATGGTCGAGCTGCCGCTGCGGCATCCCGAATTGTTCCAGCGCCTCGGGGTCGATCCGCCCAAGGGCGTGCTTCTTCACGGCCCGCCAGGTACCGGCAAGACCTTGCTTGCCCGGGCAGTCGCCAACGAGAGTTCGGCGAAATTCTTCCATATCGCAGGCCCGGAAATCATGGGCTCGGCCTATGGCGAAAGCGAGCGGCGCCTGCGCGAAATTTTCGAGCAGGCCGCCCAATCGGCGCCGTCGATCATTTTCATCGACGAAATCGATTCGATCGCACCCAAGCGCGGCCAGGTCACCGGCGAGGCGGAAAAGCGGCTGGTCGCCCAGTTGCTCACTCTGCTCGACGGCATGGAGCCGCGGCAGAACACCGTCGTCATCGCGGCGACCAACCGCCCGGAGGCGCTCGACGAGGCGCTTCGCCGGCCGGGCCGCTTCGATCGCGAGATCGTCGTCGGCGTGCCCGACGAGCCCGGCCGCCGCGAGATCCTCGGCATCCACACGCGCGGCATGCCGCTCGCTCCCGACGTCAATCTCGACGAGCTTTCGCGACGCACTTACGGTTTCGTCGGCGCGGACCTCGCCGCGCTGACCCGTGAGGCGGCGCTGGAAGCCGTCCGGCGGATCATGCCCAAGATCAATCTTGCCGAGCACACGATCCCGACCGAAATCCTCGACACGCTTTCGGTCGAGACTCGCGACTTCGAGAATGCACTGAAGCGAGTCCAGCCCTCGGCGATGCGCGAGGTCATGGTTGAGGCCCCACAGATCCGCTGGGACGACATCGGCGGGCTCGACAAGGCGCGCGACCGCCTTCAGGAGGGCGTCGAACTTCCGCTCAAGCACCCCGAGGCCTTCCGGAGGCTGGGCATCCGGCCCGCCAAAGGCTTCCTGCTCTACGGCCCGCCGGGCACCGGCAAGACCCTGCTCGCCAAGGCCGCGGCGCGCGAGAGCGAAGCGAACTTCATCGCGACCAAATCCTCGGACCTGCTCAGCAAATGGTATGGCGAAAGCGAGCAGCAGATCGCGCGGCTGTTCAATCGCGCGCGCCAGGTCGCGCCAACGATCATTTTCATCGACGAGCTCGACAGCCTGGTGCCCGCGCGCGGCGGCGGGCTCGGCGAGCCGCAGGTGACCGAGCGCGTCGTCAATACCATCCTCTCTGAAATGGACGGGCTCGAAGAATTGCAGAATGTCGTGGTGATCGGCGCGACCAACAGGCCGACTTTGATCGATCCGGCGCTGCTTCGCCCCGGCCGCTTCGACGAGTTGATCTACGTCGGCACGCCGGACATCGCCGGCCGCCGCCGGATCCTCGCGATCCACACCCGGAACATGCCGCTCGCGAGCGACGTCGACCTCGAATCGATGGCCCAGCGAACCGAGCGGTTCACGGGCGCCGACCTCGAGGATCTGGTCCGCCGGGCCGGGCTCACCGCCCTTCGCCGCGGGCTCGACTCGGGCAATGTGACGATGGCCGACTTCGAGGTAGCGCTCGGCGAAACCCGTGCTTCGGTAACGCCCGAGATGCTCGAGGAATATGACCGCATCCAGGAGAATCTGAAGACCGATGCGACGCGCCCGCTGGGCGGCATCGGCTTCGTTCTTCCTGGCATGCTGAGGCCGAAAACCGGCGGAAAGAGCTAGGTCCGGATCGGCCGCGGCCCGCGACTCCTTCGTCGCGCAATCGGCGCGGTTCGCGGAAACGCCCCCGTAACGATGAGCGGATTGTAACCTTCGCAACCTTGCCAAGCCGCGGCACATTTGCCAACGCTCGTCCTTTGCTGCCCTACGGAGCATTCATGGACATTTCTCCCGCGCGAGCGCTCAAAGGTTCGCGCCGCCTCCAGCGCCACCACGACCGCCGTTCGCCAAGTCCGCGCTGGCAGTTCCTGCGCGGCTTCATCAAGAACCCGGTGATGGTCGGCTCGGTGATCCCGTCGAGCAAGGTGCTCATCGACAAGATGCTCGGCCGGGTGGACTGGCCGAACACGAAGCTGTTCGTCGAATACGGCCCCGGCGTCGGCACCTTCACGCGCCCGGTGCTCGACCGGATGTCGGCCGATGCGACGCTGGTGACGATCGACACCAACCCCGATTTCACCCGCTATCTGAAGGACTCGATCTCCGATCCGCGCCTCGTCGCGGTGAACGGCTCAGCCGCCGACGTCGAGAAGATTCTCGCGGACCGCAATCTCGGATCCGCCGATTACGTCCTCTCCGGCCTGCCCTTCTCGACCCTTCCGCCGGGGATAGGCGATGAGATTGCCGCTGCGACCGCGAAGGTGATTCGGCCGGGCGGCGCGTTCCTCGTCTATCAGTTCAGCCCGAAGGTGCTCGATTTCATCAAACCGTGCTTCGACCATGTCGACCGCGGCTTCGAATGGATCAACGTTCCGCCCGCGACGCTGTTCTGGGCCTACACGCCCGACGCCGCCTGACTTTCAGTCCCCTGCGAGGTTGAAGTTGAGCCGGCGCGTGACGCCGTAGTCGAAGCTCGTCACCAGGAAGAACGACACCGCCCAACGAATTCGGTTGAGCAGGGTGGAGCGCCTTTTGTGAAGCTCGGGCGTGATCGGGCAGCAGCGGACGAGCTCGCCTTCGAAATAGGTGCGCATCATTTGCGCGAATGCCCCGTCTTCGACGCGCAGCATCAGCTCCATGTTGAGAAACAGGCTGCGGATGTCGAGGTTGGACGAGCCGATGTGCGCGACATCGTCGAGAATCATAAGCTTCGTATGAAGCTTGGCCGGCAAATATTCGAATATCTCGACTCCACGTTTGAGCAGCCGCCCATAGGTGAAGCGCGCGGCCGCGATCGTCGCCGTATTGTCGGACTTCCCCGCGGCGATGAGCCGGCCGCGTCCGCGCCGTCCCGTGCGCGCGGTTCGCTTGAGGAAGCTCCACGGCGGCGCGAAATAGGCGACGATCATCTCGGCGTCGCAGCTCTGGACGAGGTCGCGCGCGGTCGAGATTCCCCACGGGCTGAGATCACCGGTCGGGCCGCCGAGCTGCCATTGCAGCCGCCCATGCGATTCGCTGTGCTCGAAGATCATCCGCCGCAGGCGCCGCATGTGCGAATTGCGTGATTTCGCCCAATTCATGAGCTTGTCGTAATAAGCCGTCAGCCTCGCCGCCGCCGGCCCTTCAACCAGCAGCCCGACGTCGCGCCAGCCGCTGTCCAGCGATGACGGAAAATAATCATCGGCGATGTTGAACCCGCCGATCATCACCGCGCTGCGATCCGTTTCCCCGTCGACGAGCGTCATCTTCTGGTGATTTCGCAGCAGATAGCGCCGGCCGTAGGACGGGTTGAACCGGCAAAAGCGGATTCCCGCGTCGACGAGGTCGGCGAAATATTCCTCCGGTGTCGCGCTGCTCCCGAATCCGTCGATCAGCAGGGAGACTTTGACGCCCCTGCCGATGGCCTTGCACAGCGCCGCCTTGATCCGCTCGGCGGCTTTCCCCGGCAGGAAAATGTAATAGAGCATCCGAACCGAGCGCTGCGCGTTGTCGATCAATCCGATCAGCGCATCAAGCCGTTCGGGACCGTCGGCATAGAAACTCAGCCGGTTGCCGTCGACCGTGACGGACCGGCCGGATTTCCGGGCTTCGTCGCTCAGCGCCATATCGCGGATGTGGCTGCGGCAAGCGGCCAAGGCAAGCGGTGCGATTTCATTGACTTTCCGATGCCGCATACCTAAGTCGCACGCCTTCCTATTTCCCAAGAAAATGGCTTTGCGGAGCGACAATGGCGCGCGTTACGGTTGAAGATTGTGTCGACAAGATTCCGAACAGGTTCGATCTGGTCCTGCTCGCGGCCCAGCGTGCGCGCCAGATTTCCGGCGGCGCCGATCTGACCCTCGACCGCGACCGCGACAAGAACCCGGTCGTGGCGCTGCGCGAAATCGCCGAAGTGACGGTCAAGCCGAAGCATCTCGAGGAAGCGATCATCACCAACCTCCAGAAGGTCCGGATCGACGAAGAGGATGAGACGGAGGAGCTGGGCTCGCTGAGCGACGCGGCCGAGGCGCTGCGCCTCACCGCCGCCGCGCCCCCGCGCCCGACTCCCTCCGGCGGGGATTACGAATAGTCCGCACCGCTCAAACCGCTCATCCTGAGTAGGGCTGAGCGGCCGTTTTCGTGCTGGAATCACTCGAGGCCGCCGGTTAAACCGCCTCAATGGTTCCCTTTTCGTTCGCAGGCGAATCCTTCGAGGCGACTCCCTCCGGCGCGCTCTACTGGCGCTCGCAGGGCGCGCTGCTGGTCGCCGATCTGCACCTCGAAAAGGCCAGCTGGTTCGCCTCCGGAGGCCAGTTCCTTCCACCCTACGATTCGCACGCGACCCTGACGGCGCTTGCCGCCGAAACCGCCCGCACGGGTGCGAGCCATCTCTACTGTCTCGGCGACAGCTTCCACGATCGCTTCGGCTGCGACCGGCTTCCGGCCGATGCCCGGCAACTGCTTGCGGAGCTCACCGCGAAGCTCGACTGGATCTGGATCGTCGGCAACCACGATCCAATGACGCAGCCGCGCCGTCCTGGGGACTGCGCAGGACCGTCATTCGCCGACCTTTGCGGCGGGCGCATCGAAGACGAAGTGGAGATCGGCGGGATCGTCCTTCGCCACGAAGCGGCCAAAGACGAGCGGCAACCCGAAATCTCCGGCCATTACCATCCCAAGTTCCGGCTGAACCTGCGCGGCCGAAGCGTCTCGCGCCGCTGCTTCGTCGTCTCCCCGGCCAAGATCATCATGCCCGCGTTCGGTACGCTGACCGGCGGCCTCGACGCGCGTCATCCGGAAATTCTGAGATCGGTCGGCGGACCAGCCGAGGCGCTGGTCCCCCTCTCCGACCGGCTGCTGCGTTTTCAGCTTGCCGCCTGATATTTCGGTGATGATATTTAATCAGGCGTCAGCTCGATCGCGATGGCGCCCGTGGGCGATAGCACCAGCCGGGCCGTCGCCGAACGCCGCTTGCTGAAGGTCGCGGCCTGCAATTCGTTGCGCGCGGCATGACGGTCGAACCTGAACCCCCGCGCCTCGGCGGCGCGCTTCAGCTTGTCGAGATGCTGGTCGAGATCGGCGATGCCTTCGTCCGGATCGAATTTCATCGTGACCTGGAGATCGGGCGCGCTGTCCATGCGCGCGCAGCAATGCTGCCCCCCGTCCCGATACGCAACCCCCGCCCGATTGCGCGGCGGCACGGCTGTTCCTAAACATCACCGATGCTGCACAAAACCATCCTGCTGATCGCCGCCGCAATGACCATCATCCCTGTCGCCGCCCCTGCGCAATCCATCGACCCCAAGGTCCAGACGCGGATCGACCGCGTGCTGAAGGCGACGCCGCTCATCGACGGGCACAATGATATCGCAGAGCAGCTGCGCGAAAATTACGACATGAGCGTCGAGGGCCTCGCCAGCGGCACCGACAAGCGCCAGCCGCACCCGCTGATGACCGACATGGCCCGGCTTCACCAGGGGCACGTCGGCGGGCAATTCTGGTCGGTCTACATCCCGTCCGAAGTCACCGGCGACGCGGCGATCCGCGCGACCCTGGAGCAAATCGACATCGTCAAGCGGATGGTGAAAGCCTATCCGAACGACCTCGAACTCGCGCGCACGGCGGACGACATCGTGCGCATCCACAAGGCCGGAAAAGTTGCCTCGTTGATCGGAGTCGAGGGCGGGCACCAGATCGGCGGAAGCCTCGCCGCGCTTCGCCAATTCTACGACCTCGGCGCGCGCTACATGACCCTGTCGCACTTCAAGGACAACGAGTTCGCCGATAGCGCGACGGACGATCCGAAGTGGCACGGCCTCAATGACTTCGGCCGCACCGTCGTGCACGAGATGAACCGGCTCGGGATGCTCGTCGACCTCAGCCACGTCTCGCCCGAGACGATGAGCGATGCGCTCGACGCCACCAAAGCGCCGGTGATCTTCTCCCACAGCGACGCGCGCGCGTTGTCCGATCACCCCCGCAACGTGCCCGACGACATCCTGAAGAGGCTTCCGGCAAACGGCGGCGTCGTCATGGTCAATTTCTATGCCGGCCATCTCTCCGAGCCGTATCGTCAATGGGACGCGCAGCATGCGGCCGAGGGCGCGAGCCTCGACACGCTCTACGTCGGCCAGCCGGACATTCGGAAAGCGAAGCTCGCCGAATGGGAAAAGGCGCACCCCGCGCCGACCATCGACGTCGGGCTGGTCGCCGACCATATCGAACATGTCGCGAAGGTCGCCGGCTACGATCACGTCGGGCTCGGCGGCGATCTCGACGGCATCCCTTATGATGGCGCGCCGCCGGGCATGAACAGCGTCAGCGGCTATCCCTTGCTGTTCGCCGAGCTGATCCGCCGCGGCTGGAGCGACGAGAATCTCGCGAAACTCGCCGGCGGCAATCTGCTTCGCGTCATGCGCCGCGCCGAAGCGGTCGCCGCCTCGATGAAGAACGAGCCGCCCTCGACCGCAACGCTGCAACCGCGATCGAAGACCGACGTCTGGAAATGAGCGATGCCCCGCTTCGCGCGGCGATAATTCCCGTGACGCCGCTCCAGCAGAATTGCATTCTTCTGTGGTGCACGGCGACGATGCGCGGCGCGTTCGTCGATCCGGGCGGCGATCTGCCGCGGCTGAAGGCAGCCGCCGCGCAGCAAGGCGTGACCATCGAGAAAATCCTGCTGACCCACGGCCATATCGACCATTGCGGCGGTGCCGGAATTTTCGCCGAGGAATTGGGCGTGCCGATCGAGGGTCCGCACCGCGACGACATTTTCTGGATCGAGCGGCTGGAGCAGGACGGAACCAAGTACGGCGTCGTTGGCCGACCGTTCGAGCCCTCGCGCTGGCTCGATGACGGCGACCAGGTGAGCGTCGGCGAGCTCGCCCTCGACGTCCGCCACTGCCCCGGCCACACGCCCGGCCATGTCGTCTTCCATCATTCCGCCTCAAACCTGGCGCTGGTCGGCGACGTGCTGTTCAAGGGCTCGATCGGCCGCTGGGACTTCCCCCACGGCGACCAGCAGCAGCTGATTCATTCGATCACCGCGAAGCTCTGGCCGATGGGCGACGACACCGCCTTCGTCCCCGGCCACGGCCCCATTTCCACCTTCGGCCACGAGCGCCGGACCAACCCGTTCGTCGGCGACGCGGCACTGGCGGCATAGTGTCCGCAATAGCTGGAATGCGAACCTTGCGAAAAGCAATCAGGTCAGGCCCAGCCTCCCATGCATGTGGCGTTGCAACTCAGCTTCGCCAAGCAGCCAGTCGCGAAAGGCCAACAGCGCCGGGTCCTTCTCTCGTATCGGTCTGTAGGCCAGGTACCAGCCCTCGTATTTTCGGTCGACGATCGGAAATGGAGTGACCAGGCGGCCCGCAGTCAATGCGTCGCTGACATAGGGCAGTTGAGCTATGGCGACTCCTACTCCATCAAGGGTGGCTTGAACTGCCATTACGGAACTTTCGAACAATATTTCATTAGCCGGTTGTATTGGCGCGCTCAGTCCTGCTGCTTCGACCCACCAGTCCCATTGCTCTCGCAGGTGGGAGACGACAATCAGGGTTGCAGCGTGAAGATCGCGGGGATGCTGTAAGTTTGCCGCTATTGCTGGCGCGCAAACTGGCACAAGCGTCGACGGGAATAGCTCCTCGGCTGAATGACCAGGCCAACTGCCCGCGCCGCGACGTATTGTGCACGTCCAGTCGTCACGCAGCGGATGCATTGCGCCGGCGGTGGCGATCCGTACCTCGATGTCGGGATGGTTGCGGCTGAAGCTTGTAAGGCGCGGAATTAGCCAGTGTAATGCGAGTGTCGGAGCGGCTCCGACGGTGAGCACCGGACCGGTCTGCATCGAGCTTACTTGCTCAGACAGCCGGGCCATCGCATCGAACGCTTCGGTCAGGCCGGGGTGAAACGCGCGGCCCTGATCGGTCAGTTCGAGCCTGTTGGCGTGACGGCGGAAGAGCGCGAACCCGAGTTGTTTTTCCAGGAGCCGCACCATGTGGCTCACCGCGGTTTGAGTGACATTCAACTCCTCCGCCGCCGCCTTGAAACTGCCATGGCGTCCAGCCGCTTCGAAAGCTCTTAACCCGTTCAAGGAGGGTAGGTGGCGAGACATGGACTACCCCAACAAAATATCTGGGTAACCGCGAGGATTTCGCGTTTGCTGAAGAAACTAATCTTCGGCACGTTATTCGATGAGACGGAGAATTTCTATGCGTAAGATGGTCTTCCTGCTAATCGCGGTGGTTCTACTCGCGGGCGTTACGGGATTGTCGCGAGGACCAAGGAACCACGGGTGGGACTGGCCCTGGCATGATTGGTGGCATTCCGGGGCGGCGCACAGTCACCTTCAACAGCATGGGCTGGCAATAAGCGGACCACCGAGCCTTCATTCGCAAATATTGAACGATTAGCTGTGTTTGTGGCGACTGCTGCCGTTGCGGTTTCCGCGGGCGCGCCGGCCGCTGCGCAGCATCCCGCAGCCGCGCGGGTCGAAGTGCTGCAAGCCGAGATTGAACAACTGCAGGAAGAAATCGCGACGCTGAAAGCTGATATCGCGAAGGGGCAGCGGCAACCCGGAAGCTCGGCCAAACAGGCGGCTGCGTCGGAAGCACCGCATTCAGACGCACCTGTTTTCCAAATGTCCTCCAACAACCGGCCGACAATCTGCAGCTCCGACGGACGAAATTGTATCGCGCTCACAGGCCGGCTCGATCTCGACTTCGGCGGATACGATTACCGCCCGGATACCGCGGCTACCACGCCCCAGGATCTGGTGGGCGGCGTGATCGCGCGACGCGCGCGGATCGGCATCACTGGCAAATTCCTTGACGACTGGGACTTCAGCGTCGTCATCGATGGCGGTGGGTCCGGCGGTGCCAGCAGCGCGACGCTCGACAAGGCTTACCTTACGTATAGCGGGTTCAAGCCAGTGAAAATCTGGGGCGGAATTCTCACCGTGCCCTACACACTCGACCGGGCGACGAGCAGCAGCAACATGACCTTCATGGAGCGAGCCGCGCCCTTGGAAGTCGCCGCCGGAATCGGCGCGACCACGCGTTCGGCTGTCGGCATCACCAGCAACGGCCGGAGATGGTGGGCAGGCGCGTTCGTCACAGGACCGGAGGCCGACAAGATATCGCACGATTCGGGGCAGGCTGCCGTGACCGCGCGGGCGGTCTTCATGCCGGTTCTGGCCAGCCACGGCTCGCTCCTGATTGGGGGCGACGTTCAATACCTCTTCAACGCGCCGACGGGAGGCTCGGAACTGAACCTCCGGGATCGGATCGAGCTGCGAATCGACGGTAACCGGATCCTGGGCACGGGACCCCTTCCAATTCACTCCGCGCGCGTCCTGAGCGGCGAATTGGCCGGAGCATTCAGAAGCTTTCACTTCCAGGGCGAGTATTTCAATTTCAACGTCGAGCGGACCCGTGGCAGCGGACCGAGCCTCGGCTTCAACGGCTATTATGCCCAGGGCGGCTATATCCTCACGGGCGAGAAGCGAAGCTACAGCGCAAGCTCCGGCTCCTACGGCGGGGTCGTGCCAAATCATCCTTTCGACCCGAGGAGCGGCGGCTGGGGTGCCTTGGAGATAGCCGCGCGCTACAGCATGATTGACCTCAACGACAAGGACATCTTCGGCGGCCGGCAGGAGAATGTCACACTCGGCCTGAACTGGTATGCAAACAGCAACATCCGCCTCATGCTCGACTACATCAATGGAAAGGTGGACAAGCGGACAGCGGGCGGTGTCGACGCTGGCGCAAAGTATAGCGCCATTGGTGTCCGCGCACAGATCGCATTCTGAGGGTGACCTAATCGCAAGATCGCGGCCGGGATCGCTGGCAAGCCTTCGGCGCTTGCGCTCGCGGCCCACTTCGCTATAGGAGCGGCGGTTCGCGACGATCCGGCCGCCGCCCTCGGGTCCAACCCGCTGAGATGAGGCGCGGAATCGTCGCAATTTTTATTGTAGTTTGAAGGTGCCGCAATGGCTGTCCCCAAGAGAAAAACCTCGCCGTCGAAGCGGAACATGCGCCGCAGTCATCATGCGCTGACGCCGACCAAGTTCCAGGAATGCCCGAACTGCGGCGAATTGAAGCTGCCGCACAACATGTGCCCGGCGTGCGGCCATTATAACGGCCGCGAAATCGTCTCGACCGAGGCCTAAGCCACGGAAGCCCTCAGGATGGACGGGGGCCCGCGCATCGCAATCGACGCCATGGGAGGCGATGCCGGACCGGCGGCGATGATCGCCGGCGCGTCGCTCGCGCTACGCAAGGATCCGACGCTCCGGTTCACCTTTTACGGCGACGAGCCGCGGGTCCGCGACCAGATCGAGGCGCACGCCAATCTTCGGTCGGGCGTGACCATCGTCCATTCGCCCGAAGCGATTGAGGCGAGCGAAAAGCCGAGCCAGGCAATCCGCCGCGCCCGCACCACGTCGATGGGCATGGCGATCAACGCCGTAAAGGAGAACAGGGCCGACGCGGCGCTGTCGGGCGGCAATACCGGCGCGCTGATGGCCATGTCGAAGCTCGCGCTCCGCACCATGCCCGGGATCGACCGGCCCGCGCTCGCGGCGCTGCTTCCGACGCTCGGCGACAATGACGTCATCATGCTCGACCTCGGCGCGAACACCGAGTGCGACGCCCAGAACCTCGTCCAGTTCGCGGTGATGGGCTCGGCCTATGCGCGGTGCGTGCTCGGGATCTCCAAGCCGCGCGTGAAATTGCTCAACATCGGTACCGAGGAATTGAAGGGCACGGACGAGCTGAAGGCCGCAGCCGCTCTGCTCCGCGAGGCCGATTATCTGCCGCTCCGGTTCGACGGCTTCACCGAGGGCGACCAGCTGTCGCGCGGCCAGGTCGACGTGGTGGTGACCGACGGCTTCTCGGGCAATATCGCGCTCAAGACCGCCGAGGGCACCGCGCGCTTCGTCACCGATTTGCTGAGGCGGGCGTTCACGAGCTCGCTCCGCTCGAAAGCGGGATTCGCTCTGTCGCGGCCGGCGCTGAACCTGCTGAAGGTCCATCTCGACCCCAACAACCACAATGGCGCGGTTTTCCTCGGGTTGAACGGCCTCGTCGTCAAAAGCCACGGAAGCGCAAATCCAAAAGGAGTCGCTAACGCGATCCATGTCGCGGCGAGCATGGTCCGCCATGGGATCACGCAGAAGATCGGCGACGACCTCGACAATTTCCGCGCGCACGCCTTCGCCAACGAGGCGGCGCAATGACGCTGCGCTCGGTGGTCCTCGGCTCGGGCTCGGCGCTGCCCCGCCGCAGCGTCAGCAATGCCGAGCTGGCGGAGCGCGTCGACACCTCGGACGCGTGGATCGTCGAGCGCACGGGCATCCGCAACCGCTTCGTCGCCAGCGACGACGAGACGACCGCCAGCCTCGCCACCGACGCCGCGCGCAAGGCGCTCGCCCAGGCGGGAGTCGAGGCGGGAGACATCGACCTCATCGTCCTCGCGACCGCGACGCCCGACCAGACGTTCCCGTCCTCCGCCACCAAGGTGCAGGCGGCGCTCGGAATCGATGATTGCATCGCGTTCGACGTGCACGCCGTGTGCACCGGCTTCCTCTACGCGCTGTCGGTTGCCGACTCGATGCTGCGCGGCGGGAACGCGAAGAAGGCGCTGGTGATCGGATCGGAGACGTTCAGCCGGATCCTCGACTGGGAAGACCGC
>DASSOB010000002.1:0-50443 GCA_035701045.1 Sphingomicrobium sp. | reverse complement strand
TGGCGTGGTGCTGGTTGTGGACGCCCTCGTACATGAAGCTCGGCACCAGCAGCGGAACGCCGACGAGGAGGTTCCAGGTGAAGCGGAGGCCCTTCACCGCGCCCTTCTTGATGTGCGTGAGCTCGTGGATGAACGAGCCGGCGCGGTAGAGCGCGAGGACGGCGACCAATCCGCAGCCGACGGCAAGCCAGGCCGGCTTCACGACCATCGCCGCGAACAGCGCCGCATAGCCGAGCAGCGCCGAGCCGAGCATGTCGGCCCAGTAGATCGCCGACCTCGGAACGTTGAGGTCGCGCGTCAGGTTGGCCGCGGCCTTGAGCATCGCCGCATCGTCCTTGGCGCGCGCCGTCGCCGGCTGAACATCAGCCGCGGAGCTGCGCTTGCGCTCTAGGGTCGCTGCCTGGGTCATCGTGGATTGCCGGAGAACTCGTGTGGCAAAAGATAGTGGCGGGACTTGGGCGTTCCAACCTTAACTGGCGCTTGGCGGAGGGAGTCGCTAGCGCTCGTCCATGAGCACGAGCCCCGTAACGATCCGCCCCGTCGCGACCAGGAAGGACCGCAAGGCCTTCGTCGACTTGGCCTGGGAGGTCTACAAGGACGATCCCGCATGGGTGCCGCCGCTGAAGGACGAGGTCCACGGCCTCATTACGCCCGGCAAGAACCCGTGGTTCGAGCATGCCCGCGCGCAGCTGTGGCTCGCCGAGCGCGGCGGAAAGGTCGTCGGACGCATCAGCGCGCAGGTCGACGATCTCGTCCAGCAGCACATGGGCAAGGGCATCGGCAATTGGGGCATGTTCGAGGCGCTCGACGGCGAAGCGGCCGCCGCCTTGATCGCGACCGCCGAGGACTGGCTTCGAGCGCAGGGGATGAAGCAGGCGCTGGGACCGATCAGCCTGTCGATCTGGGACGAACCGGGCCTCGAGATCGAGGGCTTCGGCCAGGATCCGACCGCGATGATGGGCCATCACCGGCCCGAATACCGCGCCTGGATCGAGGCGGCAGGCTATTCCAAGGCCAAGGACCTGCTGACCTACGAGGTCGACATCGCCCACTGGGACGATCCCAAGATCAACCGCCTGATCGCCGCGGGCGAGCGCAATTCGCACATCCGCATCCGAATGGTCGACAAACGGAAGTTCAACGAGGAAGCGCGGATCATCCTCAACCTCCTGAACGACGCCTGGTCGAACAATTGGGGCTATGTCCCGCTGACCGAGGCGGAGATCGCCTACGCCGGCAAGAAGCTGAAGCCGATCATCTACAACGAGCTGGTCCGCGTCGCGGAGATCGACGGCGAGCCGGTCGCCTTCATGATCACCATCCCCGACATCAACGAGCTGACCAAGGACTTGGGCGGCGAGCTGTTTCCGTTCAACTTCATCAAGCTGCTGTGGCGGCTGCGCAACCCGCGCGTAAAGCGCGCCCGGGTGCCGCTGATGGGCGTGGCGAAGAAGCTCCACCATTCGCGGCTGGCGAGCATGCTCGCCTTCATGCTGATCGAGTACACCCGCCGCGACTGCGTCGGGAAGTTCGGCATCGGCACCGGCGAGTTCGGCTGGATCCTCGAGGACAACAAAGGAATGCTGTCCATAGCCGAGCTCCCCGGCGCGCGGGTAAACCACCGCTACCGGATTTTCGAGAAGGCACTCTAGCTCCTTCTCCCCCGAAAGGGAGGATAAGCGCCCCCGTTTCGGCTGATGCTTTCCGCGTTCGCCTCGTCTAGCGAAGACGCATGCTCAAGCCCGTGACCACCGACATCGAATCGCTGAAAATTCTCGACGAGCGGCTGCGCTGGCTGAGCGCCTGGACTATCCACCACGCCAACCATATCCGCCAGAACAGGGACGGGCTGAAGGTCGGGGGGCATCAGGCGAGCTGCGCGTCGATGACGGCGATGATGGCGGCGCTTTACTTCCATGCGCTCGGGCCCAACGACCGCGTGGCGGTGAAGCCGCACGCAGGACCGGTGCTTCACGCCATTCATTATCTGCTCGGAAGCCAGTCGCGCGAGGCGCTGGAGAGATTCCGCGGGCTCGGCGGTGCGCAATCCTATCCGAGCCGCACCAAGGACAAGATCCCGGTCGATTTCTCGACCGGCTCCGTGGGCCTCGGTGTCGCCATCACGCTCTTCGCCAGCCTGGTGCAGGATTATCTGACCGCGCACGGGCTGATGGACGAGAAGGATCGCGGCCGCTTCGTCGCCCTGATCGGCGATGCCGAGCTCGACGAAGGCAATATCTACGAAGCGATCATCGAGGGCTACAAGCACGACGTCCGCAATCTCTGGTGGATCGTCGACTACAATCGTCAGAGCCTCGACGCGACCAGCGCCGACCGCATGTTCGAGCGCTTCGACGAGATTTTCCGGAGCTGCGGCTGGCGCGTGGTCGAGCTGCGCTACGGCCGGAAGCTGCGCGCCGCGCTCGACGACAATACGGCGCTGAAGGGCTGGTTCGAAAAGCTGTCGAACGCCCAGCTGTCGGCGCTTCACTATCAGGGCGGCGCGGCCTGGCGGACGCGGATCGAGGCCGACCTTGGCAAGAAGGCCGGCGCCTTCCTCAAGGCGCATGACGACGCGGCGCTCGACACGCTGTTCACCGATCTCGGCGGGCATTGCATGGAGACTCTGGTCGAGGCGTTCGACGCGGCGGATGACGATGTCCCGACTTTGTTCATCGCCTGGACGATCAAGGGTTTCGGCCTGCCCTTCGCGGGCCACAAGGACAATCACGCGGGCCTGATGAACCCGACCCAGACGGCCGCGCTGCGCGAAAGCATGGGGGTGCGCGAAGGCCAGGAGTGGGAGCCGCTCGAAAGCGTCGGCGACAATGCGCGGCCGGGCGTCGAAGCCTTGCTCGAACGCAGCCGGATCGCGCGCGAGAAGCGGGCCCGTAGCTTCGGACAGGTGAGCGTGCCCGCCATCCCCACACCGTCCGGCGAGGAGCAATCGACCCAGGCGGCGTTCGGCCGCATCCTGCTCGACCTGTCGAAGACCGGCGGCCCACTCGCCGACCGGATCGTCACCACCTCGCCCGACGTCACCGTCTCGACCAATCTCGGCGCCTGGGTGAACCAGCGCGGCCTGTCCCGCCGGAACGAAATGCCCGATGTTTTTGCGCGAGAAAAGATTGCTTCAGCGCAAAAATGGAGCGGCAGCAACAAAGGCCAGCATATCGAGCTCGGGATCGCCGAGAGTAATTTGTTTCTGATGCTCGCGGCCGCGGGCCTGTCGGGCGACCTCTTCGGCCAGCGCCTCTTCCCCATTGGCACGCTCTACGACCCGTTCATCGCCCGCGGCCTCGATGCCCTCAATTACGCCTGCTACCAGGATTCGCGCTTCCTGCTGGTGGCGACCCCAAGCGGGATCACGCTCGGCCCCGAAGGCGGCGCGCACCAGTCGATCAACCCACCGCTGATCGCGCTCGGCCAGCCTGGCCTCCGCCACTACGAGCCCGCTTACGCCGACGAACTCGCGGCGATGATGGAAGAAGCCTTCCGGCTGATCGACGACCCCTCGGGCGAGAGCATTTATTTGCGTCTCTCGACGCGCAGCATTCCGCAGGTCGAACGCCCCGACGACAGTTGGCGCGACGGCGCATTGAAGGGCGGCTACTGGCTCCGCGAACCCGGCCCGGGCGCCGAAGCGGCGATCGTCGCGATGGGCGCGGTGATGCCCGAGGCGCTCGCCGCCTGGGAGGAACTGCGCGGGGACGTGCCGGGCCTCGGCCTCCTCGCAATCATCTCGCCCGACCTCCTCCACCGCGGCTGGACCGGCGCGCAGGCGGCGCGCTGGGGTGGGGAGCGGAAGCCCAGCCATGCCGAGCATCTGCTTTCGAAGCTTGCGCCGGGCGCCGGCCTCGTCACCATTGCCGACGCCGCGCCCGCGTCGCTGTCATGGCTCGGCGGAGTCCTCGGCCAGCGCGTCGCGCCTTTGGGCGTCGAGAAATTCGGCCAGACCGGCAACCTCGCCGACCTCTACGCGACCTACCGGATCGACGGCGACGCGATCACCGAGGCCGTTGCGGAAGTCTTGCTCGGCGGCTGATCTAAACCGCTCATCCTGAGGAGCCGCTGAGCGAAGTCGAAGCGGCATCTCGAAGGAAGGTCCTTCGAGACGGGCCTTCGGCACGCTTCGCGCGCTCAGTCCCTCCTCAGGATGAGCGGTTGTGGATTCCGAGCGCGTTGTTCTACAGCGCGCCAATGTCCGGGCGCTATTTCGAAGAGTGGCAAGTTGGCGACAAAGTCGCGCACGAGATCGCGCGCACCGTGACCGAGACCGACAACGTCCTCATCTCGACGCTCACGCACAATCCGCAGCCGCTCCACCTCGACCATGAAGCCGCGGCCAAAACCGAGTTCGGCAAGCCGCTGGTCAACAGCTGCTTCACCTTCAGCCTGATGATCGGAGTCAGCGTCGCCGACACGACGCTCGGAACGCTCGTCGCCAACCTCGGCTACGACGCGCTCAAATTCCCCAATCCGGTGTTCGTCGGCGACACGCTTCGGAGCGAAACCGAATGCGTCGCGACGCGGACAAGCAAATCGCGGCCGAACGCGGGCATCGTCACCTGGGCGCACCGCAGCTTCAACCAGCGCGGCGAGCTGGTGTGCGAATGCACCCGCACCGCGCTCCTGCTGAAAAGGCCGCAATGAGCGAACCGCGCTCCTGGCTGTTCGTCCCGGCGGACAGCGAGAAGAAGATCGCGAAGGCGATCGAGAGCGACGCGGACGCGATCATCTTCGACCTCGAGGACAGCGTAGCGCCCGAGCGCAAGGCCGAGGCGCGCGCGATCCTGAAGGACCTCCCCAAACATTCGAACGGCCCGCAATGGTGGGTTCGGGTCAACCCGGTCGGGACCGAATATCACAAGGATGATCTCGGCCTGATCGGGAGCGCCTACGTCCAGGGGATCGTGCTGCCCAAGGCCGAGAGCGGCGCCGACGTGACCGAGCTCGCGCATCGCACCGGCAACATTCCGGTGCACGCGATCGTCACCGAGACTCCGGCAAGCCTGTTCGGCCTGCTCTCCTACCGCGACCCGCGATCGCCGCTTCGCGCGATGAGCTGGGGCGCGGAGGATTTGTCGGCGGCGCTCGGCGCCTCGACCAAGTACGATTCCGACGGGAACCTCAGCTTCACGTTCCGGCTCGCGCGCTCGCTGTGCCTCGCCGGCGCGGTTGCCGCGGGCGTGCAGCCGGTCGACGGAGTCTTCGCCGATTTCCGCGACGAGAAGGGTCTTCGCGCCGAGGCCGAAGCCGCGCGCCGCGAAGGGTTCACCGGCAAGCTCGCCATCCACCCGGCGCAGGTGCCGGTGATCAACCAGGCGTTCACGCCATCTTGCGACGACGTTCGGCACGCGGAGGAAATCGTCGCCGCCTTCGAAGCGCATCCCCATGCGGGCGTGCTGTCGGTCGCGGGGAAAATGGTCGACCGGCCGCATCTCATCCAGGCGCGGCGCGTTCTCGAAAGGGCAGCGAGGGAGTAGCTCGATATGGCGGAAGCCGTGCATCCGGTCCCCGAAGGATTTCACGCGCGCATCGGGCCGACCGAGCTTGCCGAGCTTCACGATCTCGCCAACGCCGATCCCGACCGCTTCTGGCTCGACCAGGCGAAGCGGCTGACCTGGAACAAGTCCCCGACGAAGGCCGGCGACTGGTCGTTCGCCGAGGACGATTTCCACATCCAGTTTTATGCTGACGGCGAGCTCAACCTGTCGATCAATTGCCTCGACCGCCATCTCGCCGAGCACGGCGACCGAACGGCGCTGATCTTCGAAGCCGACGAGCCGGGCGACGGCCGCAACGTCACCTACCGCGAGCTGTACCAGGAGACCTGCCGCTTCGCGAACCTGTTGAAACAACGGGGCATCAAGCGCGGCGACCGCGTGATGATTTACATGCCCATGATCCCCGAGGCGGCGGCGGCAATGCTCGCCTGCGCGCGCATCGGCGCGATCCACTCGGTGATTTTCGGCGGCTTCTCGCCCGAAAGCGTCGCCGGCCGGGTCGCCGATTGCGACGCCTCGGCGGTCGTCACCGCCGACGAAGGCGTGCGCGGCGGCAAGACAATCCCGCTGAAACGCAATGTCGACGAGGCCCTCCTCGCGCGCGATGTGCCGACCGTCATCGTCGTCACCCGCACCGGCGCCGACGTGCCGATGAAGGACGGGCGCGACATCCGTTATTCGGACGTCCGCGACAGCCTTTCGACCGACTGCAATCCCGAGATCATGAACGCGGAAGACCCGCTCTTCATCCTCTATACCTCGGGCTCGACCGGAAAGCCCAAGGGCGTGGTGCACACGACCGGCGGCTATGCCGTCTGGGCCGCGACCACTTTCGAGTGGGTGTTCGACTATCGCCCCGACGATGTCTTCTGGTGCACCGCCGACATCGGCTGGATCACCGGACACAGCTACGTCGTCTATGGCCCGCTGGCGATGGGCGCGACCAGCGTGATGTTCGACGGCGTTCCCAATTATCCCGATTTCGGCCGCTTCTGGGAAACGGTCGACCGGCTCGGCGTGACCATCTTCTACACCGCGCCGACGGCGATCCGCGCGCTGATGCGCGAGGGCGACGAGCCGGTGAAGCAGCACAGCCGCAAGTCGCTCCGCCTGCTTGGTTCGGTCGGCGAGCCGATCAACCCCGAAGCCTGGGAATGGTATTGGCGCGTGGTCGGGGACAAGCGCTGCCCGGTGGTCGATACCTGGTGGCAGACCGAGAATGGCGGGATCCTGATCTCTCCCTTCCCCGGCGCGACTCCGATGAAGCCGGGCTCCGCGACCAAACCGCTTCCGGGCATCGAGCCGGTGCTCGTCGACCCGGAGCAAAACCTGCTCGACGGTGCCGCGAGCGGGAATCTCTGCCTCGCCTCCGCCTGGCCGGGCCTGATGCGCACCGTCTGGGGCGATCACGGGCGCTTCTTCGAAACCTACTTCAGCGCCTATCCGGGGCTCTATTTCACCGGCGACGGCTGCCGCCGCGACGGGGACGGCTATTATTGGATTACTGGCCGGGTCGACGACGTCATCAACGTCTCCGGCCACCGGATCGGCACCGCTGAAGTCGAAAGCTCACTCGTTTCGCATCCCAAGGTCGCCGAGGCGGCGGTCGTCGGCGTCCCGCACGATATTAAGGGCACGGCCATCTACGCCTTCGTAACCCTGAATGCGGGCGAAGAAGGTGACGACGCATTGCGCAAGGAACTGAACCAGGAAGTCCGCCACGACATCGGCGCGCTCGCCGCGCCGGAGAAAATCCAGTTCACGCCCGCGCTCCCCAAGACGCGTTCGGGCAAGATCATGCGGCGAATCCTGAGGAAGATCGCCGAAGGCGCGACCGGTGGGTTCGGCGATACCTCGACCCTCGCCGATCCGACGATCGTCGACTCGCTGCTGGCGGGGCGTCAGTGAGGGCTGTCGCCTGCCTGCTCGTCGCGGGGATCGCCGTGAGCACGAGCTCCGCCGCCGCGGCGCCCGATCCGGCGCTCGACATGATCGCCTTCTTCACCGGCAAGACCCACGCCGACAACATCATCAAGATCGCCTTCCACGGCCCGCACAAGCTGATCGTCGACAGTATCGGAGGCCATAACAAGGAAGGCGAGTTCGTCCTCATCGACACCATCCAGGAGGAAGGAAAGCCGGTCCGCAAGCGAACCTGGGTGATGCGCCCGGCCGGGGCGAACCGTTTCAGCGGCAGCCTCAGCGACGCGGTCGGCCCCGTGGACGTCCGCGTCGCCGGCGACAGCGCGACGATCCGCTACACGATGCGGGACGGCCGCATGAAGATCGAACAGCAGCTGCAGCTTCAGCGCGACGGCTCGCTCACCAACCACGCGACCGCGCGCAAGCTCGGGATCAAATTCGCGACGGTCGAGGGAACGGTCCGCAGGGTGGACTAAGACCGTCTCCTCCCTCCCTGCAAGGGAGGGACCGAGGGTGGGTGCTTCTGAAGCGGCTCAATGCCGCTGAAGAAGCGCACTCATGGGCATCGAGCCCATTCGTTCGCACCCACCCCTTAATCCCTTCCCTTGCAGGGAGGGGAAACACGCCGCTATCCCCTGTCCCCGGGGGAGAAGGACAATGGCGACTCTAGCCGAACAGCCGCGGCGCAAGCGCTGGTCGATGGCCCGCGTCGTCATCGCCTCTTCGGCCGGCACAGCGTTCGAATGGTACGATTTCTTCATCTTCGGAAGCCTCGCGCCGGTCATCGGCAAGGTGTTCTTCGCCGGCCTCGAGCCGACGCCCGCGCTCATCGCCGCGCTGGCCCTGTTCGCCGCGGGCTTCGCCTTCCGGCCCCTTGGCGCACTGATCTTCGGCGTGGTCGGCGACCGGCTCGGCCGCAAGGGCGCGTTCCTCATCACCGTCAGCCTGATGGGTGCCTCCACCTTCCTCATCGGATTCCTTCCGACTTACGCCCAGGCGGGATCGCTTGGCCCGACCCTGCTCATCATCCTCCGCATCCTCCAGGGCATCGCGCTCGGTGGGGAATATGGCGGGGCGGCGATCTACGTCGCCGAGCATTCGCCCAACCACAAGCGCGGCGCGTCAACCGGGTGGATCCAGTCGTCGGCTTCGTTCGGCCTTCTCGCGGCGCTGCTCGTCATCGTCGCGACGCGCGGCTGGATCGGCGAGGATGCGTTCGAGCTGTGGGGCTGGCGCGTGCCGTTCCTCGTCTCGGCCGTGCTGCTGGTCATCTCCGTCTGGATGCGCGCCAAACTCGCCGAAAGCCCGCATTTCGCGAAGCTTCGCGAGGATGGCGAAATCACAAAAGCGCCGCTCCGCGAAGCCTTCACCCGACGCAAGAGCCTGAAGCGCGTGGCTGTCGCCTTCTTCGGAATCATGTGCGCGCAGGGCGCCGTCTGGTATTTCAGCTTCTTCTACATCCAGGTGTTCCTCGAACGATCGCTCGGGCTTCCGGCCGAGACCAAGGACATGCTGCTGATCGTGATGACTGTCGTCAGCGCTCCGCTCTACGTCTATTTCGGATGGCTGAGCGACAGGATCGGCCGCAAACCGGTGATGGTCGGCGGGATGCTGCTGGCTCTGGTTCTCTATTTTCCTGCGTCGCACTGGCTCGCGGATGCGGTGAACCCGGCCTTGGTCGAGGCGCAGATCGCGACCCCAGTCATCGTCGAAACCAACCCCAGGACCTGCTCGGTCCAGTTCGACCCCGTCGGCACCGCCAAATTCGTCAGCGCCTGCGACATTGCCAAGAGCGCGCTCGTCACGCGCGGCATCTCGTTCAGCACGCGCCAGTCGCCCGACGCTGGCACGCGCGTGATCGTCGGAACCGAAGCCGTGCCGATCCAGGGCGGCGAAGGCCTGAACTCGGCCGATTTGAAGACGTTGAAGGCGAACACCACCGGCGCGCTTCGCGCCGAATTGCTCAAGGCGGGCTATCCGAAGAGCGCCGATCCGGCACAGTCGAACATGATCCTGATCGTCGTCATCCTGCTCGCCTTCGTCGTCGCCGCTACGGCGCTCTACGGCCCGCAGGCGGCGGCATTGGTCGAGATGTTCCCGACGCGAATCCGCTACACCGCCATGTCCTTCCCTTACCATGTGGGCACCGGCTGGGTCGGCGGCTTCCTTCCCGTCACCAGCTTCGCGCTCGTGGCAATCACGGGGAATATTTACGCGGGCTTGTGGTACGCGGTGGTGTTCACCGGGATTTCCGTCGTCGTCTCGCTGCTGTTCCTGAAGGAGACGGCGGGTCGGAGATTGGAGGAGATTTAGCTTCCTCCCTGCCGCCAAAGGCGGTGGGGAGGGGAATCATCCGCCGCAGAGCAGATGGTGGAGGGGTCATGCCCCGCCGCCAGTCACCCCTCCACCATCGAATCTTCGTTCGATGGTTCCCCTCCCCAGCCGTTCGGCCGGGGAGGAATCACGGACACCAGTGAATATCGATCGGATGCTCGGCTTCGGCGAGCACCCGGCCGATCGGAGTTCGCGAACTCTGCCCGTCGGCGATCGCCTGCTCGAGCACTTCGCGTTTCTCCCGGCCGGTGATGGTGATCAGGATCGTGCGGGCGGACAGGATCGCGGCGCGCGTCAACGTAACCCTCGGCACGGGCGCTTCGGCGGGCAGCGGGTCGGGCATGACTCCGATCGCCCGCCGCGCCTTCGGCGCATCGAGCGCGGCCTGCATGTCGGGTCCGGCGAAGATCGACGCCGTATGGCCGTCCGCGCCCACGCCCAGCCAGACGAGGTCGGGCGGCCAGCCGAGATCCTGAAGCCGCGCGTCCGCCGAATTCCCCGCCAGCTTGTAGTCCGCGATTTCCGTCGCGATCGGAACGACGCGCGCCCCGAGCGACAGGAAGTTCCGGGCGATCTCGCGAACGTTCGACTGATCACTGTCCATCGGTACCAGCCGGTCGTCGGTCGGGATGATCGCGACCTTCTTCCACGGCAATTGCTGCGCCGCGAGCTTCGGAAAAATCGCCGGGCCCGTCTTCCCACCGGGCACTGCGATCAGGGCCGAATCGCGCGCATCGACCGCGCTTTCGACGATGAATCCGACGTCCCCCGCCACCGCGTCGGCAAGCTCGTCCAGGGAATCATATTCCCACCATTCCGCTTCGATCATGTCACTCCCTTTGAGACTTATCGAGGCGCTGGTTGCGCGTATCCGAACCATCCTGCAACCGCCTGGCCGCTTCGATTGAGCGCGGGGCGAAAGCGCAGCCGATCGCGCGCGAGGTTGCAAATTCCCGAATCGATCGCCGCGACTCCCGTGCCGCGATCGACCGCACATTCGATAACGTAGCCGCGAGGATCGACTCGCAGCCGCAGGAACACCGTCGCGCGGCGGGGCCATTGGTCGAGCATCTCGCTCGGGAAATCGCGCCCGCGAAGCACCGGCGTGACGAGGTGCGGCGGCTCGGCCACGCCATTGTCGCCGCCTCCGCCGGGACCGGTCCCGCCGGAGCCGCTTCCAGTTCCGGTGCCGACGCCGCCGGCGCCTGTCCCCGGACCGCGGACGTCCGATGCGCCCTGGGTCGGCGCGACGCCCTGCCGCGGAGTTTCGGTCGCCGCGATTTGCGGCGCAGGCGGAACGACGATTTCAGGCTTGGGCGCGACGACCGGAGTCGCTTCGCTCTTGATGTTCTTCGGCGCGGACCCGCCTTCCTTCTCCTTCGGCTTCGGGCGTTCCCGCTGAAGTGGCGGGGGTGGCGGCGGTGGCGGCGGCGGGTTCTCCAAGTTGAACACGCGAAGCACCGCCTGCGTGCCCGGCACCTCCATATTGCCTGAGAGATTCAGCAGGACGAACAAAAGGCCCACGTGAATCGCGACGACGGCGGCGATCGCGCCGCCTTTGTCGCGCGTGTCGAGATTGGACCTGTAGGCCACGCGCGCTCAACGTTATTGCACGCGCCCGCGTTGCGATAGCGGAAGAGCCGTCAAAAGCGCCGCGCGATTTTTCAGCGCGCGCGCCTGACGGGTTCAGCGGGAACGGCTGCTCTTGCGTCCGCCGCCGTGACTAGCCTTCCCGCCCTTGCTCGCGATTTCACGCTGCTTTGCCGGATCCATCGCCGCAAAGCCGCGCTTCGACGATCCACTCTTGGTGGCTGCCATGCTCTCTCTCCTTCTGGCTGTGCGCGTGACAACGCCTACGGCCGTATCGCGGTTCAGTATCCTGACGGACGTTAGCAACGCCCGGTCGCGCGGAAGGATCAGCGCAGACGCAACCCGATCCACAAAGTGCGCGGCGTGGCGCGTTCGACCGAACCGTCGCCGTTGATTCCGGCCATCACCAGCGCGTTCGTGAGGTTCTCGGCGCGCGCGACGAATTGCAGCCGGTGCGTGACCGGCCACGACGCGTAAACGTCGAACGTGGTCGCGCCCTTCAGCACATCGGCGTTGAGATCGTCGTCGAACTGCGCGCCGACGCGGCGGATCACGAGCTGCGCGCCCTTGCCGTCGCGCTCCCAGCCGCCTGCCAGCGTGCCGGCGAATTTGGGAGTCTCGGCCGGATGAAGCCCGTCAAGGAATGCCGCCGCGCCGCTTCCTTCCATACGCGCGCGCGTGAAGCTCGCGCCAGCGCGAACCGACCATGCTCCGTCGCTCCATTCGGCCGAAGCTTCGATGCCACGCACCTTCACCGCATCGACATTCTGCCGCTGGCGAAAGACGCCGCCCGGCCCGACGAACCCGACCTGCGGGAAAATCCCCGGGCCGGCGCCGAGCGTGACGTTCGCGATCGCGTCCTTCAGCCGGTTGACGAACCCCGTCAGGGACAGCTGCAGCGGCCCGCGCGCATAATCGATTCCCGCCTCGACGCCGGCGAGGCGCTCGGGCTTGAGTTCAGGATTGGCGGCCGTCGCGTCGGCTCCAGCGCGGAACGGCCGGAACAGCTCGTTCAAAGTCGGCAATCGCCAGCCGAGATAGGCCGCCGAGCGCAGGCTGACCCCGTCGCCGAGGGGCGCGAGAATACCGGTGCGGGCGGTGGGCAGCCATCCGCTGCGGTCTCGGAAGCAATCGTCGCGCTGCACCGCGCCAGTCGCGATCGCTTGTTCGAACAAGCGCCCGTCGGCGATGCTCCAATGATCGATCCGCGCACCGCCTGTCAGAGTCACCGCGCCGAGTCCGGCGGTCGCTTCGGCGAACAGGCCGCTGGTCCAGCTCTCGCCCCCCGCGATCCGCCGCCTGGTCGGCTCGCCCGCGACGAACGTCGCGAGTTCGCGCGTCTCGCCGCTCGTCCGGCGGGCATCGGCACCGAGGCGCAGCTCCAGTCCGCCCGGCATGGGCGGCCGAAGCTCCACGCTTCCGCCAAGCGCGCGCGAAGGGACCGAATCCTGGAGAAGCACCCGCGACGCGGTCAGCCGCCCGTTATCGACGCTCGCAAAGCTGCTGCGGAGGTTGCGCCACTGCCAGTAACCGAGCGCGCTCCATTGCCAGTCTCCGCGGCCAACCAGCCGCACCGAGGCATCCGCGCCATTGGTCCGGTCCGCGCTGAAATCCGTCCCGCGCGTGCGCCAGTCGTGAAACCCCGAGAGATTCGCCTGAAGCTCGGTATCGGCGCCGACCGGCGCGACCCAGCGTGCGCGGCTGCTCCATTGCCGGTAGGGCGCGCGCTCGTCGGCGGGACCACGCGTCGACTCGGTAACCGGCACGAAGCCATCGCTGCGCTCGCCCCGCCCGGAGAGGCTTAGGATTCCGCCGCCGGCGCGCAAGCCAATCCGTCCGCGCGCCTCGATCGACTCGCGGCTTCCGCCGTCGATCTCGCCCGAGACGCCCGCGTCCGAACGGCTGGTCATCTCGATCGTGCCGGCGAGCGCGCCCGGCCCGTTCGCCACGCTGCCGCCGCCGCGGATGACCCGGATTTCGGCGAGGTCCGACGGATCGTAGGCGGGCCAGTTCACCCAGCCGCCGAACGGGTCGGTCTGCGGCACCCCGTCGAGCACCAGCAGCGCCCGGCTCGAGGCATTTCCGCCGAGCGCGCGCAGAGTCACGCCCTGGCTGGTCGGATGGCCGCTCCGCGAATCCGAGCGGCGGAAGAGCTGCAGCCCCGGCACATCCTTCAGCAGCTGATCGAGCGCGTGGCTCGGCGACTGTTCGATCTGAAGCGGTGAAATCCGGACGACGTCGAGGACTCGATCGGCTTTGGCTTCGGGCAGCGCCTTTCCAGTGATGACGATGGCCGCCTGCGGCGCCTCAGCAGGAAGGGCGTCGAGCACTCTAGAGGATGTCGTCCGGCATTGCCGCGTTGGTCAGCGCGCCCTGAGCTCGGCGCGGCCGAGGCAAAGTCCTGCTTTCCCCGTCAGCCATGACTTCGGGGATTGCATCAATGTTCGTCACGCGTCGAGTGAATTTGGCCGCCGCTGCGCCGGCCCGCAAACGCGAAAATAACAAACGCAGTTAAATTAATGTTGCCGCTAATGGGCTGAATTGCTCTAGAATGGCGAGTCTTCGAGCCGACTCGGCATGGTTCCACGGGGAAGGGGGCGCCCCGGTGAAGAGTGTTTGTACGCGATCGATTGCGCGCGGCCGCTCGGTTCGGCCGCGATTCGCGCGTTTTCTCGTTTCGTCGATTCTGTTGACGCAGGCGGCCGCGGCCGCCGCTCAGACTCCGCCGCCAACGCCACCGAACGTCACACCGCCCACCCGCGAGCAGGTCACGCCGCCCGCTCCGCCGCCGCTGACGACGCGCGCACCCAGGCTCGAGGTCGAGGGCGGAGTCGAGCGCGCGCCCTGCGCCCTCGCCGACCCGCAATATCAATCGATCCATTTCGTTCTTCGCGGCGCCGAGTTCGAAGGCCTTCGCGGCCTCACCGCCGCCCAGATCGCCTCGGCCTACGCACCCTATGTCGGCCGCGACGTCCCGATTTCCGTCGTCTGCGAAATCCGCGACCGCGCCGGCACAATCCTCCGCGACGCGGGCTATGTCGCCGCGGTCCAGGTGCCCGAGCAGCAAATCGGCGACGGGATCGTCCGCTTCCGCGTGCTCATGGCCCATCTGACTCAGGTGCGGGTGCGCGGCGACGCGACCGGCGCGGAGAGGATCATCGCCGGCTACCTCAACCGGCTAACCGACGAGCCGGTGTTCAACCGCTACCAGGCCGAACGCTATCTGCTGCTCGCGAGCGACCTTCCCGGCTACACCGTCCGCCTCACGCTCCGACCAGCCGGAACCACGCCGGGCGATGTGGTTGGCGACGTCACCGTCCAGCGCATGCCGGTCTATGTCGACGCCAATGTCCAGAATGGCGGCAGCCATGAGCTCGGCCGCTGGGGCGGGCTTCTAAGGGCGCAGTTGTTCGGCCTGACCGGGCTCGGCGACCGGACCAGTGTCTCGGTCTTCAGCACGTCCGACTTCCATGAGCAGCAGACCGTCCAGCTTGCCCACGAATTCCATGTCGGGCCGGAGGGCCTGAGCTTCGGCGACACCTTCACTTATGCCTGGGCTCGGCCTTCGGTCGGGCCCAACGCCCGAGTGCTCGCGCGCACGTTGCTCAACACGTTCGAGGCCGGTTATCCGCTGGTCCGGCGCCGGAGCGTGACGGTCCGCGGCGCGGCCGGGCTCGATGTCGTCGACCAGGATGTCGAGCTCAACAGCATCAAGCTGACGAAGGATCGCCTGCGCGTCGCATTCCTGCGAATCGGCGCGGACGCGGCGGCGACCAAGTTCCCCGACATCCGCTATTCTGCGGCCGAACCGCCGTGGCGGGTGACGACCGCGCTCGAACTGCGCCAGGGGCTGCACGTCCTTGGAGCGACTGACGACTGCGGCCCGCTCGGCGCCAATTGTCTCGGGCTGGGCGACATTCCGCCGAGCCGCATCGAAGGCCGGTCGGACGCCACGGTCGTGCGCTTCAACGCTTATGGCGAATACCGCCCGATCCCGAAGCTCACCTTCGCGCTCGGAATCCTCGCGCAATATGCCTGGAAGCCGCTGCTCAGCTTCGAGGAATTTTCCGCCGGCAATTACACCACCGGCCGCGGCTACGATCCCGGGACCTTGCTCGGCGATAAAGGCTTCGGAACCCAGGCCGAGATCCGCTTCGGAAGCCGCCTGCCCCCGGCTGCGGACAAGCCCGCGGTCGAAGGCTATCTGTTCTGGGATCACGCCAATGTCGGGAACCGCGACCGGCTGTTCGTCACTGCGGGTTCCGACCATCTGGATTCGGTCGGCGGCGGGGCGCGGTTCAATTTCGACCGCTTCGCCATCGACGCCGCGCTCGCGGTCCCGCTGACCCGGGTCGGCCTCGCCAATGATCGCCCCGACCCCCGCTTCCTCGTGTCGCTAACCAGCCGTCTGTGGCCATGGAGCTTTCGATGACGTCCACCGCGCGCACCGCGCCGCACATCCGCCGGCAGAAGCTGCTCATCTCCTGCGCGAGCATCGCGCTCATCGCTGTCGCGCTCGCCAACGCAAAAGCGCGTGCCCAGGTGGTGGGCAATGGAAGCGGGGCATTTCAGGGCAACCCCAGCCTGGTTTCGGGTGGGGTCGGCATCAATCGCGGCGACACGACCGACACAATCACGGTCAGGACCCCGACGGCGACGATCGACTGGTCGCCCTACGACAATGAAGGCTCCGGACCGATCGATTTCCTGCCGGCTGAGAATGTCGCGACCTTTACCAGCACCGAGGGGCTGACGGATTATACGGTGCTGAACCGTATCGTCCCGAGCGACCCGAGCCGGTCGATCCTGCTCAACGGAACGGTTCTTTCGACCCTCCAGGGAAGTTCGCAAACCGGCGGCAACATCTGGTTCTACAGCCCAGGTGGAATCGTCGTCGGCGCGACGGCGGTGTTCGACGTCGGCGGGCTGCTGCTGACCAGCATCGACCTGCCCAACGGATTCACCGCCGACTCGAACGGCTTTTCCGCCACCTTCGCGCCGACCGAGGAAACGGGATCGGGAGCGATCCAGATCCTGAAAGGCGCACAGATCAACGCGCGCGACAGCTACGTCGCGCTGATCGCCCCGCGCATCGAGCAGGGCGGAGCCGTCCGGGTCGACGGTTCGGCGGCCTATGTCGCCGGCGATCAGGTGACGATGACGTTCAATCAGGGCCTGTTCGATATCGCCGTCGACGTTGGGACCGACGATCCCAACGGCATCGTCCACACCGGCACGACGGGCGGTTCATCGAACGTCGCCGCGGCCGACAACCACACCATCTACATGGCCGCCGTCCCCAAGAATCAGGCCATGACGATGCTGCTCGGCGGCAACGTCGGTTACGACGACGCGGTCACCGCGGGCGTCGAGAACGGCAAGATCGTGCTGTCCGCCGGCATCGGCGCTTTCAACGGATCGCTCGCCGGTATCTCGATCGATGGCGGCAGCTTCACCTCCTCCGTCGATGCGACCGCGGACACCGACATTCTGGCGCTGGCCGACAGCGGCAACCTCAGCTTCAGCGGCGATGTGTCGCTGACGGGGGCTCGCGTTCATCTCGGCGCATTGAACGGCAATCAATTGACGGTCGGCGGCAACGCGACTCTCGGCGCCTGGACCAGCGACGGCTCGGGCGGCGAAGCGCTCATCGACGCAAGCGGTACCGGAAGCAAGGTCGACATCGACGGCGATGCCAAACTCGACGTCACAGGCTACGGGAACGGCGGCGCGACCGGCTTCGGCGGAACGGCGACGATCCAGGCCGACGGCGGCGCCGTCACCGTCGGCGGGCTGACCAGCCTCATCGCCGATGCCGGCAGCGGCAGGCCGGTCGAAGGGAACAGCGGCGACGCGTTCGGCGGAAGCGCGAACATCCAGGCCACCGATGGCGGCACGGTCACCCTCGCCGACACCAACCTGTCGGCAATTGGTACGGGCGACGACAATTTCGGCAATGGCGACGGCATCGCCGGCGACGGCAATGGCGGAGACGTCAACATCTTCGCCGACACCGCCGGATCGATTACCGTCAACGGCAATCTGACCGCCAACGCCGGCGGCGCCGGCGGGAACATGCTCGACGGCAGCACCGCGGGTGGCCAGGGCATCGGCGGGAACATCCACATGTCGGTCGTCGACGGTTCAATCGGCGTCACCGGCATGACGACCATGACCGCTCGCGGCGAGGGCGGCGGCTGGATCGGCGAAGGCAGTCCTTCCACCGCCCAGGGTGGGCTCGGCCAGGGCGGCTTCATCGATATTTTCGGGAATGGACCGGGCTCGATCAGCCTCAATGGGATCGGCCTCGATTCGACTGGCACCGGCGGCGACGGCCAGACCGGCGGCGACGGCCGGGCCGGAAACGCGGGCGTTCGGGCGGTCGACGGGACCATCGCCTTAGGGCCCAATATCGGCATCAATGCGAACGGCATCGGGGGCAATGCGACCGTCGGGTTCGGCGGCTTCGGCGGCTTCGGCCAGGGCGGCACGGCTTATATCGAGGCGCTCGCCGATCCTGGGAACATCGAGGTTCCGGCGACGCATGGGACTATCACCGGCGGCTCGGCGAACCTCGACGTCAGCGGCTTCGGCGGAACCGGCGGCGCGGGCAATGGCGACAACATCCTCCCGGGCTCCGGCGGCAACGGCCAGGGCGGTTTCCATCAGGGCGAGGAAGGCACGGGCGGCGCATTCGCCGCGGCGGCGGAGCCAGGCGGATCGCTGACGCTCGGCGATACGACACTCGTTTCCAACGGCCAGGGCGGCGCTGGCGGTGCGGGTGGCCCAGGCCAGGCCGGCGGCTTCGGCGGCGACGGTTCGGGCGGAAGCACGCAGGCAGGAAATTACGATCCCGACGAGACCGGCGGCACGACAGCGACCGCGACCTACGGCAATCTGACGATGTTCGCGGACGGGACGGGTGGCTTCGGCGGATTCGGCGGCGAGAACGCACCCCAGGGCGACGGCGGCGCGGGCCTCGGCGGCGGCGTTTTCGTCAACGCGAAGGGCATCGTCCACGCTGTCGAAATGTCCCTGTCGGCGATCGGGTCCGGCGGCAGCGGGACGAACGGCGGCTTCGGCCAGGGCGGCACGGGAATCCTCCAAAGCTGGACCGGCAGCCAGCTCAACGTCGACAACGATGTCACCATGGACGTCTCCGCCTTCGGAGGCGAGGGATCGGGCGGATTGGGCGGCAATGCTGCCGGCGGGAACAGCGGGGAAGGCGCAGCGTCCGGCGGAATAAGCGCCCAGGCGGACGCGTCAATCGACATCGGCGGCACCGCGACCATTCGCACCGACGCCAGGGGTGGCAACGGCTTCACCGGCGGCGAGGGATCTGGCGGCCAAGCCTACATGGAGACTCTCGGCGGATCGATTTCAACCAATGCGATCGTCCTTTCGGCGCAGGGCCATGGCGGTGACGGCGTCGACGCCGGCGGCGCGGCGTTCGGCGGCGCGGCCACCATGTTCATCGACGGCGGAAGCATCGAGGCCACCGGAACAACCGACATTTTCCGTGACGATGAGCTCGAAATGACGGGATCCATCGTCATGCTGGCCGACGCATTTGGCGGAACCGGGCTGACTGGCGGAGAGGGCAGCGGCGGTGACTCCTCGATCATTCTCAGCGAAAACGGCGGGTCCCTCAGCGCGGCAGGCGCGACCTTCCTCTTGGCGCGCGGCATTGGCGGCGCAGGCGACGACAATGACGAGGGCGACGGCGGTACCGGTGGCGAAGGCGATGGAGGCTCGGTCTCCATCACGACCAATCCATTGGTTGCGGATGCGAGCGCCCTAGTCTCGCTTGCCGACGCCAAGCTCGATTCCTCGGGAACGGGCGGGGCCGGCGGAGCGAGCGCCTCCGCGGGCAACGGCGGGGCAGGCGGCACGGCCGGCGCCGGCAGGGCGGATATCGATATCGCCGCCGGAACAAAATTGACCGCGGGCGACATCCGCGTGTTTGCGTCCGGCTTCGGCGGTGACGGCGGCTCGAGCGCCGAGGGCACGGGCGGCGCCGGCGGACTCGCTGATGGCGGCTCGATCGGCGTCGACATCGGTGGTGAGCTCAACGCGGATTCCGTTGTCGGCCTCTCCAAGGGCTTCGGCGGTTTTGGCGGGTCGGGCCTGACGGCGGGGGTCGGGGGAGATGCGACTGGAGGACAGAATCAAGTCAACATTTTCTTCGGCGGCGTCGCGAACATCGGCACCGGCTTCGTCTTCAGCAGCAGCCCGATCGGCGGCGACGGCTCCGACGGCGGATCGGCGAGCGGCGGCATTTCCCACATCCAGGTCGATGGATCGCTGACCGCAGGCGGATTGGTCGAATCCGCCGCCCAGGCCTTTGGCGGGACAGGTCTCAGCGGCACGGGCGGAAACGCAACCGCAGGCACGGCCAGCATCGATGTTACCGGATCGCTCACCGCCGGGCAATTGTTCGTCGGCGCTGGGGCCGGCGGTCTCAATGAATCAGATCAGATCTACGGCTCGGGACAAGTGAACGGCGGCAGCGCCTTCGCAGGCTCGGCGTCGCTGACCGCCTCTGGCGGGACTATCGACATCGGCGCGGAAGGCGCGCTGGTGACGGCGGAAGCGGTCGGCGGCAACGGAACAACCGGCGTCGGCGGCTTCGCCAGCGCGGGCGATTCGACTGTGGAAAGCACAAGCGGCGGAAGCATCAGCGGCGGGACGGCCGGCGGCAAGCTCACAATGAACGCGAACGCGACCGGCGGCGACGGCTCGACGGCGGGCGGCGCGGATGCGGGCGACGTCACTCTCCATGCCGATGCGTCGGATTCCGGCCTTGCGACGAGCATCGACATGGCGACTGTCGATCTGACCGCGCGAGGCGTGCTCGGCGCGGGCGCCACGGACAGCGAGTCCGTCGGACGCGGAGGCACCATCGACGTGGAGGCCTACGATGCCTCGATCGCCGCCGGCGTCCTCTCCGCCGATGCGTTCGGCAGTCTCGAAGGCGGCACAATCCAGCTGGAGTCGGAGTCGGGCTCGCCCGGCGCGCAGCCTGGACGGCTGCAATTCGACACGCTGGATGCGTTTGCCGACAGTGACGGCACCGGAGGCAGCGTCACGGTCGGCGCCGGATCGGGCACGACGTCAGATATCGGCGAGGCCAAGCTCGGCGCGTCCGGCGAACTCGACGGCGGCGGCAGCGTCCAGATTTTCGCCGGAGATCCGGAAACCGGCGCGGGCACGCTCCTCGCCGATAGCCTGACCGCGACAGCAAACAATATCGGTTTTTCGACCTATTTCGGCGGCAATGTGACGGTCGCGGGGACGCTACAGGCCGACGCCACGGACATCGTCACCTTCTTCGACGATGGCAATGCGGGGCTCGTTTCGGCAGACATATTCAACGTCAACGCGTTCGGGATCACCTTCGACGGAACCAGCCTCGGCACGAACATCGACGGCACCACCAGCGTCGATTTCGAAACCATTGGAAACCTCGACGTCGGCGACGGGTTCGTGACCGGCAGCCTGACGCTCCATTCCGACGCCGCGCTTACCACCGGCAATCTGTCGTCGGGCGGCAACATGGCAATGAGCGGAGCGAGCATCGGCGCGGGAACGCTCGACTCCGGCGGCAACATGACGCTCGATTCCGGCGCGGCGCTGACCGCGCTGGACCTGACAGCAACCGGTCGGATCGACCTCGATTCGATAGGAGACATGCAGTTCGGCGATGTCGACGCCGACACGCTTGATCTGTCCAGCGGCGGCGGAGTCATCGGCGGAAATATCGTCGCTGACACGCGCGCGGGCGGCGATGCTCAGGGCGCGATGAGGCTCGGCGACATCACCGTCGGGCCGAACATTCCCGAAGGAAGCGACTTCTCGATCGGATTCAGCTCGGCAACATCGATTCAGGTCGGCGACGTCTCGGGCGCGGACAAGGTCGGCTTTGCCACGCCCGGCACGTTCACGGCCGGCAATATCTCCGCCGGTTCGCTATTCATCGCGCTCGTTAGCGGCGACATTCACGTGGGCTCGCTAACCACCAATTCCGACGGCCAGGTCTACATGGCCGATTCTTCGATGTTCACCGACGCCGGTGGACCCGACGATTTCGATCCGGCACCGGTTCTCGCCTCCGACCCCGTCGCAACTGCCGGGTCGATCACCGTCGATGGGCCCGTATCGACGGGTACCTTCCGGGCCGCGGCCGGCAGCGATTTCAGCAGCGCCGGTATCCTCGCGACCGGCAACGTCACCGCTTCGGCGGGCGGCATCCTCTCGGTCGAGAGCGCCGACATCGGCGGCGATCTCTCGCTTAGCGCCGGCGACAATATCGATTCCGGCGACCTTAGCGCCGATGGCTCGCTTACGCTTTCCGCCGCTACCGATCTCGGCACGGGCAAGCTGTCCGCGGGCGCGAGCCTGAGCCTGACAACGGGTGGCAATCTGTCCGCCGGCCCGATCGACTCCGCCGAGGACCTCTTGCTCACCGCAGGCGGCACGCTGACCACGCTCGATCTGACAGCCGTCGGCACGATCGAGCTCAATTCGACCGGCGACATGCAATTCGGAAATGTCGACGCCGATTCGCTGCACCTGTCAGGCGGCGCGGCCGTCAACGGCGGCAACATCATCGCCGACACCCGCGCGTCAGGCGACGCGGAAGGCGCGATCAAGCTCGGCGACATCAATGTCGGGCCGAACATTCCGGAGAATGGTGACTTCTCGGTCTCGTTCAGCTCCGGAACTTCAATCCAGGTCGGAAACGTCTCAGGTGCGGACAAGGTCGGCTTCGCGACTCCCGGAACCTTCACCGCCGGCAACATCTCCGGCGGATCGCTCATCCTGGCGCTCGTCACCGGCGACATTCACGTCGGCTCGTTGACCACCAATTCCGACGGTCAGGTCTACATGGCCGATTATTCGATGTTCACTGACGCTGGCGGACCCGACGATTTCGATCCCGTCCCGGTGCTTGCGTCTGACCCAGTAGCAACCGGCGGATCGATCACGATCGACGACCTCGTCTCGACCGGCGCGTTCCGGGCTGCCGCCGGCACCGATTTCGGCAGCGCGACGATCCAGGCCGGCGACGGCGTCTCCATTTCGGCTGGAGGCAATCTCTCCGTGGGCGATTCGAGCGCGGGCGGAGACCTCACGCTCACCGCCGGCGGAGAAATCTCAGCCGGCGACGTCGGCACTGACGGTCTCCTTTCGCTTTCGGCGGGCACCGATCTCAACGCCGGCAATTTGTCGTCGGGCGGCAATCTCGAGCTCGACGCGGGCGGAAATATCACGACCCTCGACCTCACGTCCCAGGAAGCGGTCGCCGCATCGGCGACCGGCGACCTCAAGGTGGGCAAGGTGATTTCGGGCTTCACCCCCGGCATCGCCGAGGATGCGGTCGAGGCCACGGGGCAGGACGTCAGGCTGGAAGCGGAGAACGGGAACCTCACGACCGACGCGATCCAGTCCGCGGGCGGCATCTTCCTCGACGCGGGACAGAATGTCGTTGCGACCGATCTCACCGCGGTCGACGCCGTCCAGGTCACCGCGGGCGGCGACAGTTCGGTCAATAACGTCAACGCCAGCGGCGCCACGTTCGACGCCGGCGGCACCGCCAGTTTCTTCGGCACCGTCGCCGTGCCGACGATCGGCGTCACGTCCAGCGACATCAACATCGCCGACGGCGCGTCGCTCGGAGTCTCCGGCCTGACCACCCTCATCACCCTTGGCGCGGTCAGCGACAATCCGGTGATCCTCGGCGGTCCCGAGGGCGCATCCGCGCCCGGCCAGTACATTCTCTCGGAAGCGGGCGACATCAACGCCGATTCCGTCGTCCTCACCGCGACCGGCAAGAGCGAAGGCGTCGACCCGGACGTGATCATCCAGGACGCCCAGATCGAAGGCAGCCAGACGGAAGGCGGCGGCGTCGGCTCGGTCGAAGTCGACACCGGCGGCGCAATCCGCGTCGAAGGCTTCCTCGACTATATCAATGCGGCCGCGTCCGACGCGCTGACCTTCAACGCCGGCAGCGGCATTCAGGTGATCACCGGGACGGGCGGTATTTCTATCACCGACGGCGCGGGCAATCTTTCGGGAACGCTCAACCTTATCGCGCCCGACGTCTGGGTGGCGGACCAGTCGGTCATCGACAAGCTCGCCGAAGACCCGAATTACGCCAACCGCGATTCCGACCTCGCCACCAACTCCGGCGAGGATAATCAGGACGGCAATCTCCGCGCGGGCGCGATTCTAGGAGAGGTCAGCGGCAGCTTCCTCGTCCAGAACAGCGGCACCGCCGACAATCCGGCTGGCATCTCGGTCGGCGAAGGCGGCCTGACGATCGTCAACAGCGGCGAATCGCCAGTGCTCGCGATCGTCAACGGCCACCAGGTCGGGCCGGGCGGTCAGATCGTCGGCGGCAACGATTTCCTCCCCACGGTCGGCTTTGACGGAGACGCCGGGTTTGCCGCGGCCTCGACGGTCAACGGCTGCTCGATCATTTCGGGCTGCGCGCTCCCACCGCCGCCACCTCCCCCACCACCTGCACCGACCTTCCAGTTCGGCGCGGAGTCGATTCTCGGGCCCATCGGCCTGATGACCAATGCTGAGAACGAGGGCGACCAGGGCGACAGTGGCGACGGCACCGAGGGTGACAACAACGGGAACGACGAGCTCGACATCCTGCTGTTCGGTCTCAACAGCGGCCCCAACGCGTTCGACCCGCTGGTCGACGACCCGGTGACCAGCGGCAATGACTCCATCACTTCGGGAGGCCCGCAATGATGAAGCCTCTCCTCGCCGCGGCGGCGGCAATCGCATGTTTCGCGGCTGGAGCGGCGGCTCTCGCCGTGCCCCTGAGCGTGCGCGACAGCTTCCGGATCGGCAGCTCCGGCACCATCTTCTGCTCGGCGCAAAGCCTCGCCACCGACAAGGCGTTCGCCGGCATGTTCGATACGGGCTATGCCGTGACCTGCCGCGATGCCGCGCTTCCCATCGGCAAGCTCTACAAGCTGCGCGATCCCGCCGCCGCGGCCGCGCGGATCGCCGCGCTGCGCGACCAACAGGTCGCCTGCTCGGCCAATCATGCCGGCACGATCGCCGGCCTCGGCCAGGTCGACGTCATCGACTGCCGGCTGAAGGATGCCGACGTCACCTATCGCGCTTACCTGCTGACCAAGGGCAATGCGCTCTACGTCGCCGAGGGGCTCGCCGGCTACGACAGCGCGCTTCAGCTCGGCCTTCGCAGCATCGTCGCCGACGAGCCGGTCAAGGGCGAGGTCTCGATCGCGACCACCGGCGCCGGCGATCCCGCCGCATTCGCTCGGGTCCAGGCCGGGACGCTCGATCCGACCAAGGCGCTGGCCGAAGCCTATCGCCGCAACAACAGCGGCAGTTACGCCGAAGCCGCTGAATTTTTCGCCGCCGTCACCACTTCGAAAGACGCGCCCGTCAGCCAGGCGGAGGCGCTGGCCAATGAAGCGCTGCAGAAATCGAACCTGGGACGCTACGCGGAAGCGAATTCGCTGTTCATTCGCGCCGCCGGGCAATTGGGAACCGACCCGCTCGTCGCACGCCGTCTCCGCAACTATCGCGCAATCCACCAGCTCAACCAGGGCGACCCCGACGGTGCGCTGAAGGAGCTCGACAAGCCGGTTCCCAAAGCGACCGCCGACACCACCGCGAACGCCGGCGGCCCGGCCATCGACGAAGTCACCGCCAAGCGGCTCAATTCCGAAAGCCGGATGGGCCAGCGGCTCGGCGGCGATTCCGATCTCAGCCCGGCGGAAAAGGCTGAAATCCTCGACGGCCAGGCGCTTCAGCTGCGCGGCACGTCGCTGCGCCTCAAGGGCAATCTCGCCGGCGCCACCGCCGCGCTCCAGCAGGCCGATGCCAAGCTCCAGGCGATCCGCGACGGCAAGGTCGCTTCGATCATGTGGATGCGCGCGCAGATCCTCGGCGATCTCGCGGCCATCGCGGAGGATTCGCACAATCCCACCGAGGCCCTGCGGCTCTACCAGGAAGGCGTCACGCTGCTCGAGACCAATTATCCGGACTCGGCGGCGCTGCTGAACGCCAAGGCACGTCTCGCCGGCTATCTCGCGCGGACGGGCCAGCTCGCGACGGCCGAAGCGATGTTCCGCGACGTGGTCCATTCGCAGCCCGACACCAGCAATCTGCCGCCCTCCTTCGCGCACGTCCTTCGTCCATATGTCGATCTGCTTCTCAAAAAATCCGGCGACCCCGCCGCGACCGCGGAGATTTTCGCGGCGACTCAGCTGATGGTCCGTCCGGGCCTCGCCCAGACCCAGGCGGTGCTGGCGCGCGAGCTGACCGGCGGCACGGGTGAAGCCGCGCGCCTGTTCCGCCAGTCCGTCACGCTCAGCCGCCAGGTCGAACGCGCCCGGATCGAGCTGGCCCGGCTCCAGGATTCGACCAGCCAGTCGCCCGAGGAGCAGGCCCGCGCGCGTCTGCTCCAGGCGAGCCTCACCGAGGCGCAGAAGGAGCAGGTCGCGACCCAGTCGGCGCTCGGAAACTTCCCGCGCTACCGCGCCGTCTCCAGCGAGGTCATCGCGCTCGCCGACCTGCAAAAGGCGCTCCGTCCGGGCGAAGCCTATTACCGGATGACCAATGTCGGCGATCACGTTTACGCGATCCTCGTGACTCCGGCGAATGCGCGCGCCGCGGAGTTGAACGTCACCTCGACCCAGCTCGACGATCAGGTAAAGGCGCTGCGCGAGACGATTTCGACGGTCGAGAACGGCCAGCGCGTCACCTATCCCTTCGACGTCGCGCTGTCGCACCAGCTATACGGCGAGCTGTTCGGGCCGTTCGCCGCCGACGTGCCTTCGATCAAGCACCTCATATTCGAGCCCGACGGCGCAATGCTCCGCCTTCCGCCCAATTTGCTGGTGATGGATCAGGCCTCGGTCGACGCCTATCGGAAGCGCGCGGCGGCCGGCGGCGACGCCGAGTTCGACTTCCGCGGGATCGCCTGGCTCGGCCGCGACCGCGACGTCAGCACCTCGGTCAGCCCGCGCTCCTTCGCCCAGCTGCGCGATGCCCGGCCGTCCACCGGGACGAAGGAATATCTCGGCCTCGGCCAGAACACGCCGCCCTCGGCCGAAGCCGCGCAACTCATTCCCGCCGCCGCCGATCGCGACTGTATGCTCCCGATGTCCTCCTGGACCCATCCGATTTCCGCGAAGGAGCTGCAGGTCGCGAGCGGCATCCTCCAGCCGCTCGATCCAGGCGGCGTCCAGATCGTTACCGGCGACAATTTCACCGACACCGGGATCGAGGCGCGCGGCGATCTCGACCAATACCGCATCATCCATTTCGCGACCCACGGCGTGGTGACGGCGCGGGCCGCGAAATGCGCCGCCCAGCCGGCGCTCCTCACCAGCTTCGGCGGCAAGGGTTCGGACGGTCTCCTCACCTTCAAGGAGATTTTCGACCTCCGTCTCGACGCCGACCTCGTGATCCTGTCGGCTTGCGACACGGCCGGCCAGGCGAGCACTGCCGCGACCGAGCAGGCGGGCCTCGCGACTGGCGGCGACGTCGCGCTCGACGGCCTCGTCCGCGCGTTCGTCGGAGCGGGCGGGCGCCTGGTCATCGCCAGCCACTGGCCGGTTCCGGACGATTATAACGCGACCCAGCGCCTCATCACCGGCCTCTTCTCGGCGCCGCCGGGGACGCCGACGGTGACCGCGCTACGATTGTCCGAACGCCAGCTGATGGATGACGCGAATACCTCGCATCCCTTCTACTGGTCGGCGTTCGCCGCGGTCGGCGATGGCGAAATTCCGGTGATCCGGACGAAGCAGCAAATCGCCGAGGCGAAATAGCCGGCGATTATTTCTCCGGTTGAACCTGCGGGTCGCCGCAGCGGCAGGTCGTCACCCGGGCGACTCGCGCGCGCTTGGGCTGAGCTGCGGGTTGGGCGTCCGCGGCCGGCGCCTGCACCTGATCGGCGGAGGCGAGCACGACCGGCGCGGGATGCGACTGAGGCTGCGCGGACGCCTTCGCGGGCACGCTCGGCGGCTCGGCGGCCGCGACGGCGGCAGCGCTCAGCAGGGTCGCCGCGGCAACCAGAGCGAGACGGACAGGCATGGCCGGATTCCTCATCATCGATCTGTGAGGATAGGCCGCTCATGGTTTCGCTTGGGCTTCGGCGGATGGTTAACGTCGCCTCAAGACTGGCGATTGTATCGTTTACACACCCACGCTCATTGGCGCGGAATGCAGGAGTAAGTGATCGCTGGTGGCCCATATATGCCGCCTCCCGTGGCTGGAGACCCGGCTGGCGGTCCCTGAACGTAAGCCCTGGCGCGCTCACACGCTTTCATCGTCTTATATGGAATTGTCTTAATCGTCTGGCCGTTGGAAACTACCATCAAGGCCGGTCCTAACCAGACCGCCTCCGGTGGTTGCGGATTGAACTTCGCCCAAGGATCAGGCTTGTCGACAACATATCCGTGCGGCGGCGGCGCGACGGCTTGTGCGACAAGCAGCAGCATCACCCCGATCATTCGGACTTCTCCGGCTTAGCCTTCGCGATCTTCTTCAGCCGCTCCTCCCAGCGCTTCTCGTCCTCGTCCGCTTCACGCTCGCGAGCGGCGTCTTTGAACTTGTCGGATTGCGACTTAGTATCAGCCATGTTGTGTCTCTTATCGTATCGGCGTTTGATCCGCCATCACTGACGTTTTTCGGCGACAGCAGCAGTCGAGACCGTACCTACATGGTCGCGGGCGGCTTTGCGGTGCGCGGCACTCGAATTGCCGAAGTTCGCACGCGCATTGATCGCATCAGGAATGACGTGGGCATGGCCTCAGAGTTCCACTGGTCAGAATACCGTGGTGGCGACCGCAAAGAGGCATACGAAGCTCTGGTCCGCTATGCGTTCGAACTCGTGAAAAGCCGCCAAGCTGCGCTCCACATCATTATCGCGAAGTTCAAAGGCTACGCTCACAAGGCAAAGCCTGGCGACACAAAAGATACCAGCATCAATAGGATGTATTACCAATTGCTGCTGCATCGCGTGGCCCGCTTCTATGGGCCACATTGCGCAATCCGAGTGCGACTGGATTCGGGGGCTGACTGCAAGGACATCTGCGCATTGCGCGGCGCTGTTTGCGCCGATGCGTATAAGACTTATCGAACGCGCCCGAATTGCATCCGAGCGATCGAGCCCGTCTGCTCCAGTAGGGCGAACATTGTTCAGATGGCTGACGTAGTGCTTGGAGCCGTCGCCGCACGGCGCAACAACATTTCATATGCGAAGCCGGCCAAAGCTGAGCTGGCGGCCTATGTGCAGGAACAGGCTGGCCATTCTGATTGGGCGATCAGCACGCCTCCATCGGCACGATTCCTGACGGTATGGAATCACGAAACCAAGGGAGACGGTTCCCCACGGCTCTAGCCTAGGCACGGGTGGCAATCCACCGTATTCGAGCCGTGGAGTTCCACATAACGATATAAAGAAGTCTTTATATGCCTTCAAGCCACAGCTGTTCCGATTGACTCTCGGCGGGCTCCCTCTGTCGCATTTTACGCGTGAGGCCCCCCATAGGTCAGGCGCTTGCCGACCATGCCACGAAGAGCCTGACGGCTCCGCTCCCCATCATCGCAGCCGTTCGCTTCGCGGTTCGAGTAGCGGAAATCGAACTCCGCGACATAACGGTGAAGGTGCTTCTCGGAGCAATGCTGGTAGACGCCCTTCATGCCGCGCTTGAAGATCGAATAGAAACCCTCGACCGTGTTCGTGTGGATGCGGCCACGACCATATTCGCCAGCGCTATGGTTCACGCGGCCATGACCGAGATACCAGCTGCGGAACTGGTGGCGGTAGACCATGCTTTCGTCCGTCATGATGTAAGTCTCGCGGTCGACATTGCGCTGAACGATCGGGATGATGTTCTCGGCACGGACATGATCGACGACGAACGAACGGACCTGGCCGCTTTCGCGGTGAACCAGCGATAGCACCGGCACCTTGTGCCAAGCCGCCTCAGTGGCCTTCTTCCAACCTTCGCGGCGACCGACATAGGTCTCGTCAACCTCGACAACGCCGCCTTCGCCGCCGAACGGCGCGAGATCGCCAGTGCGCATGGCTTCGCGAATACGGTGCGCGAGGAACCATGCCGTCTTGTAAGTGACCTCTAGGACGCGGTGCAGCTGGTGGGCGCTGATGCCCTTCTTGCTGCTCGTCATGAGGTAGGTCGCCTGAAGCATCTTGTGGAGGGGGATGCGGCCATGCTCGAAAACGGTGCCCACCTTCACGGTGAACTGCTTGCGGCACTCGCCGCACTTTTTCAGGCCGATGCGCGTGCTCTTGCCTTCCAGCTTGTAGACGCGACCGCCGACGACGCCGCAATGCGGGCAAACAATGCCGTCCGCCCAAAGGACGCTTTCGAGATATTCGAAGGCTTTGGCTTCGTCGTGGAAATAGGGTTTCGAGAGAACGGACATTGCTAGGCTCCTGTTGGGATTGTCCTAGCAAATGTGCGTGGGTTTGTAAAGTATACAATCGCCTCAAGACTCTTGACGTTCGACAAGTTTTGCACACTGGAGCCGGCGCAATTTACTCGTGTTTTCAGTGGTTTATTCAATATGTCGAATTGCCGACTTTGATTGACTTTCCGTTAATGTGCGGGCAATGTGGCCGTATCGACACAGTCAATGGGGGCAACCAATGACACAGACTGATTCCAATAAGCGCAAGATGATTCTGGCGACGGCGGGCGTGCTTGCCATCGGAGTAGCCGCGTACGGTCTCGGGCGGGTTTATCCGCCGCTCGGCCAGACCCAGGGCACGGTCGGACCGGCCGAACGGTATGTTTCGAGTCAGGTGACCGACGCCGATGTGACGCTCGGCGACACCGCGGTTCCCGAGCTGATGCAGACCGACGCGTTCGAATTGATGGTCAAGGACCCGAATTTCCGCGCGCTGGCGGCAAGTCCGGGCTTCCAGGCCCTCGCCGCTCAGCCGCAGGTGATGGCGGCATTGATGGCCAATCCGCAGGCGTTCGCCGCGCTCGCCGCGCGCCCGTCGGCCTTTGCCGGCTTGGCGCAGGCGGCCCGCAATGCATCGGCGCTCGCGCCGCAGGCACATCAGGCGAACGCTCAACTGATGAACGCCATCTCCGCCCATCCAGCGGCAATGCAGGCGCTCGCGTCGCAGCCTGAGGCGTTCGCGGCGATCGCCCGCAACGCCTCGGCGTTCGCGAGTTTCGCGTCCAACGCCAACGCCTTCCGCGACGCCGCGTCCAAGGCGGCGGCCGATGCGCGCATGGCGAGCAGCGCCGCCGCGTTCCAGCAGCTTGCCGGCGACAACAAGGCGATGCAGGCGCTGATGGCCGATCCGCACGTCTTCAGCGCCCTCGCCGCAAGCGCGGAGTCGCTGAAAGCCATGGCAGCGCAGCCTCGTGCGCTCGCAGCGTCGGTCAACAGTGCGGCGCTGGCCGCTCGCCAGATGCAATTGGCGGGCATCTCGAACTCGGCGATGGCGGCACTCGCGGCCAATCCGTCGGCATTCTCCGCTTTGGCGGCGCAGCCGAAGGCCTTGTCGGCCATCGCGGCGCATTCGAACGCCTTCTCCGCGCTTGCCGCGCACCCGCGGGCGCTCTCGGCGATCATGTCCAACGCTTCGGCCTTCAGCAACTTCGCGAACAGCGCCAATGCGTTCCGCGATGCGGCATCGAAGGCAGCGGCCGATGCGCGCATGGCGAGCAATGCGGCGGCGTTCCAGAAACTGGCCGGGGACAATGCTGCGATGCAGGCGCTTTCGGCGGACCCGCGGGTCTTCTCGGCGATGAGCCAGAACTCGCTCGCCTTCGCCAGCCTCGCCAGGAACGCGAGCATGATGAGCCCGAGAATGTTGTCGGCGATCGGCAACAACGCCTCGGCTTTTTCCAGCCTGGCGAGCAATGCCGCGCAGCTGAGCGCGGCTTCGCGGGCGCTGCAGGCGTTCGACGCGCATTCGCTGATGGCGTCGTCGGCGGTCGCTCGGCAGCTGAACGCGAGCGCGGCGCAGGCGGTGATGGCAAACCCGCAGGCGTTTTCTGCGATGATGGCCAATCCGCAGGCCTTCTCGGCGATCAGCCGGAACGCATCCGCGATGCAGGCGCTGGCCGCCAATCCGAAAGCGTTCGCGGCGCTTGCGGCACGGCCGAACATGGCGGCGCTGATGGCCAATCCCAGCTTCTCCGCCGCGCTTAGCCAGGCCGGAGTTGCTCAGGCGCATTCCGACTAACCACGCCGCTTTGGGGGGCATTGATGGGGGATGAGCGGCTAGAGGGGCGCCGGCGCGCATATGGCACGCTGGCGCTCGCTCTGGCCGCTTCCTCCACCGCCGCCTTTGCCCAGACTCCGGCAAAGCAACCGCCGCCTCCGCCGCCGGCGGACAGCACGACGGTGGTCGAGAAGCCCGATGCGGTTTCGCCGCCGCCCGAAGGCACGCCGCCCTCGGAACCGGTGACGCCCGCGCCGACCAAACCCAATGCGCCCGAGCAGCAAAGCCCCGATCACGTCCCCCAGGACGCTTCCGGCTTCCACCTTTCGACACTCGAGACGAAGGACCTGTCGCTTCTCTACATCGACCCGATCCAGACCTATTTGACGCCTTATGTCGCTCGGACGTTCGAGCTGTCGCTCGATTTCCACGAGAAGGAGCTGAACTGGAAGCCCTGGGACCGGACCACCGTCCTGCTCAAGGACTTCTCCGACTACGGCAACGCCGCTGCCCTCGGCTCGCCCAGCAACATGATCCTCCTCGACGTCGCGCCCTTGTCGCTGTCGATGGAGACCTTTTCGCCCGGCGAGCGCTTCTACACGCTCAACAATCACGAGTTGACCCACGTTTCGATGATCGACGCGTGGAACTCGCGCGACGCGGCCTGGCGTCGATTCTTCGGCGGCAAGCCCGTGCCACTCCAGAAGCATCCGGAATCGATCCTCTACAATTACCTGACCGTCCCGAGGAACCTCACGCCGCGCTGGTACATGGAAGGAAGCGCCGTCTTCTTCGAAACGTGGATGGCGGGCGGCCTCGGCCGCGCCCAGGGCGGCTATGACGAGATGGTCTGGCGCGCCAAGGTGCACGACAATTCGCGCTTCTTTTCGCCCCTGGGGCTCGAAAGCGAAGGCACGCAGATCGACTTCCAGGTCGGCGCCAATTCCTACCTCTACGGCACCCGCTTCATGTCCTATCTGGCGTTGACCTACGGCCCCGAAAAGACGGTCGAATGGTATCGCCGGTCGGAGGATTCCAAGGCCTTCTATTCCAGCCAGTTCCGCCACGTGTTCGGCAAATCGCTGGACGACGTGTGGAACGACTGGATCGCGTTCGAGCACAAGTTCCAGGCGGAGAATCTCGCCCGGCTCGCGAAATATCCGCTGACCGAGCCGAAGCACCTCAGCCCGCGCGCCCTCGGGTCGATGTCGCGCGGCTTCGTCGACGAGAAAACCAACAGCCTGATCGCCGCCTTCCGCTACCCCGGCCGCATCGGTTTCCTCGGGCGGATGGATCTTTCCACCGGCAAGCTCACGCATCTGACCGACTTGAACGGGATGATGCTCTACAAGGTGACTAGCCTCGCCTTCGACCCGTCCACCCGCACCGCTTTCTACACCGACGAAAATTACGCCTATCGCGATATCGAGGCGATCGACGTCGATACCGGCAAGAAGCGCCGGCTGCTGACCGACGCGCGGATCGGCGACCTCGCTTTCAACGAGGCGGATAAGAGCCTGTGGGGAATCCGCCACCAGAACGGCTTCGTCACTTTGGTCCGGATTCCGGCGCCCTACACCAGCTTCAACCAGATCAAGACCTTCCGCTACGGCGAGATCGTCTTCGACCCAGACATCTCCCCCGACGGCCAGCTGCTGTCCGCTTCCTACGGCACGGTCGACGGCAAGCAGTCGGTGAAAGTGTGGAAAATCTCGGACCTGGAAAGCGGTAACGCCGATGATCCGGTCGCGACGCTCTCGCTTCCGCCGTCGGTACCGGAAAATTTCACCTTCACGCCCGACGGCAAGGCGCTGCTCGGCACCTCTTATTACACCGGCGCCTCGAACGTGTTCCGCCTCGACATCGCCACCGGCAAATGGGACGTGCTGACCAACGCCGCGACCGGCTTCTTCCATCCGGAGCTCCGTCCGGACGGCTCGCTCCTCGTTTACGATTATACCGGCGAGGGCTTCAATCCGTCGATTATTCAGCCGCAGGTGCGCGACGACCTCGGCACCGTCCGTTTCCTCGGCAACGAGGTCGTCACCCACTGGCCCGAGCTCAAGAATTGGGCCGTCGGCTCACCCGCCAAAATCCCGCTCGGCCAGATGATCACCGCACGCGGCACCTACGATCCGTTCAAGCGGATGCGGGTCGATGCTCATTATCCGATCGTCTCGGGCTATGCGCAGAAGGCGGCGTTCGGCTATTATCTCCACGTCGCCGACCCGCTTCAGTTCCGGCAGTTCAGCACGAGCGTCGCGGTCTCGCCCTATCTCGTTCACGGCGGCGAGCGCTTCCACTTCGACGCGGAATATCAGACGCCCAACTGGAAGCTGACCTACTGGCACAATTTGTCGGACTTCTACGATTTGTTCGGCCCCGTCCTCAGGAGCCGCAAGGGCGACGCCTTCATCGTCAATTACACCAAGCCGCTGATCTACGATCCGCCGCGCCAGCTCGACGTCTTCGGCTCGGCCGCCGCTTATTTCGGCCTCGATCAGCTTCCGGGCGCGCAGAACATCGCCAGCCCGAGTAACATGCGCTCGGCCGAAATTGGCCTCAAATATACCAACACCACCCACTCGCTCGGCGGCGTCGATCACGAGAAAGGCATCGAAGGGCAGGTCGCCGTCGCCACCGACCAGGCGGAGAGCGAATGGTATCCGAAAATCTACGGCACGCTCGGCGTCGGCACGGCCCTCCCGATCGCCAATAGCTCGGCCTGGCTCTACGCCCATGCCGGAATGACGGGCGGCCCGCGCCTCAACCCGCTGGCGGCTTTCTATTTCGGCGCCTTCCGCAACAATTACGTCGATGACCGGCCGATCAAGCGCTACCGCGAGATGGAGAGCTTCCCCGGGTTCGAGATCGACGAGATCGCCGCGCGGCGCTTCGCCAAGCTGACCGGCGAAGTGAACCTCCCGCCCATCCGCTTCGCCGAGGTCGGCGTGCCCGCTTTCTATTTGAGTTACATCCGCCCCGCCGTCTTCGCCGGCGCGATGGCGACCGAGGGCCAGGATGGCGATGGCCACCATTATTACGACGCCGGCGCCCAGTTCGACCTCGCCTTCACCGTTGCGCTCCGCCTGCCGATGGTCTTCTCTGTCGGCGCCGCGGCCGGCTGGGTCGACGGCCGCTATCGAAAGACCGAATGGCTCGCCTCACTGAAGATCATGTAGGCCGATGACCGCGTTTCTCGTCGGAGCCGGCCATTGGGGCCTCGCGCTCGTTCCGGTGCTCGTCCTGCTCGCGATCTTCGTCTGGCTCGACGCGTTCAAGCTGACGAGCCTCAAGGAGATTCTCGTCCTGCTGCTGCTTGGCGCGCTCGGCGCGCTCGCCGCCTGGCCGGTCGCCGGCCGCTTCCTCGACACGCTGCCGATCGGCTTTTCCAACTACAGCCGCTACGTCGCGCCGTGGATCGAAGAGGGAATCAAGGCGATCCTCATCATCCTGCTCTTCCGCTTCAACCGAATCGGCTACAAAATCGACGCGGTCATCTCCGGCTTCGCGATCGGCGCCGGCTTCTCGGTCGTCGAGAACGTCTTCTATCTGACGATTTTCCCTTTCTACGACGCCGGCACCTGGCTGGTGCGCGGCCTCGGCACGGCCGTGATGCACGGAACCACGGTCGCCATCCTAGCCGCCATCGCCCACCAGCTGGCCGAGCGGGAAACGCGCGATTCGGCCGGCAATTTCAATTTTCGGCTGTGGTGGTTCCTCCCTGGCTATCTCATCGCCGTCGCCATCCACACGGTCTTCAACCAGTTCCCCGACCGGCCGCTGCTGGCAATGCTGGGGGCGGCGGTCGTGGCGCCCATCGTGATCATCGGCATCTTCCAGTTCGGCACCGGCGAAGCGCAGCGCTGGCTCGCGGTCGAACATGCCGAGCATCAGCGGCAGCTTGGAATCCTGCGCTCCGGCCAATGGCCCGACACCCCCGCCGGCCGGAGGATCGCCGCGCTCGCCGGCCGTCTCGATCCCGAGAGCGCCAGGCGCGTGCGCCGCTATTGGGAGCTTCAAGCCTGGCTTGTCGCCGAGGCGGAGGAGACGATGATCGAGGAGGTGCAGGGCGATGTCGAAATGAAAGGCGCCGAAATCCACGCCGCGCTCGCCGAGCTCGCCGGTCTCCGCAAGGCGCTCGGCCGAAGCACCTACGTTGCCCTCAAATCCCTCCTCCCCTACAGCCGCAACGATGATTGGGAAGTGTCCGAGCTGAAGCAGCGGCTCGGCCGCAAGAGATAGCCGCCGCCTTTGGCTATCCGGCGCCGGTGCGATGCGGTAAAGGCTTGACGAAGATCAACAGCGGAGGGGCGAACATGCCGCAATATGTGATCGAACGGGAAATGCCGGGCGTCGGTCAGCTCGGCGCGGACGACATCAAGATGGCCTCGCAGACCTCGTGCAACGCGCTCAACGAAGTCGGGCCCCAGGTTCAATGGGTCCACAGCTACGTCACCGACGACAAGCTCTATTGCGTCTATCGCGCGCCCAACGAGGAGCTGATTCGCGAACATGCGCGCCGCGGTGGCTTTCCGTGCAACAAGATTTCGAAGGTGCACCGGACGATCGATCCGACCACCGCCGAGTAGCGCGGGTTCGATCGCCCAAGACTCTCCCTTGGAGTCCTGATATTTTGAGCGGGCAAGAGGGTTAGGGGCTGAAACCCTGATGGCGGACGTCTTCGTCTCTTACGCACGGGCCGACGAGCCCGTTGCCGAGCGCGTCGCGGACTCGCTTCGCGCCGACGGCTATCGCGTGTGGCGCGACGACCAGCTTCCGGCACACCGGACCTATGGCGACGTGATCGAGGAGCGGCTCAAGTCGGCGCAGGCGGTCATCGTCCTGTGGTCGGCCGAAGCGGCAAAATCGCAATGGGTGCGCGCCGAGGCGGATGCCGCGCGCTCCGCGGGCACGCTCGTTCAGGCGGCGCTCGACGGTACTATCCCGCCCATGCCCTTCAATCAGATCCAGTGCGCGAACCTCAAGGGCTGGGACGGCGAGGGCGAGGCGCCGGGCTGGCTCAAGCTCAAGAGCAGCGTCGCCGCGCTCGCCGGTCCGGGCGGTTCCGACAGTGTCGCGAAGGGCCAGCGGCGGCTTCGCCAGCTGTGCGTCCTCGTCCTCCCATTCTCGAACATCAGCGGCGATGCCGAGCAGGAATATTTCAGCGACGGGATCACCGAGGACATCACCACCGATCTGTCGAAGATTTCGGCGCTTGGCGTGGTCGCGCGGAACACCGCCTTCACCTTCAAGGGCCAGTCGGTCGACGTCGCCGAAACCGCCCGCAAGCTCGGCGTCAGCCACGTGCTCGAAGGCAGCGTGCGCAAGGCCGCAGGCCGGGTCCGGATCACCGCCCAGCTGATCGGCGGGGAGACCGGCGAACATCTCTGGGCCGAGCGCTACGACCGCGACCTCGAAGATATTTTCGCGATCCAGGACGAAATTTCGAAAGCCATCGTCGGCGCGCTCAAGCTCAAGCTCCTGCCCGAGGAAAAGAAGGCGATCGAGCAGCGCGGCACGACCAGTGCGGAGGCATACACCCTCTACCTCCTCGCGCGGCAATATTGGGTGACTGGCAATTACGGCGATCCACGCCGCGAAGAACGCGTGATGCGCATCTGCAGCCGCGCGGTCGAGCTCGATCCTCGTTACGCCCAGGCCTGGGCGCTGCTCGCCATCGCCCAGTCGAGCCTCCGCTACGGCCACAAGCGCGAAGTCGACGACGGCGTGGCGGCCGCCCACGCCACGCTCGCGATCGATCCCAATATCGCCGAGGCGCATTTGCCGATGGTCAGGCGGCTGGAGGAGAGCCGCCGGCACGCCGAGGCCGATGCCGAAATCGAAACGGCGCTCCGGCTCGCACCCGACTCCTGGGAGATCAACAAGGACGCCGGGCGCCTCTCCTTGCTCCGGCGCGATGTCCCGAGAGCGACCGCCCATTACGAGAAAGCGGTGGAAGTCATGGATACGGACTTCCACGCCTGGGCGATGCTGCTGACCTGTTATCAGGCGCTCGGAGACGCGGACAAAGTCCGCCGCGCCGCCGAAAAGATGGTGTCGGAATCCGAAAAGGCGCTTCAGCAGGATCCAAGCAATGGCGCCGCGATAGGGATCATTGCCGGCGGATTCGCCGCCCTGGGCGAGCGTGAGAGAGCGCTCGAATCGATCGAGCGAGCGATATTGATCGACCCAGAGAACCTCAACATGCACTACAATTTCGCCTGCGTGCTCGCCGCGCACCTCGGCAATAAAGAGGAAGCTTTGAAGCTGCTGAAGCGCGTGCTGGATACGTCGGGCGAGCTCCAGACCCGGATCGCCGACACCGATCCGGACTTCGACACGATCCGCGACGACCCGCGCTTTCAGACAATGCTCGATGACGCGAAGAAGCGTCTCGGGATAGAGGATAAGACGCCGCTACCAGAGCCGCTTGGCAGCGAAAGCGTGCCCGGATCCTGATTTCAGATATCGTTCGAACGATTCAGTTTTAATGTGATCGGTAAAGGCCAGATAGGTGACCAGCTTCCAGGGCCGAAATTTTGACGTGTGCAGCGACTTTCCGGCGTTATGATCCTGAATTCTATGCTTTAGATCGGTCGTTAGCCCGACATATCGTTGTCCGGCTTCGGACAAGCTCTCTATCAGGCAGACGTAGATCACGACCGGCCCTCCTTCGCTAAAGCTTCGGAGGGCACCCTGCTGTCTTAAGGCTTCGCCAGGACAAGGCCCTGCGAAGCCTTGGCGTAGCAGGGTGGCGGAGAGGGTGGGATTCGAACCCACGGTACGGTTGCCCGTACGCCGCATTTCGAGTGCGGTGCTTTCGACCACTCAGCCACCTCTCCGCGGGGGCAAGTGCTGGCCGGTCGGATGCCGGCAGCGGTCGGACGCGGCGCTCTAGCAGCGGGCGCCCAGTCTGCCTAGATAGGACGAATGACCCCTTTTGAACCGCTCGAACGTTTGACCCCAATGGGCCAGAAGATCGACATTCCGCTTGCCCGCTTCGCGATCGGCGACGTCGTCCGCCACAAGCTGTTCGACTTTCGTGGCGTCGTCTTCGACGTCGATCCCGAATTCGCCAACAGCGACGAATGGTACGAGTCCATTCCCGAGGCGATGCGGCCGCCGAAGGAGCAACCTTTCTACCATCTCCTCGCCGAAAATCCCGACACGACCTACGTCGCCTACGTCAGCCAGCAGAATCTGGTCGCCGACGAAACCGACGAGCCGGTCGATCACCCGGCCATCGGCACGATGTTCGACGGCCTCGAACACGGCCGCTACCGCCTCCGCACCGAGCTTCGCCACTAAGCCATTCCTCCCCATTGCGACGCAATGGTGGAGGAGTAGCTTGCGCCCGGCGAAAACCCCTCCACCATTCACTCTTCGGTGAATGGTTCCCCTCCCCACGAGCTCCGCTCGCAGGGAGGAAGGCAGGTTGACACATCCCCGCCCCTGCCATAGGCGCCTCGCTTCCCGCGCAAGGCCTGCGCCGAGCGCGCAAACGCGCGTGGGAAACGGAATTCTATAACAAGAGAAAAGCCAATGTTCGCAGTCGTGCGCACGGGCGGGAAGCAATACCGCGTCCATCCCGGAGACAAGATCGTCGTCGAGAAGCTCGACGGCAACGCCGGGGATAAGGTGACGCTGGGCGAGGTCTTGCTCGCCGGCGACGGCGGCAGCCTGAAGGACACCAAGGGCCTGACCGTCGCGGCGGAGATCGTCGCCCAGGCGAAGGGCGAGAAGGTCACCGCCTTCAAGAAGCGCCGCCGCCACAATTACCGCCGCAAGAAGGGCCATCGCCAGCAGCACACGATCCTTCGGATCACCGCCGTCGGCGATCAGAAGGCCGAGAAGAAGCCTGCCCCGAGCAAAGCCGAGGCGGCTGCGCCGAAGGCTGAAAAGGCCTCCGCGAAGAGCGAAGCCGCGGCCACTGCCGCTGCCGGCGAGAGCGTCGAGGCCAAGGCCCCGAAAGCCGAGAAGAAGCCCGCCCCGAGCAAAGCCGAGGGGGCAGCGCCGGCAAAGGCTGAAAAGCCCGCCGCCAAGCCGTCGACAAAAAATGCTGCACCTGCTAAGGGCGGCGCCAAGAAGGCCCCCAAGGGCAAGTAATCAGGACCTTATTTCGCCATGGCACATAAGAAAGCAGGCGGCTCGTCCCGCAACGGCCGCGACAGTGAGAGCAAGCGCCTCGGCGTGAAGCTGTTCGGCAGCCAGTCGGCTCGCGCCGGCAACATTATCGTGCGCCAGCGCGGCACGAAGTGGCACGCTGGCGACAACGTCGGAATCGGCAAGGATCACACCCTCTTTGCGCTTACCGACGGCACCGTCGCGTTCCGAGATGGAAAGCTCGGCCGCAAATACGTGCACATTATGCCGGCACCGGCGGAAAAATAGGAACGGTCACGAAAAGGCCGTTCCCCTGAAAAAGGGGCGGCCCGGACGAGATCGAAGATCGAAATCCAACAAAGGGAGAAGGGGACGCCCCGAAAGGGCAGTCCCCTTTTTCTATTCCTTCTCCCGAAACTGCAACGCGCAGTCCGCATGGGCGCGCGGGAGGAGCTTGGACGATGTTCGCGAGAACCGAACGACTGCTGCTGAGGCCCGGATTTCCGGAAGATGCGCCCGCGCTTGCGACGGCGATCGGCCATCAGTCGGTGGTTCGAAACCTAGCGGTCGTCCCTTGGCCGTACAGCCTTCGCGACGCGGAGGCGTTCCTGGCAGCTCCCCGCGACCCCGTTCTCCCGTCGCTTCTGATCCTCGAGCGCACACAAGCGGCGCCGAGGCTGGTCGGCGCCTGCGGGCTCGGCCGCCGCCCCTCGGGAGCGGTCGAGCTCGGCTACTGGATCGCACGCGCGCACTGGGATCGCGGGATCGCGACCGAGGCCTGCACGGCGCTGGTCGACATCGCCCGCACGCTAAGGCTCCCCGCGCTGGAAGCTTCGCACTTCCTCGACAATCCGGCGTCCGGACGGGTGCTTGAGAAGCTCGGCTTCGAGGCGACGGGAATCGTCGCGCCGCGCCTGTGCCGCGCGCGCGGCGAGCAGGTGCCTGCGCGGATGTACCGGCTCCAGCTTGCATCACGGCAGGCCAAACGAGTCGTGGAGGCCGAAGAGATCCTCGCGGCGTGAAGCGTTCAATCCCCGGCTTCCCGTCCCGCCGGGCCTGCTGCTATACCGCGCGTTAGAAGCAGCGTTGCTCGGGGGGCCGGGGCCGGTGTTCGATGACGTACTGAAACATCGGTCTGGCCGCGTCATCGCGCTCGCACGAGCGGCACTCGCGGCGGTGTTCCTGTTCGCGATCTGGATCGATCCCAGCAAGCCGGCGACGGCCGCCGTCGAGACCTACGGCGTCCTCGCCACTTATGCCGTGGCGGCCGCAGTGGTCGCTGCCGTGACATGGGACAATTGGTGGCTCGACGCGCGGCTTGCAGCGCCGATGCACGTGGTCGACATCCTTGCCTTCACCCTGCTGGTGCTCACCAGCGACGGCTACACCAGCCCGTTCTTCGTCTTTTTCGTCTTCCTGATCCTCACCGCGGCAATCCGCTGGGGCTGGCGCGAGACCGCGCTGACCGCTGTCCCGGTCACCCTGCTCTATGTCGCCGCCGCCCTCGTCGCCGGAACCGAAGGCGGTGAAATCTTCGATTTCCAGCGGTTCATCATCCGTGCCGGCAATCTCGTCATCCTTTCCGGCGTGCTGATCTGGTTCGGGGTGAACCACGGCTTTTCCGGCCTGCGCTCGCTCAAGGACGACCTGCTCCGCGATGTTTCACCGGGAGAATCGCCGCTGGAAAGCGCAATCGAAGGCGCCGCTGCGGCCGCCGGAGGGACCCGCGCGCTGCTGCTCTGGCGAGGGTGCGAAAACGAGCACTGGCTCGCGATCCACTGGCAAGGTGCCGAGTTCGCCACGAAGGCGCTGCCTGCCCATTCGGTCGGAATCGCTGCCGGGCCGGCGCTCTTCGACATAAAAGACAATCGGGCGATTTGCAGGGCTCCGTCGCGCCGGACGCGCTTCTGCACAGCCGGCTCCGTCGTCGATGTCGAGACTGCATGCGAGTACGGAATCGGTGAAGGGCTGAGCGTACCGATCCGGACGGCAGCTGGCGAAGGAGTCCTTCTCCTCGGCGGAATCGAGGGCCTGTGCACCGACCACATCGACTTCGGCGAGACCCTGGGGAGCGCGCTCGCAGCACATATCCAGCGCCACGCACTGCTCGCGGCGGTCGAGGGCGGGGCGATCGCCCGGGCCCGGCTTTCGCTCGCTCGCGATCTTCACGACAGCATCGTCCAGTTCCTTGCTGGCGCGACCTTCAGGATCGAGGCGGTCAGCCGTGCGCTCAGGGCAGGAGAACAGCCCGAGCGGGAGCTCAAGGACCTGAAGCGCCTGTTGCTGCAGGAGCAGCAGGAGCTCCGCTCGGCCATCGGCGCCCTCAAGAGCGAAACCATCCCGCTTCCAAAGCTCGCGGGCGATCTTCGCGCCTTGTGCGGTCGGCTGGCGATGCAGTGGGACGTGCAATGCCGGTTCTCCGCCGAGGTTCCGGAAACCACCGCTCCGATGCGGCTTCACCTCGACACCCACCAGCTCATCCGGGAAGCGGTCGCCAACGCGGTTCGCCACGCTCGCGCGAAACGGATCACGGTCCAGCTCACCGCCGGCGACGGCGACCTCCGGCTCGACATCAGCAACGACGGAGGCGGCAGCGAGCGGCTGAAGGAGGGGACTCCGTGGTCGCTTCGCGAGCGCGTGGACGAGGCGAACGGAACGCTGATGCTCGCCACCCGCGAAACGGGAACCCAGATATGCATTACGTTGCCACTCGAACCGGAGGCCCGGCCGTGACCCCAATCCTGCTTGCCGACGACCATCCGATGATACAGGCAGCCGTCGAGGCGATGCTCCGCGGAAGCGATTACAAGCTGGTCGCGAAGGCCGGTAGCGGCAACGAGGCGCTCCGCGAGATCGCCGGGCACGATCCGGAGATCGTCGTTCTCGATATCCAGATGCCGGACGGAAGCGGCCTCGAAGTGCTTCGCCAGCTTCGATCGAACGGCGACGATCGCAAGGTGGTGCTGCTTACCGCTTCGCTCGACGAAGCCGGCTTTACGGAAGCCCTCAGCCTAAAAGTCGACGGCGTCCTCCTCAAGACCTCTGACCCCGCGCTGCTGATCGACTGCCTCGATTCGGTTCGCGGCGGCGACGAATGGATCGACTGCAATTTGCAGGCCGAAATGGGGCGAACCGCACCGTCGCGCGACCGCTCGCTTCTCTCGCCACGCGAAACCGAACTGGTGGAGCTGGTGCGGCTAGGCCTCAGGAACCGCGACATCGCGGAGAAGCTCGGGATCACCGAAGGGACAGTGAAGGTCTATCTCCACAGCGTCTTCGACAAGACCGGGGTCGCCAACCGCACCGAGCTTGCGATCCGCGCGGGCGAGTGGGTCGGCGCCTAGCCGCGGCGGCTTACCCGATCGGAGGCGGCGGCGCCCCTTCGCCACTGTCAGGCACCCGCCCCTAGGAAAGGCAAACCCGTCGCTGGGTTCCGCACCAGATCGAGACGGTTAACGGCTCTTTATCACTGCTGTTAACTTTCGATGAGTTACGCGAAGTTTTTCAAAGGATTAACGCGCAGTTACCGCGAGGGGAACGAGTCGCATTGCGGATTTGCGGTGGGTGCCGACTCAACCGGGATTGAGGAGAGTACCAATGAAATTGATCAAGAGTGCGGCGATTGCCGCTCTGCTCTGCACGTCCGTTCTTTCGACGCCCGCCTTGGCGGACTTTACGGACGGAACCGCGGACATCCAGGACCCGGCCCCGGCCGGAATTACCGACGCCGCCGCTCAGGCCGTTTGCAACACCCTCGCGAGTGCCCACGGAGCGGCATGGACGGGCACCCTCGACACAGGCAGCATCGTCGGGGAGATCACGACTCCGCCCACCGCCGACGGCGCCCGCACCGACATCACCAACGTCACCGGTACCGGCGACCAGGTCCCCGAGACAGTCCAGGTCCACGGCGATCCGTTTCGCATTGGCGGCAGCGTCAACATGTTCGGTTTCGCCAGCGTGGTCGCAGCTCACTGGACGGATAGCACGTACGACTTCACCCAGCACTTCGCCTGGGCGTCGACCTACACCTTCACCTGCGACATGAGCGAGGGGGTTCCGGTTGGGACTCACACCTGGCTGGGACTTCCGGACACGCAAGCCCAGGCGAATTGCGAGGGGGACAAGAACCCTCACGAGTTCGACGACCGCGGTGCTCAGTGCCCCTGGATACAGACGGGGACGGACAACCAGCCGCGAGACCCTGAACAGGGGTCGATCGGGCCCGTTGCCGAAGGCGGAACGCTGAGCGGCCACGAGAACCATGGTGGGCCGGTTCCGGTAAATCCGGGGCAGGTCGACCTGCCAGACGTTCAGGTCGTGGTCTGCATCTCGCCGAGCACGAACACGAAGAAGCTGCCCGGCGCGTGGACCGCGAAGAATGGATATGACGGCGGAAGCAGCGTTCAGGGTGAGCCAGGATGCAATACCGGATGGTACAACGGCGGCGCGATGAACCAGCCGTCTCCGTATGACAACCTGAACACCGGCAGCAACAACGTCGTCACGATCCCGGCATCGTAACTTCACTGGCGGCCCAGAACCGCGCGTGGACGCCCTGCCTGGTTCGCCAGGCAGGGTAGCGCGGCAACGGTCCGCACTTCCCGCGGCCTTTTCTGGGGAGGCAAGCCAATGGACAACGGGACTTGCCGTAACGGTCCCGCTCTGCGCAGCGTCGCTATCGCAGTTCTTCTGACCGGGGCCGCGGCTCCGCTTTGTGCCGCATCCACCGCCTCCACCGCAAACGAGTCGGCCGCTCAATCGCAGCCGGGAGAAACCTCGCCGCAGGACATCATTGTCACCGGGCAGGCGCTCTTCCCGGATATCCAGCCGGAACGCAACCTCGATACCACCGCGATCGAAAGCTATGGCGTCAGCACCGTCGATGACCTCCTCGCCGAGCTTAAAGCCGAGCTCGGCGACGACGAAGCCCCGCTGCTCATCGTCAACGGTCAGCGCGTCAACGATATCGACGAGATCGGCGCGTTCCCGGTCGAGGTGCTCCACAACCTGCAGGTCCTTCCGCGTGGAAGTGCGGTGAAGCTTGGTGGCGCGTCGTCCCAGCGCGTAATCAGCCTGACTCTCAACCGGAAGGTCCGCACCGCAACCGCGACCGCCGCTCCCAAATATGCGACCGACGGAGGCTGGCACTCGGTACGCGGCGAGGGGATTCTGACCAAGGTCAAGGGATCGACCCGTGCCAATATCGCGCTTCGATTGCGCGACGACAGCAGTCTCCTCGAGAGCGACCGCAACATCATCCAGCCCGATCCCTTCCGGCCGTTCGCGCTGTCGGGCAACGTGATCGGCTTTCCGGGCGCGACCGGCGAAATCGATCCGCTTTTGAGCGCGCTCGCAGGCGAAACGGTAACCGTCGCTCCGGTGCCGGGCACATCCAGCCCGACCCTCGCGGATTTCCTGCCCAACGCCAACGATCCGGCGGTCACCGACCTCGGCCGGTTCAGGACGCTTCGCCCGAATTCCGACAATTACGACCTCAACGGCACCTTCGCCACCCGCCTTGCGTCCTGGCTTACGTCCACCGCGACCCTGCGCCTGAATCGGAGCACCAGCCGGTCGCTGCGCGGGCTTCCGTCGGCGCTGCTGGTCCTCGGCGACACCAATCCCGCATCGCCTTTCTCGAGCGACGTCGGGTTGGCCTTTTACGGCGTCGATCCGCTCCATTATCGAAGCGCGCGAAAGGCCGGCGAAGCAAGCGTCACGTTCAATGGCCAGTGGGGCAGCTGGACCGGCGATCTCAATCTCAAGCACAACGAGAGCACGGACACGTCGCGTACGCAGCGCGTCGAAAGTTCTGTCCCTTTCCCAATCGACGATAGCGTCAATCCGTTCGCGATTGACGCGTCGCAATTGATCCCGCTTCGCACCGACCGCACGTCGGCGAAAGCCAAGACCAGCCTCATTGACGTCACCCTCACCGGGCCGATTGTGGCGCTTCCCGCCGGGCCCATGCAGCTGACGATCGAAGGGCGGCTCGGGTGGAACAGCCTGCATTCCAAGAGCAGCTTCTCGCCGCTTTTCGGCAACGGCAGCTTCCGGCGCAACGAGCAATCCATTCGTGGGTCGCTCGATGCCCCGTTAACGAGCCGCGATAATGGCGCGAGGCCTGGAATAGGCGATTCGAGCGCCGACGCCGAATATGCGCTCATTCATTATTCCGACGCCGGCACTCTCCATCATTATGCGCTTGGGCTGACCTGGGAGCCGTCGCCCGTGCTTCGGCTTCGCACGGCGATCGAGAAGACGGATGCACCCCCGTCAATGCAGCTGCTCGGCGATCCTGTCGTCGTGACGTTGGGCGTCAGGACATTCGATCCGGAGACGGGCGAAACTGCCGACGTGACTCAGATCACGGGCGGAAATCCGTTCGTTCTTCCGCAGAGCACGAAAATCTGGCGGCTAACCGCGCTCGCCCGTCTGGTGCCGCGCCTCCATCTCCAGCTGAACGGCGAATATACCGATACCGAGATTCACAATTTCGTATCCTCGCTGCCGGAAGCGAGCGCGGACGTGATGCTCGCCTTTCCGGACCGATATGTGCGGGACGCCAACGGCACCCTTACGACCGTCGATCTCCGGCCGGTCAATTTTCAGTCGGAGCAGGAAAAGCGGTTCCGTTGGGGGCTGAGCATGAACGCCAAGCTGGCCGGCGGAGGACAGCCGGCCCATTCCGGTCCGGGACCCCGGCCGAATCGGGCGCCGACCACCTATCTCCAGCTCACCGCGAATCACACCGTCGTCTTCGCGGATCAGATCCGCATCCGTCCGGGGCTCGATTCGGTCGACCTGCTCGGCGGCGGAGCGATTGGAATCGGTGGCGGCAGGCTCCGTCACCAGGTCGACGGAACGGCAGCCATCACCTCCGGCGGCCTTGGCGCCCGAATCGGAGCAACCTGGCGCGGCCCGAGCACCCTGGATACCCGAATCGGCGGGATTACCGACACGCTGCATTTCTCGCCGGTGTTCCTGCTGAATTTGCGCGCCTTCGCCGACATGAAGCGCATCTTCCCCAGTTCGGGGATCGCCAAGGGGCTTCGGCTATCGCTGAACGTCACCAACCTGACCAACGACCGCCAGAAGGTCCGCAATTCTTTGGGAACTACCCCGCTCCAGTATCAACCCGGCTATCGCGACCCTCTGGGCCGCACCATCGAGTTCGAAATTCGCAAGGTGTTTTGATGGTGGCGCCGAGCGCGGTTAACGATTGTTGAAGCTGACGGACTGCTGTAGCTGATCGCGTAACCGGGGCGGTTTCGCGCCGAGTCGCGAGTCCGCACACGATTTTCACGCTCGGCCCCAGGTCCGAGCGTGGACTCCCTCGCTGGCGTCCCGGCGCCAGCGAGGGCAGTCTCGCTTGAGCTGCCAAGCGCAACTTCAGTTGCGCGAGAGACAGCGAAAGCCGGCCGGCGGGTCGGCTCCAGCCGAACCCGATCGACGTCACGGGATTCACTCCCGTGACGGCAGCCGACCCAGAAAAGTAGCGCTCCCCCTCACTCCCCCTTACATCGGCCCACCATGCACTTCCTCGACCAGGCGAAAATCTTCATCCGTTCCGGCGCCGGCGGCCCGGGCGCGGTCAGCTTTCGCCGCGAGAAATATATCGAGTTCGGAGGCCCGGACGGCGGCGACGGCGGCAAGGGCGGCGACATCGTCTTCGAAGCCGTGCCCGGCCTCAATACGCTCATCGATTTCCGCTACACCCAGCATTTCCGGGCACCGCGCGGCAAGGGCGGCGCCGGGTCGAACCGGACCGGAGCGGCGGGCAAGGACTTGGTCATCAAGGTGCCCGTCGGGACGCAAATCCTCGCCGATGACGACGAGCGCTCGCTGATCGCCGATTTGACGGTCGAGGGCCAGCAGGTGCCGCTTCTCGAAGGCGGAATGGGCGGGCGCGGCAACGCCAGCTACAAGACTTCCACCAACCGCGCCCCGCGCCAGCACCAGACCGGCATACCGGGCGAGGAGATGTGGGTCTGGCTCCGGCTGAAGCTGCTTGCCGACGTCGGCCTGGTCGGCCTTCCGAATTCGGGCAAATCGACCTTCCTCAACACCGTCACCAACGCGTCCGCGAAGGTCGGCGCTTACCCGTTCACCACGATCCGCCCGCAGCTCGGAGTCGTGCGACACAAGGGCCGCGAGTTCGTGCTCGCCGATATCCCCGGCCTGATCGAGGGAGCAGCGGAAGGCGCCGGGATCGGCGACCGCTTCCTCGGCCATGTCGAGCGCACGCGAATCCTGCTCCACCTCGTCGATGCGGCGGGCGAGAACCCAGGCGAAGCCTGGCGGACGGTCACGGAAGAAATGGCGCGCTACGGCGGCGGTCTCGATGAGAAGGTCCAAGTGGTTGCGCTCAGCCGCTGCGACCTCGTCGACGAAAAGCAGCTCAAGAAGGCGAAGCAGTCGCTGGCGAAGGCCGGGGCGCCGGAGCCGCTGGCGATCTCCGCCGCGACCGGCGACGGAGTCGACGGCCTGCTCGACAAAATCGTCGAGCGCCTCGGTCCCGACGCTGAAACGGTCGAAGCCGACGACGAGCCCGGCTCTGACTGGTCGCCGCTGTGACGATCGCGGTCACCGGCGGCACGGGCTTCGTCGGGACCCGGTTCATCGACATCGCCACCGCCGCCGGGCACGAGGTGCGCGCTCTCACCCGCCGCCCGCAGCGCCCGCAGCGCCAGGTCGAATGGGTCGATGGGGCGCTGGAGGATGCGGAGGCGCTTCGCAAACTGGTGACCGGCTGCGATTCCGTCGTCCACATCGCCGGCGTTCTGAAGGCGAGCGACGCCAAGGATTTCGACCGCGGCAATGTCGAAGGGACGCTGGCGATGCTGGCCGCGTCGACGGCGGCAGGCATCAGCCGCTTCGTCCACGTCTCCTCGCTCGCCGCGCGCGAGCCGCAACTGTCGCTCTACGGCGCTTCGAAGGCGCGCTCGGAGGAGCTGGTCGAGCGCTCCGGGCTCGACTGGGTGATCGTCCGCCCTCCGGCCGTGTACGGCCCCGGCGACAAGGAGACTCTCGACCTGTTCAAAATGGCGCGGCGCGGACAGATTTTCATGCCGCCCAGGGGCCGCCTGTCGCTGATCCACGTCGGCGACCTCGCGCGCCTGCTCCTTGCTTGCGCGGACGAGAGCGCCCCATCGAAGCTCGTGATCGAGCCCGACGACGGGCGCGCCGGAGGCTGGAGCCACCGCGAGTTCGGCGATGCTCTTGGCAGAGCCGTCGGGACGCCCGCTCGCACCGTCTCCACGCCGAGGTTCCTTCTGTCCTTCGCGTCAAGGGCCGACCGGCTCGTTCGAGGCGCCAACGCCAAGCTGACGGCAGACCGGGTCGCATATTTCTGCCATCCGGACTGGGTCGTGACCGCCGGCAAGTGCCCGCCCGGCGATCTGTGGAAGCCGCAGGTCGAGACCGGGCGCGGGCTTGCCGAAACCGCCGCCTGGTACGAGCGCGAAGGCTGGCTTTAGCCGGACCGGAAGCCGCCGCATTCGCGCCCCATTGCATTGCGAAACGGCGGCCCCGCGAATAGGGCGAGGACCATGGACGAGAGCGACGAAACCTACAGCCGCGTCAAGGCGCTGGTCGGCACCTTCAACAAGAAGGGCGTCGCCGTGACACCCGGCACGCGCTTCCAGCAGGACCTGGAGTGGGACAGCCTGACGGTCCTCAATTTCGTCGCCGAGGTCGAGGACGAGTTCGATGTGCTCATCCCGGTCAACATGCAGGCGGAGATCGAGACCGTCGGCCAGCTCGCCGAGGCGCTGAAAAAGATGCAGGCGTGAGCGACCTCTTCTCCAAGTTCGACCCGCTGATCGAGCAGCGCGAGGCGCTCCTTTCGACCGGGCTGACCGACCCGTTCAACCTGGTCATGGAGCGGGTCGAGAGCCCGACCGTCGCCATCTGCAACGGGCGCCGCACGATCCTCCTCGGCACCTACAATTATATGGGCATGACCTTCGACCCGGACGTGATCGCTGCGGGAAAGAAGGCCCTCGAGGAGTTCGGGTCGGGAACCACCGGAAGCCGGGTCCTGAATGGCACCTACGCCACGCACAAGGCGTGCGAGGACGCGCTCAAGGATTTCTACGGGATGGACCATGCGATGGTCTTCTCGACCGGCTACCAGGCCAACCTCGGGATCATCTCCACCATCGCCGGGAAGGAGGACTATATCGTCCTCGACATCGACAGCCACGCGTCGATCTATGACGGCTGCGCACTCGGAAATGCGCAGATCGTTCCTTTCCGCCACAACGACATCGAGGCGCTGGAAAAGCGCCTGAAGCGGATTCCGGAAGGCGCGGGCAAGCTGGTCGTCCTCGAAGGCGTCTATTCGATGCTCGGCGACGTCGCCCCGCTGAAGGAAATGGTCGCCGTCTCGAAGGCGAACGGCGCGATGGTGCTGGTCGACGAAGCGCATTCGATGGGCTTCATCGGCGAGCATGGCCGCGGGGTCGCCGAGGCGCAGGGCGTCATCGACGACGTCGATTTCATTATCGGCACCTTCTCCAAGTCGGTGGGCACGGTCGGCGGCTTCTGCGTGTCCAACCACCCGAAGTTCGAGATCCTCCGGCTCGTCTGCCGCCCCTACGTCTTCACCGCGTCGCTTCCGCCGTCGGTTGTCGCCACCGCCGCCACCTCGATCCGCAAGCTGATGCACGGCGCCGACAAGCGCGCGCACCTGTGGGAAAATTCGAAGAAGCTCCACGCCGGCCTGAAGGCGCTCGGCTTCACGCTCGGGACAGAGGAGCCCCAG
>DASSOB010000001.1:0-51580 GCA_035701045.1 Sphingomicrobium sp. | reverse complement strand
ATCGACGAAGGCCTGGAGCGCCACGGAGTCGCTCGCGTCGACCGCATAATCCTCCGCCGCGCGGAGCGTCTCCCAGCTCTTGTGGAAGAAGACCTCGCTCTCGCCCGAGGGCGCGAGGATGATGAATTCGTGGCTGAGGTCGCCTCCGATCGGACCCGTGTCGGCCTGCATCGGGATCGCCCGCAGCCCCATCCTGGCGAAGGTTCGGAGATAGGCGACGAACATGCGATTATAGCTGATCCGGGCGCCTGCCTCGTCGAGGTCGAAGCTGTAGGCGTCCTTCATCAGGAACTCGCGGCCCCGCATGACCCCGAAGCGCGGACGGATCTCGTCCCGGAACTTCCACTGGATGTGGTAGAGCGTGCGCGGCAGGTCGCGGTAGCTCTTCGCCGACCCCTGGAAGATCGAGGTAATCATATCCTCGTTCGTCGGGCCGTAGAGCAGCTCGCGCTCCTGCCGGTCGGTGATCCGGAGCATTTCCGGGCCATAGGCCTCGTAGCGGCCGGTCGCCTTCCAATAGTCCGCGGCCTGCAGAGTCGGCATCAGCATTTCTATGGCGCCGGCGCGGTCCTGTTCCTCGCGGACGATCTGCTCGATCTTCTTCAGCACTCGGAAGCCGAGCGGCAGCCACGCATAGATGCCGGCCGCGGTCTGACGGACCAGCCCGGCGCGAAGCATCAGCTTGTGGCTGACGATCTGGGCGTCCGCCGGACTTTCTTTGAGCAGCGGGAGGAAAGCACGGGACCAGCGCATGGGCCGGCGCTGTAGCGGGGAGCGGTCGCGACTGGCAACCAGCACCTATGTGGCCGCGCCGACACAGCGTGTTCACAAAAGCAATTTCGATCAATTTAGCGCCGTGACAGCCCTCCCCCGCCCGCTTAACCCATTGTTCACCGGACGAACCGACCCTTGGGTCAGAGTTCGGGGTCGCGGCTGAGATGCCAGGTACGGGCTCGTGATGGGGAACGAGCCCTCCAGGCACGGGAACTTCGCCGGGACACATCCAAGGGGGCTGACGAGCAAATCGTCACGCAGGGCGCCCGGATCGCTGGTCGATCCGGGCGTTTGCTTTAAGGCTGCTGCGCCCAAGTTTTGGCGCGCGCCCGTGGCCCCGTCGGGATAGGAATCCGACGCATCCCACAAACCCCAGTCGCGAACACCAACCGTGTCGGATTGGTTTCCGCCGCGCTCACCCGCCTTTGCTCGCCACCCGAATCACGCGTAATCCGCTGCCCATCGACGCGGCCGCAACGGGGGTGGTCCAATGGCGATGACGAACTCCAAAGTCACCATCCACATGGCGGCGAGCCTCGACGGGTTCATCGCGCGGAAGGACGGCGCGGTCGACTGGCTCGAAACGGGCGATTCGTTCCCCGAGGGAGAGAGCCTGGACCCCGAATTCGTCACCGAATTCCTGAGGTCTATCGACTGCTACGTCATGGGCTCGCACACCTACGAAACCGCGCTCGGGTTCGAGTCGAAGGGCTTCGGCTGGGCCTATGGCGACACGCCGACAATCGTGTTGACCAGCCGCGATCTGCCGAAAACGCGCGACACGATAAGCGTCATGTCCGGCGACCTCCGCGAAATCGTGAACGAGCGGCTGCGGCCCAACTATCGCAACATCTGGGTCGCGGGCGGCGGCGCGGTCGCGGGCGAATTCCTTCGGCTCGGCCTCGCCGACGAAGTCGCCTGCACATTCGCGCCCGTCCTGATCGGCGACGGCATCCCCTTCTTCCAGGGCATTGCCCGCGACGTCCCGCTCCACCTCGTCGAAGTCAAAGCCTATAAAAGCGGTATGGTAGCCATGCGCCACGAAGTGCGGCGGCCCAAGTGAAACGCCTCTACGATCCCGACAAGCCGCGGTTCAATCCGCGTTCGCCGGTTCAGCCCGGCCGCAGCTCGGCGCCTTATTTCATCGCTGTTCTGATCGCGGGGATCGTCATCTGGTCGCTCCAGCAATGGGCGATGGAGGATTCGGACTTGCCGAGCCTGCGTCCGACCACCGAGACCAATCACCGATTGGGAGCGGCGAGTGCGAAAGGCGACCTCCGCACTATATTCAGCGCCGACGATTATCCGGCCGCGGCGTGGACCAGGGGCGAACAAGGAAGCGTGCAGGCAAAGCTCGACGTCGACGAACGCGGGCAGGTCAGCCGATGCACGATCGTGCGAAGCAGCGGCCATGAATCGCTGGACGAAGCGACCTGCCGCATCCTCGAGGCGCGGGCGCGCTTCACGCCGGCGCGCGATGCGAGCGGAGCGGCCATAGAGGATTCCGTCGTCACGCCTCCAATTGTCTGGCGGCTTGAAGGTTAAGTTGCGCTTTGCGCGGGAACCGCAGTAGGAACGGGCAACTGGCCGCCCACCGGCCAGCCGCGTCCGTAATGGCGCGACACAAGAAGGGGGAAGACGACCATGGGCAATCGCATGTTGGCGGCGCTGGTCTTCGTAAGCATCGTCGGCGGACCGGCCGCGGCCCAGCCCGCCGAGGACCGCGGCGGCGTGCCGACGGAAACGCAGCTCCGCGAAGCCGGCGACAGTTACAACCCGATCTGGGATCTGGTCGGCTGTCTGGGCCTCATTGGGCTGTTCGGCTTCTGGCGGTCATCCGACAACGACGGCTATACCGACGATCCGATTTGATTTTTCCGGGAAATCCACAGGGGAGCGAAATTCCAATGAGCAAGACACTGATGTTCATGATTGCAGCTGGAGCCGCCCTTGCCGCGGCGCCCGCCGTTGCGCAGAACGACACGGCGGCCGACACCAACACGGCCGTCGCGACGAATGCGGTCGACGCCAATGCCGCGGCCCCGGCCGCTACCGACTTGAACGCCGCCGCGCCCGTCGCGCCGGAAGCGACGGCGGTGCCGCCAGAGACCAATGAGGTCGCACCGGCTCCGGCACCGGCGCAGAAGCGTTTTCCGTGGGGCGTGGTGGGCCTCATCGGGCTGATCGGGCTGTTCGGCCGCAGCCGCCGCTAGTCCGCGCAATTCCTCTTCAGTGCGCGCGCTGCCATAAAGCGCCGCACTGGGAGCGAATGGATGAGCGACGGCAAAAAGGGCGCGGGCACCGCGCTCGTCGAAGGCGGACGGCGCAGGGAGTGGCGCGGGCGGATCGTCAATCCGCCAGTCGAGCGCGCCTCGACTATATTATTTAACAGCGTTGCCGAGCTCCGGGCCAACAAGCCCGGGCTCGGCATTTATCGCTACGGGCTGCAGGGAACGGCGACTCACTGGGCGCTCGCCGAAGCGCTGACGGCGTTGGAACCGGGCGCGGCCGGGACCGCGCTCTATTCCTCCGGCCTCGCCGCGATCACCGCGCCACTGATGGCGGTCCTCTCCGCGGGCGACGAATTGCTCGTCACCGACAGCGTCTACGGTCCGACCCGCATCTTCTGCGACACGATCCTCAAGCGCTTCGGCGTTTCGACCCGCTATTTCGATCCGCTCGCGGGCGAGGCCATAAGCGACAACATCGGCGAATCGACCCGCGCGATCCTGCTCGAAAGCCCGGGATCGCTGACGATGGAAGTGCAGGACGTGCCGGCGATTTGCGCCGTCGCGCGCGAGCGCGGAATCGTCACCCTCCTCGACAACACCTGGGCGACACCCCTGTTCTTCCCCGCGCTCGCCGCCGGCATCGACATCTCGATCGTCGCGGCAACCAAATATGTCGGCGGCCATGCCGACGTGATGCTCGGCGCGGCCACCGCCAATGCCGACCAATATGACCGGCTGCAGCGCACCAGCTGGGACCTCGGCCACGGCGTCTCGGCCGACGATGCCTGGCTCGCCTCGCGCGGCCTCAGGACCATGGGCGTCCGGCTGAAGCAGCATGAATCGAGCGCGCTCAAGGTCGCCCGCTGGTTGAAGAAGCAGCCGCGGGTCGGGCGCGTGCTTCACCCGGCCCTGTCCGATTGCCCCGGCCACCAAATCTGGAAGCGCGATTTCAAGGGCTCGTCGGGCCTCTTCTCGTTCGAGCTCGACGGGAATCGCGAAACATTCATCGACAGCCTCGAACATTTCGGCATCGGCTACAGCTGGGGCGGCTACGAAAGCCTTGCGCTTCCGGTCGATCCGACGCGGACAGTCTCGGAGCCGCCCGCATCGAATCTCGTGCGCCTGCACATCGGCCTCGAAGAGCCGGGCGACCTCATCGACGATCTCGCCCGCGCCTTTGCCCGGCTCGCTTAGCCCGTGACGGGGGCGATCGCCTCCCAGACCAGCCAGCAAAGCGCGAGAAACGCCACGACCGCGGCAACGACGGTCACTATTTCGCTCGAGCCGAGCCGCATTTCCTTCTTGTGGTCGGCCATGAACGCATCGATTTTCGGCCTGAGCGCGTCATTGGAGGTCAGCAGACCGATGTCGATGTGGCGTCCCGTCCGCATGAACGAAACGATCTCCGCCCGTTCCGCCTCTGAAATGTCAGGGTAGCGGTCGAGCAACTCGGCCGTCTGCTGCCGCGAGGATCGCAGCGCCCGGGCCTCCATCGCCGATTGTGTATAAGCATTCATTTTCAACTCCTTTGAACTTTGGGGAAAATTGCCGGCAACGATCATGCCGGCGACAGCCGCTGCGCCCCCTCCGGCGGCGCGAGGCCGGCGGCTTTCTCCAGCGACCGGTGGATCGCGCGGGCGCGCGGGAACAGCCGCCCGTCGAGCGCGTCGAACCGCTCGTCGGACGAAAAGAATTTGAAGCCGCCGGGAACGCGGACGGCGATCCCGACCGTGCGGCGGTCGAACTCAACGGCATATCGCTGCCTGGTGGGCACGGAAGATGTCTCCCGGCGAGCGCATCGTGGGTCGGGAGACGCCGAACGCCTCGCGTTCCGCAGTCGCTCGCCTAATTAGAAAATTTGAGATTTGCGCGGCCGCCTAAGCGGCGCGCTGCTCCAGGAAAAAGCCCCGGGCGCGGCCCCCGTCCGCGTCGAGCGGACGTGCCCAGGGCCCTAGAGCCGTGCCGTGCTGCTGCCCGGATGAAGCTCTGGCGGTCCGAATTTCGATCGCTCAGTCATAACAACAATATGGGCCCCCGATTCGGGGGGTCAAGCCGGAGGGGACATGCGGAAGCGGTAGCGGATCTCCGAATTCACCAAGGTCCCTGACGCATCGGCTCCCCTTTCGATTGAGTACGACCGGCTGACACTGGGGAAGCAAGGAGACAATTATCGAATTATCGACTGAGCGTCCTTTCCTGGCGACGTCAGCTTTAGCTGCCAAGTCGGCGTGCGAGGTTTCGAAGGCCCTTGTCCATGTGCACGACGCGAAACCAACCATCGCGGGGCTCGCCAATCCGCTCGACGGTCGCCTTCCCGATACCTCGCTGCAATCGTCCATCGTCATAGAGATCCGCGCGCATCTCATGCCTGTCGGCGGCGATCAGTTCGAGCAGGTCGATGCTGGTCGTCCGTGCGGTGAGTCCTTCCTCCGACTTGTCGATCTCCGCGATCGGGAGGATGGCGTGGTCGAACTTGCCCTGGATGACCAACTGCAGGCCCGGTGGCAGGCCCGGCTTGGGCGGCGGACCCTGGCCCATCCTCCCCATCGTCAATCGAGTCTCAACCTTCCGCAGTTCGGGCTGCTCAGCGAGCAGCGCGCGGGCTACCTCGAAATCCTCGTCAGCCGAGGCGTAGAGTTGGCTCGCGCTGCTCCTGGCCTGGCACCGGTTCCAGCCCTTGAGTTCGCCCGTCTCAATGGTGACCGGCGTGCCGGTCCGGAATCCGTCACGGTAGCGCAGCATCCTCGCCCGCATCTCGCGCTCCATATCCGCCTGCTCCACTGCCTCATAGCGCGAAATAATCGTCGGGCAGAGCAGCACTAGGCTGAGGTCGGCGGCGATCGGCAGGAACACCATGATGCCATGCGATTCGAGGCCATGGTCGCCATAGGGGAACGCGTTCCGCCGGATCACGGGGTCGTCGGAGATGATGAAACGGTGGCCGTCGCCTGCCGCGAACAGCGCGGGAACGAGCCGGACCATCGACCGCGCCACTTTGTCACGCTGAAGGAAGGACTTCACCGCCCCGACCCTGATCACCGCCTCCGTCGGCGTGGCCAAACTCGGATCCGCGTCCGGATCGATGCCGATGTCACGCATCATCTCGCGCATCTGGATGGCCAGGCTCTGCGGCGTTGACCTCGCCAGCCGGGTCCGCAGCATCTGCGTAGTGAACAGATCGATCATCGCGGCGTGGTCCGCCGGTGTGAGCCAGGACAGCGTCCGCCGCGATACGACCTCGCTGATCAGCCTGGCCGAACGGCCATCTACGTCCTGAAAGATGTCCTCGAAGTTCCACTTGCCCGATTTCAGCTCAACGGTGTTGAAGTCGTTCTCCGAGCCTGCGTTGAGCAGCGAGCTAACCCAGGATCTGTCCAGGCCCTTGTCGTAGACCCAGATCGACTTTCCATCGGCGTCGCTCGCGAAATGGCGCAACTGAGCCTGCGGCACATAGTGGTGCTTCTTTGACGGTTTCGCCTGCTTCGACATGCCCAGAAGATAGGTGGCCGTGAATCCTAACCCAATAAGGCGGCGGCCCCCGACACTGCGGAACTGCCTGGCGTGGTGGGATGCGCCCTTGAGCGATACAGCGATCAGCGGGTCCACCAGCACCGTCCGTTAGGGAAGCCGTGGTAGCGGAGGAGGGACTTGAACCCCCGACACGCGGATTATGATTCCGCTGCTCTAACCAGCTGAGCTACTCCGCCCCAAAGGCCTGAAGGCGCCCTCGACCGGGGCGCCGGATGCGGCGATATAGGTAAGCGTTTTCGGGCGGTCAACGCGAGGAACCGCTACCGACCGCTCTCGTTAAGCGCCCGAGAAGATGAGGCTTCGATGGACCCGCTGACCCCGCTCGACACCCTTTGCCGGATCATCCTGCGCGCGCGCGAATATGAAGCGCAGACCGCGAGCGACTACGACCCCGGCGAAGACCCGGACAATGTCGACGACGAGCAGGAAGGCGCGCTGAGCGTCCTCGACGACGACATCAATGACAGCGTCGAGGAGGAAATCCGGGCGGTGCTCGAGGATCTTGGCGAGGATCAGCTGGCGGAAGTCATCGCCTTCTGCTGGGTCGGCCAGGGCACCTACGAAGCCGCCGACTGGGACGAGGCGATGCAGGAAGCGCAGGATCTGGTCGCCGAAAGCACCGGCGAAGCAATCGACGAAGTGATGGAGCAGCCGATGCTCGCTTCCGTGCTCGAATCCGGGCTCGCCGCCTTCGATCTCAGCTGCGACGGGATCGGCGAAGTCACCTGATCCCGCGAAACGGAAAGGCGCCGATCGTCTCCCACGGACCGCCGCGATAAAGGTGAAGCCCAAGGCCGCGCAGCGCGAGCGGCCTGCGGACGAAGCCGCGCTCGATGTCCGCTTTCAGCGCGCGTGCCACTTTCGGCGCGACCTTGTTCTGGATGGTCACGTGCGGCCGCCAGCCGCCGCTGTCCTGAGCGCCCAGCAGACCGTGCAGCTCTTCGGCGAGCTCCTCGCGCAGCCGATCCAGCTCGGGCGAAACCACCCGGAAAGCGACACCGCCGCCAAGGTCCATCAAACCTTCGATCCACGCCTGCGGCGGAGGCCGGGCGGCGGTGCGGCCAAGGCGGCGCCTCACCTCCTCTTCGCTCGACGGCGGGAGCGCATGAAAGATGGTGAGATGGGCCGGAACCCGGTTCAGGTCGGGCGGATAATGGGTCCGGCGCAGCGTATCGAGCCAGGCGAAATCGGCGGGCGCGATCTCCGCCGTGACAATCAGTGCCCCGGCCATTGGTCGCGCGGAAGCTCTTCCAGCCGTTCGTATGCGCTGGGCCGCAAGCGCGTGCTGACCGCCTCGCCTTCGATCCGCACATCGCGCCACGGCAATCGCCTCAGCCGTTCGCCGACGCCCGCGACGCCGCCGTGGGAGACGACGATATAGACCAAGCGCCCGCTGCGGCAGCCGGCCATCGCATCGATACAATGACAGACCTCACCGGTCGGGCTCGAAATGGCGGCGTGGGTCAGGATCGACACGGGAAACAAGGCTTCTCCCGGCGTATGTTCGCTCGCTTCCGTCGCTCGGAGTCCGCCCTCGTCGAGTTTCGTCTGCCGGCCGAGCCAGCGCCACACGCCGAAGAGGTTGAGGAAGGTCAGCACCACGTTCGTCCAAAGCAGCGCTGGCTGGTCTGTCAGCACTCCTGTCGCAAGCCACGACAGCGACCCGATCAGGAACACCGCGAAGCCGGTGCCGGTGATCCGCGATCCCAGATTCGAGGCGGTCATGAACGCGCCGACGATGGTCGCGATTGTCGCGACCCAGGAGATTGTCTCAGCCATAGCGCCCCAATTCCCGTCGCCCTGAACTTGTTTCAGGGCCCATTTGCGAAACGCGCGGCGTTCTTCGACGGAATGGATGCTGAAACGAGTTCAGCATGACGGGCCGTCAGATCTCGACCTGGCTTCCAAGCTCGACGACGCGGTTCGTGGGAAGCTTGAAGAATTCCATCGCGCTTTCGGCGTTGCGCAGCATCCAGGCGAACAGCTTTTCGCGCCAGATGGCCATTCCCGGTCGCGACGAGGGCAGCAGCGTCTGCCGCGCGAGGAAGAAGCTGGTGTCCATCATCTTGCACGGCGCGCCGATGTCCTTGAGCTGCGCGAGCGCGGAGGGGACGTCGACCTCCTCCATGAAGCCGTAGCGGAGCATCACCCGATAGAATCCGGCGCCATAGTCCGTCGTCTCGAGACGCTTCTCGCGCAAGACATAGGGCACGTCCTCGATCCGGACGGTGAGCAAGATGACGCGCTCGTGCAGCACCTTGTTGTGCTTGAGATTGTGGAGGAGCGCATGCGGGACGCCGCTCGCCGAGCTGGTCATGAACACCGCCGTGCCGGGGACCCGGGCCGCGCTCGGCGCCGCCGACTTGATGAAAATCTCCATCGGCAGGCTCGCCTCGTTCATCCGGCTGATCATCAGCTGGCGGCCCTTGGCCCAGGTAGTGAGGAAGGTGAAGGCGATCGCGCCGACCAGCAGCGGGAACCAGCCGCCCGCCGGAATCTTGAGCAGGTTCGCCGAGAGATAGGCGAAATCGACCGTGAAGAAGAGCGCGAGCAGCCCGGCGACCGCGAGCCGGTTCCAGTTCCACATCTGCCTGAGCACGACGGAGATGAGCACGCTGTCGATCAGCATCGCGCCCGTCACCGCGATTCCGTAGGCCGCGGCGAGGTTGGACGAGCTCTGGAAGGTCAGCACCAGCAGGATGACCATGGTCATCAGGGCCCAATTGACGACCGGGATATAGATCTGGCCGGCGGCGCTCTCGCTCGTGTGCGTGATCCGCAGGCGCGGGACGAAGCCGAGCTGGATCGCCTGCTGAGTCACCGAGAAAGCGCCGGAAATGACCGCCTGGCTGGCGATGATCGCCGCCGCCGTTGCGAGGAATACGAGCGGCAGCCGGAACGTCTCGTTGGCGAGATAGAAGAACGGGTCCTTGACCTTGGCGAGCGCGGTCATCGGATCGGCCGACAGGATCATCGCGCCCTGCCCCATGTAATTGAGCAGCAGCGCCGGAAGCACGAAGTAGATCCACGAAATACGGATCGGCCGGCGCCCGAAATGCCCCATGTCGGCGTAGAGCGCCTCGGCGCCCGTGACGGCCAGCACCACCGATCCCAGGGCGACGAACGCGCGCATGAAATCCGCCGCGAAGAAATTCACCGCGTGGAGCGGGTTGAGCATCGCGAGGATGACGCTCGGATCGTCGACGACGTGGATCGCGCCCAGCACCGCGAGCGTCACGAAATAAAGGATCATCACGGGGCCGAAGAGCAGCCCAACCCGGGTCGTCCCGCGCGACTGGATCGCGAACAGGCCGATGAGAATGGCGACCGCGATCGGGACGACGAACGGCTGAAGCCCCGCCTGCACTGTCGTCAGACCCTCGACCGCCGAGAGCACCGACACGGCCGGCGTGATCATCGAATCGCCGTAGAACAAAGCCGTCGCGAACACGCCGAGCAAAATGATCCCGCTCGTCCATCGCCGCTTTCCGCCCACGGTCCGGTTGATGAGCGCCAGGAGCGCGAGGCTCCCGCCCTCGCCCTTGTTGTCGGCGCGCATGATGACCGTGACATATTTGAGCGTCACGATGATCATCATCGTCCAGAAGATGAGGCTCAGGACGCCGTAGATATGAAGCCGGTCGGGGATGAGCGTGTGGTGCCCGGCGAAGGTCTCGCGGAAGGCGTAGATCGGCGAGGTGCCGATGTCGCCGTAAACGATCCCGATCGCGCCGATGACGAGCTTGTACAGCGGTCCCTGGGCGTGGCCGTGCGAAGCGCTATTGGGCGCATCGGCTTCGGCGCCCCCAGTCGCGTTGATGTTCATTCGTTGAGAATCAGACTGGACAGACTGCGGCTTCGCATCCCCTGATCCGCGGCCGGGAACCCCACCCGCGGACGCGCCCCACTAGCATTGCCGTTCCGCCCCTGCAAATCGAGGGGACAGGGGCAAAAAGCCCGTCTATAGGCCCGCTCAACCATATCGATCGGAGCGAACGAATAAATGCGTATCGGAGTGCCCAAGGAGATCAAGGTCCACGAATATCGCGTCGGACTGACGCCCGCGTCGGTGGCCGAGCTGGTAGCGCACGGCCATGAGGTTGTCGTGGAGACCAAGGCGGGGAACGGCATCGATTGCCCCGACCGCGCCTATGAAAAAGCGGGCGCGACGATCCTTCCCGATGCGCGGTCGGTGTTCGAGGGCGCCGACATGATCATCAAAGTGAAGGAGCCGCAGCCGCAGGAAATCGCGCTCCTTCGCCCCGGCCAGATCCTCTTCACCTATCTCCACCTCGCCGCCGACAAGCCGCAGGCCGAGGGGCTGATGAAGTCCGGCGCGATCTGCATCGCCTACGAAACCGTGACGTCGAGGAACGGCTCGCTCCCGCTCCTCAAGCCGATGAGCGAAGTCGCCGGCCGCATGTCGGTACAGGTCGCGGCCCATTATCTCGAGAAGGAGCAGGGCGGACGTGGCGTGCTGCTCGGCGGCGTGCCGGGCGTCGGACCAGCCAGCGTCGCCATCCTCGGCGGCGGAGTCTCGGGCGTGAACGCCGCTCAAATGGCGGTTGGGATGCGCGCCGACGTCACCATCTACGACATCAACATGGAGCGGCTGGCCGAGCTCGACATGTTCTTCTCGAGCCAGATCAAGACCGCCTACGCCTCGCGCGCGGCGATCGCCAATGCGGTCGAAAAGGCCGAGGTCGTCATCGGTGCGGTCCTGGTTCCCGGCGCCGCGGCGCCCAAGCTCGTCACCCGCGAAATGCTGAAGACGATGAAGCGCGGCAGCGTGCTCGTCGATATCGCCATCGACCAGGGCGGCTGCTTCGAGACGTCGCACGCGACCACCCACGCCGATCCGGTCTACGAGGTCGATGGAATCATCCATTATTGCGTCGCCAACATGCCCGGCGCGGTGGCGCGGACCAGCGCCTTCGCGCTCAACAATGCGACCCTGCCCTTCGCGCTGAAGATAGCCAATCTCGGCGCCGAGGAAGCGATGCGCCGCGACCCGCATCTCGCCGCCGGCCTCAACGTCTCCGACGGCAAAATCCGCCACGAAGCCGTCGCCGAAGCGCTCGGTCTTCCTTACGAGCCGGTGGCGTAAATTCCTCCCTGCGACCCCGATCCGGGGTCGTGGGGAGGGAAACCAGCGAAGCTGGTGGAGGGGTAAGCGGCGTTCGGCCGGGACCCCTCCACCATTCACTCTTCGGTGAATGGTTCCCCTCCCCAGCTAGTGCTTGGGAGGAACCGAAAGCGCAGCAACCCCCTGTTCGACTAAGGGCCGCCAGCTCGCGTCGGCCGGCGCGTTGGCGAGAATTCGTTTCCAGATGGCGACGGCCTGCTGCGGATCGCCGGAACGGGCGAGCGCGAGGCCGTAGAAGAAAGGCGCGGCCGGGTGGCCGGGCGCGGCCTTGGCCGCGCGTCGGTAGGCCAGCTCGGCGGCGGGGGTCATGCCGCGCGAATGGTCGACCAATGCATTGCCAAGCCCGATCCACAGCTGCGGGTCGCCGGGATAGCGGCGCACGGCATTCTGAAGGATGTTGACCGCGTCCTCGCTGTTGCCGTGCCGGGCGAGCGCTTCCGACATCAGCAGCCAGCTCTCGGCCGCGGTGAAATTGCCGAAGAAGGCGTGGCGTGCCTCGGTCAGCGGAAAGGCGTCGCGGACCTCGCCGCCAACCGCGCGCGAGCCGGGGAGGTTCGGGCTTCCCTGCAACGCATAGCCGGTCGCGCCGAGCAGCAGAGCGGCGGCGGAGGCGGTGAGCAATCCGCCCCGAACACGCAACAGGCGGAGCAGCGCCAGGCAGCCCGCGAACAACAGGAGAAGGCTCAGCCAGCCCATCAGCTCCTGCCCTTCAGCTTGATCCGGCGCCGAACCAGCCATGCGCCGGCAATCAGCAGCGCGATCGGCGCGAGCCACAAGGGCCAAGCGGCGGGTTCGGCCGTCGGCTTGTAGCTGATCCACGTGCCGTAGCGCTGGATCAGCCAGGACCGGATGGCGGACGGCCTCTCGCCGGCCGCGATTCGCCGCCGCACCAGGTCGCGCATGTCGCCGGCAAGCTCGGCATCGGAATCGGCGATCGACTGGCCCTGGCAGACCAGGCAGCGGATTTCCTGCATCAGCGCCTGAGCTTCGGCTTCCTGCGTCGGGTTGGGGAGCTGGCGATCCGACCAATAGGCCGGCGGCAGGTTGCTGTCGGCGATGACGGGGACGCACAACATCATCGTCATTCCCGCGAAAGCGGGAAGCCAGATTTTTCTCATGCTGGGTCCCCGCTTGCGCGGGGATGACGTAATATACGTCACCGGGCCTGCTCCAGCTTCGACAGGATCATCGGCACGTCTGCGGCCTCGATCGGGCCGATGTGCTGATAGCGAATGATCCCTTTGCCATCGATGACGAAGCTTTCCGGCACGCCCGAGGAACCCAGCGAAATCTGCACCTTGCTCTGCGCATCGCTCCCGATCCGCTCGTACGGATCGCCGTTCGTCGCAAGGAATTCAGCCAAGTCCTCGGGCCGGTCGCGAATGGCGATTCCGTCGATCGGGACGCCGCGTTTCTCCAGCTGCTGGAGTACCTTCACTTCAGTGATGCACGGCACGCACCAGCTCGCGAAGACGTTGACCAGCCGCGGTTTCCCCATCGCAAGGTCGGACGAGGAGAGACCCGGCTTGGTCAGGAGCGCCGCGGGCAAGGCGAACGCCGGCACCGGCTTTCCGCGAAGCGTCGAATGCACGCTCGTGTCGCTTGGAGTAACGAGCCGCCACACCATCGCCGCTAGGAGCAGCACGAGCAGGAGCAGCGGCGCAAATCGGAGGGCACGGCTCATGCGTAGCGCTCCTTGCGCCACTCGCCGACTGCCGACGACCGCCGCCGAAAGACCAGCCGCCACAAGCGTCCGAGCAATGCCAGTACGCCGCCCAAGGCGATCAGCGCGCCGCCTGCCCAGATCAGGGTCACGAACGGCTTCCACCACAGCCTCAGCTGCCAGCCGCCGGAATCGTCCGCTTTGCCGATCACCGTATAGAGCTGGCCGTTCCAGAAGGTCCGGATGGCGGCCTCGTTGGTCTCGGTCGGCGGATCGGAGAAATAACGGGTCTCCGGTTCGAGCAGGATCAGGCCCGAGCCGCGGCTCGCGCGAAGCCGCGCCTGGATCGCCGACCAGTTCTTTCCGGCCATCGGCGTTACGTCTTGCAGCTGCACCTGCCACGGGCCGACATCGAGTATCTCGCCCGGTGTCGCGACCGCCAGCTTTTCGGTCGTGAAGGCGGCATTCGCGGCCATGCCGAACAGCGCGACGGCGATCCCGAAATGCGCGACGACCATGCCCCAGGTCGCTAACGGCGCCCGAAGCGGGTTGCGGCCGATGAGCGGCAGGATCGAAGCGGCGGCGAGAAAGGCCGCGACGGTGAAGCCCAGCCGCGGCAAGATGTGCATGCCCGGTGTAAGGATGATTGTGAAGACGAGCGCGGCAAAGCCGAGCAGCGCCGGGATCGCCAATTGCCCGAAGACGGGCCGGCGCTCTCGCCTCCAGCTGAGCAGGGGCCCGATTCCGACGAGCACGGCGAGGAGCAGCGCGAGCGGCCCCGCGACCGCATTGAAATAGGGCGCGCCGACGGAGAGCTTCTCCCCGGTCACCGCCTCGACGAACAGCGGATAGAGCGTGCCGACGAACACGACGCCGAGGATGACGGTCAGGATCAAATTGTTCACCACCAGCCCGCTTTCGCGGCTGATCAGCTCGAACGGCGCGCCTTCCTTGAGGCTCGCGCCGCGCCAGGCGAAAAGCACGAACGCCGCGCCGACGTAGATGGCGAGGAGCACGAGGAGGAAGGTCCCCCGCTCCGGGTCGATCGCGAACGCGTGAACGGACGTCAGGATTCCCGAGCGGACGAGGAACGTCCCGACCATCGACATCGAGAAAGCGATGACGGCCAGCATCATCGTCCACGCCTTGAGCGCGCCGCGCGCGGCGAGCACGTTGGTCGAATGGATGAGCGCGGTCGCGGCGAGCCACGGCATCAACGACGCATTTTCGACCGGGTCCCAAAACCAATAGCCGCCCCAACCCAGCTCGTAATAGGCCCAGTAGCTTCCCGCCGTGATCCCGAGCGTCAACAGCACCCAGGCGCCGAGCACCCACGGCCGCATTGCGCGCGCGAGGCGGGAATCGACCTCGCCGGTGAGCAGCGCGCCGACCGCCAGGCTGAACGCGACCGACAGGCCGACATAACCGAGGTAAAGCGTCGGCGGATGGAAGGCGAGGCCGGGGTCCTGAAGCAGCGGGTTGAGGCCGAGGCCGTTGAGCGGCGCCGGGACCAGTCGCGCGAAGGGGTTCGAAGCGATCAGCAGGAAGGCGTAAAAGCCGAGCGCCAGCACCGCCTGCGCCCCGAGCGCTGCGACCAGGGTCCGCTCGCTAGTCCGGCGCGACAGCAAGGCGAGACAGGCGCCCGCGGCCGCGAGGATCGTCACCCACATGAGCATCGAGCCCTCGTGGTTCCCCCACGTCCCCGCGATCTTGTAGATGAAGGGCTTGGCGCTGTGGCTGTTCTCGAACACCAGCTTCACCGACATGTCGCTTCGCGCGAAGACGAGGAGCAGCATGGCGAAGGCGAGAATCGTCAGCAGGCCCTGGACGACCGCGATTGAGCGCATGGCTGGCCTGACTTCCAGCTCGGTCCGGAGAGCGACGATCATGAACAGGAACTGCAGCGCCGCAAGTCCCGCCGCGAGCCACAAAGCAGCTAGGCCGGTTTCGGCTAACATGACGCGCCCACCAGTCCGTGACCCTGAACTCGTTTCAGGGTCCATTTTGGTGGAGTGCCGAGGAGTCTCAGAAATGGATGCTGAAACAAGTTCAGCATGACGAATGTCCGGGGGACATTTGGTAGGCTGAACTCAGCATGACGAGAGAGGAGCTATTCACCGCTCCAGCGTCTTCCCGGCCTTGTGCTCCGCCGCGAGATTGCCGAGCTGGGGCGGCATGTAACGCTCGTCGTGCTTGGCGAGGATCGTGTCGGCGACGAAGGTGCTGTTTTCGAGGCGCCCCTCCGCGACCGCTCCCGAGCCTTCGCGGAACAGGTCCGGCACGATGCCGCGGAAGACAACCGGTGTCCGCGCCTTTCCGTCGGTAATGACGAAGCGGATGGTCAGGCCATCGGGCGCGCGCTCGACCGAGCCCTGCTCGACCATTCCGCCGAGCCGCATCGCCTCGCCTTCGTGCGCCTTGCCGGCGGCGATGTCGGCGGGCGTGTAGAAATAGGATGCCTGGCTGCGCAGGCCCCACATCGCCAGCAACACGGCAATGAGCACCGCGACGATTGCGGCGCTGACCAGCACCAGCCGTTGGCTCTTGGGTTTCATCGGCGCCGGATCACTTGCGGCGCAGCGCGTCGGCCGCCGCTTCGGCGCGGTGCATCGACGCATAGGACCAGGCCAGCAGGCCCGAGGTCAGGCAGATCGCGACCAGATAGGCGGCGGCAACGAACGGCCAGGGATTCATGCAGCCCCCATCCGGCGCATCCGCGCCTCGACCTTGGTTTCGGCGAGCTCGGCACGCATCCGCATCAGCGTCGCGGCGCCGAACAGGCAAGTGAAGCCGATCATCGTCAGCGGCAGCGGCCAAAGGATCGAATTGTCGATGGTCGAACCGGTGATGCCGATACTCTCGCCTTGATGGAGCGTCCGCCACCACAGCACCGAATAATGGATAATCGGCAGGTTGATCGCCCCGACCAATCCGTAAATGGCGGCGATGCGCCCTTCTCCTCCCCGTTCACGCTCGGCAGACGCGAGTGCGATATAGCCGAGATAGAGAAAGAACAGGACGAGCATCGAGGTCAGCCGTCCGTCCCATTCCCACCAGGTGCCCCAGGTCGGCCGTCCCCATATGGAGCCTGTCATCAGGCAGATGGCGGCGAAGGTCGCGCCGGCCGGTGCGACCGCGCGTCCGGCCACGGCCGCGAGCGGATGGCGCCAGACGAGCTGACTGACGGACGCCGCCGCGATTCCCATCCACCCCGCCATTCCGAGCCAGGCGGACGGAACGTGGATGTACATGATCCGCACCGTTTCGCCCTGGAGGTAATCGGGCGGAGTCAGGGTGAGGCCGGCGGCCATTCCGCCGATCGCGAACACGGCGCCGACCAGAAACAGCCAGAGCGTCGCCGGCCTGGCGATCCTGAGGAAACGGGTGGGATTGGCGAGCGCGTGCATTGCGCCGCTGCTTATGCCCTTCCGATGAGCCGCTGCGCCATGGCGTCGGCGACCGCGGCCGGGTCCTTGCCGCTCTCCTGGCTTTCGGCCCAGATCTGCTCGAGCCGTACGGGGATTCCCTCGATCCGTTTCCGGACCAGGGTGGCGTCGCCGTCGCCGAGATATTCCGTGCATACGTTGATGATTCCGCCGGCGTTAATGACGTAATCCGGGGCGTAGAGGATTCCGCGGTCGCGCAGCCGCTCGCCGTCCTCGTCGGTCGCGAGCTGGTTGTTGGCGGCGCCCGCGACGACCGGCACCTTCAACTGCGCGATGCTCCCTTCATTGAGGACCGCGCCGAGCGCGCAGGGGCTGAGCACGTCCGCTTCGAGGCCGAGAATCTCGTCGGGCGAAACCACTTTCCCGCCTGCCCGCTCGGCGAGCTTGCGCGACTTTTCTTCGTCGATGTCGGCGATCGAGAGCTTCGCGCCTTCGGTGCAGGCGTGCAGGGCGACGCCGGTGGCGACGCTGCCGGCGCCTTGAAGCGCGATGTGCAGGCCTTCGAGGCTGTCCTTGCCGAGCGCGCGCTTGACCGCCGCCTTGATGCCCAGGAACACGCCGAGCGAGGTGTGCGGTCCCGGATCGCCCCCGACATCGCCGCCGCTATTCGGGAGGCCTGCGACGAACTGCGTGGAACGGCGCACCTCGATCATGTCCGCGACGCTCATGCCGACGTCCTCCGCGGTGATGTAGCGGCCGCCCAGGCCGTCGACGGCCTTGCCGAAAGCGTGAAGCAGATCGGGGCTCTTCGTCCGCTTTTCGTCCGCGAGGATCACCGATTTGCCGCCGCCGAGCGGAAGCCCGGCCATGGCGTTCTTGTAGCTCATGCCGCGCGACAGCCTCAGGGCATCCGTCAAAGCATCGTCCGCCTTGGCATAATGCCAGAAGCGCGCACCGCCCGCGGCCGGGCCGAGATGGGTGGAATGAACTGCAATGATCGCTCGCAAGCCGCGCTTGTCGTCGGTCACGAAATGCACTTCCTCGTGCTCGTCGAAATCGGGCATGCCCCAGGGCGTGGTCATCGTTTGCTTATCGGTCCGGCCAGAAGGTGAAAGAATGGGGCGATCGAGGGGACTTGAACCCCCGACCCTCGGTACCACAAACCGATGCTCTAACCAGCTGAGCTACGATCGCCACGGAGCGTGTCGGGAGCGGGTCCCTTTCCGCGGCTGCCACTTAGGAGGCAGGGCCATTGAACGCAAGGCGATGCGCCGGCCGGCCGGCCGCTAACTTCGAGCAAGCAATATTGTTAAATTCACCTTGCGTGCGCCATTTGACAGGCGCATTCCGGGCTGGGGGAGAGAATCGATGGCGACTCGGCGATTCAAATCGCCACCCAAGGGTGTGTCTTTGCGCGAAACGCTGATTTCGGCGGGCCTTGAACCGCGCCTTGCCGATCTGCTCGACCGGATGCCGCACCGCGTAGTGCAAGTGGAGCCGCGCCGCCCCTTCCGCGAACCTGGAGCGCCGCGCACCGAAGTGCTGTTCGTACGATCGGGAATCCTGTCGAAATTCAAAACGGATTCGTCCGGCGGGCGTCAGATCGTTGCTCTCAGGTTTGCGGGCGAAGGCATTTTGCCAAATGGCGGCGCCGCGGAATATGGAGTCCAGGCGATCGTTCGAAGCGAGGTGATGATCGGACGGGCGGAGGATTTCGACCCGATCGTCGAGGCGCATCCGGAAATTCAGCGATTTTTCTGGCGGCTGGTCCAACGCAACGAAGCGATCGGCTACGAATGGCTGGTCAATTGCGGGCGCAAGGACTCAACCGCCCGCGTTGCCCATTTGCTGTGCGAGACGGCGGTTCGGATGAATGCTTCGAACGGCTGCCTTACCAATCCCTTCACGCAGCAGCAGATTGCCGACATCACCGGCCAGACCTCGGTCAACGTGAACCGGGTCCTCGCCGACATGCAGCGCCAGGGCCTCATCCGCCGCAAGGGCCGCGAAATCGAATTCCCCGACTGGACCGAAATGCGCCGCGTCGCGAGCTTCCAACCCGAATATCTGGCTATCTAGGAGAGCCGTGCTTCGCCAGGACGATGCAGGGCATCCTGCATAACTCGTCTCTGCATAGCGACTCAGGATGGTGGGCGCGGCAGGGTTTGAACCTGCGACCCCACCCGTGTGAAGGGTGTGCTCTACCACTGAGCTACGCGCCCGCGCTGTCGCGAGGAGCGGCAGATAGGCAGCGCCGCGACGGCTGTCCAGCCGCGCTACTGAACCGCGTCCTTGAGGACCTTGCCCGGCCGGAATTTCGGCTGCGAGCTGGCCTTGATCTGCATCGGCTCCCCGGTTCGCGGATTGCGTCCGGTAGACGCCTTGCGCCGGGTCACGGAGAAATTGCCGAAGCCGACCAACCGCACTTCGTCGCCGCGCTTCAACGTCGACGTAATCACTTCGAGCGTCGTTTCGACCGCCCGCATCGCATCATTGCGGCTGAGGCCCGCGCGGTCGGCGACATGACCAATCAGCTCTTGCTTGTTCATGCCCCAGTTCTCCCTCACAGCCACAGGACTCGCGCGCGGCGAGCGGGTCCCTTAATGCAAGACTCGCCGCGCGAGTCCAGTGGTCCTAGTGTCGTATGGCGGTACCGCCCTCGACCGCCGGATGGACCGGCGGCACCGCCGCGCGCTCATCCTCGTCCGTCCATTCGATCGCCTGGAACGGCTCGACCAGCGCGCGGGCCAGCACCTGGTCGACATGGTCGACCGGAATGATCTCCAGCTCTTCCCTCACGGAGGCCGGGATTTCGGCGAGATCCTTCTCGTTCTCGGCCGGAATCAGCACCGTGCCGATTCCGCCGCGAAGCGCCGCCAGCAGCTTTTCCTTGAGGCCGCCGATCGGCAGCACCCGGCCGCGCAGCGTAACTTCACCGGTCATCGCCACATCGCGCCGGACCGCAATACCGGCCAGCGTGGAGATCATCGCCGTGACCATGCCGATGCCGGCCGAGGGGCCGTCTTTCGGGACGCCGCCTTCGGGCAGGTGAACGTGGATGTCCTTGCGCGCGAAGATCGACGGCTTGATGCCATAGGCCGGCGCCCGCGCTTTCACGAAGCTCATCGCCGCCTGGATGGACTCCTGCATCACTTCGCCGAGCTTGCCGGTCGTCTTGATCTGCCCCTTGCCCGGAACCGTGACCGCCTCGATCGTCAGCAGCTCGCCGCCGACCTCGGTCCAGGCAAGGCCGGTGACCGCGCCGATCTGATCCTCTTCCTCACCCATTCCGTAGCGGAATTTACGCACGCCGAGGAAGTCGCCAACGTTGTCGGGCATCAGCTCGACCCTCTCGGTCTTGGCCTCGAGGATCTGGCGCAACGACTTGCGCGCAACCTTCGCGAGCTCGCGTTCGAGCGTCCGGACGCCGGCCTCTCGCGTGTAGTGGCGGATCATGCTCCGCAACGCGTCGTCCGAGAAGCTCAGCTCCTCGGGCTTCAGGCCATGCGCATCCATCTGCTTGGGAATCAGGTGGCGCTTGGCGATCTGGACCTTCTCGTCTTCGGTGTACCCCTCAAGCCGAATGATCTCCATCCGGTCCATCAGCGGCTGCGGCATGTCGAGCGAGTTGGCGGTGGTGACGAACATCACGTCGGACAGATCGTAGTCGATCTCCAGATAATGGTCCTGGAAGCGGTTGTTCTGCTCCGGATCGAGCACTTCGAGCAGCGCCGACGAAGGATCGCCGCGGAAATCCTGGCCGAGCTTGTCGATCTCGTCGAGCAGGAACAGCGGATTCGACGCACCCGCCTTCTTGATGTTCGAGATGATCTTGCCCGGGAGCGACCCGATATAGGTCCTGCGGTGGCCGCGGATCTCGGCCTCGTCGCGAACGCCGCCGAGCGACTGGCGCACGAACTCGCGTCCGGTCGCGCGCGCGATCGAGCGGCCGAGCGACGTCTTGCCGACGCCCGGCGGGCCGACGAGGCACAGGATCGGCCCCTTAAGCTTATTGGTGCGCGCCTGGACGGCGAGATATTCGACGATCCGTTCCTTGACCTTCTCCAGCCCGTAATGGTCTTCGTCGAGGACCCGCTGAGCCTCGGCGATGTCCTTCTTGAGCTTCGATTTCTTGCCCCAAGGGAGACCCAGCAGCACGTCGAGATAGTTGCGGGCGACCGTCGCTTCCGCCGACATCGGCGCCATCGCGCGGAGCTTCTTGAGCTCGGCGTTGGCGCGGACCTTTGCTTCCTTGGACAGGCGAGTTTTGCGGATTTTCTCGGCGAGTTCGTGGAGCTCGTCGCCGCCCTCCTCGCCCTCGTTGCCGAGCTCACGCTGGATCGCCTTCAGCTGCTCGTTCAAATAATATTCGCGCTGCGTCTTCTCCATCTGGCGCTTGACGCGACTGCGGATCTTCTTCTCGACCTGGAGCACGCCGAGCTCGCCCTCCATGAAGGCGAAAACCATTTCGAGCCGGCGCGCGGGGTTGAGCTCCCCAAGCAGCGCCTGCTTGTCGGCGACCTTGATCGACAGGTTAGACGCGACGGCGTCGGCGAGCGCCGAGGCATCCTCGATCTCGCCAAGCTGGACGCCGGTCTCGGGCGGCAGGCGCTTGTTGAGCTTGGCGTAATTCTCGAATTGATCGACGACAGACCGCATCAAGGCCTGGATTTCGGCTCCTTCCGAAGCCTGCTCGTCGATCTCCTCGATCTCCGCCGCGATAAACCCGTCCCGCGGCACGAGATCGACGAGACGGGCACGCTTCACGCCCTCAACCAGCACGCGAACCGTGCCGTCGGGCAGCTTCAGGAGCTGCATCGCCGTGGCGACGACTCCGAGATCGTACATCGCGTCGCGATCGGGATCGTCCTCGCCCGGATCGAGCTGGGCGACGAGGAACAGCTCCTTGTCGGCGGCCATGGCCGCCTCGAGCGCCGCGACCGACTTCTCGCGCCCCACGAAAAGGGGGACGATTCGGTGCGGAAAAACGACGATGTCACGAAGGGGAAGAACCGGAAGAAATCGAGTCATGCGCCAGTATATGGGCTGCGCTCCGGACATGCGCAACAAAGGCGAGGAACATCGTCCGCCGCCGCTCGCTCTTGCCTCGCGACAAGGCTGGAGAGGGAAAATGTCCGAGGACAGGGAAAAGATCAGCACTGGACCCAACGACGAGCCGATCAATGAAACCATCGCCGGAACGGGACCCGGAATACCGGACGACGCGCTGGCACCCGGCGAAGAGCTGCCGGAACCGCCAAGTGACGAGCAAGTCGAGGAAGTTGCCGAGGAACTGGGATCGCCAACCGCCGAAAAGGACACGCTTCCGCTGGAAGGTGAATGATTTGCGACAGGTTCTCTGCCGGATTCTGTAATCGTTCAGTTTCGGTTGTTATCGTCCGTTCCCGTGAACATTCGCCATTCCCTGCTCGCGCTCAGCGCACTCGCCCTGCTGCCCGCCACTGCCTCGGCTCAATATGGCTGGCCCGTGCCCGCGCCGCCGCCGCGCCCCGCGCCCGTTCCGCCAGCCCAGCGGCCCCCGGTCGCCCAGCCATGGACGGGTCAGCCGCCGCAAGCGCGCCCGCCGGTGGCCGAGCCGTGGATGACGCAATCTCGGCCCGCGCCGGTCGCCGAGCCGTGGATGTCGCATCCGGCGCCAACGGGCGAGCCGTGGCAGTCGCCGATCGCCGAATCCAACAAGCCCGCGGCGCTTGAGCCGATCGATCTCCCGCCGGCGATCGAGCAGGGCGTCGATATGATCTATATCGACGAGGAACTGGTCCCGCGCGCGGCGCACGACAGCAAGGGCTTTCTGGCCGGCATGTCGGACGCGGCCTGGAGCGCCGCGCCGGTCGACCTCTTTACATCGGTCAACCCGATCTACACCGACCTTCGCCGCGGGCTCGTCAAATATGAGCAAAGGTGGGGCAATTTGCCGCAAATGCCCATTCCGGACGGCCCGGTTTTGAAGGCCGGCTCGACCGGGGAGCGCGTCTCGCTGCTGAGGGAACGCCTCGGCCTCGACGCCGGTGATTCCTACGATTCCGCGGTCACAGCGAAAGTGAAGGAATTCCAGGACGTTCACGGCCTCGAGTCCGACGGAATCGCGGGAAGCGGAACGATCGAAGCACTGAACCGCGGTGCCGATTATTACGAGCAGCTCATCATCATCAACATGGAGCGGGCCAAGCGGCTGCCCGCCCCAGAGGAGCAATCCAAATACGTGCTCGTCGACTCCGGCGACGCTCGGCTGTCGATGTGGGAAAACGGCCGCAAGGTCGATGAAATGAAGATCATCGTCGGCAAGTCCGAAACCGCCACGCCGATGATGGCCGCATACATCAAATATGCGAGCGTCAATCCTTACTGGAACGTCCCGCCAGAGCTGGTGCGGCATCTGATCGGTCCGCGGATCGTCAAGCAGGGCATCAGTTATCTGACGATCCGCGAATATCAGGTCCTCAGCGACTATTCGCCGGACGCGAAGCTCATCGATCCTGCAAGCGTCGACTGGCAGGCGGTCGTGGACGGGCGAGAGGAAGTGCGCCTTCGCCGCCTACCGAGCCCGGCCAATTCGATGGGCATGATGAAGTTCATGCTACCCAATTATTTCGGCATCTACCTCCACGATTCGCCGGAGAAGGAACATTTCGAGAAGAACGAGCTGTGGATCAGCAACGGCTGCGTCCGGGTTGAGGACTATAAGCGCCTGGCGAAGTTCCTGTTCGACGGGATCGTGCCCAAGGGCGACGATCCGAAAGTCGAAAAAGAAGTCGATCTGCCGAAGCCGATCCCGGTCTACATGACCTATCTGACGGTCCAGCCGACGGCCGACGGCGTTCGTTTCCTCGAAGATCATTACGGCCGCGACGCCCATTTGATGGAGCGATTCAGCTCGCAGCTAATCGCGGCCGTCCACGGCCTCTGACAGGTTCTGCTGAAAGGCCGAAGTGCTCGCGCCCCGGTCTTTTCAGGACTTAGGCCGCGTCACCCGCCTTGTCCTTGGATGAATAGACCCGCACCGGATCCTTGCGCGCTTCGACGACGTCCTTGTCGATGTGAACCTCATCGACCCCGTCCATGGACGGCAGGTCGAACATCGTATCGAGCAGGATGCTCTCGAGGATCGAACGCAGGCCCCGCGCGCCGGTTTTCCGCTCAATCGCCTTGACCGCGATCGAATGGAGCGCGTCATCGGTGAACTCGAGCTGCACATCTTCCATGTCGAACAGCTTGGCATATTGCTTCACCAGCGCGTTCTTCGGTTCGACGAGGATTTTGACCAGCGCCGTTTCGTCGAGGTCGAGCAAGGTCGCGATGACCGGAAGCCGGCCGACGAATTCGGGGATCAGGCCGAATTTCAGCAGGTCCTCGGGCTCGCAATGCTGGAGAATCTCGCCGGTTTTGCGTTCGTCGGGCGCTACGACATGAGCACCGAAGCCCATCGATTTGCCCTGCATGCGATCGGAGATGATTTTCTCCAGGCCGGCGAACGCGCCGCCGCAAATGAACAGGATGTTTGTCGTGTCGACCTGCAGGAACTCCTGCTGCGGGTGCTTGCGTCCGCCTTGGGGTGGAACGGACGCGGTCGTCCCTTCCATCAACTTCAGCAGTGCCTGCTGGACGCCCTCGCCCGACACGTCGCGGGTGATCGAGGGATTGTCCGACTTGCGGCTGATCTTGTCGATTTCGTCGATATAGACGATTCCGCGCTGCGCCTTTTCCACATTATAGTCGGACGCCTGGAGCAGCTTCAGGATGATGTTTTCGACGTCTTCGCCGACATAGCCGGCTTCGGTCAGCGTCGTCGCGTCGGCCATGGTGAACGGCACGTCGAGGATCCGCGCGAGAGTCTGCGCGAGCAGGGTCTTGCCGCAGCCGGTCGGACCGATGAGCAAGATGTTCGATTTCGCGAGCTCGACCTCATTGCCGGACTTCGAACCGTGGGCGAGCCGTTTGTAATGATTGTGAACGGCGACCGAGAGCACGCGCTTGGCGCGGTCCTGACCAATCACATAATCATCGAGAACCTTGCAGATCTCCGAAGGTGTCGGGACTCCATCCCTCGTCTTGACGAGGGAGGTCTTGGATTCCTCGCGGATGATGTCGTTGCACAACTCGACGCATTCGTCGCAGATGAACACCGTCGGTCCGGCGATCAGCTTCCTGACCTCGTGCTGCGATTTTCCGCAGAATGAGCAGTAAAGCGTGCTCTTGCCATCGCTGCCTGAAAGCTTGGTCATTCCCGTCCTTGTATCCCGGCCGCGAACGACCGTCCTCTCCTGGGCATGCTAGCCCTCTTTATGCCACAATCAACTCTGCGGGTCGGTTAACGCCATCTCCCGCCGGATAGCTCCTTTGATTTCAAGAATATGGATTGAGCGCCAGCCCCTAGCAAGGGGAACATGTCACAGATTGAGACGATCGAGTGCCTCCCGCATGGCGATCTGGAAATCGGAGCGCGCATAAATATCGTTGTGCCCGGCACCTTTGATCGTTCGATCGAACACGAGGTTCCCGATCCGCGGCCGCAAAGCGGCGGTTCTCTTCGGCGCGACAATCTCGTCCCGCTCCGCCGCGATGACGGCCACCGGAACGTCGGAATGCTCGAGCGGACCGGCGGCATCGATCTCGTGATCGAAGAAGCGGCCGATCGGCAACCATGAGAACATGCCTTCAGCGACCGATTTCAGCGAATCGAACGGCGTGACGAGGATCAGCCCGTCGAGCTTTCGACGACTTGCCAGCTGCGCCGCGATGCCACTCCCGATGCTGAAGCCCACGGCCACGACAGGACGTTTCTTCAGCTTCTCGATCGCGAAATCATACACGATTGGGGCGTCCGCGATCAGCGCCTCGGCAGAAGGCGTTCCGCTCGACGGAGCATAGCCGCGATAGTGGAAGGCGACGACGTCGCGATCCGGAAATAGCTCGTGGAGATACTCGGCAACATCCTGTCCGTTCCAGGCATTGCCGCCGAAGCCGAGGATCAGCTCGGTTGCCGTCCCGGATGACTCCGGCGGAATGTAGATCCCCGCCAGCCGCTCCCGGTCAGCCGTTTCCACCGACAAAGCCTCCGCCCCGGGCGGCAATGGTCCTGCCGGAGAGACCGCATGGGTCGGGAAAATTGCCGAAGACTGAAAATCGAAAATCAAGAAGCCGCGCCCGTCACGGCCTGCTTTACCCCGCGACCGCGGCTTCGATTGCCGGCGTGACCCGGTCCACCGTATACGGCTTTTCGATCACCGGGGCATCGTTGAACTCGGGCGGAGGCGGGTCGACATGGCCGCCCGTCGCGATGACGAACGGAACGTTTCTTTCCCTGAGCTTCGTCGCCACGGGCCAGACGTTCTCACCCTTGAGGTTGACGTCCAGGATGGCGAGATCGAAGCCGCCCTTCTCCACTTCGGCGAGCGCGCATTCGACCGTGTCGCAGGTCCCGCTCACCGTGTGACCAAGTGAATCGAGAAAATCCTCGAGCATCATCGCGATGAGAGGCTCGTCCTCGACGATTAGAATGGAATGCTCGCCCGCCATATTTGCATTGGCATAAAGTGCGGCAATGAAACCGAAAAGCCTTATTTCGCGCCAACTGTGCGCCGAGCCGCTTCGGCAAGCTCCGTCACCGAGAAAGGCTTGGCGAGGAAATTCACATTTTCGATGTCGATCGAATTCCTGAGCTGCTCTTCCGCATAGCCCGACATGAAGAGAATCTTCAGCTCGGGCCTGGACTTGCGGGCTTCACGGACCATTGTGGGCCCGTCCATTCCCGGCATCACCACATCGCTGATCAAAAGATCGATCGGCTCGCCCTTGCCGATGATCTCCAGCGCGTCCGCGCCATTGTCGGCGGTGATGACGGTGTAGCCGTGGCGCGTTAGCGCGCGCTCCGCGACGGTGCGGACCATCGGCTCATCCTCGACCAGCAAAACGGTGCCGCTGCCCCACAATTCGTCCTTCTTGGCCTTCTCGTCGCGGCGGCTCGGGCCGGCGCCCGCCTGCTCGCGATGCACGGGCAAGTAGATGACGAACATCGCGCCCTCGTCCACCTTCGATTCGGCGAAAATGAACCCGCCCGATTGCTTGACGATGCCGTAGACGGTCGACAGGCCAAGCCCGGTCCCCTTCCCGACCTCCTTGGTCGTGAAGAACGGCTCGAAAATCTTGCCGAGCACATTGGGCGGAATGCCTGTCCCCGTGTCGGTCACGGAAAGGGCGCTGTAGTCGGCGATCGGCAGAATGTCCGAGCCCAGTTCCGCCACCTGGTCGGCCTTCACCGAATAGGTCTGGATCGTGAGCGTGCCGCCACCCTTGGCCGCCATGGCATCGCGGGCGTTGACAGCGAGATTGATGATGACTTGCTCGAGCTGACCCGGGTCGGCGCGGATCGGACCCAGATTGCGGCCGTGCTTCAGGACCAGCTCGACCGTTTCACCGAGCAGGCGCTTCAGGAGGTGCGAGACCTCCGATACGACGTCAGGAAGCTGAAGCACCTGCGGGCGCAGCGTTTGCTGCCGCGAAAAAGCGAGAAGCTGACGGGTCAGGCCCGCGGCGCGGTTCGAATTCGACTTGATCTGCTGGATGTCGTCATAATCGCTGTCGCCCGGCGTGTGCCGCATCAGCATGAGGTCGCAATGACCGATGATTGCCGTCAGAATGTTGTTGAAATCGTGTGCGACTCCGCCTGCGAGTTGTCCCACGACCTGCATCTTCGTGGCCTGGGCTACCTGCCGCTTGAGCTTCGCTTCTTCGCTATTGTCCTTGAGGAGAAGCAGCACGGCGGCGTCGCCGAGGCCGCGCAGCCCCGCAATCGTCAGCGCGACCGGCTCGCCCGGCTGCCGCGCCAGCCGGATGGCAAGATCGCCCGACATGGCCGGACCCCGCGCATTGCGCCGCACCGCATCGGCTACCGCTGCCTTGTCTTCCTTGACGACCAGATCGCCCGGATAGACGGGCATCGTCGGCGCGCCGAGCCCCGCAGCCTGGCGAAATGCCTGATTCATTGTCAGGAAACGTCCGTCGCGATCAACCAGTGCAAGGCCGATTGGTAACACATCGAGCAGAGTCTGAAGATTCGAAGTCTTGGCGACCGATTCCGCGCCGGCGCTGTCGAAGAGCAGGAAGGTGCCGGTGCCCCCTTCACCGCTAGCGTCCGCCGGCAAGTGGACCGCGCGGACCGGCCGCCCCGCTTCGCCCTCCGCGGCGAGCCGCATCTCCTCGTCTTCCCCAATCTCGACGAGTTCCGCGAAGCGGGTTTCGCCAAGCGTTTGATTCGGACCGATTGCGCGCTCCACGAAAGCCCGGTTCGCCGCGATGATTTTTCCATTGCCGTCAACGACTGCCGCAAGCACGCCCGCTGCGGCCAGCCGCTCGCCGGAAAGACCGTCGATCCGTTTGACGGCGCTCGTAAGCGGGTCGGCCGCGGGAGGCTGCGGAAATCGCCACAATAGAAGTTCGCCAAGCGACCCGACGCGCTCGACCTCGACGGGGCTCGCCCCGGCCGAAGTCGCAATTCCGGCGACGCAGCCCGCACCGTCGCGCCAGGCCATGGATTGTGCCAGGCGCAGCCCTTGGCGTGCATCCTCGTCCGATGCGAGCTCGAGTGGTGGCAGGGCGCCGCCGAACCGGTCGCGATATGCGGCGTTGGCGATAAGCAGCGATCCTTCGCCGCTGGTCAGAGCGACAGGTTCGTGGCTAAGCCCCATCGCTGACCCGAGGAGGGCAAAATCCGGGCCGGCGGCAATTGGCTCGGCCCGTGCTTTACTCGGAGAGGCGGAACGGAAAGCGAGCGCTGTTCCGGCTACGCCGGCGACCGCGATTGCAGCGACCAGAAGTAGCGGAGCACCGGCAATCGCAACGAGTAGTGCAACCGTCAGACCCGCGCCGACGGCGAGTGCGGGCGACAGCCATCGCCCCCACCGGTCCAACCGGCTCGATTCGATCCGCGGCAGCTCCTGATACAGCATAAGCGCAGCATCCTAGCAGCTGCGCATCATCCTACCAGATACGGACACGTTCCTCCGGCGCCAGATACAGTTTCTGTCCCGGCTTCACGTCGAACGCCGAATACCAGGGGTCCATGTTGCGAACGACGTCGGCGCGAACCTGGCAGGGTGAGTGCGGATCGGTGAGAAGCTGCTGCCGCGCTGCCTGTTCCCGAATCTTGCATCGCCAGACCTGCGCCCATCCAAGATAGAAGCGCTGATCGGCCGTCATGCCGTCGATCACCGGCGGAGCCTTGCCGCCGAGCGACGCGATATAAGCGTCGTGGGCGACGGTGAGGCCCGCGAGGTCGGCAACATTCTCGCCCATCGTCAGCTTGCCGTTCACGTGCAGGCCGGGCAGCGGCTCGTAGGAGTTGATCTGCTGCTCATATTTGTCGAGCCGGGCGTGGAACTGCTTGGAATCGCCCGGCGTCCACCAGTCGATCAGCTTGCCGGTAAGATCGTATTTCGCGCCCTGGTCGTCGAAATGGTGGCTGAGCTCGTGGCCGATCACCGCGCCGATGCCGCCATAGTTCACCGCCGGGTCGGCGTTTGGATCGAAGAATGGCGGCTGCAGGATTGCGGCCGGGAAGACGATCTCGACCATGCCGAAATTGGCGTAGGCGTTGATCGTCATCGGGGTCATGCCCCACTCCCATCGGCGGATTGGACCGCCGAGCTTGCCGACCTCGTAGGCATGCTCGAACTTAGCCGACCGCATCGCGTTGCCGAGCAGGTCGCTACCGTCGATCGCCAGCCCACTCATGTCGCGCCACTGGCTCGGATAGCCGATCTTCGGCGTGAAGGCGGCGAGTTTGGCGTGCGCCTTCGCCTTCGTTTCGGGGCTCATCCATTCGAGCTTGTCGATGCGCCGGTCCATCGCCCCGATGATGTTGTGAACCAGCTCGTCGGCGACCGCTTTCGTCTCTGGCGGGAAATATTTGGCGACATAGAGCTTGCTGACATCGTCGCCCATGGTCCGCACGGTGAACGTGACCGCACGTTTCCAGCGCGCTTCTTGCTCGGGGGTTCCCGATAAGACGGTTCCGTAGAAATGGAACCGCTCGTCGTCGAACGCCTTGGGCAGATAACTTGCGTAATTGTCGATCGAGCGGACCAGCAGCTGGTCCTTGAGGACCGAAAGCGGGGCCTTGGCGATCGCCGCAGCCTCGCCGGTGAACGCGCTCGGCTGCGAGACGATGACGTCATTCACATTGGCACCAAGGCCGTGAACCAGTTCTGCGAACTTGAAGCCAGGAGCCTTCTTCCCGAGCTCGGCCAGCGTCATCTTGTTATAGGTTTTGTCCGCGTCGCGGCTTTCGACTCGGGTCCAGTGCGCCTTCGCGACCTTGGTCTCGAGATCTAGGATGGCCTTCGCCCGCGCGGCTGCGTTCTTTTCGCCCGCGAGGTTCAGCACATTGGTCAAATGCTCGAGATATTTGGCGCGCGTGTCGACCAGCTTGGCATCGGTCGACAGATAATAATCGCGGTCGGGCATGCCGAGACCGCCCTGGCTCATCTGGAGAATATATTGGTCGGGCGCCTTGTCGTCCTGCGAGATGAAGGTCCGAAACGGCCCCGATACGCCGATCTCGTCCGCCTGGGCGTACAGCTCGGCAAGGCCGGCCTTGCTCTTCAGTCCGCGGACCTGGTTGAGCCACGGATCGAGCGGAGTCAGGCCCTTCGACTCGATCGTCGCGGTATCCATGAAGCTGTGGTAGGCGGCGCCGATCTTGCTATTCGGATCCTTCGCCTGCTCTTCGATGATCCCGCGCGTCCGCTCCTTCGACAAATCGTCGAGAACGTTGAACATGCCGTAGCGCGCCTTGTCGGGCGGGATCGGCGTGTTCTTGACCCAGGTGCCGTTGGCGTAGGCGAAGAAATCGTCGCCGGGCGTGACGCTCTTGTCCATGCCGGCGGTATCGATGCCAAAGGTTCCATATTCGGGCTTGGGCGCGGGAGGCGGCACCGGAGCCGGAGCGGGCGCTTCGGCGACTGGCGCGGGCGGTGGCGGAGGCGCCTGCGTCGCACAGCCGACGAGCGCTGTGGTAGCCAAGGCAAAGACAAAAACTCGAAGCATGTTCATCCCCTCCCGTCTTCAGCTCAGCTCATCCTGACGGCCAAATGTAACAGCGCCAAGCCGAATCGATGATCGCGCCTCATTCGACTGCGAACGGCAGTCAATTGATTGCCGTCAATGTCCCTCCCGGCTGCGGCTGCGCTGGAGCCATCGGCTGCGAGTCCACCATCGCCAGGCGAGGCTGGACGAGAGATAGCCGAATGCGGCGGCGGCCACGGCAATCGTCAGAACGCCGAGCGCAATCGGGCCAGAGGCCTGATGAACCCAGAACAGAAGCCGGCTGAGCTCACCCGAAAATCGCTCGGCTGCAGCGGGGTTCACGAGGGTCGAGTCGTGATGAAGCTCCCACGATCCGATCCGGTAAGCGGCATAATACATCGGCGGGATTGTCAGCGGATTGACCAGCAGCGTGAAGACGGCGGCGACCGCGACGTTCGCCTTGGTCGGGATCGCAAGCAGCGCGGCGATGACCGTGTGCATGAAGGGGATGATGACGGCCACGAACAGGCCCACCGCCACGCCCCGCGGAACCGAGCGCCGCGTGAAGCGCCACAGCGAGGAACGCGAAAGGTGCCGCGCGAACGGCCGGAGCATGCGATAATGATGCACGGTCTCGCGCGTCGGAATGTGACGGGTTAGCCAGCGCATGGATTGGACCCGGTCACTGTCAGCCATTGCGCCTGAGCAGGCGCTGCTGCTCGCGCTTCCAGTCCCGCTCCTTCATCGTTTCGCGTTTGTCGTGCACCTTCTTGCCTCGCGCCAGCGCCAGCTCGACCTTGGCCCGGCCGCGGCCATTGAAATAGATGGATAGCGGGACGAGCGTCAGACCCTGGCGCGTGACGGCGCCGTGCAGCTTGGCGATTTCACGGTTCCTGAGCAACAGCTTCCGTTGGCGCTTCGGCTCATGGTTGAGGCGGTTGCCGTGGCTGTATTCGGGGATGTGGCTGTTGATCAGCCAGACTTCCTCGCCTTCGACGGTGGCGTAGCTTTCCGCGATCGAGCCCTCGCCCTGGCGAAGCGACTTCACTTCCGTGCCGACGAGCTGGATCCCGGCCTCGAACTTTTCCTCGATGAAATAATCGAAGCGAGCGCGCCGGTTCTCGGCCACGACCTTCTGCTTGTCGAACGGGGGTGGAAGCGGCTGGGCCATGGAGCGCGATTAGGGGAGTGCTTCCCCTCCCCGCAAGGGAGGGGCGTTAAATCAGCCCCGCATGGTCGAGCGCCGCATCGACCGCGCGCCGCGACGCCTCCGATGCATCGACGAGCGGCAAGCGGATTTCTATCGGGAAGTCCGAACGCACCCTCGACAACGCATATTTCGTCGGAGCCGGCGAGGCGTCCGTGAACAGCGCAGCGTGAAGCGGATAAAGCCGGTCCTGAAGCTTCAGCGCGTCGTCCCACCGACCTTCGCGCATCGCCGTCTGGAAGTCCGAGCAGAGCTTCGGCGCGACATTGGCGGTGACGGAGACGCAGCCGACGCCGCCCATCGCGTTGAAGCCGAGCGCCATGTCGTCATTGCCGGAGAGCTGGCAGAAGTCCTCCCCGCAGACGATCCGTTGCGCGGATACGCGCGCCAGATTCCCGGTCGCGTCCTTCACCGCCACAATCTTCGGATGCTTTGCGATTTGGCCCAGGGTCTCGACCGAAATGTCCGCCACGGTGCGCGACGGCACGTTGTAGACCATGATCGGCAGCGGCGACGCGTCGGCAATCGCCGTGAAATGCGCCGCGAGCCCTGTCTGGCTCGGCTTGTTGTAATATGGGACGACGACCAGCGCCGCATTGGCACCGATGTCGGCAGCGGCGCGAATCCGCTCGACTGACGCCGCCGTGTCGTAGGTTCCGCAGCCAGCGATCACTGGCACCCTGCCCTTCGCCGCTTCGACGCACGTCGCGATCACGTGCCGATGCTCGTCGGCGTTAAGGGTCGCGACTTCGCCGGTCGTGCCGCATGGAACGAGCCCGTTCGACCCCTCCGAAATCTGCCACTCGACGAAGTCGCGCAATGTGTCTTCGGCGACACGCCCGTCCGAAAAGGGCGTCACCAAGGCCGGGATGGATCCGAAAAACATGAACTTAACTCCCGGAACGGTAGTTTTTCTGTGGACAAGTTGGCCGCGTTCAGTGGCTGATAAGGAGACGCGTGCCAAGATGTCTAGCATGTGGCGTGCTGCAATCTTCACAACGGTCATGCTGGCGGCCGTACCCGGGAGCTCGGCGCAATATGGCGCGCCGGCGACAGCCCCTGCCGCCAGCTATGGCGCCGTTCCGGCGCAAAGCGTCGGCTATGCACTGAACGACTGGCGGCGGCTTCGGCAGAGCAGCGGCTACGGCTTCGCCGACTACGCGGCCTTCCTGATCGCCAATCCGAACTGGCCCGACGAATCGCGAATGCGCAGCTGGGCCGAAAGGGCCATGCGCCCGGGCGAGAATGCCGCCACCGTCATCGCATTTTTTGCAAAGGAAAAGCCAAGGACGGGCGACGGCTGGGCGCGTCTTGCCGATGCCTACACGTCGACAGGCGGGACCGCGGACGCACTCTCGGCGGCACGAAACGCCTGGGCGTCTTCCGATCTCGACACGTCCGATGAGCAGGCGATCTGGACCCGTTATGGCTCGAGCCTGACCCGCGCCGATCATGACCGCCGGGTCGACGCGCTGCTGTTCGACAAAAAGCCCGACGCGGCCGCCCGATTCCTCGCGATGACCACGCCCCAGCGCCAGGCGGCCTTCGCGGCACGCATCGCGCTGCAGAACGATGCTCCGGATGCGGCGAGCCGCTATAGTGCCGTCATCGGAACGGTGACGAGCGACGCCGGGCTGATGATGGATCGCGCGCGCTATTTGCGCGACCACAATTACAATCAGGCGGCGCAGGACCTTGGGGCGCGCGCGCATCATTTCGTCTACAAGCCGGCGGACATTGAGCGCTTCTATGAAATGTTGCTCCTGCTCGCCAACGACGCGGCGCAGGACCGGCGCTGGGAGACGGTCTATAATATCACCCGGCAAATCGACGATGCCTTGCCCGAGGGAGAGGATCCCGCGGACCAGGCTTATGGCGTGCGCGACAATTATACCGACCTCGCGTGGCTCGGCGGCAATGTCGCGCTCGATCGGCTGCATCATCCGGCAAGCGCGATGGCGATGTTCGACCGCTACGCGCGTGGCGGACGATCGCTGCAGGTGAGGACCAAGGGCGATTATTGGGCGGGTCGGGCTGCGCTCGCCGCGGGCCGGCTCCAGCAAGCGAACGCCTATTTCCAGCAAGCGGCCGCGGATCCCGGGCTGTTTTACGGACAGCTCGCGCTCGAACGGCTCGGACGCTCAGTGACACCGCCACCCGCGGTGCTCCCGCAATATACGACCACGTCGCTTCAGCGCTCGGCGTTCAACAACCGGCGTCTGGTACAGGCATTGCGCATTCTCGGCCAGCAGGGCCGCTCGACCGAGCAGGCGCTCTTCGTAAGGGCGCTCGCCGAAGCGCTGGATAATGACGTCGAGCGAAAACTCGCGGTCGAACTCGGCGAGCAGCTTGGCCGGAAAGACCTTGGCGTCTGGACCGCGCGTGCGGCGCGCGTCAACGGGTCGAGCTTCTATGTCCGCCAGGCTTACCCGACACTTGGCACTTCCGTGTCGAGCAATCTCTGGTCGATGGCCAACGGGATCAGCCGGCAGGAAAGTTCGTTCGACCCTTATGCCATCAGCCACGCCGGCGCCCGGGGAATGATGCAGCTGATGGTCGGCACCGCGCGCGAACAGGCGGGCAAGATGGGTCTCGGGTTCGATTCGTATAAGCTGATAAGCGATCCCAATTACAACGTGACTCTCGGCTCGGCCTATTTCCAGCGGATGCTGAACATCTGGCACGGCAGCGTTCCGCTCGCGGTCGCCAGCTACAACGCGGGATCGGGCAACGTCGGAAAATGGGTTCGCCAATATGGCGATCCGCGCGGGCAAGTCGACGTGGTCAAGTGGATCGAGGCGATCCCCTACACCGAGACTCGCGGCTACGTGCAGCGCGTGATCGAAAACAGTGTCGTCTACGATTCGATGCGCACGCCCCAACCGCAGCAGCAGGCCATGCACGTCTCGCGCTATCTCGGAAAGGATCGGCCGGGCTGATAGTCAGCGCCGATGGCCGACCGCTACATCACGCCCGAAGGTTTTGCGCGAATCCGCGCCGACTATGACGAATTATTCGGCGTCGAGCGGCCGAAGATCGTCGAGACCGTCTCATGGGCCGCGTCGCTCGGCGACCGGTCGGAGAATGCCGATTACATTTACGGAAAGCGCCGCCTGCGCGAAATCGACCGGCGGCTCGCCTGGCTCGCCAAAATCATGAGGAATGCGAAGGTCGTCGATCCGGCACTGCAGCAGGCGCGCGATCAGGTGCGCTTCGGGGCGACTGTCGAGGTCGCGGACGAAGACGACAATCGGCGCACGCTGACCATCGTCGGCGACGACGAAGCCGATGCGTCGGCGGGACGGATCGGCTGGAGTGCTCCCTTCGCGCGAGCGCTCGTCGGCGCGCGAGTCGGCGACGAGCGGATCGTCCGCCTGCCCGCGGGCGAAAAGAGCTACGAAATCATCGCGATCCGCTATCCGGACTAAGCTCAGCTCGGCTGCACGACCTTGATGTTGAGCTCCTTCAGCTGCTTCGGCATGACCTCCGACGGAGCATTCATCATCAAATCCTCCGCCTTCTGGTTCATCGGGAAGAGGATGACTTCGCGGATGTTGGGCTCGTCGGCGATCAGCATCACGATGCGATCGATGCCGGGCGCCGAGCCGCCGTGCGGAGGAGCCCCGAACTTGAAGGCGTTGATCATGCCGGCGAAGTTGGTGTCGACCTCCTCGCGCGTGTAGCCGGCAATTTCGAACGCCTTGTACATGATGTCCGGGCGGTGATTCCGGATCGCGCCGGACGAGAGCTCCACGCCGTTGCAGACGATGTCATATTGCCAGGCGAGAATCTCGAGCGGATCTTTGCTCTCCAGCGCATCCATCCCGCCCTGCGGCATCGAAAACGGGTTGTGGCTGAAGTCGATCTTCTGCTGGTCCTCATTGAACTCGTACATCGGAAAATCGACGATCCAGCAGAAGCGGAACGCACCATCCTCGATCAACCCAAGCTGCTCGGCGACGCGCGTGCGCGCCGCTCCGGCGAGCCGCGCCGCATCCTCTTCCTGGCCGGCGGCGAAGAAGATGCCGTCGTCGGGGCCGATCCCCATCGCCTCGGCGAGGCGGGCCATGCCCTCGTCGCCGTGGTTCTTGGCGATCGGGCCGCCCCACTCCCCGCCCTTGCGCGTGGCGTAGCCGAGGCCCGCAAACCCTTCGCTCCGCGCCCATTCGTTCATGTCGTCGAAGAATTTACGGCTCTTCCCGGCGGTCGCCGGCGCCGGAATCGCTCGGACCACGCCGCCCTTGTCGACGATGCCTGCGAAGAGTCCGAAGCCCGATCCTTTGAAATGCTCGCCGACATCGGTGATCAGCAACGGATTGCGAAGGTCCGGCTTGTCTGTTCCGTATTTTAACAGCGCTTCCTTATACGGGATACGAGGATATTCACCCGCCGGCGTCACGGTGCGGCCGTTGGCGAATTCCTGGAAGACGCCCGACAGCACCGGCTCAATCGCCTCGAAGACATCATCCTGGGTGACGAAGCTCATCTCGAAGTCGAGCTGGTAGAATTCGCCCGGGCTCCGGTCGGCGCGCGCATCCTCGTCGCGGAAGCAGGGCGCGATCTGAAAATAGCGGTCGAAGCCGGCGACCATGATGAGCTGCTTGAACATCTGCGGCGCCTGCGGGAGCGCGTAGAACTTGCCGGGATGCACCCGGCTCGGGACGAGATAGTCGCGTGCGCCCTCGGGGCTGCTGGCGGTCAGGATCGGCGTCTGGAACTCGGTGAAACCCTGATCGATCATGCGGCGGCGGATCGAGGCAATCACCGCCGATCGCAGCATGATATTCGCGTGCACCTGCTCGCGCCGGAGATCGAGGTAGCGGTACTTTAAACGGATTTCCTCGGGATAATCGGCCTCGGTCGCGACCGGCATCGGCAGCTCGGCCGCTTCTGACTGGACCGTTACTTCGCCAGCCCGGACCTCGATTTCGCCGGTCGCGAGATTGGGATTCACCGTTTCCGCCGAACGCGCGACGACCTCGCCCGCCACGGTGACGACCGACTCAAGGCGGAGCCGGTCGAATGTCTTGAACGCGGGCGAATCCGTATCCGTGACGATCTGCGTGATCCCGTGATGGTCGCGCAAATCGACGAACAGCAGGTGGCCGTGGTCGCGCTTGCGATGGACCCAGCCCGAAAGGCGGACCGTGTCGCCGACATTGCCGAGGCGAAGCTCGGCGCAGCTGTGGGTACGGTAAGCGTGCATCTGGTCTCTCTATCCTCGCCATCCTCGCGCGAGCGCGGACCCAGTCGACAGTGAACTAGGTTCCCGCTTCCGCGGGAATGACGAAACGGGGAAATTCGCCAGCGCGCTTCCCTTCCCACTCTCCTTTTGTCAACCCGGCTGCCCGGGTCTATGGGCGCCAGAGACTCATGCGTATCCACCCGTTGATTACCAGCTCGGATGACCTCAAGGCTCTGGTCGACCGCCTCTCCCGCCAGCCGTTCGTCGCCGTGGACACCGAGTTCATGCGCGAGAACAGCTATTGGCCCGATCTGTGCCTGATTCAGGTCGCGAGTACCGAAGAAGCGGCGGCCATCGATCCCAAGGCGGACGGTCTCGACATGAAGCCGCTGCTCGAGCTGTTCGTGAAGAATTACGACATCCTCAAGGTCTTCCACGCCGGCGGGCAGGACCTGGAGATTATCCATAATCTTACCGGCAAGGTGCCCCAACCTTTGTTCGATACGCAGATCGCGGCCATGGCACTCGGTCACGGCGAGCAGATCGGCTATTCGAATCTCATCGAAAGCCTGCTCGGTCACAGTCTCGACAAAGGGGCGCGGTTCACCGACTGGGGCCGCCGGCCGCTCGACAAACGCCAGATCGACTATGCGATCGCCGACGTCACACATCTTGCCACCGTGTTCCCGAGGATGGTGCAGAAGCTGAAGAAAACCGGCCGCGGCGCATGGCTCGACGAGGAAATGGAGCGCCTCGCCGATCCGTCCAGCTTCGCCTTCGAGCCGGAAGATGCCTGGAAGCGCCTCAAGCTGCCGAGCCGGAACCCGGCCGTACTCGGGCGGCTGAAAGCTCTTGCCGGCTGGCGTGAAACCGAAGCGCGAACCAAGAACCTTCCGCGCGGGCGGATCGTCAAAGACGACACGATGAACGAGATCGTCCTCCATCCGCCCAAAACTCAGGAAGATTTGGGGCGCGTGCGTGGCCTTTCCGCAGGATGGAAGGCCAATGACATCGGCGGCCGGCTCATGGCCGCTATCCAGGCAGCGAAGCCGCTCGAGCCGGACGAGCTCCCGGACCGCGAGCCGCGCCGGCCTGGGCTGACAAAGGACGCGGTGCTGGTCAGCGACCTGTTGAAGCTGCTGCTGAAGATTCGCGCGAAAGAGAATGGAGTCGCGAGCCGCCTGATTGCGCGGTCGGACGACCTGGAAGCGCTCGCGGCCGGCGTCCGCAAGGGCCTCAAGATTCTGACCGGCTGGCGCTACGAGCAATTCGGCAAGGATGCGCTCGATCTGGTCGAGGGGCGCATGGCGTTCGCGATCGAGGACGGCAAGCTCAAGATGAGCAGGGTTCGAGCCGAGGAGACGGTCGATGCGTAAGCTGCTCGTGCTCGTTCCAGCGCTGCTGGGCGCTTGCTCAACGGCCGCCGCGCCCGGCCGCGCACCAACGCTTGCCGCACCGGTTCATGGGCAAACGCCGGGTCACGTCTGCACGGCGGACGGTACCGGGCAGTTCATCGGCCAGATGCGCTCCGACGAGACCGCCGAGGCGATCAAGCGCGTATCGCATGCCAGGATCGTACGCTGGGCGCCTCCCGGTGTGGCGATGACGATGGATTATCGTTCGGACCGCGTGACGGTCTATCTCGACGCGTCGAACACGATCACCAAGATCAACTGCGGCTAGGCCGCCTCGCTGATCATCCGAGCATCGAGTAGCGCGCGGCGGACTGTCGGGAGCGACAGCCGCGCCCGCTCCGAGATAGCATGCCGATCGACTTCCTCGACGGCCCGCTCCGCGGTCCAGTAATCCCGGTGCAGCCGTTCGCTCATGAAGCGCAGGGCCTCCGCCGGGATATGCAGGCCGCGATCGGCGAAATGAAGCTGGATCAGCGCCGCGAACAATGAATCGTCGGGGTGGCCGATTTGCGTCACCGGGGTGATCGCCAATCGCGTCTTGAGATCCGGCAGGTCCGGCAGCCATGCGGGTGGAGCTTCGTCGGCGATCATGATCAACGGCCGCCCGCTGTCCTGCGCCTGGTTCCAGGCGTGGAACAGCTCTTCCTCGTCGCGACTCTCAGCGCCGTCGAACAGACGTCCGCCGACGCGCTCGACGAAACTCCGGGCAAGCAGCGTCCGACCGGAGCGCCGCGGGCCGGTCAGGATCGTCGCCTTGACCGGCCACATGCTCCATTTGCGAAAATGGTCGAACGCATCACGATTCGCGTCCGAGACGATGAAGCGGGCGTCGCCGTCGCCTTGCGGCCAGTCCAGGGGGAGCGCGATCTGGTCGGGACGCTGCTTCATGCCTCGCCGGGTGGCCGGCTTGGCTGCGGCTGTTGCTGTTGCGGGGGCTGCGGCTGCGCCGGTTTCGGTTGGGCCGGCTGTACCGGAACCGGCGGCGGCGGGAGCGCCGGTGGCTTGTCGGACGAAGAACGCATCCGGATGACCGTGCCTGAAGTATCGACAATCCATCCGCGTGCGCTGAGGGCGGCCGCGAGCTGCGAAATGTCACCGCGATAGTGAACGAGCACATAGCTGGTGCCCGACGCATTGATCTGCTGCGGAGTCGCGGACTCGATGCCCGGCAAGGTCCGCAGGTGTGCCATCGCGAAGTTGTAAATGTTCACGTCCTTGCCGGTGACCTGCACCTGATAGGCATTGAACAACGACACTGGCGGGAGCTGCACGGTTGGCGCGAGCTGCACGGGCGGCGGTGGCAGGTTCAACGACTGGTCGCGGTTCAAGCGGCCTTCGTCGAGCGCCCGCGCATAGAGAGCGTCCATCCGCTGGGCGCCCTGAGCCATCATCGCGGGAATCGCGTCACTGTTTGGCGCGGTGAGGGTGAAACCGCCGACGATCTCATTGTCCGGGCCATGCCGGGCGATGAAGCGAGCCCTCGCCGGCCCACCGGGATAAGAACGCTGAAGCTGGACTTCGGCGACCAATATGTCCGTCGCGCCGTACAGATCGAGCAGGTTGCGCCACCACCCACGGCCGGGCCTCCCGGTCAGAGCGGCATTCACGAGCAAGGGATCAGTCCCCATGCCGCTCACCCGGACGTAGTCGATCGGGCTCTGCGAGGTCCGGAACTGGGCCCAGGCGCGCTGCCACGCATTGCGCAGCTCAACGCTCGTCGCCGTACCCGCGGTGACGGTTATGGGAATCAGGAGCATCGGAGCGGACCGCTGCACCTGCCCTCCTTCGACGCCGAGGAAAGGCGCCGCCCGAGCGCGGTCGAACTGGACCCCGAGGTCGGCGATGTATCGGCGGGGGCCAATCTCTTCGCGTTCCACATTGATGGCGCTGACGATGTCGTCGAGCGTGCTATCCGGCAGGTTCGGAGCCTGGCTCGGCGAGGCGTGATGAATCTTCGCCCATAGCGCGCGGAAGCCCTGACGCTGGGCGACCCGCCAGCCGGCGTAGCGCGCGGACTCCGCGTCCGCCCCGCCGACATCCACGTGAATTCCGCCGATTTCCAGCGTGCCCGAGCTGTCGAGCGGGAGAATTCCCCGCTCGGCGGTTTCAAGCTGAGCGTACACGATCGCGGAAATCCCGATCGCGGCGAGCAGCAACATCAAGGGTGCAACGATACGGCGGCGAAGCATTCGGAGGGTCTTTTGGCGACAACGGCGTGGAAATCCAAGCGTCCTTCGATACGCCGCTTCGATTTCACTCAGCGGCTACTCAGGATGAGCGGTTCTCATTTCCGCTCATGCTGAGTAGGGACCGAGCCTGGCGAAGGCCTTGAACAGGTTCCGACCGCCACCAGCGGTCGGCTTGCCTGTTCAACGGAGCACGGAGAACGATGGGACTGACCTACAAAGATGCCGGCGTGTCGATCGAGACCGGCAATGCGCTCGTGAAAGCCATCGGCCCCCTCGCACGATCTACCGCCAGGCCCGGCGCCGACGCGGAGCTTGGCGGGTTCGGCGGATTTTTCGATTTGAAGGCAGCGGGTTATTCCGATCCCCTGCTCGTCGCCGCCAATGACGGCGTCGGTACCAAGCTCAAGCTCGCGATCGAGACCGGCCGGCACGAAGGCGTCGGGATCGACCTTGTCGCGATGTGCGCCAACGATCTCATCGTCCAGGGCGCCGAGCCTTTGTTTTTCCTCGATTATTACGCAACCGGGAAACTCGACAACGAAGTTGCCGCGACGGTCGTCAAGTCGATCGCCGAAGGATGCCGCCAGGCCGGCTGCGCGCTGATCGGCGGCGAGACCGCCGAGATGCCGGGCATGTATGCCGCGGGCGATTACGATCTCGCCGGTTTCTGCGTCGGTGCTGTCGAGCGGGACAAGGTGCTGACCGGCGCGAAAATTACACCCGGCGACATCATTCTCGGGCTCGCGAGCTCGGGCGTTCATTCCAACGGCTTTTCGCTTGTCCGGCGCATCATTGCCGAGGACGGCTGGAACCTGGACCAGCGCCTTCCGGGCCAAGGCAATCGAAGTCTCGGCGACGCATTGCTGGAGCCGACGCGTATCTACGTCCGAGGCTTGCTTCCGCTGGCGCAGGAGGGCCGGATCAAAGGCCTCGCGCACATCACGGGCGGTGGGCTTCTCGAGAATATTCCGAGGGTTCTGCCCGACAAGTGTCATGCACTCATAGATACAGGCCGATGGGCCCTTCCCTCGATCTTCCTGCTTCTCCAGCAAGGCGGGAACATCGCGCCCGAGGAAATGGCGCGAACCTTCAACTGCGGCATCGGAATGGCGCTGGTCGTGGCGCGGGACGAAACCGCGGAAGTGATTCGCTCGCTCGAAGGCACCGGCGAAACTGCCTTCGAGATCGGCCGGATCGACCAAGGCCCGCGCGGCTGCACGGTTTCGGGCGCGGCCGGGACCTGGAACTCGGACAAGGACTGGTCCGCAACCCACAATGCGTGACCCGAAGCGAGTCGCAATCCTGATCTCCGGCCGCGGCAGCAATATGCGGGCGCTAGTGGAGCAAGCGCGTGCCTATGAGGTTGCCCTGATCGCGTCGAACAAGCCAACGGCCCCCGGCCTGGAGTGGGCTCGCGCTCGCGGCCTCGCCACCTGGTCGCTGGAGAGCAAGGGTGTCGGCAAGGAAGAATATGACCGGTTGTTGGGCGCAACGCTCGACGAACGTGGCGTCGGTACGATCGCGCTCGCCGGCTTCATGCGCATTCTCTCGCCATGGTTCGTCGAGGAATGGCGCGGGAGGATCGTCAACATCCACCCTTCCCTGCTCCCGAAATATCGCGGCCTCGACACTCACGCGCGCGCTCTCGAAGCAGGCGACTCCGTGAGTGGTTGCTCAGTTCACGTGGTGACCGAGGAGCTCGACGCTGGAGAGGTGCTCGGACAGGCCGAGGTGCCGATCGAATCGGGCGACACGCCCGCCACGCTGGAGCAACGGGTGTTATCGGCCGAGCATCGGCTATATCCCGAGGTCCTGAACGAGTTCGTCGAGCGATGACAGACCCGCTGACCAAGGTGCGCGAAGCCGCGCTGGAGCTTCCGGCAGCCGAGGAACGGCTGTCGCACGGGCAGCCGACCTTCTTCGTCGCCGGCAAGCAATTCGCGCAGTTCCGCGACAATCATCACGGCGATGGCAAGACGGTGGTGTGCGTGCGGATCAGCAGCCTCGACGAGCAGGCGATGCTGCTCGAGGCGCATCCCGAAACCTATTCGAAGCCGGCCTATCTGCCGAGCTGGATTTCGGTCAATCTCGCGGGCGACAGCGTCGATTGGGACCATGTCGGCGACCGGATTGCCGAGAGCTGGGAGCTTGCCGCGCCGCGGCGGCTGCTGGAGGCCGGCGGCCGATGAGCGAATCCGAATCGGAGCGCAGGCGCCGCTGGGTCAACCTTGGCGAGATCATCGCCATCGCCGCGCTGATCGTCTCCGCACTGGGCGTGTGGATCGCCTGGAGGAGCAGCAGCGAGGACAGACCGACGCGCATCGTCGAGCAGAGGCAGCCTATCCCGCTTATGCTACGAGCGAAGCGGGAAGACGACGGAAGCACGCTGCAGATCAGCCCGGTAGAATCGAGCCACGCGCTCGAATCGCTGAAAATCACGCTGCCCGGCGCCTCGCCGATCGAGGTCGGGAGCGATGGCGAGCTCGATGCGAGTGACGTCGAATCGGCGCTGAAGGGGCGCGACGAGGAGCCGAAGGGTCGGACTGTCTCCGTCCCGATCCGGATCGACGCGCGCTATGTCGAAATGGGTAAGGAACGGCGAACGTCCGGCACCTACATTTTGCGCTACATGTGGAAAGGCGGCGGCCTGTTCGGCGGCCGCTCGCTCCATCTCGTAGGTCTCAGCCGCTAAACAAGGGACAGTCCCCACGTGGGGACTGTCCCTGGCTCAGTGCCAGTTCAGCCAACAATCTCTTCCGGCTTGAAGAAGAAGGCGATTTCGGCCTTGGCATTCTCGTCGCTGTCGGAACCGTGGACCGAGTTCGCCTCGATCGACTCGGCGTAGCTTTTGCGGATCGTGCCCTCGGCCGCATCGGCGGGATTGGTCGCGCCCATGACGTCGCGGTTGCGCTTCACCGCATCCTCGCCTTCGAGCACCTGAACGACGACCGGCCCCGAGGTCATGAAGGTGCAGAGGTCGCTGTAGAACGGCCGTTCGCGGTGCACGGCGTAGAAGCCCTCGGCCTCGTCGCGGCTCATGCGGATGCGCTTCGAGGCGACGACGTGGAGTCCCGCCTCCTCCAGCATCCTGGTGATGGCGCCGGTGAGATTGCGGCGGGTGGCGTCGGGCTTGATGATCGAAAAGGTGCGCGTCACGGCCATGACCGGGCGGTCTCCTGCAAGAAAGTTGGCTGGAATTTGGAGCGCCGCCTAGCCGCGCCCGGGCGGCACGGCAAGCCTCAGGACTGTTGCTTCCAGCGTCCGTCGACTTGCGCCCAATAGCGACGCTCGACATTTGCGGCGTCCGCCAACGCCTTCCAGGCCTTCCGTGCGCCTTCCAGCGTCGCATTGTCGAACAGGTAAAAGCTGCGATCGTACGACAGAGCGGCCTCGCGCCAGATGCCGTCGGCAATCAGCATGTTGCGCGCGAGGTTCGGCGCGTCCGGGTTTTTCGACAGCAGGATCGGCTGCTGAGCATCGTCGGATCCGCCCGCAAGCCCGTGGGGAAGGAAGCTCGCCGCGCCCTGGTCCCATAGCATCCGGTCCAGACGGGCCAGAAACCCTTCCTCGTCGGCGACGATCAGCAGCCGCCCGCCGGACGCCAGTACCTTCTCCGCCAAACTCGCGATCACTTGCTCGGCGGGCGTGCCGGCAAGCTGATAGAAATCGACCTGCATGCTTCGAGACGCCGATTCGCTAACGCTCAGCGGCTCCTCAGCATGAGCGGCTTTGAATTTTCCTGCTCATCCTGAGGAGGGGCTGAGGAAGCGCAGCGCATAGAAGGCCGTCTCGTAGGCTCAGTTTTCCAGCACGTCCGCGACATATTGGTCGAGCAGGCGGACGCCGAAGCCGGTCGCGCCCTTTTCGTAGGTCGAGCCCGGCTTGTCGGCCCATGCCTTGCCGGCCATGTCGACGTGCGCCCATTTGACGCCATTCTCGATGAACCGCTGGAGGAATTGCGCCGCGGTGATCGACCCGCCTTCGCGCGGGCCGACGTTCTTCATGTCGGCGATCGGCGAATCGATCAGCCGGTCGAACGATTCCGCGAGTGGCATGCGCCACAATTTGTCGCCGGATTCACCGCCAGCCGTCAGGAGTTTTCCGGCAAGCTCGTCATTGTTCGAGAACAGGCCTGCAAATTCGTGCCCGAGACTGATGATGATCGCGCCGGTCAGAGTCGCGAGGTCGACGATCGTGCCTGGCTTATAGGTGCGCTGGACGTAAGCGAGCGCGTCCGAGAGGACGAGCCGACCCTCTGCGTCCGTATTGATCACCTCGACCGTTTGACCGGAGAGTGTGGTGACAACGTCGCCGGGCCGCTGGGCATTGCCGCCAGGCATGTTCTCGACGAGACCGCAAATGCCGACGACGTTCGCTTTCGCCTTGCGCAATGCCAGCGCCTTCAGCGCACCCGCGACGGCGCCGGCGCCGCCCATGTCCCATTTCATCGCTTCCATACCGGCAGCCGGCTTGATGGAAATGCCGCCGGTGTCGAAGGTCACGCCCTTGCCGACGAACGCGGTCGGCTGACCCTTCCCCGCACCGTTCCACTTGAGCACGAGCAGCCGGGCTTCGCGGATGGATCCCTGGGCCACTCCCAGCAGCGCGCCCATGCCGAGTTTTTGCATCTGGGCGCGGTCGAGGACTTCGATCTCGACTCCGCTCCCCTTGAGCGATGCCTTGACGCGTTCGACGAACGTCTCGGGGTAAATGATGTTCGCCGGTTCGGTGACCAGCTCGCGAGTCAGCGACACGCCCTCGACAACCGGTTCCCAGCGCGAGCGATAGCGGCGATCCGCGTCGTTTCCGCCGCCGACGATGATGATTTCGGCAAGCGTTGGCTTCTGCTTGTCCTTGAGCTTGGTGCGATAACGATCGTAGCGCCAGGAACGAAGCGCCGCCGCCAGGCCCACGCGCGCCGCGGCGTCTGCGTCGAACCCCGATCTGCTGACGTCGATGACAGCCTTCTTTTCTCCCGAGACGAGAAGCCGGGCGGCGGCCGTTCCGCCGAGGTTCTCGCCGGCATCGTTCTGCGGCGTGCCGGCACCGGTTCCGACGACCATAAGCCTCCGCACCGTGCCCTTGTCGTCAAAGAACTGTTCGGAAACGGCCGATGCGTCGCCTTCGAAGCGCTGACGGTCGAGCGCGGAACCGACCGCCTGCTGCGCTGATCCAAGAGAATTGAGGCTGGAGCGGTCCTTGCCGCCTACGGCAAGCACGAGCGCATAGTCTCCCGCGGGCCGGCTGTCGGCGAAACGAATTTGCATGTGCGGTATTCCTCGAAGCGCAAAGGTTGCCCCGAGCCTTTAGGGCGCAAGTCAAACCTTGGCAAAGAAACGGCGATCGCCACTCTGGCCGATTGTCCGTAAGCCGTCGAGGTGCGATAGGCGCCTGCCAAGTTGGGATCACTCGAGCGGGCGGACAGGGAAGCGTTTGCACACGAGATTTGTCTGGTGGTCAGCGCTTCCGATGCTCGCCGCGGTTCCCGCGGCCGCGGCTGCCCAACCTGCGCCGGTCGCGCCTCCGGCTTCTGCGATGACGCCGGCGCCGAAGTCGGATCAGATCGTCGAATTCAGCGCCGACCAGGTCGTCTACGACAGCAATGCCGACACCGTGACCGCGAGCGGCGAGGTCCGCATGAACCGCGAGGGCAATTTTCTCGCCGCCGACCGCGTCGTTTGGGATCGCAAGTCGGGCCAGGTCCGCGCCCTCGGCAACGTCGTCGTCGTAACCCCCGAGGGCGACAAGCTCATCGGCGAGGACGTCGAGCTGACCGATACACTCCGCGACGGGACCGTCGACAATCTCATGATCGTGCTCGAAAGCGGGGGGCGACTTGCGGCGCAGCGCGGCGTTCGCAGCGGCGGCGTCACGACGCTTGAAAATGCAATCTATTCGCCGTGTCCGGTACAGACCGGCAGCGGCTGTCCGAAGCGGCCGAGCTGGTCTATCACCGCCACGCGGGTGATCGACGACCCCGCGCGAAACCGCGTTCGCTTCATCGGCGGCCGGCTTCAGCTGTTCGGGATCAATCTGCCGCTGCTTCCGGTCTTCAACATCGCCCGCACCAGCCAGGGCGCGACCGGATGGTTGGTGCCCGACTTCAGCGTCTCGACCAAAAAGGGCTTCGAGATCGCGCTGCCTTATCACTGGCAGATCGGGTCCAATCGAGACCTTACCCTGACGCCGCACGTGTACACAGGCGTGCTCCCGGCGATCGAGGTCAAGTACCGCCAGCTCAACGACATCGGCGCCTTTCAGGTCGGCGGATTCCTGACTTACGGAACGATCGAGAATATCGACCCCGACGACACCACGACGAGTCACGGGTTCCGCGGCTATTTCGAAGCGAACGGAAAAGCGCAGCTCAACCCGCTGTGGAGCATCACCGGCTCTCTCCGCGTCGCAAGCGACAAGACCCTCACCCGCCGCTACGACATCACCAACGACGACCGGTTGCGCAATGTCGTCAAGGCGGAGCGGATCAGCCCCGATTCCTACATCTCCATCGCCGGCTGGGCGTTTGAAGGCCTCCGGGCGGATGACCGGCAGAAGCAGATACCGATCGCCCTTCCGGCGATCGATGCCCGATTTCGCAAAGAGGACATCGCGGGCGGCAAGCTCGAGATTCAGGCCAACAGCCTGTCTATCCTCCGGATTGAGGGGCAGGACACCCAGCGCGCGTTCCTGAGCGCCGAGTGGGACCTCCGGCGCCTCACGCGATGGGGCCAGGAGTTGACGCTGACGGCCTACGGCCGCGGCGACCTTTATCACACCGACGAGGCCGGAAGCACCGCCGTTCCCATCTATCGCGGCACAAACGGATGGCACTCTCGGGTGATCGGCGCATTGGCCGCGGATCTCAAATGGCCCTTTGTCGGCCCTCTGTTCGGGGGCATTCAGCGATTGGCTCCGAGAGTGCAATTGGTGCTGACGCCGCCAATCCCGAACATCGACATCCCCAACGAGGACGCGCGCTCCGTCGATCTCGAGGACAGCAACCTCTTCGCGCTCAACCGTTTTCCGGGTTACGACCGATGGGAGGATGCGTCGCGGGTCACTTATGGACTCGATTGGGCGCTCGACCGGCCAAACCTGTCAATCGAGAGCACGATCGGTCAAAGCTATCGCCTCGTCGATCGTCCGGGCATTTTCCCGCAAGGCACAGGTCTCACCGACCGTTTGTCTGACATCGTCGGGCGAACAAATGTGCGCTACGGCCGCCTGATCGACCTCACGCACCGCTTCCGCCTCGACAAGGACACGTTTGCCGTCCGAAGGAACGAGATCGACCTGACCGTCGGGACCAAACAGACCTATGCGCAGATCGGATATCTTCGGCTCAACCGGAACATCGACCCGGCGATCGAGGATCTCCGTGACGTCGAGGAACTGCGGTTCGCGGGCCGCGTGCTGTTCAATCGTTACTGGTCCATCTTCGGCGCCACCGTCATCGACCTCACGGACAAGAGGGAGGATCCGCTGTCGGTCGCGGACGGTTTCGAGCCCGTCCGGTCGCGCCTCGGAATCGAATATGAAGACGAGTGTTTGCAGCTTGGCGTAACCTGGCGGCGCGATTATGAGCGCATCGGCACCTTCCGCACCGGAAGCACTTTCGCCATTCACTTGGCCTTGAAAGGGATCAGTCGCTAAGGCTGCGTTCAGCGGACCGGAATAAATGGCAGCGGGTCGCCATTGGGCTGGAAATCAAGGGAAAATCCAAACGTGGTACGAGCTTTTCGACCGACTTCCTCGCACGCTCTTTACGCCGGGGCAGCCATTCTGATCGCGGCGGCCACCGGAGCGGCGGCCCAGCAAGCCGACGGCCAGGATACAAACCCACCGGTCAACAGCAGCGAATCCCTTCGTCTTCCCGCAAATCCGCAGATTTTCGGCAACGCCATGCCGCCTATCGTTAAGGCGACCGCCATCGTGAATGGCGATGTCATCACCGGCACGGACGTCGATCAGCGGCTGGCGCTGCTCGCGATTTCCAACGGAGGGCAAATTCCGGCGGACCAGATCGATGTCTTGCGGCAACAGGTCCTTCGCAACCTCATCGACGAAACGCTGGAAATCCAGGCGGCCAAGACTGCGAAAATCGACGTTACGAAGGCGGACATCGACAAAACCGTCAAACGGGTCGCCGACGGCGTGAAGCAGACGCCCGAGCAGATGACCGCCTATCTCGACACCCACGGCTCTTCGATCAATTCGATGCGGCGCCAGATCGAAGCGGAGATCGCCTGGCAGCGGCTGCAACATCAGAAGATCGAAAGCACGGTCGACGTCGGCGACGACGAAGTGAAGGCCGTGCTCGCCCGTCTCAACGCCGCGAAGGGAACGGAGGAATACCGGGTCGGCGAAATCTTCCTTTCGTCCACTCCGGCAACCGAAGCGCAGACGGTCGACAACGCAAACAAGATCCTGCAGCAGCTGAAGGGCGGCGCGTCCTTCGCCGGCTATGCCCGCCAATATTCGGAAGCTTCGACGGCGGCCGTCGGCGGCGATCTCGGCTGGGTCCGTCCGGAGCAGCTCCCGACGCCGATCGCGACGGTGCTGAAGGAGATGGCTCCCGGCACCATCAGCAACCCCATCCCGGTCCAGGGCGGCGTATCGATCATCGCCGTGCAGGATACGCGCAAGATCCTGACCCCGGACCCGCGAGATGCGGTGCTCAGCCTCAAGCAGGTGTCGATCAGCTTCCCGAAAGGCACCACGCGGGCTCAGGCCGAACCGGTGATTTCACAGTTCGCGGCAGCGACCCAGACCATCGGCGGCTGCGGTGGCGCGGAGAAACTCGCGTCGACGTTCCACGGCGAGGTCGTCCAGAGCGACCAGGTCAAGATGCGCGACCTCCCGGTGAGCCTCCAGCAGATGATGCTGCCGATGCAGGTCGGGCAGGCGACGCAGCCGTTCGGATCGCTGGACGAGGGCGTTCGAGTCCTCGTGATCTGCGGCCGCGATCAGGTCGACCCGAGCGCGCCGACCTATGACGACGTCTACAATCAGCTGAACGAGGAGCGCGTGAATCTTCGCGCTCGGCGTTACTTGCGCGATCTCAGGCGCGATGCGGTGATCGAATTCCGCTGATCGCCAATTTGCGATAACGCGGCCACGTGACCGTTACGCCGCCATATCCACTCGCCATTTCCCTGGGCGACCCGGCCGGCATTGGCCCGGAAGTGATCGCCAAATGCTGGGACAATCGCCGCGAGTTCGATCTTCCGCCCTTCTTCGCGATCGGCGATTCGCGATCGGTGTCGGCGATCTGGGACGGACCGATCGAGATCGTCGAAGATCCACGCCAGGTCGATTCGGCGTTCGATATCGGCCTGCCCCTGCTCCAGCTGAATTCGCCCGAGTCCGACGTCCCGGGCCATCCCAGTGTCGCCGGGGCGCACATGTCGCTCGACTCGCTCGAGCTCGCCGTCGGCCTGGCCCGCTCGGGATCGGCGTCGGCGGTGGTCACCGGGCCAGTGTCCAAGGAACAGCTATACGACATCGGCTTCCAGCATCCCGGCCAGACCGAATTCGTGGCCGAACGATGCGGCGTCTCCCCCGGCAATGTCGCGATGATGCTTGCCGGACCCACGCTCAGGACGGTTCCAGTGACGACCCACATTCCGGTCGCGGAGGTCGCAGCCAGCCTGAATGCCGCCTTGATCGAATCGCGCGGCAGGGCGGCTCTCCGCGGCCTTCAGCGCAATTTCGGCATCCCCGAACCGCGCCTCGCGGTTTCCGGCTTCAACCCGCACGCCGGTGAGAGCGGGAAGCTGGGCAGTGAGGAAAGCGACATCATCGCGCCGGCGATTGCCGCGCTCGCCGCCGAAGGCTGGCGCGTGAGCGGGCCTCACCCGGCCGACACGATGTTCCATGCCCAGGCTCGCGCCAACTACGATGCGGCGCTCTGCATGTATCACGACCAGGCGCTGATCCCGGTGAAGACGCTCGGCTTCCATAATGGCATCAACACCACGCTCGGCCTCCCCTTCGTGCGCACCTCACCCGACCACGGCACCGCCTTTGACATAGCCGGCACCGGCACAGCCGATCCGTCGAGCCTGGTGGCGGCATTGGCGCTGGCGGCGCAACTTTCCGTCAATGCGCCGGCGGCACTAAGCCTTGTATCCGGATGAGCCAGATCGACGACCTGCCGCCGCTGCGCGAGGTCATGCGCCGCCACGACCTCACTCCGAAAAAGTCACTCGGCCAGAATTTCCTCTTCGACCTCAATCTGACGGCGCGGATCGCGCGCGCGGCCGGCGCGCTCGACGGCGTAACGGTCGTCGAAATCGGGCCTGGTCCCGGCGGGCTGACGCGGGCGCTTCTGGCCGAGGGTGCGGCGCGCATCATCGCGGTCGAACGCGACCGGCGTGCGATCGCCGCGCTTGAAGAAATTGCCGCGCATTACCCCGGACGGCTCACAATCGTCGAAGGCGATGCGCTTGACTTCGACGCGCCTGCTCATCTGCGTGGCGAGCGCGCGCGGGTGATCGCCAACCTTCCCTACAACATCGCGACGCCCTTGCTGATCGGCTGGCTCAGCGTACAGCCATGGCCGCCCTGGTACGACGCGCTGGTACTAATGTTCCAGCGCGAGGTCGCCGAGCGCATTGTCGCGCCGGCTGGCGGCAAAGCCTATGGACGGCTGTCGGTAGTCGCCTCCTGGCGCTGCGAGACGAAGATCGTGTTCGACGTGAGGCCATCGGCTTTCGTGCCGCCGCCGCTCGTCACCTCATCGGTGGTGCGGCTCATTCCGCGCACGGCACCGCTTGCCTGCGATATGGGCGTCTTGCAGCGCGTCACC